>CAKZNT010000073.1 GCA_937132065.1 uncultured Loktanella sp.
GCATAGTTATCCACAGTAATTGTGGGTATCTGTTTAGGCGACCTACCGGTTGAGTATAGAAAGTTGATGCCTTGGCTGCTGTGAGGGTTTGTGCCGTGGGAGTTAGTAGGTGGGTGTGGCAATAAGTGCAGTAGTCGAGTAGTTCTATAAGCGTGCCCCCGTGTTAAAAATGGGCCAGTACTTTACTGTTTAGAGAAAAAATAGGGCGGTGGAGGCCGCCCTTGGGTATTACTTTATTATAACTCGTCAGGAAGGTCTTCTTCTACAGTTTCTTCTTGAATCCTAGGCCTCTGATGAGAGTGGGATTTAACTTTTTCTTTTTGACGCTGCAGTAAGCTAGTCAATTTAGTCGCCATCTCATTGATGGACTGATAAAGATCATCATTACTTGCCTTGGCTGAAAAATCTTGCCCTAAGAAATGGGTGGTGACTTCAGCGGTTTGTTGGTGCTTTTCAACGGTTAAGACAATGTTAAGTGACGATAAATCGGGGAAGTGCTGTTCGAGTTTTTCCTGCTTTATATTAATTGCTTCGCGAATGCCATCGGTGATCGCCACCGCCACAGCCGCTTCTGGCGGCGTGGCCCAGCGGCGGTCTTCCAGCGCAATGGCGCCTAGCCTAAGCTGCTGCCGTGCCACCACCATGCGCTCGCGTTTTGACCACGCGCAAAGCGGCACATCCTTTAAGTGCCCGCTAAACCATTGCCGCAGATCGGCCTCACTTAGCGCGGCCGCCAGCCGCACCTTGGCCTCTCGTAAATCCCCATCAAGATCGGCCGCCACCATGAGCGGTGTGGCCAGCGGCTCACCTTCCGGCATAACCGCGCCCTTGCCGCCGCTTTGTCGTGGGGCGTGCCAAAGAGCGTGTCGATCCAGCCCATCCCGAAGCTGACATGGAAAGTCGCGTCGTGGTCCTGAAAGTGATGCGCCATATGCGACCGCGTCACCCGTTCCCCGAACCAGCCCTTTGGAACCCGCAGATGCGCGAGCGTGTGGCAGTATTCGTAGAAGGTAAACGCCGAGATCGACCCGACGAAGATTGCCACAACAGGAAACAGGAGCGCCCAATACGCCCCGACAACCGGCCAGAGCACGAGGAAGTGTGCGAGAACCGAGATCAGCCCGAACTTGAGCGCATACCAGTTGTCGCCGCCCGTGAAAAACTCCGGTTTGTTGGGGAATTCGTGGTGGCCGATATGGCTACGGTAGAGCGTGTTGAACACGGATTGCTCTGCTGGCGGGTCACGGTGGTAAAGGAACCGATGCATCACATATTCAACGATGAATTGCATCACTGCGCCGTAAACCAGTGCCAGGATCAGGATCGGTGAGAACCACCCGACAAGCGCAATCATCCCGATGATCCAGAACGGCAAGAGCCGTTGCAAGCTGCCCATATTCATCAAGATACGTAGTGTCGGGATCATGGTGTCTCTCCTGTCTTTGGGAGAGATGGTGCAGCTTGGCACGCCCTAAAATCAATAAGGACGTTACGGCAGGCCGATCTACTATGGTTCGTGCAGCGCCTCGCGTGAGCGATAGAGCGGCTTGGTCAGGTAATGCAGCACTGTCTTTTCGCCTGTGTGCAATTCCACCGCTGCTTGCAAACCCGGACGGATCGCGATTTGGCGCTGCCGCTCGTCAAGGTTTTCGAGGTCAACGGCCAAGGTCACCTTGTAGTGGGGCGCCACGTCTGGTCGACGCTCGTCCTTGAAGGTGTCCGCAGAGATGAAGCGCACCTTGCCCGAAAGGCTGCCGTAGATTGTATAGTCATAGGCGCTAAACTTGATTGTCGCGCTTTGTCCGGGAATGACGTTGGCGATATCGGCCACTTTGATCTGCGCCTCAACGAAGAGTTCGTCACCAAGGGGCGTGATCTGCGCGATTTCTTCTCCGGGGCGCACAACGCCACCGATTGTCGTGATCCCGAGGCTGTTCACAATCCCGCGCATCGGGGATTTGATCACGGTCCGGTCCAGTTGGTCATTGGCCATCCGCAGGTTTTGCCCAAGCTGTGCAAGAACTTTCAGGGTTTCGGAATATTCGCTTGCCCGATCAAGTTCTGCGCCTGTCACGATTTCGTTGTAGCGGATTTCGGCGTCAGCGTTGGCTTTGCGCGCCTTGGTTGTTTCGACGAGTGCCACGATTTCACGCGCTAGCATGTCTTCCATGACGGCCAGTTCGCGGTTGGTCTCTGCTTTGACGCGCCGCGCCCCTTCGACCTTGCTGACGTAATCGGATTGGCGCGCGTTCAAGAGTGCCCGCTCGGAGGCCACGATATGCGGGCTACGCGCGGCGATTTGGGCGGGCACTTCAAAGTCGAACGCCCCTTGCATTTCGGCCTCGAGCCGCAGCCGTTTGATTTCAGCGGCGAGGATCTGGTCTTGCAGATCGGCCACGGAGGTTTGGAACCCAGTGCCGCGCAGCCGTGCCAAGACGTCGCCTGTTTGCACGATATCCCCTTCGGAGACCAGCAATTCGGCCAAGATGCCCCCTTCGAGGTTCTGGATGATTTGTGGCCGCGAGGCGCTTACGACTTCGCCGTTGCCGCGCACGATTTCATCGAGCCAAGCGAATTTGGCCCAGAGCAGGAACAACAGGACAGTTGCCCCGACCAGCCAGATCGTCATGGACGAGCCGCGCATCCGCCCCGAGAATTCTGCATCAATGGTCGCCATTAGCTTACTGCCTTGTTTTTATTGTCGCGCATATGCGCGAGGACTTGGTCGCGTGGCCCGTCAACGATGAGCCGTCCGTTTTGCAAGATCATCGTGCGATCGGTAAGCTGCATAATCGGCATCCGGTGCGTTGCGATGATTGCGGTGCGCCCTTCGAGCCAGCCCTCAAGGCGGCTGACAAGCGCGTTCTCAAGTGTTTGATCGAGCGCGGCCGTTGGCTCGTCGAGCAAGCAAACCTTGGGGTCTTGCAGCCAGAGCCGCGCCCAGCCGATGGACTGGCGCTGCCCGATAGAAAGCCCTTCGCCACCGTCGCGGATTTCCAGATCAAGCCCCTTGGGGTGGTTGCTAACGAATGGTCCCAGCCCTGCAAAATCGAGTGCAGCCATCAGCCGCGCATCGTCGCGCTCAAGCAGCGTCAGGTTCAGGTTTTCGCGCAAAGTGCCAGCAAAAAGCCGCACCTCTTGGCTTAGGTAGCCGATACCACGCCGCAAATCGCGTGCCATGACCTGCCCCATATCAACGCCGTCAATCAGCACCCGCCCCGAGGTCGGTTTATGCAGGCCAGACAGCACCTTGAGCAGCGTCGATTTGCCAGAGCCGTTCGCCCCGAGGATCGCGATGTGCTGCCCTGCTGGAATGCTCAAGGCGGGCACATCAACGGTGGCTTGCCCGTCTTCGTCGTAGGTATAGGTCATCTCGCGCAGTTCGAACGCGCCCGTCAGGGTTTCGCGGCGCAAGTAGGTCCGCCCCTCTTCCATGTCTTGCGGTGCATCGGCAATTTTGTCGAGCGCATCAAGCGCAGCCTTCACGTTTGACCACCGCGCAAGTGTGCCTGCGAGTTGTGTCAACGGCCCCAGCGTGCGCGACGTCAGGATGCCCACGGCGATGATCGTGCCAACGGTGAACTGCCCTTGGAACACCATGAATGTGCCCACGACCACGGCGGAGACATAAGTCGCTTGCTGCACCCCTTGGCTCCAGAATGTGAGTGTCGTGGCCAGCTTACGCTGCTCGGATGTTGCCAGTGACGACAGCGCGGTCAGCTCGGACCAGATCCGCTTGAAGCGATCTTCGCCGCGTTGGGCCTTGATGGTGTCGGCGTCATAGATTGCCTCGTGCAACAGACGGCTGGATTTGGTCGATGCCCCTTGTGTGGCCATCGTGAGTTCCATCATTTTCTTTTGCATAAAGAAGGACGGGAGCACCATCAGGATGCCGCCGATGAACAGAACCCACACCACGTTTCCGCCAATGGAGGCAACGAGAGCGAGGAAAAGCACGATGAACGGGAGGTCGGTCAATGTGCCGATTGTCGACGCGGTAAAGAACTCGCGGATTGCCGAAAATTCACGCACGGCTGCGAATGTGCCAGAGGGCGTTTGCCCTTTTTGGCCCGACTGCATGCCAAGCAGTTTATCCATCAGAAGCTCTTGAATTTGCAGCTCGATCCGGCGGCCAGCGCCGTCCATCAGGCGTGCGCGCGCGATGCGCAAGAAGGCTTCCAGCAGCATTGCAATCCCCGCCCCGATCGCAAGCACCCAAAGGGTTGCGGTGGACTGGTGGGGGATCACACGGTCGTAGACTTGTAGCGAAAACAGCGCTACGGCGACTGCCAAGAGATTGGCGACAAACGAGCCAAGCGCGACCTCAAAGATGATCCGACGATAGCTTTGGATTTTGCCCCAGAACCAGTGTTCTGACTGTCCTTTGTTGGCATGGCGGCGCGAAAGTTCGGCCACGGCCACATCGGCGCGGATCACCTGCCCTGCAAAGGCTTTGGTAAATTCGGCAACCGCGACTTCGGCCTGATTGCCGTTGCATGTGGTGTCATAGACGGTCAGCGTATCGCCTTCTTGCCCCATGACAAGCACGACTTGCCCCGATGTCATTTCGGCCAGTGCGGGCCACATTGCTGCGGTCAATTTGCCTGCTTTTTTCACGTTCGTGATCAAGCCGACCTTGGACAGCGCGCTTGCGATTGCCTCTGATGACAGGTCCGCCCCGTTGTCGGCGGTGAGCCGTTCGAGCAGGTCGGTTTTTTGCAGCTCCACGCCCAAAAGCCCCGCATAAAGCGAGGCGATTTCGGCGCGGGCAATTGCTTTTTCACTAAAGCGGGCACTTGGTGTTGTGGTCTCGGGCGTAGCAACCTCGGCGGCAGGCATTTTCACGGGTTCGATCCGTGTCAGCTTGGCGCCGCGGGTGGCGTTTACGTCAAATGCAAGGACTGGACCCTTCATATTTGTTCACCATTCACCAATGTGCCGTTCAGCGCTGCGATTTTCAGCATGACCCGTGCCACCTCGTATTTCAGGCCAACGGCCTCGCGTTCTGTGCGCACTTTTGTCTCGAAGATACCGACGACATCAGGCACGGCCCGCTGGCCCGCCTTTTGCTGTTCTGCGTAAATTTCGTAGTTTGCAGCGGCTTGGGATGCCAGGCTTTGCGCTTGCACGTCCTGGCGTTGCAAGGAAGCAAGTTCGCCTTCGAGTGCGCGCAACGCACGGTTGGCGTCTTCTTGCACTTGGCCTACGCGCGCGGCGGCGGCTGCCTTTTGCTCGTCGATGGCTTGCAGGGAGGCGCTTGTGCCAAAGCCGATCCCGTTATCAGCACCAAGCGACAGCCCGATGCCGCCGCCATTGCCAACATTACCACCCGCGGTCAGGCTCGGGAGAAAGCCTGCGCGGGCGGCTGTGGCTTCGGCGATTGCACGCGCGCTTTCG
The DNA here is from genome assembly GCA_937132065.1 of uncultured Loktanella sp. Taxonomy (GTDB): domain Bacteria; phylum Pseudomonadota; class Alphaproteobacteria; order Rhodobacterales; family Rhodobacteraceae; genus Yoonia. Next base: position 5,398 of record CAKZNT010000073.1, read on the forward strand.
GCTTGCGCCTTCATCACGGTTAGGGGTGTGCGATCGACGTTGCCGTTGGTGAGTGTAGAAATGCCGTTGATGCCTGCAATCGGCGTGGCCGCCATGGCGCCAAGCTCTGAGAGCGCGCCCGCAGCGGTTTCCTGATCGGAGGCCATATCGGACTGCATCTGGTTGAGTTTTTGCTGCACGATTTGCAGGTCAACGCGGCTCGAGACCCCGCCTTTCACCCGCTCAGACATCACGTATTCGTAGTGCTTCATCCGCTCCATTGCGGCGGCGTTCACGTTTGCACGTGCTGTCGCCTCTTGCGCGGAAAGGTAGAGTTCAAGCCCCGAGAGCACCCGTTTGTTGGTGTCTTGCGCCAAGGTCACGGCGGCCACTTCAACGTCGGCGGCGGCGTAATCACGCTCTGCCTTTTTACGTCCGTTATCAAAGAGCACTTGCTCGACGACCAGCGAGGACACAACTGCCCCGAGCGAGGTCAGCGAGACTGATGGCCCAAGGGTGGGCAGCCAGTTGTTCGCCCGTGCTTCTGCGCGAAGTTTTGCCGCCCGCAGGTCTGCTTCGGCGGCCCGGCTGTTGGCTGCAAGCACCGCGTTTGCGACTTGATCGAATGACCCGGCCCCAAGCACAGAGCGCCGGTTCAACAGGTTTTCAATGATTTCTGATTGGCTGCCGTTTTCCATCGTCGCATCAAGTGCGGTTGGTTGCACGCCGCTGCGCGACACGTCCGCTGCGTCAGTGGAGCCCATGCAAGCTGAAAGGAGCGCAAAAACACACCCTACCGAAGTTACTCTTAAACCGTCCCGTCCATACACTGCGCCATGCCCCGCGATTATTATTATTGTGCCAAGGGGTCACGGGCCAGTCGTTGCTGGCCCGTGTTCGTTTAGGATCAGATGACCGACTGATGGAAGTCGATATCCTGATTGATGATCAGCTCGCCGCCGTCGCTGCCTACGGAGTAGACATCATACTGCTGGCCGTTGATCGTCGTTGTCCCTGCTGGCGATGCAAGACCTTCGAAGTTCACCGTATCATCGGTTCCGCCGTGCACGGTCAACGAGTTGTCGTTGCCCGACAGTGCCGCGAGATCAGCGCTGGAGAGTGTCAGCGATGAATCGTCTGCAAACTCGAGGTCAATCGCGCCGATGTTGAAGTCACCGATCGCAGCCGAGCTCATGTCAACAACCGAGGTTCCGTCCTGATCGAGAACGACCAGTGTGGAGTTGGTGTTGCCCGCGGTATCGGACGTTGTCACGACAAGGTGGCTGCCGTCCGGCACTTCTGCGCCTGCGTTAAACAGGTGCTGCAATTCGCCGTTCAGCGGGTTCACATAAGAGCCCCCGTCAACCTCGGTTGCGGCATCATTGGAGCCGTTCACGTATTCGCTTACGTCAACGCTGACGCCTGTGTCTACGTTGAGCATGGAGAACCCGCGTGTCGCCGTGTCAGCCGTTGTGACCGATTCAACGTCAGCGGCGTCTGGTGCGATTGTGTCGATGTGGAAGCTGTCGGTGATTTGCGCGCCGTTGCCAGCCGCATCTACCGCGCGGATCGTCACGTTTGCCGCCCCGTCCATTGCAGGGATTTCGCCATCGGCATATGTGATTGTCCACACACCGTCGACAACGGTTGCTTCTTGCTCGGTAGTGATCCCTTCGAGGGTCACAAACACCTGAGAGCCAGCCTCGACTGTGCCGCTCAATGTTACCCCGTCAGAGGCTTCTGCACGGTTCACAACATCGTCGCCTGCAATCATGCCAGTCGCGCTTTCCAGCTCGTTCACGAAGGTATCGATTGTGACTGACCCTTCGGCCGTGTCGCGGTTGCCCGCAGCATCGGTTGCCACAACAAAGACGCTGACATTGTCTTCGCCGGTTGTGACTTCGGAGGCGTTATAGAAGCTGCTCCAAGAGCCGTCCGCATTCACGGCGATGCCGTTGTGTGGAATGCCGCCGAAGGTCACGTCAACGGTGTCCGCGCCAGGTGCAAAGCCCGTCAGCATCACGCCGTTGGGGTGCTCTGCTGCGTTGACCACGTTATCGTTACGCTCGACGTTGCCGATAGCGGATGTGTCGACATTGACGTCGATCAGTGTATCGATCTGCACGATCCCGCTGGTTGTCGAGACGTTGTCTGCATCATCACGCGCGGAGACATAAACGGTTGCCTGTGTCTCGCCTGTTGGCACTTCTGAAGCGTCCCAGTTCGCAGACCAAGTTCCGCTTTCACCGACTTCGATGATCCGTGTGCCCGTTCCGAATGTTACGGTTGCCGTCGAAAATGCATCCGCTGTGCCCGAAAGAACCACGCCATTGCTGTGCTCGAAGATGTTGACTGTGCCGTCACCTTCAACGCGCGACGTGTCGATCCCGACATCAAGGTCGGTATCAATGTGCACCATGCCAGTAGCTTCGGCTTGGTTGCCAACCGCATCAGTTGAAATAGCGGTCACTTCTACATCGGTCGTTCCGCGTGGCACAACGCTGGCCGGGAACGTGTAGCTCCACTCGCCATCACCATTTGCGGTGACAGTTTGCGAGGCAAAGCTGCCAAAGGAAATCTCGACAGTTGCATAAGCCTCGGCCACACCATTGACCGCTACGCCATCGCTATGCTCGTCACGGTTCACAGTGCCATTACCACCCGCAACGGATGTATCAAGGGTCACAGCCGTCACGGTGTCGATCGCCACATAATCTGTCGCGCTGCCAACGTTGCCGTATTCATCGGTCGCCGTCACGGTCACCTCAAGGTCATATTGACCCTGTGCAATCGTGCCTGCATCCAGATCAAGCGACCAGCTTTCGCCGCTTACTTCCGCTTCGTAGTCAACTTCGTCGATTGTCACGATAACGGTTGTGTTCGCGTCCGTTGTGCCAGTCAGCGTGATGCCGTCGCTTTCTTCGTCAAAGCTGACAATGCCGTCACCTTCAACGATATCGACGTTCACATCGACATCAACGACAGTATCAACGTCAAGCTGATCGTTCGCTGTGACGGTTTCGTCGCCACGTGTCAGCGTGATGCTGACGTCAGATAGGTAGTCGCCCTCGGGCAATTCACCAACATCGAAGGACGCGATCCAGTTGCCCTGCCCGTCAACGGTCACGTTCTGGGACACTTCGCCGACTGTGATCACGCCAGTCGCATTTGGCGTGCCTGTGCCGCCAATTTCGATACCGTCATCGTAGTCGTCGCCATCAACAACGTGGCCGACGCTTTGCGTGCCACTCGTGATGCTAACCGCTAGCGGATCGACCGGATCAGTCGGGTCGGTAGGGTCAGTTGGATCAGTCGGGTCTGTTGGATCAGTCGGGTCGGTCGGATCAGTTGGATCAGTCGGATCGGTCGGTTCATCACCACCATCACCCGTTCCGGCAACAATCGCAGCCGCGCCAAGCGCCGCAGCACCCGCGCCAATCGCCGGCAACGCGCCAAGGCCACCAAGCAGCGGCGTAAACAACATACCCGCCTCAGCGTCCGCAGCATCTACACCGGCAACCTGCACCTCGGAACCGCGCACAAAGTAAAGCTCGTCGTCGGGGCTCCACTTGCCGAATGCATCCGCATCCACATATTGCGCGTAAAGCAGATTGCCTTCGCCAACGGAGAGGTCGACCTTGGACAATGTGCCGTTTGTCGAAATAAACAATTCGTTTTCAGCAACGCCTTCGGGACTGAAATAGCCCTGGATCATAACCGTCTGCCCGTCAACAAGGGTGACCTGCAAGGCCTGCCCCTGACGCACAAAGGAAAGGATGTTGCTGCGGTCAAGGTTCAGGGAGATATCCTGACCCGCGCCGACTATAATAGATGTGTCGCCGCCTGCACCTGCAACCGACCCACGCTCAACTGTGCCCGTGTCTCCACGAACTACGAATTCAATCGCTGACATAATACTCGCTCCGCCTCATTGCACCGCCATCATGGGCGTGTGCTTATTTTAATTGAGACCACACTATCTGCCATTTTGATCAATTTCTAGTGGGAAAATGTTCGAAAAGTTGTCATTTGAGCGCCACATTGACGCCACATTCGCGATTTTGAGCACTTTGTTGCAACTCCGCAACGCCGCAATTCACGCGGTCGGCTGCGCCGAATTTCGATGCACTTGGGTGTTCAGCGCCGCACCAAGAAGGATCAGGTAGGCGCTGACGTAAAGCCAGAGCAACAGACCAATGACGGCGCCGATGGACCCGTAGACCTCGTTATAGGAGCCAAAGTTGGTGAGGTAATAGGACAGCCCCGCTGACGCGCCAATCCAGAGCACGACCGTGACAAATGCCCCAACGGTGAACCAGCGCCCCCGCTGCCCCGAGGGCGCGGGCCCGTATTTATAGAGCAATCCGAGCGCCAAGAGCAGCACGCCGAGCGCAATGATCCAGCGGAGCCCCTCAAGGAGCCAGACCGTCGCCCCTGCCAGCGGCACAAATGCGAGCACGACAGGCGCGATGACAACAGCGAAAAGCGCAACGACAGCGAGAGAAACAAGGCAAATCGTCAGACCGAATGCAACAACCGCTTGCCAGATCCCGTTGCGCGGCGCGACCCCCGCAATGGCATTCAAGCCGCCCATCAGGGCCGCGACCCCTGCCCGCGACGACCAAAGCGCAAGCATAATCGAGACGAAAGTCGTCCACCCGAGCGTGCGCGATTGCGCCGATAGCAGTCGCTGTATCTGCCCTGAAAAGAGGTCGTAGGCGTCAGTGGGAATTATGTCTGCCATCAGGTCAAGCTGCTCGGTCACAACAAATGGGTCAGCGACAAGCCCGAAGATCGCAATAATCGCGGCCATGCCCGGAAACAGCGCAAACATGCCAAAGAACGCAACGCCCGCCGCAATCAAGCTCACTTGCTTGCGCCCAGCCAAGAGCCAAGTGGCGCTCAGCAGCCGCCAAAGCTGTAGCGTTTTTTCGAGTGCTGCCATGTGGATCGCATCCCTTGCAAGTTCGTTCGGTCAATTTATCGCCAGAAATCCAAGATAACCACTCACAAAGTATTAGGTCGCATTATACATTATTATTCAGAACATTACGCGACATAATTAATGTTTAATCCGCCACCTTCGGCAAAGGTGATAGGCAAAAAAGACCCTGCCCGCCGGATTGCAGTTGTTGTTGCGGAAAAACGAAATATACCGTGGTCAAACGTGATGTAGGAAAATGTTAAGTGTCAACGCTCAACGACCATGTAAATACGCTTGCTGACTATATCCACGACGCCCGCGCATCACAGTCACGCCTGATAGTTGCCATTGCTGGCGCACCGGGCAGCGGGAAATCGACCCTCGCGCGCGAGGTTGCCCGCAGGTTAACCCAGCAAAAATGCCCCTGCATTGTCGTGCCAATGGACGGATTTCATCTCGACAACGCGGTGCTTGACGCTCACGGCATCCGCAACAGGAAGGGCGCCCCTGCCACGTTTGATGTTTATGGATTTGTGAGATTTATCAATGCGATAAAGAGCGAAGGTCATGTGTTTGCGCCCGTTTTTGATCGTGCGCGCGACATCTCGATTGCGGGTGCGATTGAAGTGCCCGCAGATATGCCTGTGGTGATCGTCGAGGGAAACTATCTGATGTTTGACGCCGAGGGCTGGCGTGATCTTGCCCCGCTTTGGGATATTACGGCCCGCCTTGAGGTTCCTCTGCCAGAATTGCGCGCCCGCCTGATCCAGCGCTGGCTGTCGCTCAATTATTCGCGCGCTGTGGCGACACAACGCGCGGAAGGCAATGACATTGCAAACGCGAAAGCAATCATCGAGAACGCCTTGCCTTGTGACCTGATCCTTAACGGAATGCCGTCGCAGTAGCTGCGTATTTTCCCGTAGCAACCCCCCTCAGGTTCACATATATAGGGGCGTGGGCCTTGCTGCTGCGGCTTTGCCCCGTTTGTTAAAAGGGACTTTAGTTGCCGTTATCCCTGCCGCCCTTGTCGGATCTTGTGGCTTGCCCGCAATGTGACACGCTGCATAATGCGGCGCGTCTTGGCGAAGGCATGCGCGCGCATTGCAAGCGGTGTGGCATCGTGATTGCGACCGAACGTTCAACCGCATTTGCCCAAGTTGTTAGCCTTGCCTTGACTGCATTTGTCTTGATGCTAGCGGCAATCAGCTTTCCATTTCTGGAGCTGGATGTCGCAGGCCACCACAATAGTATCTCTGTTTTACAGGCAGTTACGGTGTTTAACGACGGCATTGCCTTGATCCTCGCCTTTGCCGTCGCCGGCTTTATCGTGTTTTTGCCGCTGTTGCGTTTATCGGCGATTATCTATGCGCTTGCCCCGCTTGTGCATGGTCGTGCGCCCCGCCCCAGCGCAAAGAAGGCATTTGCACTGGCCGAGTTCTTGCAGCCCTGGAGCATGGCCGAGATTTTCATCGTGGGCGTTACCGTTGCCTTGATCAAGGTTGCGGGCCTTGCGCATGTGTCGACTGGCCCCGCGTTCTGGGCGTTTTGCGCGCTCGTCTTCATAACGGTTCTGAAGGATCAACTCATTTGTAGGTATTCGGTTTGGCAAGCACTGAGTTAAACCAGCACCTGATTACCGCGCGTGAGGCGGGGTTGATTGCTTGCAGACGTTGCGGGCGGTTGCATGATGCGCAGCCGACACATTGCACGCGCTGTGGCGCCCCGCTTGAAAGCCGTGACTTTGAGAGCGTGCAGAAGGTCTGGGCTTGGCTGTTTGCGGGCATTGTGGCCTATTTCCCCGCCAATCTTTATCCCATGTTGCGCACGGCCACGCTCAATGAACATTCGGAAAGCACGATTGTTGGCGGTGTTGTCGATCTAATTCATCACGGCAGTGTGGGCATTGCGGTTATTGTTTTTGTCGCCTCCGTGCTGATCCCTGTCGGGAAGTTCATTGCCATCGCCTATCTCGCGATTTCGATCCAGAACAAATCCGTGCTCAAGCAGCACCAGCGTCATAAGCTATATGAGGTTGTCGAGTTTGTTGGTCGTTGGTCGATGATCGACGTCTTTGTTGTTGCGATCCTTTCGGCGCTTGTCCAGCTCGACTCGATTGCCTCCATTAACCCCGGTGTTGCTGCCTTCAGCTTTGCGATATCGGTCGTATTTACCATGCTTTCTGCCCAAAGCTTTGATGCCCGCCTTATCTGGGATGTAGACAGGACCAAACATGTCAATTGAACAAAACCAAGCACCTGCCGATATGGATGTGCGCGCCGTGAAACGCCCTTTCTGGCAACGTATTTCGCTTGTCTGGCTTGTCCCTGTTCTCGCCCTGATCCTGTCTCTTGGCGTGGCTTATCAAAACTATGCCTCCCGCGGAGTATTGATTGAGATCAGCTTTGAGAACGCATCTGGCGTGGCGGCTGATGAAACGGTGATCAAATACCGTGATGTCACGATTGGCCGCGTTGAGAAGGTCGAATTTGCTGACGGTCTGTCGGATGTTCTGGTGCATGCCCGTGTCGATCAAAAGCTTGCCTCTTATCTGGACGATGACGCCCAGTTCTGGGTAGTGCGCCCCGATGTGTCGGTGCGCGGCATCACGGGATTGGATACGGTTCTGAGCGGTGTTTACATCGAGGGTAATTGGGACAAGCAGCCAGACGAGGCCCAGTCCAGGTTTGTCGGTCTGGAAAGCCCGCCCCTGATCCGTGCTGATCAACCCGGCACGATCGTGACATTGCGCGCCCCTGACGGCAGCGCCTTGGCCAAGGGTGCGCCCCTTTTGCACAAGGGCATTCAAGTCGGCTATCTGGAATCGCCGCAGCTTGCGTTTAACGGTAAAGACGTGATCGTGTCTGCGTTTATCGAAGCCCCCTTTGATGCGCGCGTCACATCGAACACCCGTTTCTGGGACACCTCGGGGTTTTCGCTAAATTTCGGCGCGGGCGGTGTGTCGCTTGATGTGAGTTCAATCGCCTCATTGATCGAGGGCGGCATTGCGTTTGATACGGTCGTGTCGGGCGGTCGCCCTGTTGTCGATGATCAGGTATTTGATCTGTTTAATGATGAAGAAACGGCCCGTAGCAGCCTGTTTTCGCGGCCAAATCAGGCGGTTCTTGATGTTACGGTGCTGTTTGAACAATCGGTGAGCGGCCTTTCGGTTGGTTCGGAGGTTCGCTTTCAAGGTATTCGCATTGGTCAGGTCACGGACCTGAGTGCCTCGGTGGAGGAAACTGGCGGCGTTCAGGCCGTCCGCTTGCGCGCAAACCTTGCGATTGAACCGAGCCGCTTGGGTCTTGGTGAAAATGCGACGCCTGACGATGCCGCCGCGTTCCTGACGGATTATGTGACACGCGGTTTGCGTGCTCGTATGGTCACTGGCAATATCCTGTCCGGGTCGTTGCTCGTCGAGCTGCTGGAAGTCGAGAATGCCCGCGCCCAGACTGTCACCAAGACAGAAGACGGCTATTACATTATTCCAACCACCAAATCAGAGATCACGGATGTTGCGGCCACGGCTGACGGCGTGCTTGATCGTATCAATTCACTGCCCGTCGAAGAGTTGATGTCGGGCGCAATCGACATGATGGACAGCTTTGAGCGGTTGGCGAATGATGACGATTTGCGGTCTGCCCCTGCCTCGCTGACAGCCTTGATGGATGAAGCCCGTGGCCTTATCGCGAACGACGACATTCAGGCCGTGCCTGCCGATGTGCGCGGCGCAATTGCCGAGGTCCGCCAGTCGGTTGCCGAGCTGAACGCCGTAATAGCAAGCGCGGACGATGCGCAGATCGTGTCCAAGCTTGCCAGCACGTTGGAGACTGCCAACACCGCAGTTGCCAATATCGAGGAAGCGACCCGCAATCTGCCTGAAATCACGACCCAGATCGAGCAGTTGACGGCGAAAGCCAATGCGCTTGAGCTTGATCAACTGGTCGCGAATGCAACCTCGACGCTTAACTCGATTGATACGTTGATTGGCAGCGATGCGACCGCGGACTTGCCAGCCTCTGTTTCGGCCGCTCTTGATGAAATGCGTCTGTTCCTTGCAGAAGTGCGCGAAGGTGGTGCGGTCGAGAACGTGAATGCCGCGCTACAAAGCGCGAGCGCTGCCGCCAAGGCGCTAGAAACATCTGTGCAGGGGCTTCCTGACCTTTCGGCGCGCGCGTCCCGATTGGTGACAGAAACCGAAGCGGTCATCGCCTCGTTTGGCGAGCGGTCCCGCTTTAGCAACGAAACAATCGGCACATTGCGCGATATTCAAGCGGCGGCGGATGCGGTCACTAATTTGGCGCGAACGATCCAGCGCAATCCAAGTTCACTTTTGACAGGGCGGTAATACCAATGATGAAACCTATGATTTTTGTGGGCCTTACGGCCCTGATGGCCGCCTGTTCTGGTCCGTCTGCGCGGCTAGATATGTCACCTGTGCAAAGCAACCTGAACCTGCGCGCGGCAGTCGGGTCTGCGATGGTGCGCTCTGTGTCATTGCCGACCTATGCCGCAGCCGAGGAGTTGTCGATCGAGACCCCAGACGGGTTGATCACATCAAACGCGGATGTGTTGTGGGCCGACGATCCGTCCCGCGCGGTGACCCTGACGTTGACCCGCAACATTGGCGATATCATCAATGCCAAGGTTGGCCCCGATCCTTGGCCGTTTGCGGGCCTGCCTGATGTGTCGATTGATATTCGCGTGACCCGTATGGTTGCGGGTGCGGATGGCATTTTTGACCTTGAGGGTCAGTATTTCGTGGGTGGCGACGGCATTGATTACCCGAACTCTACAAACGCATTTGCGGTGAACACGGCCATAGTGGGTGAAGGTCCAGCCGCGATTGCCCAAGCCCAAGCCCAGTCATTGATGACCCTTTCCGAGCAAATTGCGCGCAAAATAGCGCGTTAAAGGTCACAGGGCGCAAATCAAGGTGCTTTTCCCCTTCACGCGGCTGCCGTGGTTGGGCAAAATGCACCTGAATTGCGGCATGAGACCGCGTGAAGGGCAGGATTGAGATGAAAGCGTCAGACACCGCTGGTTGTATTATTGCGCACCGTAACGATGGTATGGGTGCGCGCATTATTGCGATGTTGAACGCCGTGCGTGTCGCAAAGGATTACGACCTTCCCTATTATGTCGGCTGGACGACCCATGGCCGCACCCGTGAAGAGGTCCGTGATCCCTCGTTCATCTTTGACCCTGCCTACATCGAAGAAAAGTTCTTTGACGTCGAGATCATGTCCGAGATTTACGAAGATCTGATTGATCTTTCCACGGTGGACGAGCGCCACTGGGATGAGGCCAAATTTCGCAAGGCCGCCGCAAAGGGCAAGTCGTTTATGTCGGGCGCCGCGATGGGCGTTACTGTCTTGCCGTGGGAAGACGAGGCTGATGTCACCGCCCGCTTGCCTGGCTTTATGGATGAATTCCAGTTCTCTGCCCCCGTGCGCGAGATGGTCACGAAGATCATTGATGTGTTCGCGGGTAAGAAGCTAACCGCGTATCACATTCGCCGTGGTGATATTATCCACGACCCGATTGCGTCCAACAAGCTTTGGCCCAACAAGTTCATTCCACGTGAGTTCTATGAGCAGCATCTGGCTCTCACGCTGCAAGACCCTGCCGCGCAGGTTTTGTGTTTTTCGGATACACCGATTGAGGTCGAGCGCCTGAAAGAGGCAGACCCCGACCGTGTGATGGGTTTCAAGGACTTGCTTGGTGACCGCGAATTCACGACTGGTGCGCGCGATTTCCTCGAGCTTTATGCCATGTCACGCTGCAAGCAAATATTTGGCCCGCCGTCCTCTGCGTTTTCCCAAACGGCGATGACAATTGGTGGCTGCACGTTGGAAGCGGTGCAAGACGCCCTGCCCGACACCGAGGAAGCCGCAGCGATGGACCGCATGACGGACCGCCTAGAGGCGAAATCCGATCTGTTCCTGAACATGGGTGACGTTGGCCAATGTCTTCACTTCTTGATCGAGCATCAGGCGGCCAAGGGCAATTCGAACCGCGCCAAGCGCATCATCCGCGCCTATATGGAAGACGGGCTGGACAAGTCATTTGCCTATCAGTTGCTTTGCGAATTGTCGGTCACGGCGGGTGAGTTGGATTACTGCGAGCGCGTGCGCGACCTTGCTTATGCCCGTCCTGTTTATGTTGACGATTCAATGGCCTATGTGAACTGTTATTCGGGCATTAACCAGCTTGTGCAGGGGAACTGGGCCGCTGCGCATAACCGTATTCAAAGTGCCGTTTGGTTCCGCCCGCTTGAGCCTGCGACCCATGGCGTGCAAAATCTCGCGCTGACGGCGGGTGTATTGACCCCGCAGAATTTCTATCCCTTTGACCCTGATATGGTCCGTCAAAAAGGTGGTGTTTTCCCCAATGGCAAGAAGGCCTTGGGCGAGTTGAACCAGTTTGTTCCACTTGGCCACAAGGAAGGCGCGCGCATTGATTTCCACCCGTGGGATTTGGTTGTTCGCGATTGGCGCATGTCGATGGGCAAACGGCTCAACCGTGCCTTTACCAATAAATCCAAGATCGCCAAGACGATCAGCATGCTTGAGCGGTCATTCTCGAAAATCGAGGGCACTGCCCCGCTGATAAGCGCATTGGGCGTGTTGCAGCGTGGCGCGGGTGATCTGGAGGCCGCGTTGGCGAGCCAGCGCCTTGCGATCGAGTTAGCCCCCGACTCTGCTATCTATCGCAAGCGGATGTCGGACGTTCTGTTTGAAACCGACAATGCCCAAACGGCGTTAATGCACCTTGAAAAAGCTGCTGAAATCCATGGCGAGCACCCTGCCTATATGGCTGAAATGGCCCAGCGGTTCTGGAAGGTGAAGCGCCGCGATGAATGTGCCAAATTGCACGACCGCCTGTTCGAGATGGAGCATGATTTTGTCGAGATTCATTTGATGAATGCCGACATGTTGCGCCGCGACGAGGGACGGTGGGAAGATGCGCTGACGGCGATCAACCGCGCCCTGACCCTCGCCCATGGCTCGCAGCGTCTCATGTCCCAGAAGGGCCGTATTCTGATGTTGATGGGCCGCGCTGAAGAGGCGCGTGAGCTATATGAGAACATTGTCGATTGGGGCCAAGGCACAGAGCACACCCACGTCGAGATTTTGCGCCAGTTCCGCGCCTTGGGTCGCGAAGACATTGCCGAGGGACTTACCAACAGGTCGATCTACGACTTTGAATTGGTGAAAGAGATGGCGGGCGATTAAGCCGCGCTTACTGATCTGATGAAAAGCCCCCGCCCACATGATTGTGCGCGGGGGTTTTTGTTAGAACTTGGCAATCAGATTGATGAACGCGCCCTTGTCGTCGTAGGTCAGGTCCGTCAGGTCATCCGAAAATTGTCCGAAGTTATAGCCCACCCCGATTTTCAGGTTGTTGCCGAGGTGTTTATAGACCGCCCCGAGCACCCCGATATCGGTTGTGCCAGCCTGATCCAGACCAAGCCCGCGCACTTCGATAAGTGCGTCCCAATCATGCACAAGGTGGTAGCGCGCGTTTGCGACTGCCAACCAAGCATTGTTTTGCACGAACGCGGATGCGCCGTCAGGTGCGGTTTGTGCGGAGCGGTATCCCAGCTTGCCGCCGATGGTCCATGTGCGGCTGATATCGTAAGAAGCGTCGACCGAGAACACGTGGCTACGTTGGCGCGGTCCATCGTCAGCCGTTGCATCCCGCAACCCGTATAGGTCGTAGAGGTAGCGATACCGCGCCAAGATGTTAAGGCGATCATCCTCAATCGGGCGATAGGCGTAGCCAAGCACCACATCAGCGTAGTTCCCGTCAAGCAGCGGGCTTTGCTCGGTTTGTGACCGCGCGATGTCAGCGTTAAAGACAAGCCGCTGCACTTCGTCGAGTTTATACTGCGCAGAGGTAGTCACAAGGAGTGTGTCCGCTGTGACATCCACGCCGTTGGAAACCCCGTCTTCGACACGGTATTCAACCCGCCCCGCAGCACGCAGCTTTTCGTCCTCATAGAGCACACCGAAGGACAAAGCCTTGCGATCAAAGTCGTAGAGATCCCCGTCTTGCACCCGTCCAACCTCGAGTGATGAGGTGAACTGAAGCTCGTTGTTCGCTTGGTAGGTTAGGCCGTAGGCCGACGTGAGCGACTGGTGGCGGCCAAAAATATCGTATGAATTCTCGCCAAAGACGGAGAGTTGATCATTGAGCGCCTGCGACCCGCCAATGACGATCCGCCCTTTGTCGCGCCCGATCAGGTTGATCCCGTTGAGCGTGCGGCTTGGGTCGATTTCATAGCCAGCGTAGCGTGTATTGCCCGCATCGTCGGTATAATTGGCGGCCAGTTTTCCGCCGACCCCATAGCTGCCGTCCGAGATTTCACCGCTGACATCCCAGCCGTTGCCGAACCCGTATGATCCGCCCAGACCGTAGCGATTGTTTTCGTCAAGTCCGTCAACATCGACGGTCGCTTGTCCAAAGACATAGACACGCGTTGCGTCATTGGGTGACAGCGTAATTTTGGCGGCCACATCGGTGCGGCTCCCGTTTTCGGTCCCGCCTGTTCGATCCTGATGTTCGACACCGAATGCATAGGAGATGCGCTCGTTTGGTGTCAGCGTCATTTCAATGAGGCCTGTTGTGTCGTTGCGCCCAACCGCATTTTCGTATGCGTCATAGGCGAGTGTCACGGCGACCCGATCGTTCAGGGCAACATCAGCGTAGATGCCCCAGAGTTCTTCGTTGCCAGTTGCCGCCGTTGTTTGCACGTCCAATGACGAGAACCCTTGGGTGCGCCGTTCAAAGTAGCCGCCAATGGCCCCGTCACCTGCAAGCCCGAGATCGGTCAAGCTGCTGCGCGCCTCGATCTTGAGCGCCTCGCCGCTGGTTCCTGCGGCCGTCACGTCATCGACAATGAGACCCCCGTCAGCCGAGAACGTGCTGTCGAAACCCGTTCCTTCGCTTTGTGCGTATTCCGCCCGAATAAAGGTATCCTCTGAGATGCGGAACAGGATATCCGCGCCAACGGCCTGATGGTCGGTTGCCCCTGTTTCATCAAGCATGCCCGAGACGCCGAGCCGGAGTTGGTCGCTGGCCCAGACTTCGGCACGGCCGCCGTAGGCATAGCCGTCCAACTCGCCCGCGCTTGGCCGGTGTTCATATTGTGCTACGAGGACCGCGTCATAGTCGCCACTGCCCCCGTTTGCGAACAAGCCGCCCTGCCCTGAGGATTGTAGTGGCCGCGTAAGTGACACGACCCCTTGGATGTAGTTGATGTCGTAATCTTGCCCCGCAACCAGCACGCGTGTTTCCACGACACGCCCTGTGTTTGCATCACGCAATTGCACCGAAATCGTTTCGGAGGCCGCTGCAATGTCCTGCCGCTCGAGGAAGAAGACAGATCCGCCTGTTCCAAGGAAGACATCGCGCTGCGGCAGCATGTCGGGTTGGGCTGCATAGCCCATGACCTTTGCGCGCGCCTCGCCATCGCTGGTTTGATCACGGGTTTGCAGCCCGAATGACAGGCCATAAAGTGACCGCTCGTTGCGCACATAGGTATTGTCGCCGAGGTCGCTTTCGAAATTGCCCCATTGCACAAAATTCCCTTCCCGCTCAATCCGCAGGAAGATTTTGCCGTCGGTTGGGGTGCGATCTTCGCTGGTGCTGTCGTCTCCATAGGTCGGATAGAGGTCGTCTGGATCGACCCGTAACAACAAGGTGCGCGGGTCACGCTCGTCTAATTGCCGGAATATCTGGTCAAGGTCACCCTCGCCCGTATCAACGGACGCCGTGATCCGTGTGCCGTTCTCAGTTTTACCGTCCGCGTAGAATGCGATCCGCCCCGTCTCGTAGGATGATCTGTCGCCGGTTAGTCCGTCGATCTTTTGCCCGAAGGTCAGGTCAGCCGTCCCGACAGTGAACCACTCGGAGCGTGGGATTGTGACATCGCGGGTCATTTTCACCGCTTGCCCCGGTCCTGTCACGGAGACGTCAACGCCGTAGTCACCCGCTGGCAAAATTCGCTGGAGGATAAAGCCGCCATCGCGGTCTGCTTTCACCACCTCCCCCAAGGCCACAACGCGTGCGCCTGAAACAACGTCGCTACCGCGCACCGTGATCGCGCCGCCGTTGACGGGAATGCGCCGCCGCGCGGTGCTATCTGCGCCGTCCTCGACGTTATCAATGCGCCCGCGCGCGTTTGCCGCGCTCAGGTGCAATGGCTTGGTTTCATCGAACCGCCCTTGGGCGTCATAGACGCGGTGCACGACTGCAATGTTTTCGCCCTCGGGCACTTGGATGCTGATTTGCCCGTTGGGCGAGATGTCAGCGACCGAAACGGTGCGTGCCCCGCCGCGTGCGCCAAGGTCTATGACGCGCACCTCTGCGCGCGTCACATACGCGGGGTAGTTGAGTGCCGATTGCAGAGTGACCGTTTCGCCTGCTGTGTAGCGCGCCGCGTTGCCGACCGCCTCGATGTCGAGCCGTGGGATCGCGCCGAGCCCGTCGAACGTGACCTGCACGTCAGCGTTGGCAAGCGCCACATCGGTGCGCCGCACTGCCTTTGCAATCGGGCTAGCGGATGTTGTGTCACCCGCAATTGCATCGCCATTGATTGAAATCACAAACCCTTGCGGCCCGTCCACATTCGCGGGTGTCGCAGTTTCGGTGTTGGCCCCCACAGGAATGCGCACCGCGCTGCCCGCGTTTGCAGGCTCGCACCCGCTTGGCAGCACCGTGAAATCTGCGCCGCAGTTTTCTTGTGCCGTTGCAGCCGCCCCGATCAGGGAAATGGCAGTTGCGCCCAGTAGTCGCGCAAGTGTTGCGTTCGATTTAATCATTATACCATTCCTTACTGCAACTGCCGGATTGTGCGTTCAATCAACAGGCGATAGCGCCCGTTGTCACGCCAGCGATTGCGCACCAATTCTTCGACCGCGTCGAGGCGGTTACGTGCCAAGGCGCGCCCTTCCCCGTTCATGTAATAGCTCAACCGAAGCACGGACGGCACATCGCGCAGTTGCCGCACCAAGCTATCAACCCCAGCAACCAGCGCCGCAGTTGGTGACGCGGTTCCTGTCTGGAACGCAGATGCCATCAGGTCGATATCCACAACATTCGAAATCGCCGCGCCAAAGTTCAGCTTTGCCACCGTGCCTGCCGTCACCCGCACAACCCGTGGGTTTTCTGTGGTGACGCGGTAACCGGTCGGCAGCGAGCGCTCGTCCAGTTTTAGCGTGAAGTTGGACCCGATGGCTGCTGGCAATTCCGCACATGGCACTGAGAAGCGACCGTATTCATCTGTTGTGATGATTGTGCCGTTGACCGTGGCCAGCCGCACATTTGCCAAGCCGGGCTCGAACGGCGATCCGCTATCAACTTCTGGGATTGGAGAGAGCTTACCGCCCTTGCCGCCCGCATAGGTTTGGTCCGTCACGGCGCTTTTGTCGGGCGCGACCGCGCCGTCTTGGTAGCCGTTCATGTTCCGGTCATCGAACACGCGCCCGATGATATCGCTACATTCAAAGACGGCTTCCGGACGGCGCGTCACAGTCGCAGTCGCAACATTTGTGATTACGTTTCCATCGGCGTCGATCATGTAAGCCCGGTTCACCATTTCGCCCCGCTCACCCACAACCCGTGCATCAAAGGTGATCGTCACAACTTCGCGTGGTGCGAGTGAAACGCCAGACCACCGAAGCTGCCTGCCCGTCACACTAGGCGCGGGTGTTTGTGACCCGTTATAGCGCGCCGTGTCAGGCGTGTAGATCACCCCTGCTGGCATGTCATCGATAATGGTCAGGTTGGACTCTGCGGTGTCCAATCTGTTTTCGAAGGTCAGCGTATAGGTCACGGTTGTGCCAAGCATCACATCAGACGGCGTCGCAGTTTTGGTCGCGACGATATCTTGATCCGCTGTTCCAATGATTGCAACCGAGGCCATGATACCCGCAGTCATCCGATCGGACGTCGCCACGACTGTGTTCAGCCCCTCGGGGTGGTTTGAGCCAGAGGTATCGTAGGTCACTGTTAGTGTGATGACCCCTTCGTCACCTGGCAGCAAGTGAACGTCAGACGTGACAAGATTGGTTTCGCTGATCCCGTTGTAGGTCGGGTTGGCCCCGCCCGTTCCTGCAAAACCGCTCGCGATCACTGTTTGTGAACCCGAAAGCCTTGCCGGTTGCACGAACGGTGCGAGATCATCGAGGATCACCAGATCGCGCTGGCTGACGTTGCCAGTATTCTGAACCGTGATTGTAAACACGACTTCAAAGAGGTCGGTTCCGATCCGCACTGGCACGTCGGCCTCTTTGCTGATTTCCATGGCCGAGAATTGCTCGATCGGGAACTCGGTTGGATCATCCAAGGTATTCCCGTCAGTGTCGTCGCCGTCATCGGACACACCCACAAGCGGAACGCCCGATGGCGCAACAACACTTGCGGTCGCGGTGTTTGCAATCCCGCCTGTGTCGATGTCGTCTTGGGTCAAGGTATAAGCCACGGTAAATACCAGTGTTTCACCCACCATGACTTCTGTATCAGATGCCCCTTGCGTCAGGGTGATGCTGTCAGGTGTCAGCACAGTTCCATCTGCGTTAGTCATCGTGTCGTCGAGCACCAAGTCAGTCAGCGTGACGTTCCCGTTGTTGTTGACGGCGATTTCAAAGGTGACCACTTCGCCCGCAAGCACGGGCGTGCTCGCATCTGCGCGCGGCTGCACGGTTTTCACAACTTCAAAATCAGGGCTGGCTGTAATGGCCAGCACCGTCTCGTCATCAACCGTGTTTCCGTCGTTGTCGATACCGTTGTCGGACCTGTCCGTGACATTGCGCCCGCTTGGCGGTGTGCCCGTTGCAGTTGCCGTGTTGATCAGGCCACCCGCATCCACATCAGCTTGCGCCAATGTATAGCTTACGGTCCAAGTCCAGATGTCGTTTGGCAACATTTCTGTCGCCCCGCCAACTGGTGACGTCTGCGTGATGCTCGTGATGTCTGCGGTGACGTCTGTTCCGTCAGCCCGCCGCATTTCGTCTGCGATCACAAGATCGGTCAGTGTTACATTCCCGATGTTTGTCGCTGCAATCTGGAATGTCACGACATCCCCTGCAACAGCCCCACCTGTCAGGATCGTTTTGACAACATTAAGCGCTGGCCCCGCAACAAGCGGCACTTCGGTTTCGTCGCTTGTTGTGTTTCCGTCAGTGTCATTGCCGTCATCGGATTGATCCGTCACTGGTGTTCTAAATGGATCAGTGGCGCGCACGGAAACCGTGTTATTGAACCCGCCCGCATCTATGTCGGCCTGATCAATCGTCTTGAAGCCCTGATAGAGCCAGGTTTCCGTAACATCCAGTTGCCCGTCAGCATCGCTATCGCCACTTACGTAGGTGAAATCGGATGTCAGCGCCGTGGCCGTCTGGTTGCGCAGGCTCATTGTGTCAGTGATCCCCGTGATATCGAGCGAGACATCACCTGTGTTCTCGACATAGAGGTCAAACAAGACCCGGCTTCCGACGACAGTTCCCTGGACGTTAGCGATTTTCGTTGCCTCAAGTGATGGCATCGCTGGCTGGCTCGGGATTACCGAGCGTGCCGTGACTTCTTCGATCGGGTTGAACGGATCACGCCCGATAACAGCCGCAACATTGACGATTTCGCCAGCGTCGACATCCGCTTGTGTCACCACATATGACAACGCACATTCGTCCGAAACCGCCCCGACATCGAGGCGCGGCACACGGCAGGTAAATGTCGGATCCGCAATTTCATCGGTAATATCCAGATCAAACAGCGTAACGTTGCCAGTGTTTTCCAAGGTGAACACATAGGTCACAGCAGAGCCAACTGGCCCGAATGGCTGCGGATTGCCAACCTTTGTCATCACAAGTGCTGGCGCGGCTGCGGGCACGTCAAGAACAAGCTCTGTTTCGCTCCCAACAGCGGTCCCGTTTGGCGTCAGCCCCCTCGCAGCCGCTGTATTCACCAACTCGCCTGCGTCAATATCAGCCTGCTTGACAGTGTATGTGCCAGAACAGGTTTCAACTGCGCCAGTGGCAAGCACTGGAATAGCGCAGCTCATCGTTGGAATGAGCGGATCGGTCGCACGCACGTTTGTCAGCGTTTGGTTACCGTCATTGCTGAGCGTCAGCGTATAGGTCAACACCTGTCCGACCCCCGTGATCGGCAATGTCTGCGCCGACTTTACGATGTTCAACGCAGGCAGCGCATTGGATGGCGTGGTCACCGTGTCCGGATCAGAGATCACTGGCGTATCATCAGCCCCGAAGTGTGTCTGCGCGTAGGCCTCGTTAAAGACCTCACCCGCGTCGAGGTCTTCTTGCGTAACCGCATATGTCCCCTCGCATGTCACGCTCTCGGTCGGGCGCAATCCTGGATCGGCGCTGGTGCTTGTAAAGCAGACCAACGGGGATGCTAACCTTGCGTCCTCGACAACGACGTCATTCACAAACGAGATTGTGCCGTCATTGGTCACTGTGAATTCATAGACCAGCAAATCGCCAACAGTATCGAAGGTATCCCCTGCGATTGGTGTGCCATCTGCACGCGTTGCGCGGCTCAAGGTCTTTTCAATCGACAGCAATGGCTCGCCGTCCGCGGGAACTGTCTCCGTCACAATCGGGGCGCTTACGCTACCAGATGTTGCACGTGCTGCATTGGTGACGGACGTCAACCGAACATCAGTTTCAGTGACCGTATAATCAGCCGTGCAGGTAATGCTTTGCGTTGGTAGCAAGCCAGCCGCAGGCAAAGCCGGACAGTTCACATTCGCGATCCGGTTGTCAGCAACAGTGATCGGGTCTGTCAGGGTCAGGTTGCCAGTGTTGGTCACCACATAGGTGTAGCCCACAACCGCGTTGGTCACGAAGTATTCCGACCGCAGGTCAGTATAGACAGTCCCATCTACAGTGATCGTCGCCCCCGTTTTGACAGTTGCCAAAGCAGGCCGTTGCAAAGCAGGAACTGTCTCAGTCGCCTGAGCACTCGAGACTGAACCAGCATTTGCTTGAGCCACGTTGTCCACCTTGCCTGCATCGATGTCCGCTTGCGTGACTGTGTATTGGCCTTCGCAAGAAAGCGTCGCGTTTGGTGCAAGTGGCGGTGCTGCGCAGATGATCGTGCCGCCAGCATCGGTAATCAACGGGTCGGAAATCCCGACCTGCTCCGTGATCGTCACATTGCCCGTATTCGTGACAACAAAGCCATAGGTCAAGACGTTCCCAACAGCGTTAAAGGTAGGCCCGCCAGCCGTCAGCGACTTCACCAATGCGATAGAAGGCGCTGGTGCGATTGTGAGGGTTACGGGTGTGTTTGTGGCGTCGGTGACGGGTGTGCCTGTGGGGGGTGTGCCTGTCGCGCGCGCGCTGTTTTCGATGCCGCCCGCGTCGATATCCGCTTGTGTCAGCACATAGCTCGCACGGTAGGTCGCAACCTCCCCGACCTGCAAATCACCCGCAGACGATCCAAGGGTCGCGCGCAAGAAGCCCGGCCCCCCGCTCAACGTCAGCGCGGTTCCATCCGCCCGCTTGAGACCCTCATCGCTCACCGTCAGATCCGACAGGCTCACGTTGCCTGTGTTCTCGACATCAATCTCGAAGCGCACCGTCGATCCAACCGTCACAGGACCATCCGTGATCCGCTTGCTTGTCTCAAGCGACGGATCCGCCGCAATCAGCACAACCGTTGGCGCAGACCCCGCGCCCGCGCTGTTATTGGACAGATCAGACACATCCGTGTCACCCGGAGATGTCCCCGTCGCACGCACAGAGTTGACGATCCCGCCCGCGTCGATATCAGCCTGCGTCAGCACATGGCTCACAAGATATGTCCAGGTCTCCCCAACATCCAACTGACCCGCAAGACCCGCGTCACCACTGTCATAAACCGCAACAGGGTTCGGGCTGATGGCCGTGTTATCAACACGCTTGAGCGTATCAACAAGCGTCACATCAGACAGTGTCACATTCCCGGTGTTCTCAACGCTCACCGTAAAATCAACCGACGTCCCAACGCCCGGGTTCGCACCAAGCGCCGCGGCAAGTTTCACCGTCTCGAGTGCGGGCGCCTCGGCCGCAACACTCACAACTTCATCCGCTGTCGCAGGCACGGGCGTCGCCGCCCCTGCCGGCGGCGTGCCCGTCGCCGTCACCGTGTTCGTCAGGTCAACGCCCGCATCAATATCCGCCTGCGTCACGACATAACTTGCGCTCCGCGTCTCTTGTGCACCCGGCTCAAGAACCGCAATCACGTTATTGGCAATCACCAGACCCGTCGTGCCGCCCGCATGCCTATGCGCATCGCTTAGCGTCACATCCGTCAAGCGCGTATTGCCCGCGTTCGTCACAACATAAGTATAGGTCACCGTCTGACCCGCAACCACGTCACTCACGTCATCCGCAACCTTGCTTACCGTCAGCTCGGGCGCCCGCGTCGCCGCAATCGTCAGGTCATCCGTCGCCGTCAAAGGCGCACCACCCAAAGGATTGGCCACAGACACATCAACCGTATTCGTCACCGATCCCGCATCAACGTCATCCTGCGTCGTCGTATAAACCGCGCTACAGGTCAGCGTCCCGTTTGGCGCCAATCCACCCGCAGGCATAGCCGCACAGCTCACCGCATTAGGCGCAACAATCTTGTCGTCAACAACCACAGGCGCAGCCGTCAGCGTGATGTTCCCCGTGTTCGTCACAACATATGTATAGGTGATCGCAACATCAGGCGCGGTGAACCCGGCAACACTTGCCGTCTTCTCGACACCAACCGAAGGCGCGCGCACTGGTCCGAACACCTCAAGCGTATCACTGTCGTCAACCGGCGCAGACCCCGGCGTCGCAGGCTGCGCAACAACCGTCACGCTGTTGTCAATCGATCCCGCATCAATGTCGGACTGCTGCACTACATAGGTAAACGCACAGCTGCTGTCATCCGTCACACCAGGCGCCAGATCCGTGATCTCGCAGCTCTGGCCCGGGAACAGGATGTCCGTCACAACACTCGACGCAAGCGTCACATTCCCTGTGTTCTCGACCGCAATCAAATACGTCACGTTCTGACCAACCGTCGCATAAGCCGCAGATGGCGTCCCGCTCGCAAGCGATTTCGTCACCGCAACATCCGCCGCGATCGGATCAACGTCATACGTCGTGCTCCCCGTCGCCGTCACAGGACCGCCCGCAGGATCAGACCCCGCAACAGAGGCCGTGTTCTCAAGCACTTGCGCGTCAACATCAGACTGCGCAACATCATATGTGCCTTCGCAAATCACAACGCCACCAGGCGCAAGAACAACATTCGCAGGCGCCGCAGCACCGCCAACCTCACACGACAAACCAGACAACATCGGATCGCTCACAACAATCCCCGACACCGTCTGCTCTCCGTCATTCGTCACCGTAATTTCAAACGTCACCGTGTCACCAACAACCGCAGGATCATGCGGACCAGACGCCGATTTCACCAAGCTCAACGACGCATCTTGCGCGCCGTCAACACGCACCGTCACCGGCGCAGACACAACATCAACAGGGTCCGTCGCAGGCACCCCGTTCTCGTCAACGCCCAAGAACTCCGTCTTGCCGTTCGCTGTGTTCTTCACAAACGAAGACACCGTCGCACCCGATCCATCCGTGCGCACCGCATCCATATCCGCCTGCGTCACCGTATATTCAGCCGTACAGCTCACCGTCTCGCCAGGCTGCACATCAGGGTCAGCCCCGCTCGTCGCCCAACACGCAATCGGCGTCGCAAACTTGTCGTCAACAATGTAAATCGGGTTCGCAAACCCCGGCGCAGGCGACCCCGTTGATGTGTTCGTCACATCATAGGTGTAAACAATCTTGTCACCCGCAGCACTAAACGTCGCAACATCCGCAACCTTCGTGATCGTCAGCGCAGGCACGCCACCCGCAGGGATAATCTCGGACGTCGTCTCGCTCTCGACCGTCGGGCTCACACCCTTGGCCACGTTCACCGCAGACCCGAGCTGCACATCCGTCACGCCAACCGTATACATCCCGACACAAGACATCGTCCCGCCAGGCGCCAGATCACCCGTAAAGCTCGCACAATCAACCGCGCTGATCAGGTTGTCCTCAATCGTAATCGGACCAACAAGCGTCTGGTTCCCCGTGTTCGTCACCGCGTAGTCATACGTCGCCGTCTCGCCAACCGCGAAGTTCGCAAGCGACCCGTCACGATACGTCTTCTCAACCGTCATCTCGGGCTGCTGCACCGCGTAAACCGTCACCTCGGCTGGCGCCAAAGGATCCGTCCCGACCGTCCCGCCCGCGTAAGGCATCGACGCCGTCGCGCTATTGGTAAACGAGCCCGCGTCAATGTCACCCTGCGCAGGCGACCACGTCACCGCACAAACCGCCGTCCCGCCAGGCGCAATCCCGCCCGCAACAGGACCACAATCAACACTCTCCCCAAGAACACTGTCATCAACAACAATCTGACCCGTCGTCGTCACATTCCCCGTGTTCGTTACCGTAAACTCAAACACAATCTCATCGCTCAAAGCCCCGTACGTCGACAAAGACCCAGACTGAACCAACTTCGTAATCGACAACGATGGTGTTTGGGTTCCCGTGACTGTGACGGTTTCCTCGTTGGATTCCACGACGGCATTACCGGTTGGGTAAAGCGGACTTGGAACCACGGTTTGCTGGATTTTTGCAGTTGCGTTGTTTTCGACTTCGCCTGCGTCCAGATCAGATTGGTCAACGGTATCTGTCGCCGTGCAGGTGATTGAATCGTTCGGTGCGAGGCCTGTAGCGGGCAGGCTTGGGCAGCTCACGGTCACACGGTCATCATCGATGGTGATCGCTTCGGTCAGCGTGATATTACCACTGTTTGTGACAATATATTCATACGTCAGGCTTTCGCCCACGGTAGAGAACCCTGCCCCTGCTGTGGAAGATTTCACGAGCGTCAAGGCGGGGGCTTGTTGCGGCCCAGGCAAGACGAGTTCATCGGTTTCCTCGAGCAATGTGCCTTGGGTCGTCGCCGCCGTCACGGTCACAACATTCGTTAAAGACCCGCGATCAACATCGGATTGCTGGATGGTGTAGGCGCTTGCGAAGGCAGGGCCACCGTCACATGTATTAGTGCTTGCAGAGGGCGCAAGGTCGGCCACGGTGCACGACAGCCCAGTCAGCGGATCATCGATGGCAATGTTGGTGAGCGTCACGAGGCCTGTATTGGTGATTGTAAAGTCGTAGCCTTCGGATGTGGTCACGTCTCCAAATGCGCCGTTTGCGTCTGCTTCCACCTTTTCGATGGTTAACGATGCGACTTCAGGCTCGGCCGCGATGATTGCGGTAGAGTCGATTGGCGTCAGCGAACCTTGTGCGCTACTTGCCGATGTTGTCGCGGTGTTTGTGATCTCGCCCTTGTCGAGATCATCCTGATCAACAGTGTAGCTCGCCGTGCAGGTCGTGCTATCGGTTGCATTCGGCACAAGTGACCCGATCGTGCAATTGAGCGCGGGGGAGAAGAACCCATCGGTAACGGCAATCCCAGTGAGCGTCACGTTGCCAGTATTTGTGACCGAGAAGCTAAAGTTAACGACATCACCAACTGCACCAAAGGTATCCGCACTCGACTTGAGGAAGGTGAACGCAGGCGCGCGGGTCGGTCCTGTTGCGGTTTCGGTGTCAGTGCCCGTTGCTCCACCGTCAGCCGTCGCAGATGCCGTGTTAACAAATGTGCCCGCATCAATCTCGGCCTGCGTAATCACCTTTGTCGTGACGCAGGTTGTGTTGTCTGTCACACCTACGGCAAGTGTCGGGATCGTGCAGGAAAAGCCGAGTGTCGTATCGGTTACGGCAACATTCGTTAGCGGCACATTCCCATCGTTATTTACCAAAAACGCGTAGTCGATCTCGTCGCCAACCGCCGTGAAATCAGTGGTTGATGCCTGCTTGTCAAAGGTCAGGTGCGGCTGGTTCAACACAACGACAGTTGCAGTCGCCGTTGCACAATTTGTCGCGTTCAGCGTCTCGCAAATTTGATACGTAAACGTATATGTGCCGTCAGTAGTGTTCGGGCCAACGGTGACTGTGCCATCGGGGTTCAAGGTCACGCTACCGGCAGCTGGTGTGGGGCTGGACACAACGGTCATTTGCACGTCGCCTGCGCCAATCTGCGCGCTATCAAGCGTATCGCCGGTGAAAATCTCAAGTGTTGTCGTCCCACCTGCGAGCCCGTTTACGGAGCCGAGGTTATCATTGTCGGCCGCAATCACATTGGGCACGACGGGTGTATTCAGGGTGTCGCTATCCGTGCCCATCGGATTGCCAACTGGATCGCTCCAGCCAACTGTCGCAGTATTCGTAATCGTGCCGCTTGTGAGTTCTGGCTGCGTGAGCGGGTTTGACGTGCAGGTGTAGGTCCAAGTTTCGCTCAGATCGAGATTGCTGTCGTTGTTTGAATCACCCGAAATATAGGTCGGACCACTGGCGCAGCGTGGATCAGTCACGACAACGGAGCTTGCAAAAGCATTGCCCGTGTTGGTCACCACAAAACTATAGTCAAGCGTGTCGCCGACAATTTGAGGGACGTCTGACGTAGACTTCTGAATGTCCAGCGCGGGGTTAGCGGGGTCCGAGAACAAAATATACTCGATCCCGTCACCGATGTTGGTGAACGGGCCCACATTCGGGTAACATAGTTGAAATGATGTCACAAAACCATTGATGCGCAGCGAGCCTGCGGCCGTGGAGTCTCGGGAACCTGCCCCTGACTCTGATGAGTAATTGTTGGAATTGCGACTACCCGCATCGCCATCCTGTGCCGTTGTTGCTGTTGTTAAAAAGTCGCTGGTTCCAGCCAACTCGGTCCACGTCAACGCGGCGCCCGAAACAGGATCTGTGCCGCTTAAGGTGACTAATGCAGAGTTCGCGGTTCGCCCGCTGGCCCCACCGACACGATCCAAGTGAATGGTCGGGTTTACCTGCGGTTTCGGCTGGCCGCCCTGCGTGAACGAAAATGTTTCGCAGCTACCGAACGGATGCGTTCTCTGTAACGAACGGTCACCCGCAAGCGAAGACGGAACCCAGTCAGACACACCCGAGTTAAATCGCCCGTCCGAGTATGTGCCCGTCACATCAATGCGGGTTCCATTGGCGTAGTCATAAATCCCGGATGCGGACCAATTACCGCTTTGCTCTTGGGCGGAGGCACTAAAAGTAGAAACTAAAAGCGTGAGGAGAACGGCGCAAAAACG
This sequence comes from uncultured Loktanella sp., assembly GCA_937132065.1. Lineage (GTDB taxonomy): Bacteria > Pseudomonadota > Alphaproteobacteria > Rhodobacterales > Rhodobacteraceae > Yoonia. The sequence continues at coordinate 31,536 of CAKZNT010000073.1, forward strand.
CAGGATAGACAATTTTTTCAACTTCAACTCCAAACACTCGCAAAAAAACAAGCTTCGATTACCCACGAAAAGCACAACAAACCATCACGCCAGCCGTATTTCGTTGGGTCAAACGATACACGATCCAGACGCAATCACAACATATGGGGGTGCGAATTTCTCGCCAAAGTTGTGCTTTGGCAGGGGGAAAATATCGTGGACCGGCTCATAGCGACGCAAGAAGAGGAGTCCACAATGGCAACCGCTCGAATACGGCCTGACATCAAACGATAAAATGCCAGTTATCCGAAATATGGTGATGGCGGAGGCTCAGTCCGCCATAGTGAAATCCAGAACATTCCCAAGACACCCTAAAAAGCCTTTATTTATCAGAAATATACAAGAAACCTTCGCCTATCAATACCATTGAGTTCCCGTCAATTCCCGCTTATAGTGGGGGATCAAATGGGGGATCAAAACTTGCAACAGACTGGAATTCGAACACCTGCAAAGGCACTGACAGCCGCATTCGTGAAGTCCGTTAAGACCGCCGGCAAGTATCGTGACGGCAACGGTCTGACATTGGTTGTGAAGGCCAGCGGTGCGAAGCAGTGGGTTCAACGTGTCACAATTCGCGGCAAGCGCACTGAAATGGGATTGGGCAGTGCAAGGCTTGTGACATTGGCAGAGGCACGCGACGCGGCCCTTGAAAACATGAAGTTGGCACGTTCTGGCGGCGATCCCCTTAGGGCCAAGCGCGAAGCCCAAGCGGTTTTGACCTTTGAGCAAGCCGCCCGAAGGGTTCACGCAATCAACCTGCAATCGTGGAAAAACGCCAAACATGCAGCGCAATTCATTAGCACGCTGGAAACCTACACATTTCCCGCGCTAGGGAATTTCAAAGTGAGTGAAATCTCGAACCGCGACGTGATGGACGCCCTTTTGCCGATCTGGAACACGAAAGAGGAAACTGCACGACGCGTCATGCAGCGCATTAGCACTGTGATGAAATGGGCGATTGCCCAAGGCATGCGACAGGACAACCCAGCCGCAAACATCAAATCAGCAATGCCAAAGCAAAAAGCCAAAGTTCAGCACCGCAAGTCCCTGCCTTACGATCAAGTGAACACCTGCATTCAGGTGGTGAAAGGATCAGGGGCAGGTATGTCCACAAAACAGGCTTTGGAATTCTTGATCCTGACAGCGGCACGATCTGGCGAAGTGCGCGGTGCAACTTGGGACGAAATTGACTTTGGCAAGGGTGGTGCTGCTAATCCTGCTAATCCTGCTAATCGCGTCACTTGGACGATCCCCGCCCAGCGCATGAAAATGGACAAGGAACACAGCGTTCCCCTACCCGCGCGTGCAGTTGAAATCTTGCATGAAGCCAAGGCAATCTCGGACGGTGGCAATCTGATCTTTCAAGGCACGAGCAAAGACAAACCGCTGTCAGACATGACGCTGTCGAAGCTGGTCAAAGCCTTGGGCTTTGATGCGGACGTTCACGGGTTCCGCACATCGTTCAGGACATGGACACAAGAGCAAGGCAACTATCCCCGCGAAATCTGCGAAGCGGCTTTGGCGCATGGCATCAAAGACAAGGCAGAGGCGGCTTATGCACGTTCCGATTACATCGACAAACGGGCTGAAATGATGGACGCTTGGGCGGCGTATGTTGCAAAAGAGGCGGTATGACTGAAAACAGTGATGACGGCGGCAGGCATCCCGCCGATGTAGAACTCGAAAGACGTGCCAAAATCTTTCACGAAAAACTGGCTGTTTTGAAAACCTACAATGGCAAACCGCCTTGGGATTTCTTGTGTGAAACTGCCTTTGCATCGCATTTCCTTTATGATGCAAAGCGACGTTCGCCTGAACCTGACGTTTGGGAGAACGCAACGGCAATGATAAACCTGATTACGCTCGCCAGAGGCGACAAACCCGAAGGCGGCACTATCGAAATTGGATTAGACGCTGCGCAAGAAATGATCTTTCGCGCATACGAAGACCCAAACTACTTTGAACGCTTAAAGGTGTTTTGCGGCCATGCGCTGGGCGGGGAACCGATGCCTTATAGTGGTGAAACAACCTTTATTTTGCACCCTTTGTTGTCGCGTTGGGTGGGGCTGGTAGCAACGAAAGAAATTGGAAAACCCAAAACTCGCAAACGTCAAATTTTGGCTTCAGCAATTATAAATAGGGCTATCGCTGACACCGTTCAGTTTTTGCATGATCAAGGCGTGCCCATATATAAGGGTTATGATGTGCAATCTTCGATCAATGCTTGTGACGCGGTCGCATATGTATCGGGTGAAGCTTTGGGGGGTAGGCAGATAAAGGGCGATGCAGTGAGGAAAATTTATTATGCATCAGATTGGCCCGCGTATGGAAAGTTAGAGAAACCCTAACTCACACTTTTTCGATCCCATTTTTTGTGTCTACTAGGTCTGTCATCGCAACAGCCAAGAAAGGCACAACGATGACAAACGCAATCCTAAGACGCCCAGAGGTGCAATTCCGCACAGGGCTTTCACGATCCAGCATTTATGCAGGCATGGCAAAGGGGACGTTCCCCCAAGCTGTCAAAATCAGCACCCGCGCTGTCGGGTGGCATGAACGTGACATCACAAACTGGCTCGACAGACTCAAACTTCGAAATGAGGTTTAAAATGATGTGCATAAACGAAACGAACCGCTCCCTGTTGGCGCAGGAAACGGTTCAGAATTCTTGCCAATGCGAACTGGCGTCTAAGAACTCATTATCACGGCACAGTGCAGGGCGTCAAATGCCCATTGCCCTGAAATCGGGGGGGGGGCTTTGCTATGAGTAACGCACAAGCCCTCACACAGGCGCTAGGCGGGCGCTGGCATGGCAGCTATGGCCTTGCCTATTGCCCTGCACACCACAACACCAAAACCCCCGCCCTAAGCCTGTCAGACGGGCGTGACGGGCAGTTGTTGGCGCATTGTCACTCAACCTGCGACTTTCGCGACATCATCGAAGCCTTGAAAGCAAAAGGGCTGATCGAAGGGCAAAGCAACTTCACGCCACCCGATCCCGCCGAAGCCCAAAGGCGGCGAAAGCAAGAACAGGCGATGCAGGAACGGCGCTGGCAACAGGCGAGTAGAGTTTGGGATGCAAGCCAACCGATCAAAGGCACTTTGGCTGAAACCTATCTACGCAATCGCGGGATCACTTGCGACCTGCCCGATAGACTTCGGTTTAATCCGTCGTGCTGGCACGCCACAGGGCAAAACCTGCCCGCGATGATTGGGAAGGTGTCGGGCAACATCGGCACGGCAATGCATCGCACCTACCTCACAACCGAAGGGGCAAAGGCAAGCGTCACGCCTAGCAAGTCGATGCTAGGATCGTGCAAAGGCGGCGCAGTAGTGGTCGCACGGTGTGAAGGCCCGCTTGTGGTCGCAGAGGGAATCGAAACCGCCCTCTCGCTTGCCAGTGGCTTGCACAATGGCCCCGCGACGATCTGGGCGGCGCTGTCCACATCGGGGATCAAGTCGCTGTCACTTCCCGCCTTACCGCAAAGGCTAATCATCGCAAGCGACAGCGATGACAACGGCGCAGGACTAAAGGCAGCGCAATCACTGGCACAAAGGGCAAACGCGCTGGGCTGGGACGTATCCCTAGCACCCGCACCCGAAGGCCAAGACTGGAACGATATATTGATGAAAGGCGGCTCCCTGTGAACGCATTTAACCCAACACCATTTAACACCGAAGGCCCGCAACCCTTAGTGCGGACAACGCCAGCGGGGGCAGCTTACCCCGTTCATGCGCTTGGACAACTCAGGCCAGCTGTAGAGGCCGTGCAAGGGCAGACCCAAGCCAATATAGCAATCCCTGCGCAATCTGCTTTGTCCGTGGCAGCCTTAGCCGTTCAGGGCTTCGCCAATGTTGAAACGCTTGGCGGTGTGAGACCGATAAACCTTTACTGTATGACACTCGCACTTTCAGGGGAACGCAAATCAAGTTGCGATGGCCCTTTCATGGAAGCCGTGCGCAAGTTTGAGCAAGAACATTCAAATGCCCAGCGCGTGGAAATGGAATTGGCCCGAAACGCCCATGCCATTTGGGACGGACAGCGCAAAACAATTCTGACCAGCGCAAAAATGAAGGACAAAGAAAAGGCAATAGCGGCAAAAGCTGATCTGGACGCATTAGGCCCAGAGCCGACGCCGCCCCCTTCGATGGACCGGACGGTATCAGAGCCAACTTATGAAGGTTTGATCCGTAAATTCGCTGAGGGCCAGCCAACTCTTGGCCTATTCTCGGACGAAGGCGGGCAGTTCTTGGCGGGTCACGCTATGGGACGTGAAAACCGCACCAAAACCCTAGCGGCATTCAACGACCTTTGGCAGGGCAACCCGATCCAACGGACGCGGGCGGGCGAAGGTTCGTTGGTTCTTTATGGGCGCAGACTGTCGATCCATTTAATGGCGCAACCGCCTGTTGTGCGCGAATTCATGGCAGACCCGTTAACGGCGGAGACAGGCTTTTTGCCACGGTTCTTGATCTGTGAACCGCCTAGCACGATTGGCACAAGACTAAATGCCAATACTCGCACTGATAAAAAGGCTCTGGGCGCGTTCTCGGATCAACTAAAGGTCATTTTGGAAACGGCCTTGCCGATGGACGAAAAAACACGCGCTTTAAAACCGCGTTTGTTAGCCTTGGCACCGCAAGCCCGCGAAGTGTTGGTGCAGTTCTCGGACAAAGTCGAAGTCGCAATGCAGATCGGCGGGATTTACGCCCCCGTCACGGGGTATGCATCCAAAGCAGCGGAACAAGCGGCACGAATTGCAGCAGTTTTAACGCTTTGGGCAGACCTTGAAGCCAAAGAAGTAAGCGCGGCGACAATGTCGCACGCCGTAGACCTTGCCGAATTCTACCTTGGCGAAGCCCTGCGATTGCATGGCGCGTCCAACTTGTCAGCGGAAACCGACAAGGCAGAAAAGTTGCGGGTTTGGCTTTTGGAGACATGGCCTGATCAGATCGTGCTACCAAGCGACATTCTGCAACGCGCACCAATCACTGCATTGCGTGAAAGGCCAACCGCTTTGAAGGCTATTGGCACGCTTGTCGAAGCGGGTTGGCTTGTGCGGTTAGATGATAATACCGAAGTTCGCGGGATAGTTAGGAAGGAGGCTTACAGGATCGTGAAACAGTAAAGCTAACCGATTAGCAGAAATAGCAGGATTAGCAGCTAGGGGCGGCGGGATTGCATTTTTGCACCCGTCGCTTTTTCACTTAATGCAGTGAAACAAATACCTTCAAAGCAGGGAATTTTCCCTAATGATGGGAAATAGTTCTCAGGTATTCCCGATAGCCTCAGCGATTTCCTGATCCTTCCACTCCGCATAGGTCACACCCTTGCCTTCGACCAACCAATCTGTTCGACCATTGCGGGACGTGCCGTATAAGAAAACAGCCGCACCACTCGGACTTTTAAATTCAGCGTCTTTTCTTAAGACAAAATTATCGTTGTTGATCCTCTCGGCAACTCCACTCAGTAACAGTCGATCCCTTACATTCTTGATGCCTGATGACAGGAAAGAAGAGCGCTCTTTCAAACTGCCGAAACCTCCTTCCAGCACAACAAACTGTCCGTCGATTTCAATTGCCCTAGCGTCGATGCCCGCTTTTGTGTTTTTCAAAACAAAGTAAACTTCCCCATCAGCAACAGGTTCAAAACTCAGTGGCAGTTTGGATTGCTTTGGTGACACTTTTCGAGTGGGGAAAAAATCAACCCCAAGCACAGGCAATGCCAGTCTTATCTCTTCGAGAAAACTTTCCATATCTGAAATGTCAGCTTCAGGTAGTTTATCAAAGTTTGGGTTAGTCTTGTTATCCACTGTTGTTTTGCCAGACTCGTGTGCGAAATCGAGAAGCCTTCCCTCCAAATACTTCACGTGCGCTTTTGTCAGGTTCATGTCTTTGCTGCTTACCGAAACAAAGCGATCCCAAAAGTCCTTTTCCTTATTGTGGCTTACAATTCGGCTTTTGAGTTCGTCAGCTTCACCGACGTAAATCCTTTGCACGCCCTGATCCTCTTCATCGGGACCAATCAAAATGTATACGCCAGTGCGAGAAACTTCAGCGCGAGCCAAAGCCGTTTCAATTCGAGTTCGAGGCGAAAACAGGATGTGTCCGCTCCAATTTCCAATCTCAACAGTCACGATGCCCGAAGCCGAACCGTCAACAAGATAAAGCTTAAGCGAGCGGCCCGTTGCCATAATAATTTCCTTAACAAAATTCTTTTTAGCATCTTAAGTTTACGCTGAAGCGGTTGCAAACTTGTTATCATTACTAGGCTCCAACCTTGATGTCTAAAGTCGGATAGTATCTTTGTTGCCTACCTGCACTCATTAATCGTGAAAGTTCACACCAGCATGACCCGCAAATTTAGCTACGTTGTTTACAAAATCACTTTCCCGAATGAAAAAATCTATATTGGCAAAGATATTGGCAAAGACGGTCACACGATCCGATATTTTGGTAGCTGGAACTATACCCGTGTTGAAGCCGATTTCACGAAAGAGGAATTGCAAGACTTCACAATTCGCCGCGAAATCCTATTCGAAGGAAACGACAAATTTGAAGTTGGACAAAAAGAAATGGCGCTAATCGTTGAACACGGCGCAAACGATCCAGAACGCGGCTACAATACCGTGCCAAAGTTCAAATCAAAAACGTCCCTTTGAAACCAATAAGGGTCGCTAAAGTCTAACGGGTTCCAGAACGGCGTGGGGGATCAAATGGGGGGTCAAAAACACCTAAGTCGCATACTTTATATTAAAAACAATGGCTTAGGTGATGTGTGTGGCGGAGGCTCAGGGATTCGAACCCTGGGAGGACTTTCACCCTCGTCGGTTTTCAAGACCGGTGCATTCGACCACT
>CAKZNT010000074.1 GCA_937132065.1 uncultured Loktanella sp.
GTCATTTGCGCGGGCACAACGGGGTATAACCTGACGTTTGACGTGCGCTACATGTGGATGCATCAAAAGCGTTTGCAAGGCAGCCACTTTGCCAACCTCAAGCAAGCGTCGTCTGCCAATAAGTTGATGGTCGAGCGCCGTTTGGATCCCTGCATGTCGGAGGTGTTCACATGGGCGGATATCCCTGCGGCTCATACAAAAATGCGCAAGAATGAACATAAGCCGGGCAATATGGCGGTGCTGGTTCAAAGCCCGAAAACGGGTCTGCGCACCTTCGAAGACACAGTCGTCGAATCCCAAGGATAGTCGGATAACCCTCCGGTTGGGTGAAGCGTTGGCATGAAAGTGCTGACGCTTTTCTTTTTTCTCGCCCTGTTTTGTTCCAATGACTTAAGAATCGCGCCCCCGCTATATATGGGGAGGGCAAAGGAGGGGGTTTTTTTATTAAACTATCCAATGCTACCATAGGTTGTTAACGCTTCGTTAACGATACCGTAGGAGGTTAATAATGGGAAATGACTGGATCATCGACGTCCTCGCTGACTTGAAGTCCTTTGCGCAAAAGAACGACCTACCACTCTTGGCCGTTCAATTGGATGAAACCGCACTGGTCGCACAAGCCGAGATTTCGCAGATGACCGAAAGGGCACCAATTTCGGTGCGAGGTGAAGCGGCTGAAACTCGACCAATTTTTATCCAAGCTGGGGGAAGCCGACGCTCTTGAGCAGATTCAAGGTCTAATTGAGGCCTTGCGAGACTCGCTTTCTATCGATCACGTTGTCTACCACTGGGTCAGCGCCGATGGAGAGCAATACGGATTTGGCACATATGACCCCGTTTGGGTGCAGCATTATGTCGATCAGGAATATCTACGCACCGACCCCGTTGTTTTAGGCTGCTTTCAGCGGTTCCACCCTGTTGACTGGAAGCGCCTTGACTGGAGTTCGCGTGCCGCGCGCGCCTTTCAGAAGGATGCGATTGCGCATGGTGTTGGCAACCAAGGGTTCTCTGTCCCGATCCGTGGCCCAAATGGCCAGTTTGCCCTGTTCACCGTGTCACATACCGCTGAGGACGAAAGCTGGGCGGCGTTTACGCAGGCCCGCCAGCGCGACCTGATCCTGATCGCCCATTTCCTGAACCAAAAGGCATTGGAGTTGGAAAAAGGCCGCACGCCGCAACCGATCCATGCTCTCTCGCCGCGCGAGGTTGATGCCCTGACGTTTCTAGGCATGGGCTATAGCCGTGGACAGGTGGCGGAGTTGTTGTCGATCTCGGAGCATACCTTGCGGGCCTATATCGAAAGCGCGCGCTTTAAGCTGGGCGCGTTGAATACCACTCACGCTGTCGCGCGCGCCCTTTCCGAGGGGCTGATTATCATTGGCGGCGCTGCCCGCGCGGCCTCGGGCACATGGCCGGGGCGTGACCCGAAACCAAGTGTTGCGGCGAACTAGACCCCACCGCGCGGTGGCCTAATCAGACATAGAGAAAATACCGAGACCTTGGGGCTGAATATCAGCCTGAAGGGATCGTCATTTTGCTTCGTTATCTTACTGCCCACCAGCTTGCCGCCTATCCCCTTTTGCGCGACTCGATGTTTCGTGATCGCGCTGCCCAGTTTCGCGACCGTTTGAAATGGGAGGTGCATGTAGACGCCAACGGGTTCGAGCGCGATGAATATGACGCGATGAACCCGCTCTATGTGATATGGGAATTGCCAGACGGAACCCATGGCGGGTCGATGCGGTTTTTGCCGACATCGGGGCGCACGATGGTGCATGATCACTTTGCGGACCTCTTGGACGGCACAGAAATCCGCTCTCCTGAAATCTGGGAGTGCACCCGATTTTGCATTGCAAAGGGGGCGGGATCGCATGTCGCAGCGGCGCTCATGCTTGCGGGTGGTGAGCTGATGCGTGCCTTTTCTCTGACCCATCTGCTTGGCGTTTTTGATGCCCGTATGGTGCGCATCTACAATATGATCGGCGCGGCCCCTGCGGTGCTTGGGAGCATGGGCGAGGGGCGTGACAGGATCAGCGTGGGCCTGTGGCAGTTCCGCGCCCGTGATCGCGCTATCGTCTTGCGCCGCGCGGGGGTGACTTCGGATATGTCCCAGTATTGGTTCAAGCGCTCTTTTGGGCATGCGATTACGCGCCGCTGCGTCGCTTAACGACTGGTCCCCCATGGCGCGGCCCGTTAGTGTCGCGCCATGAGCAATGCACCGATAGTATTTTCCGAAGACCAAGCAGAAGCATGGGATAATGTCGCAGCGATGTTGCGCCAATCCGGCGTTGATCTTGATGACAGTTTGCTGATGCCGCCCCAGTCCGATGCCACGTCTGTTCTGGCGGTAATTGGCAAGGCGGGGTCGGGCAAAACGATGCTATTGGCCCGCCTATATAAGGCGCTCGAAGAGGCTGGCGTGGATGTGGTTTCTGGTGATTGGGAGGGCAAAAAGCGCAAGGACCGCCGCACGCTTGCTATCCTTGCCCCCACGAACAAGGCGGCGTCAGTGCTACGCAATCGTGGCGTGCCTGCAACGACGATCCACCGTATTTTATATACCCCGGTTTATGATCCCGAGTATGAAAAGGTCGCTGAGTGGCTGGCGGGGCAGGGCGAGCGCCCCGAGATTGAAGGCCTCACGGACGTCGCCTTGGATCGCGCGTTCTCGAGCTATCAGAACCATAAGTCCGTGCCCGCCGCGCTGGCCGCTGCGGGGTTGCGTGGCAGCGATTTTATCACAGGATGGAAGCGCCGCGAGGAGCCGCTCGACATCGGGTTTGTCGACGAGAGTTCCATGCTGGATGCAAAGCAGTTCGAAGACCTTCAGGAGATTTTCCCGACCCTTGTTCTGTTTGGTGACCCTGCCCAGTTGCCGCCAGTGCAAACCTCTGGCGGTATGGTGTTTGAGACAATGCCAAAGGAGCATGTGCTCTCGCTCAGCCGCGTTCACCGACAGGACGCGGGCAACCCGATCCTTGATCTTGCGCATGCTTTGGCCGATCCGATGCTGGATTTCTATACATTTGAAAAGATGATTGCCGAAGCCGCCGCCACGGACGAGCGTGTGGTGATGGCCCAGCGTGTCGAAGCCGATTTGATGGCCCGTAGCCCCGTTCTGGTTTGGCGCAACGCGACGAGGATCAAGTTGATCCATGCGTTTCGCACCGCCTTTGATGCCCCGATTGACGAATTGCTCGAAGGAGAGCCGCTGATCTGTGACGGGATCGAGTTGCCGATGAAGCACCGCAAGAAGCGGCTTGATCTGGAGGCCCGCGGGCTGATCAAGGGCGCGCAGGTGATCTACCTCGGCCCAGGTCGCAAACCCGGGTTCTCGCGGCTTCACGTGATGGGCGCCGAAGACCCGCAAGTCAGCGCCGCCTCGATCGTGAAGATCGAACAAGAGGGTGATGCAGAGCCGTTCATCCCGTTTGCCGCCCGTATGGGGGCGACGTTTTTGCATGGTGCTGCGGTCACGATCCACAAGGCCCAAGGCAGTCAATGGGATACCGTGCAGGTGTTCGCGCCAGATATAGAGATTGCCGCCCGCATGGGGCGTGTCGAGGCGGGGCAGCCGCTATGGAAACGGTTGGCCTATGTCGCGATTACGCGTGCGGAAACGCAACTGCGCTGGGTTGTGCGCAACCGCTTGGCCCGCCCAAGTGCGCCGTTGACTGTGGATGATCTGGCCGCGCCTGCTGTGGCATTGGAGTTAACCTCGCCTGACGCCTCTTAGCGGCGCAGAAGTCCGAAGGCTGCTGAGGCGAGCCATCCCGATGCAATGGCAATCGCAAGTGACATCAGCCCGTAGAGCATCGCGTTCTCATGTGCGAGGTTGTAGAGCCATCGCTCTAGCCCGACCTTTTTCACAGGGATCGTCGTTTCGTAGCTATCGACAACATCGCCGCCCCGCGTGAGGAATATCCGCGCGACATAGTCGCCCTCGGTCAGGTTCGCAGGCATTGTGATGCTGGTGTTAAAGAGCGTATCGCGCGACAGATCGACCGATTGTTCGAGTGTCTGATAGAGGCTTGTGCTCTCGCGAATGCGCATCAACGCCCGTGCAAAGCTGCGGCTATCAAGCACGTTTGTGCCGACTTGGCGCACCGCCTGACGGGTGCTGATCCGATACCGCAGGTCTTCGGACGCGCGCAGGATTTCCTTGATCGGTCCGCTCGTCGCGACAGCATAAAACGATGGCGCGGATTCGATTCTGACATCATCGACGTTGACCCAAATCCCCAACCGCCGCTCTTTGCGATAAACGGTTGTAGGCATGTCTGGCCCCGCGACGGTGACGATGACCCCGAGATCCCCATCAGGGAGCGGTGCTTCGCGGCGCACGGCCCCGAAGACGAGGATTTCGGACCCTTCGAACGTGGCCGTGATTGCCACCTCGTCCTGACTGAGGCCAAGCACGATTTCTTCTTGAGCGACAGCGGGTGTGCCAAGCAGCGTGAGCAGAGCAAGCAAACGAAACATCAGTGTCCCCCCGCGCCAAGTGAGTAAAGTTCTGCGGGTTGGATCAATAGATCGAGCCCCAGTTTGAAGCAGACCGCCAGCACCATGATCGCAAGCAGGATGCGCAGTTGCTCGGCTTTCATCTTGACCCCGATCCGCGTGCCGATCTGCGCGCCGATCACGCCGCCAACAAGGAGCAGCACAGCCAGCACGATATCAACCGTATAGTTGGTGGTCGCGTGCAGCATTGTGGTAAATGCGGTCACAAAGATGATCTGAAAGAGCGACGTGCCAACGACAACTTTGGTCGGCATGCCAAGCAGGTAGATCATGGCAGGGACCATGATGAACCCGCCGCCAACACCCATGATCGCGGCCAGAATACCAACGGCAACCCCGACGACCAGCGGTGGAATGACAGAGATATAAAGTCCCGAAACCCGAAACTTCATCTTGAATGGCAGGTTGTGAATCCAGTTGTGCTTGCGCCGCGTAATCTTTGCGCCCGGTTTGCGCGATTTGCGAATGGCATTCAGGCTCTCGATAAACATCAGCGCGCCGATCACCCCGAGGAAGACCACGTAGCAGAGCTTTACCAGCAGATCGACTTGCCCAAGCGAGCGCAGGTAGTTGAAGACGATCACACCTAGCGCCGCGCCGATCAGGCCGCCGATCAGCAGCACAACCCCCATGCGCAGGTCTACGGTCTTGCGTTTGAGGTGCGCGAGCACGCCCGAGAATGAGGAGGCAACAATCTGGTTGGCTTCGGTTGCGACCGCAACGGCAGGGGGGATACCGATAAAGAAAAGGAGCGGCGTCATCAGGAAGCCGCCTCCAACACCGAACATGCCAGACAAGATTCCCACAATGCCGCCCAGTCCGAGTAATAGGAAGGCGTTCACCGAAACTTCGGCGATGGGAAGGTAAATCTGCATGTGTTGTCCCGGCAGCAAGGTTGGGCTGCTTTTATTTACCAAAACCTTTTCGGACTTCTATGTCAAACCCCTCAGGCCGGAATAGTTGCCTCTGGGGCAGTTCCGGCCTGATTGGACTTAAAATCCTGTCCGTATTGGACTTAGCGCTCTTTGACGTATGGCTCGCCGCCAGCCCGTGGCGGGATGGCCTTGCCGACAAAGCCCGCGAGGATGATCACGGTCAGGATGTAGGGCAGCACGTCGAGCAGCTGTCCGTTGACCTTGAACCCGAGCACGCCTTCGATCACGTCAGGGCGCAATGCGAGCGCTTGCAAGAAGCCGAACAAGAGGCAAGCGTAGAGCACGGCCCATGGCCGCCATTTGGCAAATATGAGTGCGGCAAGTGCGATGAAGCCACGCCCCGCGCTCATGTCTTTGACAAAGCCCGCTTGGAGCGCTGTTGCCAGATACGCCCCTGCGATCCCGCAGAGCACGCCGCAGATCAGCACAGCGGCGTAGCGCAGGCCAATGACCGAGACACCAGCGGTATCAACGGCGGCTGGGTTTTCACCAACGGCCCGCATCCGCAAGCCAAAGCGTGTCGCGTAGAGCACCCACCACGTCACAGGCACGAGCAGGAGCGCGATATAGACAAGAGCGGTGTGCCCCGAGATCAGCTCGTAATAGATCGGCCCAAGCACAGGAATGTCGCGCAAAGCCTCTGCAAAGGGCAATGTGATTGGCTCGAACCGTGCGGCCCCCGCAAGTTGCGGCGTGCGTCCGCCTTGCCCGAACCAGCTTTGGGCGACAACGACCGTAAGGCCCGCTGCCAGAAAGTTGATCGCAACGCCAGAGATCAGTTGATTGCCACGGAAGGTGATGGATGCAAGTCCGTGAATACCTGAAAGCGCGAGAGACGCCCCGATCCCCGCCAAGAGGCCAAGCCATGCCGACCCTGTCGAGTAGGCCACGGCGGCAGAGAGGAAGGCCGCTGCCAACATCTTGCCCTCAAGGCCAATGTCAAAGATGCCAGCCCGCTCGGAGTAGAGACCTGCGAGACAAGCCAAAAGCAGCGGGGTCGCAAGGCGCATGGTGCTGTCGAGCATTTGCAGAAGGGTGAGAAGATCCATTACACGGCCTCCTTTTTACGGCGCTTTGCGGCGAGGAACATCCGCTCCAGTGGCATCCGCACCATGTTATCAAGGGCGCCTGTGAACAGGATCACAAGGGCTTGGATTACGACGATCATCTCCCGTGGGATTTTAGTCCAGAGCGCCAGCTCTGCGCCACCCTGATAAAGGAACCCGAACAGGATTGCGGCGAGGAAAACGCCAAACGGGTGGCTGCGCCCCATCAGCGCCACGGCGATGCCGATGAACCCTGCGCCCTCAACGGCGTTGAGAACCAGACGTTCGGCCTCGCCTTGCACGTTGTTGATGGCCATCATACCTGCAAGCGCGCCCGAGATGAGCATCGAGACCATGATGATTTTGGTCGGGCTGATCCCAGCGTATTTCGCCGCAGACTCCGAGTGACCGAAGGCGCGGATTTCATAGCCGAGCTTGGTTTTCCAGATCAGTGCCCACACCGCCACACAGGCCGCTACCGCGACAAAGAAGCTGATGTTTGCAGGCGCAGCTTTCGAGAATTCGATCCCGAAAGTGCCCAAAACCTCGTGCATGTTGGGAAGGTGGGTTGCCTCGGGGAATTTGCCCGTTGCTGGCTCCATTGACCCTTTGGGCTTGAGCACACCAATCAGAAGATAGTTGAGCAAGGCGGCGGCAATGAAGTTGAACATGATCGTGGTGATCACGATGTGGCTGCCGCGCTTGGCCTGCAAATAGGCAGGGATCGCAGCCCATGCCGCCCCGAATAGACCTGCCGCAACCGCGCCGCCAATCAGGGCCAGCGACCAGTGTGGCCACGGGATGAACAGGCAAACGACTGCCACCCCAAGGCCGCCAATCATCGCCTGACCTTCGCCACCGATGTTGAACATGCGCGCATGAAACGCGATGGAAACCGCAAGCCCCGTAAAGATGAAGTTGGTCGCATAATAGAGCGTATAGCCCCAGCCGTAAGTCGAGCCGAGCGCGCCGTCGATCATCAACTTAAGCGCATTTGTCGGGCTTTCACCAATGGCCAGAATGACCAGCGCAGATAGGATCGCCGCCAGGATCAGCGAGATCAACGGGATCAGGACCACATCGGCCCATTTAGGCATAATATCCATTACGCTGCCTCTCCTTTGGTCATGCCGGCCATCATCAGGCCGAGTTCTTTTTCATCGGTTTCACTTGGCAGGCGTTCGCCCATCATTTTGCCATCAAACATCACCGCGATACGGTCCGAGAGGGCGAGAATTTCTTCGAGCTCCACGGAGACAAGCAGGATCGCCTTGCCCTGATCGCGCAGCGCAACAATCTGCTGGTGAATGAATTCAATCGCGCCGATATCCACGCCCCGCGTCGGCTGCCCGATCAAAAGCAGGTCAGGGTTGCGTTCGATCTCGCGGGCAAGCACGATTTTTTGCTGGTTGCCGCCCGAGAAGTTCTTGGCCGCAAGTTTCGGGTCGGGCGGCCGCACGTCAAAGCGCTCCATCTTTTCGACAGTATCGGCCTTAATGGCGGCGTTATCCATCAGGATGCCCTTTTGGTATTTCGGATCGTGGTGGTAGCCAAATGCGGTGTTTTCCCACGCCGCGTAATCCATGATCAGCCCTTCACGCTGGCGATCTTCGGGCACGTGCGCGATGCCTCTTGCGCGCCGCGAGCGCCCGTCGGATTGCGCGCCCGTAAGGTCAAGCGGCTGGCCGTTCACGGTGATCGTGCCCGTGCCCTTTTCATATCCGCCGAGCACCTCGAGCAGCTCGGATTGTCCGTTGCCTGCCACGCCTGCGATGCCAAGGATTTCGCCCGCCTTCACGGTCAGATTGATCCCCTTGAGGCGATGCACGCCCTTGTCGTCGGTGACGTTCAGGTCTTTGACCTCAAGGATCGTTTCGCCAACTTTTGCCGCTTCCTTGTGGACCTGCAAAAGCACCTTGCGCCCGACCATCAGCTCCGCAAGTTTCGCGGGGTTTGTCTCGGAGGTCTTGACCGTTGCGGTCATTTCGCCGCGCCGCATCACGCTGACGGTGTCGGTCGTATCCATGATTTCGCGCAGCTTGTGGGTGATGAGAATAATCGTCTTACCCTCGGCCTTGAGCCGCTCAAGAATGCGGAAAAGCTGGTCCGCTTCGGCAGGGGTCAGCACGCCCGTTGGCTCGTCGAGGATCAGGATATCAGCCTTGCGGTAGAGCGCCTTGAGGATTTCGACACGCTGCTGCATGCCAACGCCGATGTCCTCGATCACCGCGTCAGGATCCACGTTCAGCCCGTATTCGTCTGCCAGCGCCTTGAGTTCGCGGCGGGCACGGGCGAGGGACGGGCGCAACAACCCGCTGTCCTCGGCGCCAAGCACCACATTTTCAAGCACGGTAAAATTTTCAACCAGTTTGAAGTGCTGGAACACCATCCCGATACCCGCAGCAATCGCCGCTTGGCTATCAGGGATTTGCGTCAGTTCGCCCGCGATATAGACCTCGCCCTTGTCTGCCTTGTAGAACCCGTAAAGGATCGACATGAGCGTCGACTTTCCCGCGCCATTTTCGCCGATAATCCCGTGAATTGTGCCAGGCATCACGCGGATCGAGATGTCTTTGTTGGCTTGCACGGGGCCGAAGGCCTTGGAGATGCCTTTGAGTTCGATGGCTGGGGCTTGTGTCATTGAGGTCACCGCTTTGGGGTAAAATGCTATGGGGCCGCGCCGCAAGATCGGCACGGCCCCATGTATTGGCCTTAGTCGTTTGACTTAGAAGTCAAGCGCTGGGCATGTTTCGTCGGAGTTGTAGTTGTGGACCATGATGTCGCCCGCAATGATCGATGCTTCAGCAGCGTCAAGTGCCGCTTTCATGTCAGCAGTGATCAAGGCTGCGTTGTTGTCGTCCATTGCGTAGCCAACGCCACCGTTGTTGAGGCCCATGACGTTGAAGCCAGGTTCGAGCGCGTCACCAGCGGTGAATGCGTCATAAACCGCGTTATCAACACGCTTCATCATGGATGTCAGAACTTTACCCGGGTGCAGGTAGTTCTGGTTGCTGTCAACGCCGATGGAAAGCATCTCGTTGTCGGCTGCTGTTTGCAGAACGCCAACGCCTGTGCCGCCAGCGGCTGCGTAAACAACGTCAGCGCCTTGGGATTTCTGCGCCAGTGTCAGCTCGGAGCCTTTTACCGGATCGTTCCAAGCGGCTGGCGTTGTGCCAGTCATGTTGGACAGAACAGTGATGTCTGCATTCGCAGCCTTGGCGCCCTGCGCGTAGCCACATGCGAAGTTACGGATCAACGGGATGTCCATGCCGCCGATGAAGCCAACAGCGCCGGTTTTGGACGCCATCGCAGCCGCCATGCCAACGAGGAAGGAGCCTTGCTCCTCAGCGAAAACAACCGAACGCACGTTTGGCGCGTCGACAACCATGTCGATGATCTGGAACTTGGTGTCAGGGTATTCGCCTGCAATTTCTTCCAAAGCGGTCGCGAATGAGAAGCCAGCCATAACAATCGGGTTGTTGCCGTTCTCTGCAAAGCGGCGAAGCGCCTGCTCGCGCTGTGCGTCCGACTGAAGCTCTACTTCGTCAAAGGAGCCGCCAGTTTCTTCTGCCCAACGCTGTGCGCCAGTGAATGCAGATTCGTTAAAGGATTTGTCAAACTTGCCGCCAAGATCAAAAATGATCGCTGGATCAGCGAGTGCCGCGCCAGCCGACAGCGCCATTGCAGCCGTCGCACCAAGCATTTTATGCATAAATGTCATAAGGTTAGTCTCCCAGGTCGTTGGTTGTTGAGGGGAGTGCACCTTGCCTTCCCCCCCGAAAAGCCGAGCCGATCTTTGTCGGTCCATTGACAGATAAGGCCTTGATAGGCGGCGGGGGTCAACCTGTTTTTGCAATTCATCGCTATAAATTTGACCAAGTGGTCAATTAAATGCGGGTATACCCGCATGACGTGTGATCAGGTCACGCCTCAAGGCGCCGCTCCATCACATCCGCACCGATTTTGTCGCCGTTTGCGCCTGCATAATATTGCTTTCTATGCCCGACTACGTAAAAATTATTGTTTATATATAGGGCTTTAGCTGGCTGATTGTTTTCAGCGACTTCAAGGAACACGCGGGTTACTCCGCTTGCCTTAAGCTGCCCGATAAAAGTGGCAAGGTGTCTCGCGGCATAGCCTTTGCGGAGGTGGCCGGGGTGGGTTGCGAGTGTAAGAACCTCCGCCTCGTCCCCAATTTGCCGCCCAAGCACAAATGACTTCGCGTCACCACATAGAATCATCCCTGATTGGGATAGCAGGTCTTTGAATTCCGCCGCCGACCAAGGCCGAAGGTCGGTAAAAGCCGCCTTATGTAGTGCCGCTAGCGCCTCGGGGGTCATGGCAGAATGACGGGCGGTGCGTCACGTGGCGGGGCGGCGTCAGCCTCGCGTAAATACAGCGGCGCGGGCGCGGCGGTTGTGCTGTGCAGGCGCGCTGCGGCCAGACGCGCAATGGCCTCTATGACGGGGAATTTGGGCGCAACGACCTGCAAGGGCAGCAGCGCGGCAACGCTATCTGCGGCATCCCCCACGAGAACGGGTTCCGATCGCGCCTGATAAGGGGGCATTTCGTCAGCCGTCAGCGCGCATAGCGCAGCGACCCCGTCCGCTTGGATATAGGCGCGCCCGCGCGGCGCGGCCAAACAGGCAATCGCGTTGTTCAAGCCAAGCGAGAGCGCATCAAGCGTAGAGACACCCACAGCGGTGACGCCAAGCCCGAGAGCGAGCCCACGTGCCGCCGAAACCGAAATGCGAATACCGGTAAAGTTTCCAGGCCCGATCCCAACGCCAATGCCGTCAAGATCGCCCCACGATAAGCCAGCCTGCGCGAGCAGACGTTCGAGCATCGGGATCAAGTGCTCTGCCTGACCTTTTGCCATCTCGTCGATCTGTATCGTGACCGACCCGTCATGCAGCAAGGCGGCGGCGCAATGCGCCGCAGATGTATCAAACGCGAGGATCGTCGGTTGGCTCACGCCTTGGACCACGACAATGGTTTGGTTTTGTGGCGGATGATTGTGCCCTTGGCCTCTTGGTCAAGCTGCACCGATTTGATCCACCAGCCCGCGGTTTTCCCTTCGGGGAAGTGGGCGTCAGGCAAAAGCGGCAAAACGCCCGCCTTGATCTGGGCGTAGGTCATCGGTTCGGACGTCAGCACGGTCATCATCGCATCAAACATTGCACCGTATTTATCAGCGTTCAGGTTGACCTTGTGGTCAGGTGCGTTGATGTTTTCGACTGCAATCTTGGGCATGGGTCAGGCCGCGACGGGGCGCACTTCCACCACTTCGGGGATGTAGTGGCGCAGCAGGTTTTCGATCCCCATTTTCAAAGTCAGCGTGGAGGACGGGCAACCAGCGCAAGCGCCCTGCATATGCAGATAAACGATGCCGCGATCAAAGCCGTGGAACGTGATGTCGCCGCCGTCTTGGGCCACCGCAGGGCGGACCCGCGTATCAAGCAATTCTTTGATCTGATCCACAATCGCGCCATCTTCGCCAGTGTGCTCGGCGTGGCCGGATGCAGGTGACTGGTTTTCGCCAATTACGGCTTGGCCCGATTGGTAATGCTCCATGATCGCGCCAAGAATTGCAGGCTTGATATGATCCCACTCGACGTCATCCGCCTTGGTCACCGTCACAAAATCATTGCCAAAGAACACGCCCGTGACACCATCATTCGCGAAAATGCGGGTGGCCAGCGGAGAGGCCTGACCCGACTCTTTTGTCGGGAAGTCAGCGGTTCCCATTTCAAGCACGGTTTGACCGGGCAAAAACTTGAGCGTGGCAGGGTTTGGCGTGGATTCTGTCTGGATGAACATTGGATCAACCTTTCTATCTAGATGCTTGATATGCGCCTGCGCGGCTGCCACGTCAAGGTTTGCGGTCGATCGAAACTGTTTTTGTCAGGTAATCGCTTCGAGCCGCTCTTTCGAGATGTCCTCGGGCACGATTGTGATCGGGACGGGCAGTGTGCCCGCTTGGCGCGATAGCGCGGTCACAAGTGGCCCCGGTCCGTTTTTGTCACTGGCCGCGCCAAGCACAAGCACACCGATTTCAGGATCGTCGTTCACATGCGCCATGATTTCCGCCAACGGTTCGCCCTCGCGAATGATCAGCTCCGGATCGACGTTTTGCTTGTCACGCATCCATTTGGCGAAAACCTCGAAGTGGACCTCGATCCGCTCGCGGGCTTCTTCGCGCATGATCGCGCCGACGCCGATCCAGTGATTGAATTCGTCAGGTGGAATGACCGACAATACCGCAACACCGCCGCCAGAATGTGCCGCCCGCATCGCCGCAAAGCGCATTGCATTCAGACATTCACGGCTATCGTCGAGCACCACTAAAAACTTGCGCATCATCGCCCCCTTGTTGGGGTGGATATTGCAGCAAGCCTCACGGGCTGGCAACTCTTGATCGTCAAGCAAGCGCGATGAGCGCAGCTACGTCAAGGCGGGCATTTTGCATCGCGATGTTACCATCATTGTCACGGGGCCATTCAGTCATTGGCTTATCGACGTAAAGCTCGACCCCGTTTTCGTCTGGATCGCGCAGATAAACGGCCTCGGAAACCCCGTGATCTGCCGCGCCGTCAAGAGTATGGCCCGCGTCCAAGACGCGCTTGATCACTGCGCCAAGGGATGCGCGATCGGGATAGAGGAACGCAGTATGGTAAAGCCCCGTGTGCCCTGCGGGTGGGGGAGTCGCACCATGGCTCTCCCATGTATTTAGGCCGATGTGGTGGTGATAATCGCCCGCTGCTAAAAACGCAGCTTGTGCGCCGTAGCGTTGCGTGACGCCAAATCCAAGCACGCCTTCATAGAAAGCGATGGCGGCATCGAGGTCCGAAACCTTAAGATGAACATGCCCGATCTGGGCGGTAGCTGGTGCTGACATTACGTGTCTCCTTTGTTGCAATGAAACTAGCAACAAAGGGTGGCGCACATAAGTGCTGTGAGATCACACTCACTGTGCGTTTATGCAGGTACTAGCTGCGCAACATGCCGACGATATCGTATGTCTTGTGCAAGATCGGCTGGGCAATTTCGCGCGCCCTTGCAGACCCATCAGCAAGGATGCGGTCAATTTCGGCGGGGTCCGACATCAGGCGCGCCATTTCTCCGGAGATGGGCGCGAGTTTGGCCACGGCCAAGTCAGCGAGTGCTGGCTTGAACTTGCCCCACTGCGCGCCTGCATATTCCGCGACAACATCGGCGGGGGTCACATCGTTAAGCGCCGCATAGATGTCGATCAGGTTGCGCGCCTCGGGACGGTCGGCAAGCCCTTCAACGGTTTCAGGCAAAGGCTCGGCGTCTGACTTTGCTTTCTTGAACTTCTTGGCGATCTTGTCCGCGTCATCGGTCATGTTGATGCGCTCCATGTCACTTTCGCCCGACTTTGACATCTTTTTCGTGCCATCACGCAGGTTCATCACACGGGTTGCAGGGCCGTCGATCACAGGGGCGGTCTCGGGGAAAAAGTCCACTTTGTAGTCGTGGTTGAACTTTTTAGCGATGTCGCGGGTCAGCTCGACGTGCTGCTTCTGGTCCTCGCCCACGGGGACATGTGTGGCATGGTAAAGCAGAATGTCAGCCGCCATCAGCGCGGGATAGGCGTAAAGGCCAAGCGAGTGCTTTTCCGCGTTATCGCCTGCCTTGTCTTTGAACTGCGTCATGCGGTTCATCCAGCCAACGCGGGCCACACAGTTGAAAATCCAGCCGAGCTCGGCATGTGCGGCCACTTGGGATTGGTTGAACAGGATCGACTTGGTCGGGTCCAGCCCTGCGGCAAGATATCCGGCCGCCACTTCGCGCGTTGCATTCGCAAGCTCCGCAGGATCCTGCCAGACAGTGATCGCATGCATATCCACCACGCAATAGATCGTTTCCATTTCGCCCTGCATCCCGACAAAGCGCTTGATCGCGCCAAGGTAGTTGCCAAGTTGGAGGCCACCCGAAGGTTTGATCCCTGAGAAAACGCGAGGTGTGAAGGCGGTATTGGTCATGTCTAATGTCCGGTCTGGAAATTGCGGTCAGTGTCGCTTACCCATGCCAGAGAGACCCGTCAACTTCAACCAAGGATACCCCATGCAGCAAGAAGCCATTGTAAACCCGATCCCGCCCGTGGTGATCGTGCTCTGCCTGATCGTCATCGGGGTCGAGCTGGTTTTGTCGTCGGCTGCGGCTGGCATCGTGGGTGGGCCGCTTGGCATTGGCTGGCGATTGACCGCGCTGCAAGACTACGGATTTTCGCCTGCGGTCCTTGAACGGGTGATCGGGGTGGGCGACTTCAGCTTTGATATCGTCAAACGGTTTGTCACCTACGGATTTGTGCACGGCAGCTTTACCCATGCGCTGTTTGCGGCGGCGCTCTTGCTTGCGCTAGGCAAGTTTGTGGGTGACGTTTTCAAGGCAGGGTCGGTGCTTCTGGTCGTGTTCGGCTCGCTGGTTTTTGGCGCGATAGTCTTTGGCATCTTTGTGCGGGGCAACATCCCGTTGCTTGGCATTTACCCCGCCGTTTACGGGCTGATCGGTGCTTATACCTACATCATCTGGCTGCGCCTCGGGCAGACAGGCCAGAACCAGTTGCAGGCCTTTCGCCTGATCGGGTTTTTGCTTGGCTTGCAGCTGGTCTTTGGCCTGATCTTTGGCAGCAGCCCCATTTGGATCGCTGAATTGGCAGGCTTTGCGTTTGGCTTTGGCATTTCGACAGTCGCCGCCCCAGGTGGATGGAGCGCGCTCTTGGTGAAGCTGCGCGAACGCCGTTAACGGCGCATGGCGCGTTTGAATTCACCAAGTTTGAACGCGCCGATCAGCTGCCCGATGCCGAAGTAGCTTACGATACCCACCGCGATCAGCACGGCAAGCGCGAGATACCGCAGACTGCCCGCCCCAAAGAGCGGCGAAAGCAGGATTTCGGCAAGGAACAACACGCCCCCCATGCCCAGCGAGGCGAGAATGATCCGCGTCAACCGCTTGCGGAACCGCCCGTCAAATCGCGCAGCCTCCCCCATGTTGCGCGCGCCAAGCCAAAGCATCAGAACCATCGCCCAACCTGTCAGGGTCGTGCCGATCGCCGCCGCAATAAAGCCGATAGCGGGCGACAGCCCGACCGCCAGCGCGAAGTTGAGCACCATCGCCGCAAGGGCAAAGTAGAACGGGCGTTTGGTATCTTCGCGCGCGAAATAAAGCGGTTGCAGGGTCTTTTGGAGCACGAACGCGGGCAGGCCAAGGCCGTAGACCGTCACCGCCAACGCTGTGGCCATCGTGTCGGCCTCGGAAAATGCGCCGCGCTCGAACAAGACGCTGACAAGCGGGATCGGGATGACGACCAGCGCAATGGCGGCAGGGATCGTCAGGGCGAGACTTAATTCGCTGGCGCGGTTAAAGGCATCTTGCCCCCCCGCCACATCGTCCGCCCGCAACCGCCGCGACAGGTCGGGCAAAAGCACAACACCAATCGCAATCCCGACTACCCCCAGCGGCAGTTGATAAAGCCGGTCTGCATAATTGAGCCAAGCCACCGCGCCATCAAAGTAGCTGGCAACTTGGCGACCGACCAACAGGTTGATCTGCACCACGCCACCTGCAAGGGCCGCGGGGGCTGCAATGAGCGCCAGCCGCTTGAGGTCAGGGGTCAGCTTTGGGCGGCCCATGCGCATCGGAAAGCCGGCGCGCCGCGCTGCCACCCAAACAATCGCAAGCTGCACGATCCCGCCAACGGGGACCGCATAGACAAGCCAGTTGCCAAAGTGCAGCCGCAGGTCGTTTTCGTCGCTCGAAGGCGCCGCATCGCTATAGCCCCAGACAAGCGCGGCAATCAGCATGAAGCCGATGAAAATCACGTTCAGGAACACAGGCGCCGCCGCCGCCGCCATAAAGCGCCCCGTGGCGTTCAGCACGCCAGACAACAGTGCCGAGAGCGATATAAACAAGATATAAGGGAACGCGATCCGCCCGTAATAAACCGCGAGGTCAAATCGGCTATCCCCGATAAACCCGCTGGCCATCGCGGTCACAAGCAACGGCATGAGGATCACACCAATGACTGTGAAAGCAGACAAGATCAGGGTCATGCCCAGAAATGCGTCCTGTGCGAACTTCAACGCCCCTTCGTCGGCCTCCACCTTTTTGGAGAACATCGGCACAAAGGCCATGTTGAACGCCCCTTCCGCAAAGAAGCGGCGAAACAGGTTGGGCAGCGAGAAGGCGACAAGGAAGGCCTCTGCGATTGGCCCCGTGCCAAGGTAGGACGCGATCATAATATCGCGGACAAACCCCATCAGGCGGCTGAGCAGCGTCCAGATTCCAACGGTGAAAAACCCGGCCATCAGGCGGATTGGCTTCATGTTCTGGCCCTTTCAGCGCCCTGCGCGATTGCCTCGCGCAGCTTACGCTCAAGCGTGGCACGTTTGCTCTGTGCGTGGAACTTTAGCCCCACCATGTCTTTCACATAAAAGGTATCAACGACCTGCTCGCCAAACGTCGCGATGACCGCACTTGCGATATAAACATGGTTGTTGGCAAGGGTCCGTGTGAGGTCAAACAACAGGCCCGGACGGTCGCGGGTATCGACCTCAATGATTGTATAGATCTCGGAGCCTTCGTTGTCGAAAGTGATATGGGTCGGCACGCGAAAAGCGCGCTCGCGCTTCTTGATTTTGTCGCGGTCCTTGAGGGCGTCACGCGCGACGATGTCACCATGCAAGGTGCGGTCGATCATCTGTTGCAGGCGGGGCAGGCGGCTGACGTCATAGGGCCGCCCCTCGGAGTCCTGCACCCAGAACACGGCAGTCGCATAGCCGTCCTTGGACGTATAGGTGCGGGCATCCACGACATTTGCCCCGACAAGTGCTAGCGCGCCCGTCATGCGGCTAAACAGACCAGGGTGGTCCACCATCGCAAGACAAATGCGGGTCGCATCGCGGTCTTCATCGGGCGTCAGGTCCATGCTGATTTCGGCGTCATTCATCTCGTGCAGAAGCGAGGTAAAGACGACATGTGTCGCAAGCGGCAGGCCTTGCCAGTAAGGGCCATAGTGCCGCCCTGTTTCGACGCGCACCAGCTTTGGATCCCATCCCGACAATTCGGCGCGCAGCAATCGTTTGGCTTCGGCTTCACGGGTGTCGCGATTTAGCGCCTCAAGCCCGTTTTCAAGCGCGTCACGTGTGGCCTTGTATAGGTTGCGGATCAGCACCGCTTTCCAGTTGTTCCACGTATCGGGGCCAACGCCGCGAATGTCGCAGACTGTCAGCACCGTCAGCAGATCAAGCCGCTCGACCGATTTTACCGCCTTTGCGAAATCGCGCACGGTGCGTGGCTCGGAAATATCGCGCTTTTGCGCGACATCCGACAAGAGCAGGTGATGCCGTATGAGCCATTCGACGGTTTCACACTCGCGCTTGCTCAGCCCAAAGCGGGGGGCCACACGGCGTGCAATCTGTGCGCCCAAGATCGAGTGATCTTCTGGGCGGCCCTTGCCGATATCGTGCAGCAGCAAAGCGACATAGAGCACCTTGCGGTTTACACCCTCCTTAAGGATCGAAGACGCCACGGGCAGTTCTTCGATGAGTTCCTCGCGCTCGATCCGCGCAAGGTGACTGATGCATTGGATCGTGTGCTCGTCCACGGTGTAGTGGTGATACATGTTGAATTGCATCATCGCGACGATCGCCGCAAAGTCGGGGATGAAAGCGCCCAGAAGCCCCAGCTCGTTCATGCGGCGCAATCCGCGTTCAGGGTTGCCATGCTTAAGCATCACGCTCAGGAACAGCTTGTTTGCGGTTTTGTCATTCTGCACGGCCGCATCAACAAGATGCAGGTTCGCCGATAGCAGGCGCATCGCATCAGGGTGCAACAACGTGCCCGTGCGCAAGGTCTCGTCGAAAATGCGAATGAGGTTCACAGGGTCGGCCAAAAACGCCTCGGTGTCATCAATCGTCAAGCGGTTATGGTGGATTGCATAAGGCGGCTTTGCCTTTTTGCGGCGCGCGAGAAGACGGGTCAGCATTGGCTCTGGCTTTGCCAATGTTGCCTCTTGGGCGGTCAGGAATACGCGGGTCAATTCACCCACTTGCGTGGCGCGGCGAAAGTAGTCTTGCATGAAGTGCTCGACAGCGCGCCGCCCGCCCTCGTCGACATAGCCCATGCGCGCGGCGACTTCGACCTGCATGTCAAACGTCAACTGGTCGGTCGGGCGATTGGTGATCAAATGCAGATGACAGCGCACAGCCCAGAGAAACTCTTCGGCCTTGGCAAATGTTGCGTATTCGTCAGCGGTAAATACCTTGTGGTCGACAAGTTCGGAGGCCTGTTTGACCCCGTTGACGTATTTGCCGATCCAGTAAAGAGACTGCAAATCGCGCAAGCCCCCCTTGCCCTCTTTGACATTGGGTTCAACCATGTAGCGCTGCCCACCCTGCTTGGTGTGGCGCGCGGCGCGCTCGTCCAGCTTGGCTTCAATGAATTCGGCGGCCGTAGACTGGAACAGCTCGGCCCAAAGCCGCGCGCCTAATTGCTCGGCCAATGCCGCGTCGCCCTCAAGAAACCTGTTCTCGACAAGTGAGGTGCGGATCGTGAAGTCGTCGGTCGCGAGGCGAATGCAGTCTTTGATTGTGCGGCTGGCGTGGCCCACCTTCAGCTTCAAATCCCATAGGATATAGAGCATGGATTCAATCACGCTCTCGGCCCATGGTGTGATTTTGTAAGGGGTCAAAAACAACAGGTCGACGTCGGATTGCGGGGCCATTTCGCCGCGCCCGTAGCCACCAACAGCGATCAGCGCAAGGCGCTCGCCTTCGGTTGGATTGTAAAGCGGATGCATGTGTTTGGTGACACAGCGATAGGCCTCATGCACGACCTGATCAGTGAGATAGCTGACCGCGCGGGTCGTCGGGCGGGCCGAGAACGGTGCGGCGGCAAAGGCTTGTGCGATTGTCTGGCGGCCCTGCTTTTGTGCCTCGCCAAGAATGGAGACAACCTCGCGGCGCAACGCCGCGTGATCGGGGGCATTTGCCACCGCGGCTTCAATCGCGGCGCGCACATTTTCAGTGTCGAAAATGGATGACGCCGGACAAATCAATTCGTCCGGCGTGCTTTCTGGAATGTCGGCGCGGCTGGCGTTAGAGGCCTGCGCGACCGAAGGATCTTGGGGCTGGTTCAAGGATCACCACCTGATTGTTGCGGATCGTGGCAATCGCCATGCCACGCTCGTTTAGGCCACTTGGCAGCAAGCGGAAGATGCCTGCCGTGCCCTGAAACCCTTGTGGTGCAGTGAGCGCTTGCTTGGTCAGCGCATTGGCGTTGCCCGCAGCAACCAGCGCACCAATCGCGGCGATACCGTCATAGGCAAGGCCCGCGAGCGGATGGGGACGGTCGCCGTAAGCTGCAGAGTAGCGGCTCTCGAACAGGTCGCCCATGCCTTGATCAGGCAGCGCGAACAGACCACCCTGCAAACCTGGCAAGGCCAGTGCCTGTGGCGCAGCATTCCAGCGGGTCAGGCCGATGTAGCGCGTGACAGCAGGGTCAATTCCTGCCTCAGGAAGGGCCGTGGCAAGGATCGGGAGATCGGCGTTCACACCTGCTGTCATAAAGACCGCTGTCGCGCCGCCCGACTTTGTCGCCGCAGCAATGCGGCCCACCGATGATGTCACGCCTTGTTGCGACAAGGGGTAGCTCTCGGAACCGGACACTTGCGCGCCAAACTGGCGCACCGCATTGGCAATCGCATCACGGCCCACGCGGCCCTGAAGGTCATCACCATGCACGATCATATAGCGCGAAATCCCTTGACGGGAGGCATAGCTCACAAGGCGGTTGGCCGTGTTCTGGAATGTCGCGCCCAAGACAAACACGTTGCCGCCCGCAATGGTCGGGTTGTTGGAAAACGCCAGCACGTTGACGTTGCGCGCGGCAACCGCCACACCCGCCGCGTTCGCAGCTTCCGCAAACAGCGGCCCCAAAATTACCTTTGCACCATCATCAACCGCGCGGCTTGCCACAGAGGCAGCTTGCAGCGGATCAGCGCCCGTATTGTAAACACGCAGGTCGATTTTGACGCCATTGAGATCAGAAATCGCAAGGCGAGCGGCGTTCTCGAGGTTTTTAGCCAACAGGCTGTCCGTGCCAGCGCCAGACCCACCAGGCACAAGGAGCGCCACCTGAACGGGGGCATTCGGGTCAATCCGCTGCCCCGTATTCGCGCCAGGCGCAACGATTCCCACAGGGTCACAAGCAGCGACCCACATAATAGACATGAACGCGAAAATTCGTGCTACCGCCTTGCGGGCACTGGGTAAACGGGCAAACATAGGCAAAACTCCCTTTGGTGGCGTGACCATTTCTCATGGCGGAACAGTCTCCGTCCAAGGGTCATCTCTGGGGGACCATAATAAAGCTTCAACCACAAGGGTCCAGTTATGAATTTTATGACCAAGCCGCTAACCGCTGGTCTCTATTTCGTGGCGACCCCAATCGGGTCGGCGCGCGATATGACGCTTCGCGGGCTCGATATTCTGGCCTCTGCTTCGCTGATTGCCGCAGAGGATACACGCACAGCGCGTAAGCTGATGGAAATACACGGTGTCCCGTTGAACGGTCGACAGGTGGTCGCGTTTCATGACCACACAAGCGATGGCGCGGCAAAACGATTCGTTGATGCCATCGCAGCGGGGCAGTCAGTGGCCTATGTCTCCGAGGCGGGAACGCCGCTTGTGGCGGATCCGGGGTATGAGCTTGGTCGCGCGGTGATTGCTGCGGGCTTGCCCGTGACGACCGCGCCTGGGGCATCTGCGGTATTGGCGGCGCTGACTGTTTCGGGTTTGCCGACTGATAGGTTCGCCTTTGTCGGGTTTCTGCCAAATGCCAAGGTGCAGCGCGAAACCGAAATTGCGATGCTACGTGACACGCCCTTTACGCTTGTTTTCTACGAAAGCCCCAAGCGCGTTAGCGATATGTTAAAGAGCCTGCGCGATGTTCTGGGGGGCGAGCGACAGGCGGTTGTTTGCCGCGAGTTGACCAAGAAGTTCGAGGAAACGCAGCGCGGGTCACTAGATGAGCTTTGTGCCGCCTTTGATGGTCGCGCAGTAAAAGGCGAACTCGTTGTTCTTGTCGGGCGCGAAGGGGCCAAGGATGTGGCCGAAATGGACGTGACAGAGGCGCTGCGCGAGGCGATGAAAACCATGCGCGTAAAAGATGCCGCAACGATGGTGGCGGGCGCCATGGGCTTGCCGCGCCGGCAGGTTTACCAAATGGCCCTAGGGCTAGGGGAGGACGATTGAGCGGATCAGTTGGATATCACGCAGGGCTTGCCGCAGAGGATATCGTTGCGCGCCAGTATCAAGGGCGCAATCTTGTGCTTGCTGCGACGCGGTGGCGTGGCAAGGCGGGCGAGATTGACCTGATAATGCGTGACGGTGCGCAGGTCATCTTTGTTGAAGTGAAGAAAAGCGCGACCTTTGCACGTGCCGCGACGCGCCTTAGCCGCAAACAGATGGACAGGTTGGTTGCTGCTGGCGGCGAGTTCCTGAGTGGCGAACCGAAAGGGCAGCTTACAGATGTCCGCTTTGACCTCGCGATGGTAGACGGGCGGGGGCATGTGCAGATCATGGAAAATGCCTTCGACGAGGCCTAGCCCGTTGAACAAAGCCGCGCGCTACGCCATGTATCAGACGAACACCGCATGAAGTGAGGTCTGCTATGTCGTTAAAAGTTGCCATTCAAATGGACCCGATTGGTCCGATCAATATCGACGGGGACAGCACGTTCCGCATCGCAGAAGAGGCCCAATCGCGCGGGCATAGCCTGTTTTACTACACGCCTGACAAGCTGGCCTATCAAGAAGGCAAGGTGACCGCACGCGGCTGGCCCTTGACCGTTCAAAGGGTAAAGGGCGACCATTTTAGGCTTGGCGACGAGCAAGAGGTTGACCTGTCGGAGTTTGACGTTGTCTGGCTGCGCCAGGATCCGCCATTCGATATGGGTTACATCACCACGACCCATATCCTCGACATGATCCACCCTAAAACACTTGTCGTGAACGACCCGTTTTGGGTGCGCAACTATCCAGAAAAATTGCTGGTGCTCGCATTTCCTGACCTGACACCGCCAACAATGATCGCCCGCGATCTTGAAACCCTCAAAACCTTCCGCGCCAAACATGGCGATGTGATCCTCAAGCCGCTTTACGGCAATGGTGGTGCGGGCGTTTTCAAACTCAACAAAGGGGATAGCAACCTTGCGTCCCTGCACGAGCTGTTCGCGGGCATCAACCGTGAGCCGTTGATTATGCAGAAGTTTTTGCCTGACGTATCAAAAGGCGACAAGCGGATCATCCTCGTTGACGGCGAGCCCGTTGGTGCGATCAACCGTGTGCCCGCTGCGGGTGAAACCCGTTCAAACATGCATGTCGGCGGGCGCCCTGAAAAGGTTGACCTCACTGACCGCGACCGCGAAATCTGCGCGGCTATCGGTCCGCTTTTGCGCGAAAAGGGGCAGGTGTTTGTCGGTATCGACGTGATTGGTGACTGGCTCACCGAGATCAACGTGACCTCACCGACGGGCCTTCTCGAACTTGAGCGGTTCGACAATACCAACGTCACCGCGAAAATCTGGGAAGCTATCGAGGCACGGCGGGCGTAAAATGACGCAGTCGCTTCGCCTCAAAATCGCGACTTTTGGCGCGCGCAATATCGTGTTGCGCAGCCTTAAACGCACGGGAACCCCTGAGGAGGCGGCGACCAGTCTGGAGCGTGCCTCCAAGCTGTTTTTCAAGCAAACAAAAGGCCTACATCACACAATCACCCGCCCTGGTTCGGTCACCCTGAACTGGCTGCACACGGGAAAATACGCCGCTGGAAAGGTGCTCCTGTATCTGCATGGCGGCGCCTATATGGCGGGGAGCGCCGAAACCCACAAGGGTATGTTGGCGCGTATTTCCAAGCTTGCGGGCGTGCAGATTTGCGCCCCCGACTACCGTCTGTTGCAAGAGGCACCTTTTCCCGCGGCCTTCGATGATGCTTGTGAGGCATGGGCGCAATTGCGCAAGATCGGCTACCAACCCGCCGACATCGTGCTTGGCGGGGATAGCGCCGGCGGCGGCTTGATGCTGGCGTTGCTTGCTGATCTGACCCAGCGCAGCGAGCGGCCAGCAGGTGCATTCGCACTTTCGCCTTGGACCGATCTGACGATGGCGGGCGAGAGTTTGCACGTCAGCACAGAGGCGGTTTTACCTGTCTCGCGGATCGAGGAAGCGGCTGACATGTTCCTCGCGGGCGCGGATCGCAACGACCCGCGCGCCTCGCCGTTATTTGCCAAGTTTGACGCGCCGCCGCCCGTCCTGATCCAAGTTGGCGCGCAAGAAGCCTTGGCAGATGATGCGCGCCGCATGGCAATTGTTTTGCGCGATTTTGGCGGCGAGGTCATGCTAGATGAATGGGACACGGCGCTGCATGTGTTCCAGATTTTGGATGGCTGGGTTCCAGAATCGCGCAGGGCGCTCCGCCAAATTGCCAAATTCGTTCAGTCTTCATTTGCGAGCGAAAGCCGGTAACTGACGGCTTCGGCGATATGTGGTTGGCGCACCGTATCTGCGCCATCAAGGTCAGCGATCGTGCGGGCCACCCGCAAAACGCGATGATAGCCGCGCGCCGTCAGACCGAACCGCTCTGCCACCCGCATCAGCATCGCGCGCCCCTCGGTGTCAGGCGTGGCAATTTCATCCAGAATGCGCCCCTCGGCGTCTGCGTTCACCCGCACGCGGGGCACATCGGCAAACCGCTCTGACTGCATCTTCCGCGCAAGCGCCACGCGCGCGCCAATCACGTCCGAACTGTCGCCGTCTTGCGGCAAATCGAGGTCGGTAAAGGCCACTGGCGGCACTTCGATGCGCAAGTCGAACCGATCCATGAGCGGGCCGGAAATGCGCCCCATATAGTCTTCGCCGCAAAGTGGTGCTTTTGAGCAGGCGCGAGAAGGGTCCGTCAAATATCCACATTTGCAAGGGTTTGCTGCGGCGACGAGCATGAACCGACACGGATACTTTATATGGGCGTTTGCACGCGCCACGACGACCTCGCCTGTCTCGATGGGTTGGCGCAGGGTCTCAAGCACCGTGCGTGAGAATTCGGGAAACTCGTCCATGAACAAAACGCCGTTATGCGCAAGGCTGATTTCCCCGGGTTTCGCGCCACGTCCCCCCCCCACAATCGCGGCCATCGAGGCGGTGTGATGGGGTTCGCGAAACGGGCGCTCGCGGTTTATGCCGCCTTCATCAAGCAACCCCGAAACCGAGTGGATCATCGACGTTTCCAAGGCTTCGCTAGGGGTCAGTGGTGGTAATATCCCCGGAATGCGGGCGGCGAGCATCGACTTGCCTGATCCGGGCGAGCCGACAAGCAGGACATGGTGGCGCCCCGCTGCGGCGATCTCGATGGCGCGCTTGGCCCGCTCTTGGCCCTTGACCTCCGCCATGTCGCGTCCTGACGCAGACTTTGAAACTTCGCCGGGTTGGGCGGGGGCAATCACGGCTTGCCCGTTAAAATGGCGAATGACATCGGCCAATGTGCGCGCGCCGATGACATTTGCATCCCCGACCCACGCCGCCTCTGGACCGCAAGCCTTCGGGCAAAGCAGGTGCTTGTCTTCGCTTGCCGCGGTCATTGCTGCGGGCAACGCACCGACGACTGGCACGAGATTGCCGTTCAGCGATAATTCACCAAGCGCCACCGTCCGCGCCGCATCTTCTGCGGGGATGATTTCAATCGCCGCCAGCAAGGCAAGTGCGATTGGCAGGTCAAAGTGGGACCCGACCTTGGGCAGGTCAGCGGGCGAAAGGTTGATCGTGATCCGCTTGGAGGGCAGGGCAATCGACATTGCCGACAGCGCTGCACGCACCCGATCGCGTGCCTCCGACACCGCCTTGTCGGGCAAGCCCACGATCGAAAATGCTGGAATACCTGGCGCGACGGCGCATTGCACCTCGACCATGCGTGCCTCGATCCCCTCAAAGGCAACAGTATATGCAAGCGCCGTCATGCCGCCCCCGTAAGAATTTCATGGTTAACGGGTAGCGGGTGTCTCTTTAAGAAAGGTTAACGCCGATCAACCAGCGCCATGAATTGCGGCCATGCGGCAGGGTCAACAACGGTCTTGTCCCGACAAAATGCATTGCAGAACCCATAGATGCGCCCGTCCAGCGAGAGCAGATGCGTAATCTCTTTTCCCGAATAGGGGCATGCGTCATTTTCGGGGTCACCGCTGTCAACGGAATGCGCCGCCAAGGGCTTTGGGCCACGCCAATCGGTTTGCGCAAAGGCGCGCTCGAATGCGGGCAGTTGCGCCTCGTTTGCTAGGCCCATTGCCCGCCAACGCCGCAATGACGGGTCCGCAAGATGGGCCGCGACATAGGCCTTGGTTGTCGGGCGTGTGTCAAAGCCATAGGTCGCCAGCCGCGTCGCCATCGGTGCGAAAATTGCATCAGCAAGCGAATATTCACCGCAAAGCCAAGGGCCGCTGGCCCTGCAAACCTTGCGCGCATGCGTCCAGATTTCCTCGAGGCGATCAAGCTCGGCGGTGACCTCATCGGGTGGGGTAACAGCGGTATAGGTGGTGCGCAAATTGACGGGCCAACCGCCGCGCAAAGCACCAAACGACGAATGCATTTCATTGGCGAGCGCGCGCGCCGTGCCGCGCGCAAGAGGATCACGCGGCCAGAACGTAATCTCGGGATGACGGGAGGCCAGCTCTTCGGCAATCGCCATGCTATCATTCAGCAGCGCGCCGTCTGGTGCGATCACGGTGGGCAGGGTACGCGCAGGCGCAAGATCGGCCATAAGCGGGCGCAAAGCGGCCTCGCTTTCGGGGCGAAAGATTGTGGTGCGCACTTGGTCTTCCAGCCCGAAGCGATTGAACATCAGATAGGCCGCAATCGACCAGCTAAAGTAGAGGCGATTGCCGACGTAAAGTTGATAGCTCATGAGTGCGCTCCGCGTGTTTTTTCCTTGCGCCAACAATTAGCGGCTTTGCGCAATTTTCCCTAGTCAGAAAATGTGGGCGGGTGGATCACAGCTTTTGATTGATCGACCTTGTCGACCATTCAGAGCCAATGACCTCGATCCGCGTGAGCGACAGATTTTCGATCTTGTGGGAAAAAGTGTCATAAGAACTGATGTTTAGGGCGCGCTGAACCTGCGTCAGGATCACCCCGAAATGGGCAACAATGATCAGGTCATCATGGCCAAGGGCAAGGTAATCATCGACCGCGCCGTTGACGCGGGCACGCACGTCATTCCAGCTTTCGCCATTCGGGGGTGCGACATCTCCCGGGTTTTCCCAATAGTTTCGGATCAAGACGGGGTCGGTCTTTTCGACCTGCGCAAAGGTTTTTCCATCCCAGTCACCAAAGTTGATTTCTCGCAATCTCGGATCAGAGCGAAGCCTGTGAGGTCGCTTGATTGCATCGGCAGTTTGCACCGCGCGCAGCAGGTCAGAGGACACGATCGGGGCTGCGGGCAACGCGGCGCTTAGGCGTGCGATTTGCGCCGTATCGGAAAGGTCAGCGGGCAGGTCTGTCCAACCGATCATCGCCTTTGCATGGGTCGGGCCGTGCCGCACAAACCACAGGCGACTCATCGCCGCGCCGCGCCCTTTAGCGCCAAGGGCAACCCTGCCATAACGGCCACGACGTCATCCGCCCGCGCGGCAATCGTCTGGTTCAGTTGTCCCTGCGCATTCCTGAATTTTCGCGAGAGAGCATTGTCTGGCACAATGCCTTGACCAACCTCGTTGGAGACCACGACAACCGCGGCGTTGCAGGCGTCCAAAGCGGACAACAGGCGCGAGGTTTCTTCCGACAGATCATAGTCGCCCAAAATGACATTGGTGAGCCATAAGGTCAGGCAATCGAGCAAAACGACCTCGCCAGCTTTGGCCTGTGTGAGGGTCGGAGCCAGATCGACGGGCGCTTCGATTGTGCGCCAGCCTGCGCCACGTTGCGCCACATGTTTTGATACTTTTGCGGCCATCTCGGCGTCATAGACTTGGGAGGTGGCAAGATAGACCCTCTCGAGGCTGCTGCTCATGCAAAGGGATTCCGCATAGCGCGACTTGCCGCTCGCAGCGCCGCCAATAACGAATGTCAAAGAGGGCAGGGAATTCTTCAAACTATTTCTGATCCAGACCAAGGGGTGCGCCGTATCAGATGTAACTAGCATGTTAATATTGGTAAACAAGTCGAAGGAATTTGTTATGGGGATCGCTGCTTCATCAGACCAAGGGTTTTCACGGGGCGCAATGCGCGCAGAGATGCTGGACGCAGAAACGGAGCTGGCTCTCGCTTACGCATGGCGCGACAATCGTGACGAGCAGGCGCTGCACCGTTTGATCACCGCTTACATGCGGCTGGCGATTTCGATGGCAAGCAAGTTTCGCCGCTACGGCGCCCCGATGAACGACCTGATACAAGAGGCATCGGTCGGCTTGATGAAAGCGGCGGACAAGTTTGACCCGGATCGCGGTGTGCGTTTCTCGACCTATGCTGTCTGGTGGATCAAGGCCTCAATTCAGGATTACGTGATGCGGGATTTTTCGCTGGTGCGCACCGGGTCCACATCCTCGCAAAAATCGCTGTTCTTCAACATGCGCCGCGTGCAGGCCCGCATCGAGCGCGAGGCGGCAGCCGAGGGCGTGACGCTTGCGAAACATAAACTTCAGGCCTCAATTGCGACGGAATTGGGCGTGCCATTGCGGGACGTAGAGATGATGGATGGCCGCTTGTCTGGCTCCGACTTTTCATTGAACGCGACCCAGTCGGTCGAAGATGAGGGACGGGCGTGGATTGATGTGCTGGAAGACGAAAGCCCGCAAGCCGAAGAGATGGTCAGCAACCGCCACGACAACGACACGCTGCGCCAATGGCTATTGACCGCACTCTCCAAGCTGAATGACCGCGAGCGGTTTATCATCAAGGAACGCAAAATGCGCGACGAGCCGCGCACGCTTGAATGCCTTGGTGGCGAATTGGGCCTGAGCAAAGAGCGGGTGCGCCAACTCGAGGCCGCCGCCTTTGGGAAAATGCGCAATAGCCTCGAAAGCGAGGGACCAGAGGTGCGCGCCTTCTTGCCATAACCTGCAAGATTGTCTTTATGGTGCGTTGTGACCTAGTGTCAGGGCGGACACCGAAAGGCGAAAACATGTTGGCAGACAAACGCATACTTCTGATCATTGGCGGCGGCATTGCTGCGTTTAAATCCTTGGACCTGATCCGGCGATTGCGCGAACGTGGCGCGCATGTGACACCTGTGCTGACGCGGGCAGGGTCGGAGTTTGTCACGCCACTTAGCGTGTCGGCGCTTGCGGGTGAGAAGCTTTATCAAGACCTGTTTGATCTTACAGCCGAGGCCGAGATGGGCCACATCGAATTATCGCGCGCTGCCGATCTTGTCGTGGTGGCCCCTGCAACGGCTGACCTGATGGGGAAAATGGCGGCGGGGCTCGCGAATGATCTTGCCTCTACGCTGCTGATGGCGACCGACAAGCGGGTGCTCATTGCGCCGTCGATGAACGTCAGGATGTGGGAGCATCCAGCCACGCAGCGCAACCTTGCGACCCTAAAAGAGGACGGCGTGCTTTGTGTTGGTCCCACCGAGGGTGACATGGCTTGCGGCGAGTTCGGATACGGACGACTTGCAGAGCCGATGGACATCGTGGCCGCAATCGACGCGGCGCTGTCAGACGGGCCGATGAAGGGCAAGCATGTGCTCGTGACGTCAGGGCCGACCCATGAACCGATTGATCCTGTGCGCTATATCGCGAACCGCTCTTCGGGGGCGCAAGGCACGGCGATTGCGCGCGCGCTTGCGGCGCTGGGCGCTGACGTTACCTTTGTGACGGGTCCCGCTGACGTGGCGCCACCAAGCAATGTGCGGGTCGTAAAGGTGCAAACCGCCGCCGAGATGTTGGACGCAGTTATGGCTGCACCCGCCGCTGACGCTGCGGTTTTCGCCGCCGCTGTGGCCGACTGGCATGTGGCCAACGCGGGTCCGAGCAAGATCAAGAAAGACGGCAATGGGCTGCCCGAACTGAGGTTTGCCGAAAATCCCGACATCCTTGCGACGGTGTCGCAGCTCACCAAGGGCCGCCCGAAACTGGTCGTTGGATTTGCCGCTGAGACCGATGACGTGATCGCCAATGCAACAGCCAAGCGGTTGCGCAAGGGCTGCGACTGGATCGTGGCCAATGACGTTTCGCCCGCAACGGGGATCATGGGGGGGGCTGAAAATGACGTGACCCTGATCACGGCGGACGGGTCCGAAGACTGGCCGCGCATGGGCAAGGACGAGGTTGCGACCCGACTGGCCCAACAAATAGCCGATGCGCTGCTTTGAGATATGCGCCTCCGGCGGGAGTTTGACGGGACATGGAAAATGAAGGTGCGTCGATGATTGTTCAGCTTGCTTGGGCCAAGGACGCGGATCGCGATTTGCCGTTACCTCGCTATGAGACACAAGGCGCGGCGGGTGCTGATTTATCCGCCAATCTCGCAGACAGGCAGAGCGTTGTTCTCGCTGCTGGTGCGCGGCGATTGATCCCCACGGGGCTACATATGGCGGTTGCGCGAGGCTTTGAGATCCAGATCAGGCCGCGCTCGGGTCTGGCGTTAAAGCACGGCATTGGACTGGTGAATGCACCAGGCACAATCGACAGTGATTACCGTGGTCCTGTTGGCGTAATTTTGGTGAATTTGGGGCAGGAGCCGTTTGAGGTGACCCACGGTATGCGGATCGCGCAGATGGTTGTCGCGCCTGTGGTGCAGGCCAGTTTCGAG
The DNA here is from genome assembly GCA_937132065.1 of uncultured Loktanella sp. Lineage (GTDB taxonomy): Bacteria > Pseudomonadota > Alphaproteobacteria > Rhodobacterales > Rhodobacteraceae > Yoonia. Next base: position 30,324 of record CAKZNT010000074.1, read on the forward strand.
GTCGTCGAGACACTTGATGAAACGCTGCGCGGCGTTGTTGGTTTCGGGTCAACGGGCCTATGATCGTCGTCCTGTTTATGGCCGCCTTTTTGTGGGGTTCCGGCATGGTGATGGGTGCGCCCAAGCGCGCCCGCTGGATCATGATTGCGGTCTTGCTGGCATGCGTCACGGTGGCGCAATTTGTGTTGCCCGAGGGCCATGTCGTGCGCGAAGCGACGGGCGGCGATCCAAGGCTTTGGCCGTTCCTGATGGCGCTTGGCGCGATTGCCTATGGCTATCGGATCGTGCTGCGCAAAGTGAAACAACGCGCGATGACGCCTGAGGAACCAGCGGCACAGGCGGGCACGTTCTCCGAGGCAGAATTGAACCGCTACGCCCGTCACGTGATGTTGCGTGAAATCGGCGGCGCAGGCCAAAAGAAGCTCAAGAGCGCGAAGGTTCTGGTGATCGGCGCAGGCGGGCTTGGCGCACCCGCATTGCAATACCTCGCCGCAGCGGGAGTGGGCACAATCGGTGTCATTGATGATGATGTCGTCGAAAACGCAAACCTGCAACGGCAGGTGATCCACACGGATGCCCAGATCGGCGCGCCAAAGGTCATGTCGGCGGCAGACGCAATGACGGCCCAAAACCCGCATATCACTGTGCGCCCCTACAATCGACGTTTGACCGCGCAAATTGCGGCAGATTTAGTCGCGGACTACGATCTGGTGTTGGACGGCACGGATAATTTCGACACCCGCTATTTGGTGAACGCGACCTGCGCTGCGCTGGGCAAGCCGTTGATCGCGGGGGCACTCACCCAGTGGGAAGGGCAGGCCAGCCTTTATGACCCCGCAAGCGGCGCGCCCTGCTTTGCCTGCGTGTTCCCCGATGCGCCTGACCCGGCCCTTGTGCCGAGCTGCGCAGAGGCGGGGGTGGTTGGACCATTGCCCGGTGTGATCGGGTCGATCATGGCGCTCGAGGCGATTAAAGAGATCACGGGCGCGGGGGACGGGCTGCGTGGCAAGTTGATGATATTCGACGGGCTTTACGGACAAAGCCGCGTCATTTCGACCAAAGCGCGGGCCGATTGCAAGGTCTGTGCTGGACTCCCCTGACCCATGCGCCATATTCGTCGGGTAACATCGTATCTGGGGATTTGACGCATGAAACTTTTCGTAGCACTGACAGCCGCCGCCTTGATTGGCGCGCAGGCACAGGCCGAGAGCCACCTTCCGAACCTTGACGGCCAAGAGATCGTTGTCGTCACCGAAAACGCCTACCCGCCGTTGCAGTTCATGAATGATGAAGGGGTGGCCGTGGGCTGGGAATACGATGCGATGGCCGAAATCGCTAAGCGCCTGAATGCGACAGTGGCCTATGAAAACATCAGCTGGGACGCAATGATCCCTGCGGTGTCAGAAGGGCAGTATGACCTTGGCATGACGGGGATCACGATCCGCGACGACCGCGCCGAAGTTGTCGATTTCTCGGATAGCTACATGACCTCGGAAATGGTGATGCTGGTGCGGGGCGATGAAGACAGGTTTGCGGACGCGACCAGCTTTGCGGCCAACGCGGACCTGATGATGGCCGCACAGCCGGGCACAACGCCGTTTTACGTTGGGGTCTATGACGTGCTAGATGGTGACGAGGCCAACCCGCGCATTCAACTGATGGAAACATTCGGCGCGACCGTGCAGGCGCTGCGCACAGGGGACGTTGACCTTGTTCTGACGGACGGCACGGCTGGCAACGGCTATGTCGCCGCCTCCGATGGTGCGCTCAAGATTGTCGGGGAAAAGCTGGGCACAGAAGACTTTGGCTTCATCTTCCCGAAAGGGTCCGATCTGGTCGCGCCAATCAACGCCGCGATTGCTGATATGGCCGCGGATGGCACGATGGATGCGCTGAACACCAAGTGGTTCCTTGACTTCAAGGTTGGCGAATAATCTGCATTCACAGGAGCGGCCCTGCGGATAAAATGCAGGGCCGATCTAGCGCATGATCCCTACCTCCCCCAATGACAAAGACTTCCCGTGGTGGCTAATTGCGATCGCGGGCATTGGCGTTTGGATGTTCTGGCAGGTGCTTGCCGACCAGACCTATTCGGACGTGCTTTCGATCCTGCGCAAGGGGATCTGGACGACGATCTATGTGACGGTCATCGCATACGGGCTGGCCTGTGTGCTTGGGCTATTGCTGGCGCTGGCGGGCATGTCGCGGTGGCAGGTTTTGCGGCAGGTCGCGCGCTTTTATATCGAGATCGTGCGGGGCATACCGATCATTGTGCTTCTGCTTTACGTGGCTTTTGTGATCGCGCCCGCCATGGTGCTATCGTGGAACTGGCTGACGGGGTTGCTTGGGGTTGACCCGATCCGCACCCGCGATTTTTCCCTGTTGTGGCGGGCAGTTATCGCGCTCACTGTCGCCTACTCCTCGTTTTTGGCCGAGGTGTTTCGCGCAGGATTGCAATCCGTGGACAAGGGGCAAATCGAGGCCGCCGAGGCGCTGGGCCTGACGGGTTGGCAGCGGTTTCGCCATATCGTTTTCCCCCAAGCGCTGCGCACCATTCTGCCACCTCTGGGCAATGATTTTGTCGCGATGTTGAAGGACTCGTCGCTGGTGTCGGTCTTGGGCGTCACCGACATTACCCAGCTGGGCAAGGTCACCGCCGCAGGCAATTTCCGCTACTTTGAAACCTATAACGTGGTGGCGCTTGTCTATCTGACGATGACGATCACACTGTCGATTGTCCTGCGCAATTTCGAGCGCAGAATGCGCCAGCGTTAGGTCAGGGGTAGCGCTCCGCAGGCGGGCGACCTAGGTTATGGACAAAGGAGATTTTCCATGACCAATCCGCTCTTGTCCGACTGGGATACCCCGTTTGATTTACCGCCCTTTGATGCGATTTCCGACGATGATTTTGCGCCAGCTTTGGACGCCGCACTCGAGGCCGCCAAGGCGAATATCAACGCGATTACGGCGACAACTGACGCCCCGACGTTTACCAATACCATCGAGGCGCTGGAGGTTTCGGAGGCACTGTTGGGCCGTGTCTTGGGCACATTTTATGCCGTGGCAGGCGCCGACAGTAACCCCGAGCGCGAGGCGCTTCAGCGTGATTTCGCGCCAAAGCTAAGCGCCTACGGATCATGGATGAGTTCAAACCAGCCCCTATTTTCGCGCATAGAAACGCTTTGGGATCAAAGGGATACGCTTGATCTTACCCCCGAACAATCGCGGGTGTTGATGCTGACGCGCCGTGGATTTGTGCGCTCTGGCGCATTGTTGCAAGGGGACGCGGCGGACAAGTTGCGCGACGTCAAATCGCGCCTCTCGGTCATTGGCACAGATTTCGTGCAAAACCTGCTCGCGGACGAGCGCGAATGGTTCATGCCGCTTGATGCTGACGGGCTGGCGGGCCTGCCGGATTTTGTCGTGGCAACCGCGCGGGCGGCTGGCAAGGAGAAGGACGCGGGTGGCCCAGTTCTGACGCTTTCGCGCTCGTTGATCGTGCCGTTCTTACAGTTCTCGGACAGACGCGATTTGCGCCAGAAAGCCTATGAGGCATGGACGGCGCGGGGCGCGAATGGCGGCAAGACCGACAACCGCGCGATTGCCGCAGAAACCCTGAAACTGCGGGCGGATCGGGCGCAATTACTGGGCTATGAAACCTTTGCCGACTACAAGTTAGAGACCGAAATGGCAGGCACGCCAGCGGCGGTGCGCGACCTGTTGATGCAGGTCTGGGAACCCGCAAAAGAAAGCGCGCTCGCAGATGCAAAGCAGCTCGAGCGGATGCTGCACGCGGACGGCTGGGACGGCCCGCTAGAGGCATGGGACTGGCGCTATTATTCCGAAAAGCAACGCAAGAAGTTACACGATTTGGACGAGGCGGAGTTGAAGCCTTATCTGCAACTCGACCGCATGATCGAAGCGGCATTTGCCTGTTCGAACCGCTTGTTCGGGTTAACCTTTGAGGAGATTGACGCGCCAAAGTATCATGCGGATGTGCGGCTATGGGATGTGACGCGCAACGGCAAGCATGTTGCTGTTTTCATTGGAGATTACTTCGCGCGTGGGTCAAAACGTTCGGGCGCGTGGTGCTCTGCGATGCGGTCACAACAAAAGCTTGAAGGCGATATTCGCTCCCATGTTATTAACGTTTGCAACTTTGCCAAACCCGAGGACGGACAGCCCGCGCTATTGTCTTATGACGATGCGCGCACGTTGTTTCACGAGTTCGGCCATGCGCTTCATCAGATGTTATCGGACGTGACTTACGAAAGTATTAGCGGCACGTCCGTGGCGCGCGATTTCGTCGAGTTGCCAAGCCAGCTTTTCGAGCATTGGCTGGAGGTTCCAGAGGTCTTGTCCGAGTTCGCAACCCATGCCCAGACGGGCGAGCCGATGCCGGAGGATTTGCTTAAGCGGATGCTGAATGCGGCGACCTATGACATGGGCTTTTCGACGGTGGAATATGTGGCCTCTGCCCTTGTCGATCTAGGCTTTCATGAAGGACCGCCGCCCGCTGACCCGATGCAGAAACAGGCTGAAATCCTTGAAGAAATCGGGATGCCCCATGCCATTCGGATGCGCCATGCGACCCCGCATTTTGCACATGTTTTTGCAGGTGACGGCTACTCTTGCGGCTACTACAGCTACATGTGGTCAGAGGTGATGGACGCGGATGCATTCGCGGCATTTGAAGAGGTGGGCGACCCGTTTGATCCTGCCCTTGCCAAGCGCTTGGAGGCGACGATTTTGTCGTCTGGCGGGTCAGTTGATGCGGCCGAACTCTACACCGATTTCCGTGGGCGATTGCCCGGCGTTCAGGCGCTTTTGAAGGGGCGCGGATTGGCGCAGGACAGCTAGAAAGAGCCATGCACAGGGCGTGCAGCAAGCGTGCACCGTCCGTGCACTGATTTAACGCGGGTCGTCGGGGTGTTTTTCAACGCCAACAGGATCTTTGTGGATCAGCACATCGGCACGCGGGTAGGCGGCGGTGATGGCGCGGCGCAGGGCGGCGCCGATGGCGTGCGCGTCATCAAGGCTTTGTGCCCCGTCAAGTTCGATGTGCAGGTTCACGAACACGCGGCTACCTGCAACCCGTGTCTTGAGGTCATGGAACCCGTGCACCCCGTCGAAATCACCCGCGATGGCAGCAATACCTGCGATCATCTCAGGGTCCGCTTGGCGATCCATAAGGGCGTCAAACGCGGCCTTGCCGATCCTGAGCGCGCCAAAGGCGAGCAGGAGTGCCGCAGCAAGGGCCACGATGCTGTCGATTTGCCCAAGCCCGAATTTTGCCGAGGCCCATAGCGCGATGAGTGCCCCGACATTGGGGATCAGGTCACCAAGGTAGTGCAAGCTATCGGCGGCAACCACGCGGTTCCCCGTTTGGCTGGCAACGCGGCGCTGCCATGCGACAAGCCCTAGCGTCACAATAATCGAGAATACCATAATCGCCATGCCGCTCGCCTCGCGTTCGGGCAGGGTCACGGTGTCATCAAGCAGGCGCATGATCGCGGCCACGCCGATGACTGTCGCGGATATCAGGATAAAGATGGATTGCCCGAGTGCGGCCAGATCTTCGGCAGAGGTATGCCCGAAGTTATGGTCGTCGTCGGCAGGTTTGGCTGCATAGGCGATGGCCACAAGCCCGCCAAGCGACATCATCAGATCCATCGCGCTGTCGGCGAGCGTGGCCGCAATCGAAAGCGAGCCTGTTTGCCCCAAGGCCCAGAGTTTTGCGATGACCAAGACCAATGCCACGCTGACCGATAGCAGCCCTGCGGAAAGGTTCAGGCGGGTGTCTGATTTGATATCCATGCCGCTGGTTTAGCGGTGTGACGGGCTGGCGAAAACCCCTAGTCGCGCAACTCGTCGGCGCCAACGCCCCAAAGCACGTCTTTTGGCGCCCAGCCCTTGTAGCCGCCCGCATTCAGTTTGCACCACGCCGTTTCGCATTCATCAAGTTTCGCGATCACGCCGAGTTCGAGCACGGCGTTTTCGGTCGCGCCTGCGTCAGGGCGTGCCCGTAAAACCAGCATATCCTTGTCGATGATCACAGTGCGCACGCCCGACAGCATGGTGTAGTGCACCCAGCCGCCTTGCCCTTCGCGATCAATCACCCGCCGCCAGTGCCCGTATTCGGCAACCACTTGCAGTGGCATGTTGCGCCGCTGAAATACCCAGTCGATCCGATGGGTCAGCGAGGGACCACGGCGCACGTTTGCCTCTGATGCCTTGAGCGATACAAAGCGCGGCAATGGCAGATTGGTTTCGGGGCCAAGCGCGGGCGGCACTGCGGGCGCGCCCGTTTCTTGCGCGGCAAGAGGGGCCGCGCAGACCAGCGCGAAACAGAGAACTTTGGCGAATGAAAACATAACCTGTTTGCCTTTATCACTACTCTTTTGGCGCTGGGTTCTTGTGCCTCGCGTCCGTATCTTGCAACCTGACAGTAACAAAGTGATTTGGGAAGCAAGGGAGTGCTGATCATGCAAGGTAAACGCTTGAGTGTTGTTGTGACGCGACGATTGCCCGATGTTGTCGAGACCAGATTGAGCGAGTTGTTCAATGTCTCGTTGCGCGATGACGACACGCCGATGACCCGCGAGGAGCTGGCAGAGGCAATGCGCACCGCCGATGTCTTGGTTCCGACGATTACCGACAATATTGACGCCGCCCTTTTGGCGGGCTCGGGCGAGAACATGCGCCTGATTGCCCAATACGGCGCGGGTGTCGATAACATTGATGTTTCAACGGCCCGCCAACGGGGCATTCAGGTGAGCAACACGCCGGGTGTGACGACCGATGATACCGCCGATATGGCGATGGCCCTGATGCTTGCCGTGACCCGCCGTATCCCCGAGGGGTTGCGTGTGATGCAGGATGGATCATGGACGGGGTGGAGCCCGACCGCGATGCTTGGCGGGCGGATCGGGGGGCGCCGTTTGGGCATTTTGGGCATGGGCCGTATTGGCCGCGCTGTGGCCCAACGCGCCGCCGCGTTTGGCATGCAGGTGCATTACCACAACCGCAAGAGGCTACGCCCCGAGCAGGAAGAGGCGCTGGATGCGACCTATTGGGAGAGCCTCGACCAGATGGTGTCGCGCATGGATGTGGTCATGGTGAGCTGCCCGCATACCCCCTCGACGTTTCATTTGATGAATGCCCGCCGCCTGAAGCTGATGAAGCCAGAGGCGGTTCTGGTGAACGTGTCGCGCGGCGAGGTTGTGGACGAAAACGCCCTGACCCGTATGCTGCGCGCTGGTGAACTGGCGGGGGCTGGCTTGGACGTGTTTGAAAACGCCCACGACATTAACCCACGCCTGAAGGAACTGCCCAACGTTGTTTTGCTACCGCATATGGGATCAGCGACCCTTGAGGGCCGTATCGAGATGGGCGAGAAGGTGATCATCAACATCAAGACATTCGCGGACGGGCATCGGCCACCCGATTTGGTTGTGCCGTCGATGTTGTAAGGCATATTGGTCGGGCCTTGCGGCCCGATCATTGCATTCGGCAATGCTGCAAGGTTTAGCGCGCGTCCTCGAGGGTCAGCACGTAATTGGATGCGGAAAAGCGAAGCATGTCATTATCTGCACGTCCTGCAACGTATGAGCCTTGGGCGTCCATACAGGCACCCAAAACCGACATTGCGACGAGCGCAAGCACGGTTGTGCGTTTCATTTCTGTTCTCCTCAACGTCCACTTCTAACGAGTGGTAACCAACATATAGCACATGTCAGGGCATTTTACGAGGGGGAGAATGAAAATTCGCTTCTTGATCAAGGGGTTCTCGCCAGAAGGCACATTTAGATGCCTCCGGCGGGAGTTTGACTAGACATAGAAACCCGGCGTGGATTTAGCGATACACTTCGTCTTCGGAGGGGAAGGAGCGGTCTTTGACGTCAGATGCGTAGCGCTTGACCGAGTCTTCGATCATGGGGCCAAGCGAGCCATAGACCTTGACGAATTTTGGTGTCCAAGGGTTCATGCCGAGCATGTCTTCAAGCACGAGAATTTGCCCGTCACAATCCGCCGATGCGCCGATGCCGATTGTGGGGATTGCGATCTCTTTGGTGATTTTGGAGGCGAGCGGTTCGACCATCCCTTCGAGCACCACCGAGAATGCGCCCGCATTGGTCACCGCATGTGCGTCTGCGATATGCGCGGCCCATGTGTCTTCGTCGCGCCCTTGGGTTTTGAACCCGCCCATGACGTGCGAGGACTGCGGTGTCAGCCCGATATGCGCCATCACGGGAATACCCCGTTCGGTCAGGAATTTGATCGTATCGGCCATGCGCGCGCCGCCTTCGAGCTTGATCGCCCCGCAGGAGGTTTCTTTCATAATCTTGGCGGCATTGCGAAACGCGATATTCGGGCTTTCCTCGTAGGTTCCAAAGGGCATATCGACGACGATCAACGCCTTTTGCGTGCCGCGCACCACGGCCTTGCCATGCATGATCATCAGATCAAGGGGCACGCCAACGGTGCTATCCATCCCGTGCATGACCATGCCAAGGCTGTCTCCGACGAGGATGAAGTCGGCGTATTTATCAACGATTGCTGCCGTATGCGCGTGATAGGATGTCAGCGAGACAATCGGATCGCCGCCCTTGCGGTTGGCAATCTGGGGCACGGTATTACGGCGGATGGTTTCTGTTTGGGTGCTCATCTTGGTGAGACCTCCTTTTGGTCGATCAGTAGGATGTCGCCGAATTCGGCGGACACCATGATGCCCACGGGCGCGGTTAGCGGCCCTGATGCGGGGGCGAAAGTGGTTGGGTCCACGATATCGACCGCTTTGAGCACCGCAAGGGGTTGCGTGCGAATAGTTGCGGCAATCGCCTCTGCGGCGGTCTCGACGGTTTCACCCGCATGCAAAAGCGCCTCGGCGGCAGTGAGCGCGGCGATCAGGATCGGAGCGGCGGCGCGGTGCTCGGGGGTCAGGCGCACATTGCGCGATGACATTGCAACGCCGTCCGCCTCGCGCACGGTCGGCACGCCGTGGATCGCGATCGGCACGTGCAAGTCGTAAACCATGCGCCGGATCACGGCGAGTTGCTGGTAGTCTTTCTCGCCAAAGTAGGCGGCGTCCGCCCCGACGATGTTGAAGAGCTTGGTCACGACAGTGGCAACACCCCGATAATGTCCGGGCCGCACAAGCCCGTGAAACACATGCGCAAGCCCCGTTGTCTCGACGATGGTTTCATCGCTGGCGCGGTAGATTTCCTCCACGGCGGGCAGAAAGACGGCCCCGACACCCGCAGCGCGCAGCATTGCGAGATCTTGCTCTTCGGTGCGCGGATAGGTTTCGAGGTCGGAGGGGTTTCCAAACTGCGAAGGGTTCACGAAAATCGTTGCAACGACACCCGCATGGGCCTGCGTGGCGGCATTCACAAGGGCGATATGCCCCGCGTGCAATGCCCCCATCGTGGTCACCAGGCCAACCGAGCCGTTTTTGCGCATCTCTTGAACGGCGGCGCGAATTTCGGCAATCGTGCGGCAGATTTTCATCAATTTATCCTTATAGCACAGTGTTATACATCAATAGGCGCTGCGCAACGGGGCATCAAGTGCCACAATATTACCGCAACAGTGCCGAAAGATAGGCGGGATTGTTGCGCAACCTAGGGGCGTGGTAATTTGAAAGAGCAGCTATGAACCGTTTTATTTTCCCTATTTTGTTTGGTGGCATCTTATTGGTGTGTATTTTTGGCCTGATGTTGTTTCAGCAGATGGGCGGCGAGATTGTCTCGGATGGTGCATCCGCCGATAACTCCGAGATTGAAACCGAGAATTCCCGTGACGGGTCCGGCATCATGTTTGCCTTGCAGATGATGTATGAGGACATGACGGGCGCGGCTGTTGTTACCCCCAAGATCGATGTTTCCGGATTTGTGCCAGAAGCCCCGAATGGCTGGTTCCCGACCCCCTATAAGAACGCGGACGGCGAAGCGATTACCCAAACCACATTGTCGCGGGGCCCGATTGCCAAGAACGCCACCAACACCATGCTGATGCAGTTTGACGGTCTGGCACGCGGCAAGGGCAACGGATTTGCCGTGACCTACAAGCGCGGCGAACAGATGATTGCCTATATGATGTATGTGCCTGACCAGTTTAATTCCCGCACCGTGCGCGGTGGCATTATGGCGGCGATTTCAAGCAACATGAGTGCTGCCAGCTTTGGCGGGTCGCCTGATACCTTCGCGCTCCACCACGGCGTGCCGATTTCAGCCGCCCCGAGCTATGTGCGCAGCCAGTCGTCTTCCGAGAATGTGCCCGTCGATTACCGTGTTTTCAACGCCAATGTCGGCGGCATGTTCAAGATCAAGATCCTGACCAACAGCAGCTATGCGGCCGTTGCGAAAGTGATGCAAGCGATCCCGATGGGGGCATTGATTGCCAAGCTGCCAGAGCCAGAGCCGCACCTGCTGATCAGCACAGATTTTCAGACCCGCGATGCGGAGTTGAGCGCCGAAGTGCCCGTTAGCCCGTCGATTGCCCGCCGCGCCTATATGATGAGCAAGGTCCGTCTGGATTATTCCGATCTCGATACCGACCTGCTGGATGATATCATGGATCGCCGAGTGCGCGATTGGGAGACTGCCTTTGAGGATCACGGCACAGCGCTTGGTGTCGAGGCTGAAATCCGCGCCCTGCTGGGTGAAATGCCCGATCTGCCCCCATCGCTCGCCGTTGAATATAACGCCCGTGCCCTGAAGCGAATGGACCGCGACTGGACCGACAACGAGGAAACGATCCTGAGCAAGATGGCCCGCCGCCAGATCACCGAGCGCAAGCATATGGAGCGCTACCTGCGGGACGGCGAGCATATCTCGGAGGAGATTATCACACTGATCAACCTGTTGCCCGAAACCTATGACGCGGCCTCGCTTGAGGAACCTGTGATCGTTGAATCTCCGATCTCGGCCCGTGATCTGGTGATCCGTCGTGGCACAAAAATCGGCCAAGGCGAGAGCACATTCGGCAACTGCTCGATCGAACACGGCGTGCGCCGCTGTGTTGTGGGCGGACTGGACGACAACTAAACCCGATGAACGGCCCCAAATGCGGGGCCGTTTTCGCGCCGCTGTCGCAATCGTGCGCTGACAGGTCGGCTGGTTCTGGTGCGAGCCTTCGTTTTCGCGCAATTTATGCCATAGCATATCTGCGGAGGAATCGGCCCCATGAAAACCAATGTCAAAGCTCTTGTTGTCGGCGGTGGCGCCGTCGGAACATCCATCGCCTATCACCTCGCCAAGGCGGGCTGGGATGATGTCATGTTGCTGGAACGCGACGAGCTGACGTCTGGCTCTACGTGGCACGCCGCTGGCCTGCTGCCGTTGTTCAACATGTCGTTTGCCACGACCCATATCCACAAGTATTCGGTTGATTTCTACAAGGGGCTTGAGGCCGAAACGGGCCTGAACGCGGGCTTTGCGGTTGTGGGCAACTTGCGCATGGCGCAGACGGATGCGCGCATGGACGAATACATGCTTTACGCCTCCACCGCAGAGACCTGCGATGTGCCTTACGAGTGGATGACCCCCGAGCAGATCAAGGCGAAGTGGCCGTTGATCGAGACGTCCGACCTGAAGGGCGCGCTTTACCACCATACCGATGGCTATATTAACCCCGCTGACGTGACCCAAGCGATGGCCAAGGGCGCGCGCCAGCATGGCGCAATCATCGAGCGCAAATGGCAGGCTGATGAATTCCACTGGAATGGCACACATTGGGAGGTCACCTGCACCAAGATGGTCGAGAAGGGGGGCAACCTGATCCCGTCTGACGAGCAGGTTGTGATCACAGCCGAGCATGTTGTCACCGCATCGGGCAATCACGCGCAGACCACTGCACGCAAGCTGGGTATCAAGATCCCTGCGATCCCCGTCGAGCACACGTTTATCGTCATGGACAAAGACCCCGAGCTGGTCAAATGGCGCGAAGCAGGCAATGCAGAGCACCCCGTCGTGCGTGACGCCGACAACGAATCCTATGCGCGCGAAGAACGCGGTGGCTGGATTTTAGGCATCTACGAAAAAGGCGCGCCTGCGCGGTTTGAATACGGCGTGCCCGACAGCTTTCGCGCCGATTTGTTCCCGCTCGATCTGGACCGTATCGCAGAGCAATATATGGCGATGACGGAGCGTGTGCCGTCTTGTGCGGATTCCGGTCTCAAGGACGATTTCAACGGCCCGATCTGCTATACGCCTGACGGCAATCCGCTGGTTGGTCCTGCGCCGGGCTTGCGCAATATGTGGCTCGCGGAGGGCTTCTCGTTCGGGATCACCGCGGCGGGCGGCACGGGCTATTACCTTGCGCAGATGATGGTCGAGGGCGAGGCCGAGATCGACATGGCGAGCCTTGATCCAAAGCGCTACGGCGACTGGATGACCACAGAATATGCGGCGCGCAAGAACGAAGAATGCTACGATCACGTTTACATTCTGCACCACCCTGATGAAGAGCGGCCCGCATGTCGTCCGCTGCGCACATCGCCGTCTTATGACCGTCAAGCGGCGCGCGGCGCACAGTTCGGGTTTGTGAACGGCTGGGAGCGCCCCAACTACTTTGCCCCGATGGGATTTGATGACCACGATGCGCGCTCTTTCCGCCGTGGCGGCTGGTGGCAATACGCCAAGGACGAGGCCAAAGCGATCCGCGAGAGCGTGGGCCTGATTGATGCAACGGCGTTCACCAAACATGTCGTCAAAGGACCAGGCGCGACTGCCTTCCTTGACTGGTTCACGACCAACAAACTGCCGAAAGTTGGCCGCATTAACCTGACTTATGCGCTGACGTCGCACGGCACGACCCGCACCGAATACACAATCGTGCGCATGTCCGAGGACGAATATTATCTTGTCTCCGCAGGGGCTTGGACGTCATATGACGCCGATTTTCTGCGCAAGGCGGTTGAGGACAAAGAGGCCGAGTTTGGCCGCATCGAGGTGCAAAACGTCACGACCCAGTGGGGCGTTTTTGCGATTGCCGGACCAAAGGCCCGTGCGGTCATGGCCGAAGTGATCAAGGACGCCGACCCCGAAACCGCCTTGTCAAACAAGCGGTTCCCGTGGCTGTCGGCCAAGAAGATCGAACTGGGCATGTGCCCTGTGAACGCGATCCGCGTGGCATATACGGGCGAACTTGGTTGGGAGTTGCATCACCCGATCGAGATGCAGAACTATCTCTTTGATCTGCTTGAAAAGGCGGGCGAAAAGCATGGCATGAAGCTGGTTGGCGCGCGTGCGCAAAACTGGCTGCGCATGGAGAAGTCCTATCGCGCGTTTGGCACTGAGTTAGGCCGCGATGCGACGCCGATCGAAGCCGATTTGCCGCGCTTTGTCGATCTTGGTAAAGATTTTCACGGGAAGGCCGAGATGGAGGCGAAGGGCGTGCGCTCCAAATGTGTGACGCTGCTGATTGACGGCCCTGACGATGCCGATCCGTGGGGCCGTGAGGCGCTCTATGACATGGACGGAAACCGCATTGGCCGTTTGACCTCTGGCGGCTATTCGGTTGCCTTCGAGAAGTCGATTGGCATGGGCTATGTGCGTCCCGCGATGGCAGAGGTCGGCACGAAGGTGCAGGTCAAAATGCTCGACAAATTGTGGCCCGCCGAGATTGTAGAGGATAGCCCTTATGACCCTAAGAACGCGACAATTCGCCAAGACGGCTAGTGTTCTTTCTTCTCTGCTAGTGGCGGCCCCGTCATTGGCAGAGAGCGCCAGCTTTAGTAGTCCAAGTGGAAATATCGTCTGTTATCTGGAAACTGATGGCGGGATGAATCCAAACGATAGCCCTTTGGCTTGCCTGATTTTTGAGTCCGATTGGACGGGGCCGCCCTATAAGAGTGACGATTGCGGCCTCGATCAAACCCGACAAGTTATGATGTTCCCGACAGGCAAGGGCGAGGTGTTTTGGGGCTGTCATGGTGACGTATTCTGGCCTTACCCATCCCCAACGATAAGCTACGGATCAACGTGGTCTGTGACAGGCTTTAGCTGCAACATGGAACAGTCAGGCGTCACTTGTGCAAATGCTGAAGGCTATGGATTTAAGCTACGCCGGGCGGGAATTGATATCTACTAGATCAGCGGAACCGCGCGGGTGAAAGCGCGTCTACCGCGGTTCGGTCAATTGCTGGCGTTTCGTTATTTACGAGGTCTGCCAATAGCTTACCTGCGGCAGGGCTTGATTGCATACCGTAGCCGCCTTGCCCTGCGCACCAGATGAAATCGGGCTGTGCGCTGTCGCGCCCCAGCACCAGCGTGCGGTCGGGCGAGAAGGTGCGCAGCCCTGCCCATGAGGCGAGCAGGCGGGTCACGGGTTCGGTCACGTATTCTTCGTAGCGCGCCATGCCTTCCGCGAGGGTCATATCGTCGGCAAAGGCATCATGTGGCGCCATCGGGTGCTCTTCTGCGGGGGAGACAATGAGCGCGCCCGCATCGGGTTTTGCATACCATGCCTCGTGCGCGCCGAAAATCATCGGCCAAGCCGCGACATCGTGGCCAGCGGGCGCGGGAATGCGCCCCATGGACCGGCGCAAGGGCGTAAAGCCGAGCGGGGCAACCCCGGCCATTTTGGCGACCTCATCAACCCACGGGCCTGCGGCATTTACGAGGATCGCGGCATGATGTGTGTCGGAATTTGTCGTTACTTTCCAGCCGCTTGCCAATTTTTCAATCGCGGTGACGGGGGCTTTGGTTGTGACGGTTCCGCCGTTTGCGCGGATCGTTTTTACGTAGGACCGGATCAGCAGATCGGTGTCCAGATCCCAAGCGTCAGCGTGGTAGCCCGCGCGATCAATGACATCAGTGTTGAGGATCGGGACCATCTCCTTGGCCTCTGCGGCAGTCATCGCGTCAAGCCCCAACATTGCGTGATCCTGGGCGAACCCTTCGGCGTCGTCTGCGGAGCCGACAAGCATCAAGCCGCGCGGTGAAAGCAGTTTGTTTTCAACGTGATAGCCACGTGATGCCGCGTTGAGGGCGACCGTCGAAGGCTTGCCATAGCTTTCCTCGAACAGGGCCGCCGACCGCCCCGATGCGTGATAGGCAAGGTGCGGCTCTGCTTCGAGCAAAAGCACTGTGCCCAGCTTGGACAAATAGGCGCCAGCGGATGTTCCTGCCACGCCACCACCGATGATGATAAAGTCTGTCATTTGCGGACGTTCGCACGACATTCGGGGCCGTGCAATAGGGTGTGATTTGCGTGCACCGCACGTGCACATGGCGTGCACCGAATGTTCGCCGCTGATTACGCGCCGAGCTGTGTCCGCATGGCTTGGTAGATCACGGCGGTGGCCACGTTGGCGAGGTTGAGCGAGCGCACTTGCGGGTTGTGCATGGGCAGGTGGAATATCCGGTCTTGCAGGTCGTCGAGGATCGCCAGCGGAAGCCCCTTGGATTCGCAGCCGAAGACGAGGTAGCAATCTTTTTGGTACGTGGGTGCAAAGACGCTTTCCGCGCCGTTCTCCTCAAAAAAGTAGAGGTGGTCGCGTGGCGGTTTGCGCATCTGGAGGAATTGCTCCCAGCTGTCGTATTCGCTTAGCTGGACGTGTTTCCAGTAGTCGGTTCCTGCGCGCCGCACCGATTTTTCATCAAGCGAAAACCCCAAGGGTTTGATCAGGATCAGTTCAAGATTGAGCGCCACGCAGGTCCGCCCGATAGCCCCCGTGTTCCACGGGATTTCGGGTGTCACGAGGACGATTTTCATATTCGGATCGGGCATGTGCTGGCTCTCGCTCTGGGGGCTGCCCTGCTGTTAGCGCAGGAAGGTGTCGCCCCACAATGCAAAAGGCCCGCCGTTGCTGGCGGGCCTTTCGGGTGTTTTGATGGTGCAGCTTACTGCGGGATGTCGCCGGTGATGCCTTCGACGTAGAAGTTCATGCCTGCGAGCGTGCCATCGTCGGCTGTTTCGCCGTCGCCAAGCCATGCGGAGCCGTCTTGCTTGTTAATCGGGCCAGTGAATGGCTCGTATGAGCCGTCCGCGATAGAATCGCGCAACGCTTCAGCCTGAGCTTTGATCTCGGCAGGAACTGTCTCGGTGATTTCACCGATTTCGACCATTCCAGTGCTAATGCCGTCCCATGTGTCAACACTGGTCCAAGTTCCATCAATGACCGCCTGCGTGCGGGCGATGTAATAGGGAGTCCAGTTATCGATGATGGAGGAAACACGCGGTGACGGCGCATATTCCGCCATATCGGATGCCTGACCAAAGGTGATCACGTTACCTGCCTCTTGCGCTGCTGCTTGCGGCGCCGTTGAGTCAGTGTGCTGTAGGATAACATCGCAACCTTGTTCGATCAAAGTCGTTGCCGCATCTGCTTCTTTCGCTGGATTCAGCCATTCGAAGATCCAGATGACCTTAAATTCGACGTCAGGATTTACTTTCTTGGCGTGAAGGTAAGCCGAGTTGATCCCGCGGATAACCTCAGGGATTGGGACTGAACCGATATAGCCAATCTTGTTTGTTTTGGTCATTGAGCCAGCAATATGGCCCTGAACGGCGCGGCCCTCATAGAAGCGCGCAGAGTAAGTTGAAACGTTATCGGCCCGCTTGAAGCCCGTTGCGTGTTCAAATTTCACGTCAGGGAATTTTGCAGCAACGTTCAATGTTGGGTCCATGTAGCCAAATGATGTTGTAAAGATCAAGTCAGCACCGGCAAGGACCATCTGGGTCATAACACGTTCTGCATCTGGCCCCTCTGGAACGCTTTCAACGAATACAGTTTCGACTGCACCGTCAAAATGCGCTTCCATTTTTTGACGTGCTTGGTCGTGCTCATATGTCCAGCCGCCGTCACCAGTTGGGCCGACATAAACAAAACCGACTTTGGTTTTATCTTGGGCACGGGCTGGCATGCCAAGAGTTGCCATAGTCGCAGCGGCTGCGCCTGATGCGAGTAGTGTTCTTCTCTTCATTTTCGTTTCTCCCGATTGTGCCAGTGTTGGTCTGGCGAGTGTTGCGCCCCTAGCGTGAGGCGTGAAAGATTCGCCCCAGTGATCCCGGAGCCCGTCCAGCCGACATAATAACCAGAACGACGATGGTGGCTATATATGGCGACATAGAAAGATATTCTACAGGGATTGCCAGCCCTGCCGCTTGTAGGTTGAGTTGCAAGACGGTGACCCCGCCAAAGAGGTAGGCGCCAAGCATAAGCCGTGCGGGCTTCCAGCTTGCGAAGACCACGATTGCCAGTGCGATCCAGCCTGCGCCCGCCGTCATGCCTTCGGTCCATTGTGGAACCCGCACCAGTGACAGGTAAGCCCCGCCAAGCCCTGCGCAAGCGCCGCCAAATGCAATGGCCATCATCCGCACCCGCACAACCTTGTAGCCTAGTGCGTGCGCTGCGTCGTGGTTTTCGCCGACCGCCCGCAGGATCAACCCGCCGCGCGATTTGTTGAGGAACCACCAGACCGCGCCGACGAGGATCAGCCCCAAGTATACGATAGGATCGTGCTGGAAGATGATCGGCCCGATGACGGGGATGTCCCCTAAGAGCGGGATGTGCCAGTCGGGGAAAGCGGGGGCTTTGATCCCGATGTAGCCTTGCCCCAAAAGCGCCGAAAGTCCGAGCCCGAAGAGCGTGAGCGACAGTCCTGTCGCCACTTGGTTGGACAGCAGATATTGCGTCAGGAACCCGAAGAGTAGCGATAGCACCGCCCCGCCGACCGCAGCACCCAGAAAGCCGAGCCAAGGCGAGTTTGTTGTCACTGCGACCGCGAACCCGCAGACCGCCCCTGTGATCATCATGCCTTCCACGCCGAGGTTGAGCACGCCTGAACGCTCGACCACCAGCTCTCCGATTGCCGCCAGAAGGATCGGCGTTGCGGCCACCATGAGCGAGGCCAGCAGCAGGATTGGGTTGATTGATGAAAGATCCATTATGCGAGCTCCCCTTGGCCGAATTTCAGTCTGTAGTTGGTGAGCACGTCCACCGCCAAGAGGAAGAACAAGAGCATCCCTTGCAGCAGTTGGATCGCCGCCCCCGGAAGGCCAAGCGTCGATTGTGCGATTTCGCCGCCGATATAGGTCAGCGCCATCAGCCCGCCCGCGAGCAGGATGCCGATCGGGTGCAGCCGTCCCAAGAAGGCCACGATGATCGCGGTGAAGCCGTAGCCGACGTTAAAGTCGATGCTGACTTGCCCTGCCGGCCCTGCGACCTCGAACATGCCTGCAAGCCCTGCGAGCCCGCCCGAGATGCCAAGGCAGATCAGCACAAGCGCCTTTGGGTTCACCCCTGCGAAGGCGGCCGCACGCGGGCTTTGCCCCGAGAGCCTGACCTGAAAGCCGAACATATGCCGCGCCAAAGTGATGTAGGCGAAGATCACCGCGATCAGCGCCGCCACAACCCCCCAGTGCATCCCCGAATTGGCAAAGATTTCGAGGTTCGCTGCGGAAGGGTATTGCGAGAGATTACGGCTTCCGGGGAAGCCCATCCCCTCTGGATTGCGCATCGCGCCAAGTGCCATTGAGGCCAGCAGTTGTTCCGCGACGTAGACCAGCATGAGTGATACGAGGATTTCGTTTGTGCCGAATTTGATCTTGAGGATGCCCGGGATCATGGCCCAAAGGATGCCCCCGATGGCCCCTGCGATAACCATCAGCGGGAACACGATCCACGACTCCATCGGATAGAGCGCAAGCCCGACCCCCGCCCCGAAGAGCGCCCCCATGATATATTGTCCTTCGGCGCCGATGTTCCAGACGCCCGCCCGAAACCCGAACGAAAGCCCGATGGCGATCAGCACAAGCGGCGCCCCTTTGACCAGCAGTTGTGGCCGATAGTAATAAGCGAATTCAGAGAACAGTGGATCGACAAAAATTGTGCGGATCGTCTCGAAGGGGTTTTTCCCGAGCGCGGCAAAGAGGATGCCGCCAACGATCATTGTAAAAATAACCGCCAAGACGGGGGTCGCAAGCGTCCACCCTTTGGACGGGTTCGGGCGTTTTTCAAGCGTCAACATGTGCGACCTCCATATCGTGTGCACCACCAAGCATCAGCCCGATTTCGTCGATTGTGAGCCCTTTTGCGGGGCGCGGGTCCGAGAGCCTGCCTTCGTTCAGCGCGGCAAACCGGTCGGAAATTTCCATCAGTTCATCGAGGTCCTGACTGATCACGATCACAGCCGCCCCCTCGTTGGCGAGGTTCAGGATGGCCTGCCGGATCGAGGCCGCAGCGGAGGCATCAACCCCCCATGTGGGCTGGTTAATGATCAGCACTTCGGGGTCTTGCATGATCTCGCGTCCGATCACGAACTTTTGCAGGTTCCCGCCCGAAAGCGAGCGCGCTGCACTATTGGAGCTAGGCGTGCGCACGTCGAATTTTTCGATGATCTCATCGGCAAAGGCGCGCGTTTTGTCCCATTGCAAGAACCCCCGCTGGGTCAGGTTTTTGCGCGTGGCCGCCGTGAGGAGCGCGTTTTCAACGAGGCTCATATCGGGTGCGGCGGCGTGTCCGTTGCGTTCTTCTGGCGCGGCGCAAAGCCCGAGGGCACGGCGCGCATTCGGGGACAGATTGCCGATGGGTTGCCCTAACAGGTGCACCATGTTTGCAGGCGTTTTGATCTCGCCCGAGAGCGCGGCGACCAGTTCGTC
>CAKZNT010000075.1 GCA_937132065.1 uncultured Loktanella sp.
TCTGGCTCTGGCTCTGGCTCTGGCTCTGGCTCTGGCTCTGGCTCTGGCTCTGGCTCTGGCTCTGGCTCTGGCTCTGGAATTGTTTCGATATGGGCAGGCGCTGCAACCTCTTCTTCAACGGGATCCGGCTCTACCGCCTCCATCACAGGCGCAGAAACCTCGTCAGCAGCACCTTCGCTGACGATCGCCTCAAGGCCTTCATCAATTTTGGACGACGAACGGGTCATCCGGTCTTTGAGCTTTTTGAAAAACGACATGGCTGCGCCTATAAGAGAGTGTTCCCTTCCACCTAATCGCGAAACCGCGCTGTGGAAAGGGTTAGAGCGCTATTTGCCAGCCAAACGCCATTAAAAACATGCCCTGAGCAGCAAAATACGTCAGCCATACCAGCCGCGAGGTCACACGCCGGATCGGCGCACCTGCCGCCAGAATGAACATTTCAACGGACAATATCGCATCCGAGACTATGAAACTAAGCGCTGCAAATGTCCCAAGCATAGGGCCATCCTCCATCCCCACCGCAAGCACACCCATCGCGGCAATAATCGCGACGTATC
Source organism: uncultured Loktanella sp. (assembly GCA_937132065.1). Lineage (GTDB taxonomy): Bacteria > Pseudomonadota > Alphaproteobacteria > Rhodobacterales > Rhodobacteraceae > Yoonia. Next base: position 558 of record CAKZNT010000075.1, read on the forward strand.
CCATGACAGGCCAGCGCAAGTCTGCCGCGCGCGGCCACAAGACAGCCGCCATCGCCCCTGCAAAACCAAGCACAAAGATCGTCAAAAGTGAAAGGTCGAACCGCCCGCCAAATTGCATGAGCAACACCACATAGGCGATATGCCCGATCGCAAAGCTGACCAGCCCGAACAGAAACGCACGCTCGCCGTCACGCGACAGCCAAAAATCACCCAGCGCGCCAAACGCAAGCCCAAGGATCAACGCAAACGGTCCACCCGCCAACACGGCGATCAGGCCTAGCAACGCAATACTAACGGTCTTCACAACCGACTTTGGCACACTGCTGGTGCGCGGACTGAACCAGACCCCGTAAACCACGGCCAAGGCGCAAGAAATGATCGCGAAGATAGCATCCATGTAAACGCATTAGAATAATTAGACCAAAGACGCGAACAGTATTGTGCAATCTTTGGCCCTGACGTTGCGCGAAACCCGTGCTAGATCATCCATATGTTCAGCATTCTCACCCCGATGCGGCTCTTTGCGGTCGCGACCCTCACGCCCGTCGTCTTGATCGGTGCGGCTGCCATTTGGGGCGGGATATGGATCGTGGCGGCGCTCTTGTTCCTCTCAGCCTTGACCGCAACGCTGGACGAGGCCGTGCATCACATCACGCCCCCCACAGCAGAAAGCGAATTTCCCGCCGCGAGCTGGCTGTCGGTCACCCTCGGGGTCTGTCACTTCGGGTTGCTCTTGCTTGTTGTCAGCGCGCTTGCCAATCACCCGTTCAGCCTCCCCGCCAAAATCGGACTGTTCATTGCCGCCGGTTTCTTCTTTGGGCAGGTCAGCAATTCTAATGCCCACGAGCTGATCCACCGCGGCGGGCGGGGCATGCACCGTCTTGGGAAATGGGTCTATATCTCCCTGCTTTTCGGGCATCACACCTCTGCGCATGTGCTTGTGCATCACCGCTACGTGGCGACCCGTGACGACCCATCAACCTCGCGACTGGGCGAAAGCTATTACCGTTTCGCGCCGCGCGCATGGCGGGGATCATTTCGCAAAGGGCTCACCGCCGAGACCGAGCGGCAATCGCGGATCGGAACCCCTGCATACCTGCACCCCTACGTCAACTACGTCGGCGGCGCCGTCCTGTTTATCGGCTTTGCCTCTATCATCGGCGGTGTGTCAGGCGCCCTGCTTTACATCGCACTCGCCAGCTTTGCGACCTCCCAATTGCTGCTCTCGGATTACATCCAGCATTACGGGTTGATGCGGGCCGTTGTGAATGGCAGGCCCGAGCCCGTAAACGCACGTCATAGCTGGAACAGCCCGCACTGGTTTTCATCTGCTGTCATGCTGAACGCGCCGCGCCATTCGGACCACCACGCGCACCCTGCGCGGACCTTCAATACGCTGATCATCCCCGAAGACAGCCCGATGCTGCCCCGCTCGCTCCCGATGATGGCAACCCTTGCGCTTTTCCCGAAACGGTGGCGGCGGATCATGGACCCGCTTGCTGCGCAATGGTCCGCCCGTTAACCTAATCGTGTCTGGCCAACGGCGCGCAACTTGGGCAAAATCCAGCCATGCGCTCATTGTTCCTCATGCTCCTCGCCACGCCCGCCCTCGCCGATGGGCCGATGGATGCAGCCGCCTTTGACGCTTACACACAGGGCAAAACCCTGACCTTCGGGGTCGCAGGAAATCCAGCTTACGGTGTCGAACAATATCAGCCAAATCAACGGGTTGTCTGGTCTTTCCAAGATGGAGATTGCAGCAATGGAGTGTGGTATGAAAGCAAAGGAAGCATCTGCTTCCGGTATGATTTCGACCCTGAACCAAAATGCTGGAAGTTCTACGATGAACCAAGCGGGCTGCGCGCAGTCTTCATGAACCGCCCCGACACCTCTGTGCTTTACGAGGCGCAAGATAGCAGCGAACCGCTCATTTGCCCTGGGCCTGACCTTGGCGTCTAAGACACCTTGACGCGGCCATCAGCGAATTCGATCTCGAGCGAGGCCGCCGCCTTGGCGCTCGCCTGATCGGTCACCACCGCGCCGTCACCGCGCACCACCGCATATCCCCGCTTAAGGGTTTCAACATAGCCCAAAGTTTCGCGTAAACGGTCTAACGCAGCAAGGCGCGTGATCCGTGCCTCTTGTTGGCTGCGTGCGCGATCATGCAAGCGATGCACCACGGCGTCCAACCGTTCCGATTTACGCGCAATATCGCGCGCGATCACATCGGTGCGCAACCCGCGCAGGGTTCCATCCAAGTCACGCTGCGCCCGCGCTACGCGGGTTTGCAGCGCAGGGTCAAGGCGCGCCGAAAGACCCGACAGGCGCTGGCGATCTGATGCCAACCGATTGCGCAACGCAGACGGACGCAGCGCGCCAGCCTCTTGCGAAAGCTTCAACCGCTTCTGGGCAATGCCCGCTTGCAAGGCATTGGGCAGCTTCTCGGCCCAATAGTCAAATCGCTGGCGTGGACCATCTAACAGGCTGTCTTTGTTTGGTAATCCACGTGACAAGTCGCGCAGGCGCTGGCCGCGCTGGCTTAATCCGCTGTTAAGCGACTGACTTAACCGCGCGCCCTGCTGGTCGACCCATGCCATCAATTCCAGCCGCACAGGAACAGCCATTTCAGCCGCCGCCGTCGGGGTCGGCGCGCGCATATCCGACACATAGTCGATCAATGTCGTATCCGTCTCATGGCCAACAGCCGAGATTAGCGGAATTTGCGAGGCAGCTGCCGCACGCGCCACAATCTCTTCGTTGAACCCCCAAAGATCTTCAAGCGACCCTCCGCCACGCGCAACGATGATCAAGTCAGGACGCGGCAACGCGCCCCCGGGCGTCATGGCATTAAAACCACGAATAGCATTCGCCACCTCAGGGGCGCAGGCCTTGCCTTGCACCGCCACTGGCCACACCAGCACTTTGCGCGGAAAACGGTCGCGCAACCGGTGTAAAATATCGCGAATAACTGCGCCCGTAGGCGAGGTCACCACACCAATGATCTGGGGTAAATATGGTAACGGCTGCTTGCGTGACGGGTCAAACAGCCCCTCCGCCTCCAAGGCTTTCTTGCGCTTCTCAAGCATCGCCATCAGCGCGCCCGCACCCGCCACCTCGATCGAATCCACGTTGATATTATACTTGGACTGTGCGCCAAACGTCGAAAGCTTGCCTGTGATGATAACCTCAAGACCTTCCTCGGGGATCACCCCAAGACCCGCGACCTGCCCCTTCCAAGTGGTGCAGGCGATGACATTGCGATCGTCCTTGATGTCATAATAAATATGCCCAGAACGGGCGGTAACCACGCGGCCCACCTCGCCACGCACCCGCACACGGCCAAACGTGCCTTCAAGGGTCTTCTTGACCGATCCCGTTAACTCCGAAACGGTGAATTCCGGGGCGTTGGTTGCCGCTGGTTCGTCAAAAAGGTCCATTGTCCGCCCTTGTGGTCACGTCAACACAACCTTAGAACGCGGGGGACAAAAGGCCAAGCAGGAGAGCGACATGAACATCCTCATTTTAGGCAGCGGTGGGCGCGAACATAGCCTCGCTTGGGCGATCCAGCAGAATCCGAAATGCGACCGCCTGATTGTCGCCCCTGGCAACGCGGGGATCGCGCAAATGTGCGAAACCGCTGATATCAATATCCTCGACGGGGATGCCGTTGCGAGCTTCGCGGCAGAAAACACCATTGATTTCGTGATCATCGGGCCAGAAGCACCACTCGCCGCTGGTGTCGCCGACAGGCTACGCGATGCGGGACTATTGGTTTTCGGACCTTCCAAGGCCGCAGCCACGCTAGAATCCTCGAAATCTTTCACAAAAGCGATCTGCGATGCATCTGGTGCGCCGACATCTGCCTACGGACACTTCAACGATGCTGACGCCGCGCGGGCCTATATTCGCCAGCAAGGCGCACCGATTGTGGTCAAGGCAGACGGGCTCGCAGCAGGGAAAGGCGTGATCGTCGCCATGACAGAGGCCGAGGCTTTGGCAGCAATTGATGACATGTTCGACGGCTCCTTTGGCGATGCTGGCTCCGAAGTCGTTATCGAAGAGTTCCTGACAGGCGAAGAGGCCTCCTTCTTTGTGCTTTGCGACGGCAAGTCCGTGCTGCCCATCGGCACAGCCCAAGACCACAAGCGCGTCGGCAATGGTGATACGGGGCCAAACACGGGCGGCATGGGCGCCTACTCGCCCGCCCCCGTGATGACTGACGCCGTGACGCAAAAGGCGCTCACCGAAATCGTGCAACCCTGCATGGATGAAATGGCCAAACGCGGCACACCGTTCGAGGGTGTGCTCTTTGTCGGCCTGATGATCAAAGACGGCCAGCCAAAACTCATCGAATATAACGTGCGCTTTGGCGACCCTGAATGCCAAACGCTCATGATGCGGCTTGGCGGGCAAGTTCTGGACCTGCTAAAAGCCTGCGCCGAACACCGCTTGGAAGATATGCAGGTCAACTGGGCGCACGATCACGCGATTACTATCGTCATGGCGGCCAACGGCTATCCAGGCTCTTATGAAAAAGGGACGGTTATCTCGGGGCTGGACGCCCTGCCAGAAGATAGCAAAAACATGACGTTCCACGCAGGAACCGCAGCAAAAGACGGGAAAATCCTCGCAACTGGCGGCCGTGTCCTTGCCGTCACCGCCCGCGGCGAGACCCTAAGCGAAGCGCGCGACCGCGCATACGCGATGACCAAAACGATCGACTGGCCAGACGGGTTTTATCGCACCGACATCGGCTGGCGCGCGCTCTAGACTTTCTATGTCCAATCAAACTCCCGCCGGAGGCATTTGATTTTTCAATGAAAAACAAAAAAGCCGCGCTCTCTCAAGCGCGGCCTTTTCATGTCTGGGGGTGGGCGCCTTAGGCTGCGCGGCCAACCAGTACCGATTCAATCTCGTCAGCCGCCGATTGCTCGCCATTGCCAGCCACCGCCGCAAACTCGCGGGTCAACCGCTCAAGTGCCGCTTCATACAACTGGCGCTCGGAATAGCTCTGCTCGCGCTGGTCATCCTGACGGTGCAAGTCGCGCACAACTTCTGCAATTGCAATCAGGTCGCCAGAGTTGATCTTCTGCTCGTATTCCTGCGCACGGCGGGACCACATCGCCTTTTTGACCTTCGCCTTACCTCGCAATGTCTTGAGGGCGTGGTTCACAACATCAGGGGTCGCGAGGGCGCGCATACCAACATCCGTGGCCTTATGTGTCGGGACGCGCAGTGTCATCTTGTCCTTCTCAAAGGCGATCACAAACATCTCAAGCTCAAAGCCGGCAACCTCTTGGGTTTCGATGGATACGATCTTGCCAACGCCATGCGCGGGGTAAACCACAAATTCGTTCGGGCTAAAGTCGTTCTTCTTCTTACTCATGTTACGTCCTTTCGGTAACGGACCAGCCACAACAAAAATCACCGACAGGAACACAAAGGGCTCCGTCGGCGTTTCAGGTCGTGATCAACTGGTCAAATATTCAGCAGCATTGGCAATAGTATAACACAAAATCAGACACAAAAAAAGCGCCGCTTTTCAGGGCGCTTTTCCATAAAAACAAGGGGCAATCCTCTTGATAAGCGAATCAGCCGCCCTCGCCGGGTTTTTCGGAGAACAATTCGATCTTGCCCTCTTTGCCGTCCATTTCCTCCGCATTGGGAAGCTGGTCTTTCTTGGTGATGATCACAGGCCACATCTCGGAATACTTACGGTTGAACTCAACCCATTTTTCCATGTCAGGCTCGGTATCAGGGCGGATCGCATCCGCAGGACACTCGGGTTCGCACACACCGCAGTCGATGCATTCATCTGGGTGAATAACCAACATGTTTTCGCCCTCGTAGAAACAATCTACGGGGCAAACTTCTACACAATCAGTGTATTTGCAGGCGATACAGGCGTCGTTGACGATATATGTCATGTTCTCATCCGGAATTTTGTCAGGTGCTAGCTAGGACAGTCTGCGCCTTCATTCAAGCGTGAAAGGCCCATCAGGGGCAGGATGAGACAGCATGTCCCGCCTATCCTTCTTTGTGGGGCGTCCTTTTCCCTCATATCGGGGGTTTTTGGGAACATGGACCTTCGGGGGTGACATATCCTCATAAAGGGCTTGTGCTTCGGGCGCGGGACCACGGCGGGTTCCGCATGCAAGGACTTTCACAATTCGAATATTGTCGGCCTGCGTGAATGTCAGCACATCACCTGCCCCAACTGCGCGTGCGGGCTTCACTGCGGGCTGGCCATCCATGCGGACCTTACCGCCCGTGACCACCCCCGCAGCGATGGAGCGCGATTTGAAAAACCGCGCCTGCCATAGCCATTTATCAAGGCGAATAGTTTCGCGCGCGCCACTCAACCCTTTTTGAAACCGGCCAAAGCGGCGGCAAAGGGATTGTCTGGATCGATCTTCTTTTCGACCTTTGGCTTGGCGCTAAACTTCTGACGCTGATCACCGCCCTTTGGCGCACCGCGCGGCTTGCCTTTGCCCTTGGGCTTGGCATTTTCACGCTGTGGGCGTGTATTTGTGCGCGCTGCACGACCTGCCCAAGTGAAGGTGTAAAACACATCCATTTCAGGCGCTTCAGCGGGGGTTTCTTCAGCCGTTTCAACAGCATCCGCCGCAGCTTCAGGTTTCGCAGGTTTTACCTTTTCGCGCTCGCCCTTCTCGGCCTTATAGCCAAGACCGGCCATCAGATCGGCGAATTGCTCAAGCGTCATACCCGTGATCGACAGCATGTCCGCGTTGGCTTCAAAACCGCCACGGCTATCCTTGTCGCGCAGCATATCGGCAAGGCGCTCAAGCATATCAATGCGGATCGCGCGCTCGCCAGAGGCACGGTAGCCAGACATCGCGTAATAACCCGCAACCGCATCCTTGGCGGATGGCACAGTGACCAGACCCGGAGGGGGGCTTTCGGGGAATTCAGCAAGACCTTTGGACAACGACCAAAGCACAAGACGCAGACGCGTAGGCGCGGGCTTGAGCAAGAGCGGCATAAAGATGGTGAATTGACCAAATCGAATACCGTGCTTGCGCAGGCTGCCACGGGCGTCCTGATCAAGGGCTTTCACCTCGTCAGCGACTTCACCGCGTGGCAAAATACCGAAATTCTCGGCCATACGGAAGGCAAAGCCCTTGGCCGCCCCCGTCAATGTCTCATCGCCCGCCAAATTAAGCAGAGGCTCGAATCCAGCGGCAATCTTGCGATCAATAAAGTGCTGCAAGCGGCGCGTGACCTTGGCCGCCACGTCCTCACCAGCCTCGTCGTCAACAAATGCGACAACCGTTGGCTTCAGCGGATCAGCGCCCGCAACCAATTTGCCCACAGCCGCGTCGCCCCACATCAGGCCACCCTGCTCTGTGAAATCAATCTCTGGATCGGGGGCGTTATAAAAACGGTCCGCCATCAGATGGAAATGCGGCACAAGCGCCTGCGCAGAGGCCTGACGCAATGTCTTTGCTTCGTCGGGGCTCCCCGCTTTATCCATATGGAATTGAAAGCCCTGAAGCTTGCCTACGAACTCACCGCTTACGGTGACTTCACCTTTGTCATTTACGTCAGCCAAAAGGCTCTCCTTCTGTTTGAGCCGGCGAAGCAAAATGCTTGTCCGCCGGTCCACAAATCGTTGGGTCAGCGCACCGTGAAGCGCATCTGACAATCGGTCTTCTACTGCACGCGTCTCGTCGCGCCAATGGCTTTCGTCACGCAGCCAGCCTTTGCGCTGTGCAACATAGGTCCAAGTGCGGATATACGCCAATCTTTTGGACAATGCATCAATATCGCCGTCCATACGGTCGATCTTGCGCACTTGCAGACCAAACCAATTGCTCGACACATGGCCATCCTGATGCAAATCTGTGAAAATCTGGGTCAATAATGCGGCATGTTCACCGCGACTTATACCACGGAAGTCGGGGATTCGGCAGACATCCCACAGCAGCTTCACCGATGGGCCATCTTTCGCGCGCGCCGCGATAATCTCGTCGGCGGCCAAGGCCTTGAGCGCGGCCAGATCATCGCTCTCGCGCACGCGGGTCAGCCACCGATCGTTCGTGCGTTCCTCAAGTGTGTTTATCAGGCGTTTGGTCGACCCAAACTGCAACCGACTGTTGCGCCACTGCAATTTAGCGATCGGTTGAAACCGGTGCTCGCAAATCGCCTGCGCCACTTCATCGTCAAGCGGGACCGCTTCGCCCGTGACGCCAAACGTGCCGTTTTCCTTGAACCGCCCCGCGCGCCCCGCAATTTGGGCCAACTCATCAGGCATCAAATGGCGCATACGCCGTCCGTCAAACTTGGTCAGCGACGAAAACGCAACATGCGAGATATCAAGGTTCAGCCCCATGCCAATGGCATCCGTGGCCACCAGATAATCGACATCGCCGTTTTGATACATCTCGACCTGTGCATTGCGGGTGCGAGGCGAAAGTGCGCCCATCACAACAGCCGCACCACCTTTTTGACGGCGCAGTAACTCAGCAATGGCATAGCAATTTTCAACCGAAAACCCGACAATTGCCGCGCGAGCGGGCATGCGACTTAGCTTTTTCGAACCTGAATAGGTCAACGTGGACATGCGGTCACGGTAAAGAAATTCGGTGTTCGGGATCAGCTCGGCAATTGCATTATGCATCGTTGCGGCGCCCAAAAACATGGTTTCATGCAGCCCGCGAGCATTCAGCAAGCGATCGGTAAATACATGGCCACGTTCGGGATCATTGCAAAGCTGTATCTCGTCGACAGCCAAAAAATCACAGCCCAAGCCCTCGGGCATCGCCTCGACCGTGCAGACCCAATAGGCCGCGCGCGGTGGCACAATCCGCTCTTCGCCCGTGATCATCGCGACCACACTCGGCCCCTTGATGGCAACAATGCGGTCATAAACCTCGCGCGCAAGCAGGCGCAGCGGCAAGCCGATCACACCAGAGCGGTGCGACAACATACGCTCGATCGCGTAGTGGGTTTTGCCAGTATTCGTCGGCCCTAAAACGGCCGTGATACGGGAATTCAACATAGTTTTTCCCGTTCAACGGGCCAGACGCGTTAGATCGCCTGACCTTCCAATGCGAGTGTCAATCTGGTGATAGCCTCGGCCACCCCTTCCGAGCCCGGATTAATCGCAGTGACGGCGCGGTAGACCTCAAGGGCATCCGCAGGGCGATCCATCGCTTCGAGAATCACCCCGACACCGCGCATCGCCCCGAAATGGCGCGGGTTCAGCACCAAAACCTCGCGCAAGTCATCAAGCGCAGGCCCGATCAGCCCCAAACCATAATAAGCGGTCGCCCGCGCATTATAGCCTTCCGCAAATGTCGGATCGTGGTCAACAAGTGCAGAAAAATGCTCAAGCGCCAATTCGGTGTTGCCCGCATCTAGCGCGTCTTTGCCACGGCGGAGCAGCAAATCAAGGCTCGGCGAGCCGCTTTTCTCCCACTTGGCAATGATCTGACCTTCAATACGATCGTGGGTATTTTCATCAGCTTCCGCCAACTCCTCAAACAATTCATCGACCGTGGCCGCGCCAACAGGTAGGGAAAACCCGACTATTATGGCAAGTGCCGTAACGGTATATTTGAAGGTATGTGTCCGCATGCTCATACTTATAATGTAACGCATCAAACGACCAATGCCAGAGGGGCGGCGGTCAAATTAGAAAACAAAGGATCAATTATGAGCGATGTCATCTCCGAAGCTGTTGTAGCACTGAACGAAAAAATGGGCGGCGCAGGCTTTGACGGTACTGCGAAATTCGTGATCGCGGACGAAGGCGGGATCATTATCGACGCTGACGGCGCACGCGCAAGCGAAGACGACGCCGATGTGACCCTGACTGCGAGCACCGACACCTTCAAGGCGATCCTCGACGGCGAGCAGAACCCGACAGCGGCCTTTATGACAGGCAAGCTCAAGGTTGACGGCGACATGGGTCTTGCGATGAAACTCGCTGGCGTGTTGTCCTAAATCATGTTGAGCGCCCCTTACTTCACCGATATCGCCGAAGGGCCAGCAGACGGTCAGGCCCACTGGGTTAAAACCGCTGACGGGCTGAACATTCGTGTGGCAAACTGGGGACAAGGGGCGCAAACACCGCTTAAGGGGACAATCCTGATGTTCCCGGGGCGCACTGAATACATTGAAAAATACGGGCCTGCTGCGGTTGATTTTCTGCAAAGGGGCTACGCAAGCGTGGCAATCGACTGGCGCGGCCAAGGGCTTGCTGATCGCACAACCGACAACCCGCTGCTTGGGGATGTGGTCGACTTCACCGACTACCAGAAAGACGTGGCCGCGCTGATGGCACATGTCGCGGCGCTCAAACTCCCCAAACCCTATTTCCTGATGGCGCATTCGATGGGGGGATGCATCGGCTTGCGGGCACTCACCGAAGGGCTCGACGTCAAGGCAGCAGCATTTTCTGCACCCATGTGGGGCATTCAAATGGCCGCCCCCATGCGGCCAATTGCATGGGCAATATCGAGCCTGTCGCGCAGACTCGGGTTCGATCAATCCCTTGCGCCGGGGCAAACCACGCAAGGCTACGTTGCGCGGGTTTCTTTCGCCGAAAACACGCTCACATCCGATCCGGACATGTTCGCGTTCTTTCAGCGGCAACTCGAAGCGCACCCCGAAATGGAACTCGGTGGGCCAACACTGCGGTGGCTCAACGAAAGCCTGCGCGAAATGGCGCATCTCTCCACCCTGCCCGCGCCCCTTCTGCCCTGCGTCACGGCGCTTGGCTCTGACGAGGCGATTGTGGATTCCAACGCGATCCGCGAACGGATGGGGCAATGGGGTGACGGCGTTCTGCAACTCGTCGAGAATGGCCGCCACGAGGTCTTGATGGAAAAACCCCCCATGCGCAAAACGGTGTTCGACGCGGCCACCGCGCTGTTCGACAAGCACCGCTAACGCCCTTTAAGGGTTCAAAAACATGCGGACCGCGCCTATATCCATGGAAACATGTTTATGAGGTATCACCATGGCGCATCCGTCCCCCGTATTTGACGCAAATAGCAGCGGCGGCAACGCCTTTGGCGACCTGCCCGAATGGGATCTGACCGATCTTTACCCAAGCGAGGACAGCGCGGAATTCAAGCGCGACATGGACTGGCTGGAAACAGCCTGCGCCGAATTCGCGCACGACTATGAGGGCAAGCTAGCGTCACTTTCGGCCTCCGAAATGCTGACCGCCGTTCTTGCCTACGAGAAAATCGAAAATATCGCAGGGCGGATCATGTCCTACGCGGGGCTGCGCTACTACCAGATCACGACCGACAGCGACCGCGCCAAATTCATGGCCGATGCGCAAGATAAAATCACCGCCTATACAACGCCGCTTGTGTTCTACGGGCTGGAGTTCAACCGGATCGAGGATGCGCAGCTAGCAGACATGCTGGCGCAAAATGCAGACCTTGCCCGCTACAAGCCTGTGTTTGACCGGATGCGGGCGATGAAGCCGCACCAGCTTTCCGACGAGTTGGAGAAATTTCTGCACGATCAATCCACCATCGGGGCGGCGGCGTGGAACAGGCTGTTTGACGAAACAATGGCAGGGCTGGAATTCGACGTTGACGGCGAGACGCTCAACCTTGAAGCAACGCTAAACCTCTTGACCGATCAGGATCGCAGCAAGCGCGAAGCGGCAACCCATGCGCTCGCGGACGTCTTTCAAGACAACATCAAAATCTTTGCCCGCGTTCACAACACGCTCGCAAAGGAAAAAGAGATCGAAGATCGCTGGCGGCATATGCCGACTCCCCAAACGGGGCGTCACCTTGCCAACCATGTCGAGGCCGAAGTCGTCGAGGCGCTACGTGACGCGGTTGTCGCCGCTTACCCGCGCCTGTCACACCGCTATTATGCCTTAAAAGCCAAATGGTTAGGGCTAGATCGGATGCAGACATGGGATCGCAACGCGCCGCTCCCGATGGAAAGCACACGCACCGTTGACTGGGACGAGGCGCGCGACACCGTGCTCGACGCCTACGCCGACTTTGACCCCAAAATGGCAGAGCTCGCCAAGCCGTTCTTTACCGAAGGCTGGATTGATGCGGGCGTAAAACCGGGCAAAGCTCCGGGCGCATTTGCGCATCCGACCGTGACCACCGTGCACCCCTACGTGATGCTCAACTATTTGGGTAAACCGCGTGACGTGATGACCTTGGCGCATGAACTCGGGCACGGCGTGCATCAGGTTCTCGCCGCCGATCAAGGCGAGCTTTTGTCCTCGACCCCGCTCACCTTGGCCGAAACGGCGTCTGTGTTTGGCGAAATGTTGACGTTCCAGAAGCTATTGGAAGGGGCAAAAACCAAGCAAGAGCGCAAAGTGCTACTTGCAGGTAAAGTCGAGGATATGATCAACACAGTCGTGCGCCAGATCGCGTTCTACGACTTTGAATGCAAATTGCACGCCGCACGCGCGCAGGGCGAATTAACACCAGACGACATCAACGCACTCTGGATGTCCGTGCAGGCCGAAAGCCTTGGCGAAATCTTTGATTACACGCCGGGTTACGGAACGTTCTGGGCCTATATCCCCCACTTCGTGCACTCGCCATTTTACGTCTACGCCTATGCGTTTGGCGACGGGCTCGTGAATGCGCTTTATGCGGTCTACGCCGAGGGTGATCCGGACTTCAAAGAGAAATACTTCGACATGCTGCGCGCTGGCGGGTCCAAGCATCACACAGATCTGCTTGCGCCGTTCGGGCTTGACGCCTCTGACCCGAAATTCTGGGACAAAGGGCTGTCTATGATCGAAGGGATGATCGACGAGCTTGAGGCGATGGAAGACTAGGCCGTATAGGCCGCTTCCAGCGCCGCAATATCAATCTTGCCCATTTGTATCATTGCATCGGTGGCGCGCTTTGCCCCTGCGGGGTCAGAGCCGCCAACGGTGCGCGGCAATGCCTCGGGGATGATCTGCCAGCTGACGCCAAAGCGGTCAACGCACCAGCCACAACGCCCCTCACTGCCGCCATCGCCCGTTAGCGCGGCCCATAGGCGATCCGTTTCCGATTGATCCTTTGTCATCACCATGATCGACGCCGCAGGGGTCAGCGCGTGGTGCGGTCCACCATTCAAGATCATGTATGGAACGCCCGCCAGATGGAAGTTCACCATCATTGGCGCGGCATCAGCGGCAAAATCGCCCTCGATCCCCGACCCGTCAATGAGTGAAACATAGAACTTGGCCGCCTCCAGACCGCCGCTCGTCATCCATAGGCAGGTGCGGATAGTGCTCATCAGTCCAACTCGGTCCACGGCCACGGCTTCACCTCGGACGCCGCTGTCTGATAGCGGATCGATTTTGCCATCCAGACACCCATTGTCGTGCCAAACTCGGCAAGTTGCTCGTTGGGTTCACGCTTGTTGAAAAGCATGATCAAGAACTGGATCACAGCAATCAGCCAGAACAGGGATTGCGCGAAACTCATCAGCAAGCCGATGATGATCATCGACAACAGGCGCATCCATAGGCTCTCATAGTCGGCGTGGTCGTTTTCGTTCTCGGTCATGCGCGGCCTCCAGCCTCAAATACCATATCGATCATTTCCTGTGTGCCACGAGAGAATGACATTGGACAAGGGTAAGCTGCCCCGCCACGCGCCGCCGCACCAAAATTCTCGACCTGCAAAACATACTGGTTCACCTGCGGCCATTGCTCGGTAACAATCTGTCGCCCGTCAGTCTCAACCGTCATTTCCGCTACGCCAAATACGCCTGCATTAAACGGACAGGTGAGCCGCAAAACGCCGCGATCCCCATGGAACACCATTTCCTGACGCGGCTGCATGCGCATCGACACCACCGCACTATAGGTGAAACCCGCGAAATTCGCCGCGACCTGCGCAAAGACGTCAACACCATGATCATAGCGGATCTTTGCGTAGGGAATATCAACAGGCTCCGCGCCCGTCACGAACCGCGCGCCGCCAAAAGTATAAACGCCCATCTCGGGCTTGTTGCGATAGTTGGTCACATCGCCAGTGTTGTCATAGCTAAAGACCGCATCAACATGCACCAGATTGCCAATCTCGCCGCCCTGCACAATGTCGCGGGCGCGCGCAAACTGCGGGTGATGCACGATCATAAACGCCTCGGCACAAAGACGACCCGCTTTGGCGGCAGCGGCCTCCAATTGGTCAAACTCTTGCGCCGCCAGCGTTATCGGTTTTTCGCATAGCACATGTTTTCCCGCCGCAAGCGCCTTTAATGTCCATTCAACATGCAAATGGTTTGGCAAAGGCACGTAGACGGCGTCAATTTCCGGATCGGCCAGCAGCGCTTCATAGCTATCGTAAACGGTAATTGCGGGGGCAAACGCGCGAAACGGCGCGGCCTTGGCAGGATCAGAGGTCGCAAGTCCCGCCAGTTCAGCACCCTTTGCCGCATGGATCGCCGGCCCCATGTGTTCACGGGCAAACTTTGCCGCCCCCAAAATTCCCCAGCGCATTTCGTTCCTCCCATGGTTTCGCGCACGATAGCCAGATGTACGCAGGTCGCCTAGCCCACATCCGCATGCGGCAGCGGTCCGCCAACAAAAAAGGCCCCCACAAACTGTGGAGGCCCAATTACACGCTAAACACTCTTATGCGTCTGCAAGCATACCTTTTTCGCGGGCAAGCTCATGCATTCGGGTTTGCAACTTCTCAAAGGCACGCACTTCGATCTGGCGAATACGCTCGCGGCTGACGTTGTATTGACCGCTCAAATCCTCAAGCGTGATCGTTTCCTCGGCCAAGCGGCGCTGCACCAGAATATCCTGTTCGCGCTCGTTTAGCACTTGCATGGCCTCGGCCATCAACTCGCGGCGCGCCGTCATCTCGTCAGATGCCTCATAGTCGGCAGCGGTATCCACGCTGTCATCCTCAAGCCAGTCCTGCCACTGTGTCGCGCTATCGCCGTCAGAGCCGACCATCGCATTCAGCGATGCGTCACCACCCGACATGCGGCGGTTCATCGACACAACTTCTGCTTCGGTCACACCCAGATCGGTCGCAATTCGCGCGACATTCTCGGGACGCAGATCGCCATCCTCAAGCGCGCCAATGCGGTTCTTTGCCTTGCGCAGGTTGAAAAACAGCTTCTTTTGCGCAGAGGTCGTGCCAAGCTTCACAAGCGACCAAGAGCGCAGCACATATTCCTGAATAGATGCACGGATCCACCACATTGCATAGGTCGCAAGGCGGAACCCTTTCTCGGGGTCAAACTTCTTCACAGCCTGCATCAGGCCGACATTCGCCTCCGAAATCACCTCTGCCTGTGGCAAACCATAGCCGCGATAGCCCATGGCGATTTTGGCAGCAAGGCGCAGGTGCGACGTCACCATGCGGTGCGCGGCATCCGTATCCTCGTGGTCAACCCAACGCTTGGCCAACATATATTCTTCTTCAGGCTCCAAGAGCGGAAACTTGCGAATTTCCTGCATATAGCGATTCAGGCCTTGTTCCGGCGAAGGTGCCGGCAGATTTTTAAGATTACTCATCATTCGTCTCCCCTGCCCAATGTTTACGGGCTTAACATGGATATGGCGATAGGCAGGTCGGCTTTCAAGCCCATTTAGCCATAAACTGTAAAAACTATATGAATACGCATCAGCCGAAGTTGTAGTGATATGTCAGTGCACTCACGCACATGAGATCAGATGAAATGATATATGCCTTGACCCTCCCCCTGATGGAAGCCCTAGGCGTTTGCAAAACAACCAGAGGCACATCATGACACTCATCAAATACGGCGCAGCAATTGCAATCATTGGCGGGATCGCCGTCGCGGTCTGGCAAACGCGCACACCAAACCCAGCCCAACAGGTCCAATCTCTCGCATTGGCAGAGGTTACTCTGCCCGCGTCACTGTCAGACAACGCAAAGATCGGGAAAGTGGGATTCGAAGCAAATTGCGCCAGTTGCCACGGTTTGAACGGCGCAGGACAAGACGGGATCGCCCCGCCCCTGATCCACAAAATCTACGAGCCAAGCCACCACGGCGACGAGGCGTTTCAGCGCGCGGCGGCCTTTGGCGTGCAGGCCCACCATTGGCGCTTTGGCAACATGCCCCCTGTCGCGGGTCTATCGCGGGCAGATGTGGCGATGATCGTCGACTACATCCGCGAGGTGCAGCGGGCCAACGGGATCAACTAGCGGACTGACCACCCAGCGTGACCAAAAGAGCCTGCATATCGTCAGGCAAATCGGCTTCGAATTCCATGAATTCATCCGTCACAGGGTGAACAAATCCAAGGGTTGCAGCATGAAGCGCCTGCCTTGAGAACGCCGAAACCGCGGCCACGGCGTCGTCACCAATCGCCTTGGGCGACATTTTGCGCTTGCCGCCATAGGTCGGATCACCAATCAGGGAATGACCACAATGGGCCATATGCACGCGAATCTGGTGGGTGCGCCCTGTCTCCAGCCAGCATTCGACAAGACAGGCGACCGCGGGCATCCCCAATGGCTCTAGAATGCGGCAGCGGGTCACCGCATGGCGGCCCGTGGTGAACGAAACAGCCTGACGTTGGCGGTCGGTCTTATGACGGCCCAGGAACGTCTGCACCTTCAAGATATTGCCCGGCTCGAACGATGTGCCCTTGATACCGCGCAGACGGGGGTCATTGGCCTCGGGCACACCATAGCACATGGCGATATAGCGGCGCTCGACACTGTGATCGGCGAACTGCTTAGCAAGGCTATGGTGGGCGCGATCGGATTTGGCCGCAACCAGCAGACCCGTAGTCTCTTTATCAATGCGATGCACGATGCCGGGGCGCTTCATGCCGCCAACACCCGACAGGGTCTCGCCGCAATGGTGGATCAGGGCATTGACAAGCGTGCCCGTCGGCGTGCCGGGTGCAGGATGCACAACCATGCCAGCGGGCTTGTTGATCACAATCAGATCGTCATCCTCGTAAACGACCTCCAACGGAATATCCTCCGCGCCGATATGGCTTTCTTCGGCCATCTCGACGGTCACGGCAATCTCTGTGCCCTCCTCCACGCGGTGACGTGGGTCGGTGACAACAGCGCCGTTCACCTTGACCGATCCATCGGCAATCAACTTGGCAAGGCGCGAGCGCGATAGCGAGGCATCGGCGGGCACATCTCGGCCCAATGCCTTGTCCATCCGTGCGGGCGGATTGGCTTCGATTTCGAATGTGATCACGGACGCGGCCATAGGCGCATGCTCCAGCAAAGTTGAACTTGAGGGGTCTCTAACCGCTTCACAACCGGATGTCATGACCCGTAATTTCCAGTGCACGCTTGGTGCACGCGCGGTGCACGCTCTGTGACATCTCAAAATGGGGGGGGATGGTACCGCCTCCCCGGCTTGAACGGGGGACCCCTGGTTCCACAAACCAGTGCTCTAACCAACTGAGCTAAGGCGGCATCGGGGTTGGATTTAGCCGCATGCGGATTTGATTGCAAGACCCCCTCCCGCCTTTTCCTTGCCAAGGGGTCAAAGTGCAGGATACATCAGCAATAACAGCCAAAAAAGGACCGAAAATGGGTATCAACGACGAACGCGACGTAGAAGCAAACATGCAAATCGGGCCAACCGATGCAGGCATGGTGCGCCTTTTCATCGAATCTAACGGGATCGAGATTCCAATGGACTTCGAACCGGAAGAAGCCGAAGAAATCGCCGAAGAAATGCGTGCCGCCGCAATGGCCGCCCGTTCAGTCAAAAAGCGCTAAGCCCTTCTGACATCGTATAAAATAGTTGCGGTATGGCCTAAAGCAGGCCGAACCGCACCGACACATGCGGATCGCGCGCCGCCTGTGCGCGCATCGCCGCGTGGCGCGCGAATTTCTGGGTCATCACCTTGCGGCGCGCGCCTGCCAGCTTGGTTTCTGGCCCCATGCGGATGATTTCGGCGTCATATGCATCGGCAATGATCAACCCTGTGTCCTCGGGCAACAGGTCGGTCGGAAAATCCTGATCCACCGCCCAAAAGAAGCGGTCGCACCATTCAAGATATCCTTGCCATTTACTGTCAGTCTGGAAATCAACGCGGCTGGATTTGCACTCGATCACCCAGATTTCGCCCTTGGGGCCAAGCGCCATGACGTCCACACGCAAGCCACGGGTCGGGATCAACTCCTCGACACTGACAAAATCATGGTGACGCAAATGCCGCGAAACGCCCCGCGCCAATAATTGACCGGGCATCAGTTCGGGAAGAGGTGTCGCTTCAGGCATAGGTGAATATATGAACAAAAGGTAAACATCGGTCAAGGCATGGGTGAAATAGGGCACAAATCGGGCAAATGACGTGGGGGCAAGCGTCCATTCAGGCCAAATTGGTCACGTTTTCGTCCGATTTCCCCGTCAAAACCTATGCAACAACAAGGAGCTACCAAATGACTTTGTTTACTGACGTTACCTTCGCCCAAGTCTGCCTCGCCGCGATCACTGTTGGTGCGATCGAGCACCTCGTTGTGCGTTTCGCGCCAGATGCGATGCTGCGTCAGTTTGGCTATAGTGCCTAAATCACACAGCCCCTTGCGGGGAGCGCCTTGCGGCCCTATCTCTTGGGGTGGCGGGTTTCTGCTCTTCTCGATCGCTATAGGGGTTACATTCCAGTGGCCTTAAGCAAAATCCCGGGAGCTGGCTCTGTTTGGACCCTGGTCCACTTACCTGGCGCCCACCTGTACATACAGGTCCTCGGGAATAAACCCCTGAACGGCTGCTGCGGTTCCCGCCACCTTACTCTCCCGCAGCGCGGGCCAGTGCGACAAAGGCAATGCCTGACGTCAAGAAGTTGATCCCCAATAGCAGCCCGATCGCCCAAAGCGCGGTTGAAGGCAGCCCTGCAATCAACAAAACCCCCATCAAAAGCGTGGCAAATCCGTTAAACGCGAGCCAGCCCCAGCCTTTTTTCGGGCGGTGCTGCATCGCGATCATACCTTCAAAGATACCTTGCACCAAGAACGCGAGACCGACGAGAAACGTCAGCCCCACAAGGCCGGTCAGGGCGAAAAACGCGAGGTAAACGCCCAACGCAAGGTGCAGCAGTGCAATCAATCCCGACCAGATCGCAGAGGCCCATTCCTTTGCTTGGAACGCGTGGTAAAGCAGCGCGGCCCCCGTCAGCAAGAAAACCCAGCCCAGCAAGGCCTTGGCGGCAATCGAGAAGAATAACGGGAACAGAATCGCCAAAACACCAAGCGCAATAAGCACATAGCCGACGTTCTTAAAGCGGCCGCGAAATTTGCGCACCGCGTCCATAACGTCAGGTGTGGGGGAGTTCTCTAGATCAGCCATGTCGCGTTCCTTTATATCGTTAAGGCACGCTAACATGATTCTCGGGCGGGTTAAAACGCGTCTGGATGTGCTTCGCGGGCCATATGATCAAGAACCGCGTTCACAAACTTCGGTTCCTTGCCGTCATGGGAAAACGCTTCGGCGACTTGCACGAATTCGACGATCACAACCTTTGGCGGTGTGCGCCCGTCACGCAGCTCCGCGCCAGCGGCCCGAAACAAGGCGCGCCACGTCGGGTCAATGCGGGCAATCGGCCATTTGGCCACCAGCGCGCGATCTGTCATCTGGTCGATAATCGCTTGATCATCCACGGCTTTTTCAACAAGCAGGCGGAACGTTTCGAGGTCACCTTCCTGCATCTCGACGCCGTCATAAGACGCGCCAAAGCGGTGGTCTTCAAACTCTGAAATAACCTGCTCTACGGTCTGGCTCGAGATTTCCATCTGGAACAGCGCTTGCACCGCATAGAGGCGCGATGCTGTCTTCATTTTGCGGAGTTGGTTATTGGAGATAGTCATGCTGTGGACTTGCCGCCTTGCGCCATTAGGATTTCGCTTGTGAACCCGACACCTTTGTCAGGACGGCCCCACTTACGGCTGGTTGCGACGAGGTGCAAGGCCGCAGCGGCGGCCCCTGCCCCTTTATTCATCTGCGCAGGGTCAGCGCGCTCGACGGCTTGACCATGATCTTCAACGGTTAAGATACCATTGCCGATGCAAATGCCTTGCAAGCCCATCAACTGAAGCGCACGGCTGCTGTCATTGCAGACGGTGTCATAATGGGTTGTCGCGCCACGGATCACGCAGCCAAGGGCGACATAGCCGTCAAAGTTGGACATGCGCTCTGCAATCGCGATTGTTGTCGGGATTTCAAGCGCGCCGGTGACGTCGATCAACTCATATGTCGCGCCTGCTGCTTCGATTTCGCCAACCGCGCCGGCGACCTGCATATCATAGATGTCCTTGTAATACGGGGACGCAACGATCAGCAGTTTGACAGGTTTGTCAAAACTCGGGCGCGGTAGAATATAGTGGGAAGCACCAGCCATCAGAGGGTCTCCGTAATCTTTTGCGTGCCGACAATTTCAAGACCATAGGCATCAAGGCCGATGATCTTGGGTTTGGGCGAATTGGTGAGCAAGGTGATCGCATTCAGGCCAAGCGTGGACAGAATTTGCGCGCCAACACCATATTGGCGCAGGGTTTGGGGCGAGCCCTCGGCGTCCGGATCAAGCTTCATTTCTGTGTCGCGCAGCAACACGAGAACACCACGGCCCGCAGCCGCAATTGCAAGCATCGCATCGCCAAATTCGTTGCGCCGCCCCACTGGCCCCGTGCCGATCACGTCCAGCATCGGGTCCATTGCATGCATACGGGTCAGAACGGGGGCATCCGTGGATATATCCCCTTTGATCAAGGCGATATGCTCGGCGCCTTGTGTCTCGTCGGCATAGATGCGCAATTCCCAATCGCCGCCAAACTCGGAGGTGATCTGCTCGGTTTTGCGCATCTTGATCAGATTGTCGTGGCGGCGGCGATAGGCGATCAGGTCGCTAATCGTGCCGATCTTGAGGCTGTGAAGCTGCGCAAAGCTGACAAGATCAGGGAGGCGCGCCATTTCGCCGTCTTCCTTCATGATCTCGCAGATCACACCAGAGGGGTTCAGCCCTGCAAGGCGGGAAATATCAACGGCGGCTTCGGTGTGACCTGCGCGCACAAGGACGCCACCATCACGGGCGCGCAATGGAAAGACGTGCCCCGGGGTGGCAATATCGGCAGCACCCTTAGCGGCATCAATGGCCACTGACACGGTGCGGGCGCGATCTGCAGCGGAAATCCCAGTGGTGACACCCTCGCGGGCCTCGATCGAGATGGTGAAAGCGGTCTCGTGGCGCGATGCGTTATGTGTGGCCATAAGCGGGAGACCAAGCGCGTCGATACGATCCGTCGGGAGGGTCAGGCAGATCAGGCCGCGCCCGTGTTTCGCCATAAAGTTGATCGCATCAGGGGTCGCCATCTGCGCAGGGATCACAAGGTCTCCTTCGTTTTCACGATCTTCGTGATCTACGAGAACGAACATGCGGCCATTGCGAGCATCGTCGATGATGTCTTCTATCGGGCTGATGGCAGCGGACCAGTCTTGCTCAACTTGTCCGGGCGTTTCAAAAGTCTGGGTCATGGGCCACCTTGCTTGGTTTGGCAGTTCAATATCGGCTGGGGCGCGTGTTGGAAAGGGGCATGGGTCAAGACCCATCTTACCAAGTGGCGCCCGCCAACAGGGCTAGTCGCATTCACGCAGGCGCGCAACATAGCGCGCCATTGTATCAATCTCGAGGTTCACACTGTCGCCAACCGCAGCGTCGCCCCAAGTTGTGACCTCTTTGGTGTGGGGGATAATGTTGACGCCGAAATCACAACCCTCGACAGCATTGACAGTCAAGGATGTGCCATTCAGGGCAACCGAGCCTTTCGGGGCAATGAACTTGGCCAGTGGGGCGGGCGCGCGAAACACAAAGCGGGTGCTGTCGCCCTCTTGGGTCATGCTGATAATCTCGGCAACGCCATCGACGTGACCAGACACGATATGGCCGCCCAACTCGTCCCCCAAACGCAAGGCGCGCTCAAGGTTCAACTTGCGACCAACGGCCCATGCTCCAATGTTTGTGGCTGCGACGCTCTCGGCGGAAATCTCGACGTCAAACCAGTTGCCGCCCTCTGTCCCCATCGCAACAACCGTCAGGCAAACACCGCCACAAGCGATAGATGCGCCAAGGTCGATCCCGGCAACATCATAAGATGTGCCAATGCGCGCGCGCAGGTCACCATTCTGATCGAGCTTTCGCACGGTCCCCAAATCGCTCACGATCCCTGTAAACATGGCACGTCCCCTCACTTGTTTGGCCCAGACCTAGCGCCTCATAGTGTCGCATTCAAGCCACCCTTGGCGCTATCAGTTTGCGCTTTGCCATATTCCTGCCAAAAGAGGGTGTAATGTAAGACAGCGTTTACCAGTTTTAGGATATGCGACACTGTGACCGACCTTAGCAACCGCCGCTTTTTGTTCCTTCAGGGACCACATGGGCCGTTTTTCCACAGACTTGGAAAGATGCTGCGCACGGCTGGCGGTGCGGTTTGGCGGGTCGGGTTCAACGCGGGGGATCGCGCATTCTGGTTCGGCGCAGACAACTACATCTCTTATCAAGGCACGCTTGACGACTGGGCAACCTACTTTGCCGATCTCGTTGACTGCCACAAGATCACCGACATCGTCCTTTATGGCGATACCCGCCCGATCCACGCACAAGCGGTCGCACATGCCAAATCGGTCGGCCTGCGCGTTCACGTCTTTGAGGAAGGCTACATGCGGCCCTACTGGGTGACCTACGAGCGGGGCGGCACAAACGGCAACTCGCGGCTCATGGAGCTGTCAGTGGCACAAATGCAAGAGGCCTTGGCGCTCTCTGATCTGGATGTGCCCACACCCCCTGCGCGCTGGGGCGATATGCGCCACCATGTGTTCTACGGTGCGCTTTATCATTGGTTTGTGCTGTTCCGGAACCGGAACTACCGCAAACTTGCGCGCCATCGTGAACTTCCTGTGATGACAGAAGCCGCACTTTATACCAAACGACTGTTGTTGATGCCATTGATCGCGCTTGATCGGCGCATTGCCTCCGCACGGATCAGGCATGGCGGGTTTCCCTATCATCTCGTTTTGATGCAGCTGGAACATGACGCAAGCTTCCAGATGCACTCGCCTTTCACACGGATGAGCGAATTCATCGAGCAAGTCGTGGAAGGGTTCGCCAAAGGCACGCCAAAGCACCACCACCTCGTCTTTAAGGCCCACCCGCTTGAGAACGGACGCTCGCCGCTGCGCAAAATCATTCAGGATCTCGCCAAACAACATGGCGTTACAAAGCGGGTGCATTACGTGCGCGGTGGCAAACTTGCGCAATTGCTCGACAATGCGCGCACGGCTGTGACCGTCAACTCGACAGCAGGGCAGCAGGTTTTGTGGCGCAGCATTCCGCTCAAGGTGTTTGGCACGGCGGTTTATTCAAAGCCCGAGTTCGTGTCCGAACAACCGTTGACGGAGTTCTTTGCCAACCCTTCGCGCCCCGACAGCAAGGCATTCAAGGATTATCGGCGGTATTTGCTCGAAACCAGTCAGGTTCCGGGCGGATTTTATTCGGCAGGCGGGCGCAGGCAACTGATGCGGCAAGTCGTCGATATGATGCTTAGCGAAGAAGACCCCTATGATGCGCTGCGCTCTGGCAAGGTTCCACCGCGCCAGCCCTTGCGGATCGTGACCTAAGCACCACAAGACCTAGGGGCATGCGCGCCAAGCGCGGCAACAGCGCAACAGTTTTAGCCAACTCAAAAGGGGATCATTGAAGCTGATCTATCTTTTGGCATGGGATTCCCGTAGGTTAAAAAGAAAACTTGAGGCACAATAATAACAGGTCGAGGAGACCGAGCAGTGATTTCTCTGACATTGCGCTTTGCAAAAGGCGCGGCCCTTGTGGTGACCCTTGGCCTTGTGGCCTCTTGTGGTTTGCCCCGTTCAGGGCCGAACAAAGCTGAAATTTATTCCGGTTCCGTGATGGAGCAAGGCGATGCCTTTGTTCTGATCGTGGATGACCGCGTCAATCGGATCGCCGCAGTGACGCCCGCCTTGGGCTTCTCGGCTGGCTTCACGAACGCAGGTGTCGTGGGCTCTGATACGATCCGCGCTGGCGACGTGCTGGGTTTGACGATCTGGGAAAACGTGGATGATGGTTTACTGGTCCCGCAAGGCCAAAACGCAACTGTGCTTGAAGAAGTGCAAGTTGACGGCTCGGGCTTTATCTTTGTTCCTTACGCGGGACGGGTAAAGGCCGCAGGCAATACTCCAGAGGCGATCCGTCGGATCATTTCTGACAAGCTCTCCGACCAGACCCCTGACCCGCAGGTGCAAGTGCGCCGCTTGGCTGGTGACGGATCAACGGTTTCGATCGTCGGCGCGGTTGGCGCGCAAGGCGTCTACCCTATCGAGCGCCCGACCCGCACATTGGCGTCAATGCTGGCCGCGGCTGGCGGCATCGCCGTGCAGCCTGAAATCGCGCAAGTCACTGTTGTGCGCGGCAATCATTCCGGCTCCATCTGGTTTGAAGACCTCTACGATCATCCCGGCCACGACATCGCCCTGCGCGGTGGTGACCGGATCATCGTCGAGCAAGACACACGCAGCTTTACCGCCCTTGGCGCGACTGGCACACAAAACCGCGTCGTGTTTGAAAGCAAAGCGATTTCAGCAATCGAGGCGATTGCGCAGGTTGGCGGCCTCCAGTCCACGCTTGCCGATCCAACGGGTGTCTTTGTATTCCGTAACGAACCCGAGGAAATCGCGCAGCAGCTTTTGGGCCGCACCGATATCACAGGCACGCAGCGCGTGATCTATGTGCTCGACCTGACGCGTCCGAACGGCATGTTCATGGCCCGCGACTTTGCGATCCGCGACGAAGACACCGTTTACGTCACCGAAGCGCCGTTCACCCAGTTCAACAAGTCCATCGCGGCTGCAACTGGCTCCTTGAACGCTGTGGCAGGTTTGAACACCGCAGTAGGCAACTAAATCATGGCCAACGGGCCGACCAAAGACGCCGCGCGTGAAAATGCGCGGCGTCTTTTTGTTTATAACGGCGGCTTTTTGACCAACAGCCGCGTGCGCCGCATCCTGACGCTTAGCGGCTATGACATCAAACTTGGCAAGCCCAAAGAGGGCGATCTTGTTGGTATCTGGGGGCAAAGCCCGACCGCGCCGCGCGGCGAGGCAGTGGCCTCGAAAACCGACACACCGATCCTGCGCGTTGAAGACGCATTCCTGCGTTCTGTGTTGACGGGGCGCGACGGGGACGATCCGATCGGGCTTCATATCGACAGCCACGGCGTTCACTTCGATCCGGCCACGCCAAGCGATCTTGAGCGGATTCTGCGCGATGATCCGCTTGATGACAGCGCCTTGCTGGCGCGCGCCAAGGACGGCATCGAGACCCTCAAGCGGCTGCATCTGTCGAAATACAACGCCTTTGATCCTGCGACCCCTGCCCCCGATCCGGGCTATGTGGTTGTGATCGACCAGACCCGCGGCGATGCCTCCGTAAAGGCAAGCGGGGCTGACCTGAACACATTCCGCGAAATGTTGTATTACGCCCAAACCGAGCACCCCTCGGCCAAGATCATCATCAAGACCCACCCCGAAACCGCCGCTGGACATCGAGGCGGCTATTATACTGACGCCGACACCAATGAGCGGATTTCCCTGCTAGATACGCCGATCTCGCCCTACACGCTCTTTGACGGGGCGATTGCGGTCTATACGGTCAGCAGCCAGATGGGGTTCGAGGCGATCCTGACAGGGCATAAACCCGTGGTCTTCGGCCAGCCGTTTTACATGGGCTGGGGGCTGACTGAAGACCGCAAACCGCTGGCGCGCAGGCAGCGAAATCTGACGCGAAATCAGCTCTTTGCGGCTGCAATGCTGATTTACCCCAAGTGGTATGACCCGTTTGACGACTGCCTGTGTAGCTTTGAAACAGCGGCCCAAACACTTAGTGCAAGCGCGCGCGCATGGCGCGATGATCATGCGGGCTGGAACGCACATGGCATGCGCCTTTGGAAGCGCAAACCGCTTCAGGCCTTCTTTGGCCGCTATGCGCCTGTGACCTTTTCCAAAACCACTGGACCCCGCCCGCAGATGGCGTGGGCAGGGAAAGCGACCCCAGACCAAAAGGCGCAGGGGATCACTCGGGTCGAAGACGGCTTTTTGCGCTCGCGTGGGCTTGGTGCGGAGCTAATCGCGCCGCTGTCGCTCGTGCTGGATGACATCGGCATCTATTACGACCCCACGCAGCCAAGCAAGCTCGAGGCGCTCATCGAGGCATCGCCTTCCCTGTCAGAGGGGGCGCGCGCGCGCAGCCAAGCCCTTATCACGGCGCTGATCGACCAGCGATTGAGCAAGTATAACCTTGGCAAACCCGTTCTGGCCGACCTCCCCAAGGGGCGGCGCATCCTTGTGCCCGGGCAAGTGGAGGATGACGCTTCGATCAAATGCGGCACAGATGGTATTTGCACCAATCTTGCCTTGCTGGAGGCCACCCGAAAGGCAAACCCTGCGGCCATTATCATCTATAAACCGCACCCCGATGTCGAGGCTGGCTTGCGGATCGGTGATGTGCCCGAGGCCCAGAAATTCGCTGATGTTGTCGCATCGCATGCTGATCCGATTACGCTTATCGAACAAGTCGACGAGGTCTGGACCATGACATCCCTGATCGGCTTTGAGGCCTTGCTGCGCGGCAAGCGGGTGACCTGCCTTGGCACGCCATTTTATGCAGGCTGGGGGCTGACGGATGATCGTGCCATGCCAAACCTGCGCAGGGTTGCAACGCCCGATCTGATTGCCTTGGTGCATGCTGTGCTGATTGACTATCCCCGCTATTTTGACCCCAAAACGGGGCTGCCCTGCCCCGCCGAAGTCGTCGTCGCGCGGCTCGCGTCAGGTGACATCCCAAATGCGGGCAGGCTCAACCGGATCACCGCCAAGCTGCAAGGCCTGTTCGCGAGTTACGCCCATATCTGGCGCTAGGCGTGCCGCCACCGCTGCATCACATCTGTCCCGATCTGACGCTGCTCACGCAGGGTAAACTGCGGTGCGTCAGCTAGCTTCGTCAGGCCCAGCCCGCCAATTGCTGCCAATCCATCGCCGCCGATCATCTTTGGACCTTGGAACAAGATCACATCGTCCACAAGACCTGCCTTGAGCAAAGACGCCGCCAACTGCCCGCCGCCCTCGCAGAAAATGCGGGTCAGCCCCGCTTGCGCCAAATGCTGCATCATAGCGGTCACATCCACCTTGCCATCGCGCAACGCCACGGGAACCACACGCGCGCCAAGCTCTGTCCAACGGGTCGCATCCCCCGCACCATGGCAGATCCAGACGGGTTGATCTTTTGCTGTTCTGGCGAGCTTGCCGCTTGTTGGCAAATCAAGATCCGACGACACAATCACGCGCACGGGCTGTAACACAGGGCCAAAGCCGCGCACGTCAAGCATGGGGTCATCAGCACGCACCGTGCCTGCCCCCACCATCACGGCGTCGTGGCGGGCGCGCATGGCATGCACCAATGCACGCGATTGCGGTCCTGTAATCCACTGACTGTCGCCCGTCCTTGTGGCGATACGACCATCCAAAGTCGTCGCGAGTTTCAGGGTCACAAAGGGGCGCTGCTTGGTTTGGGTCAGGAAAAATCCGGCGTGATCGCCATCTGCTTCGGGTTTCAACACACCTTCGCGCACCGTGATCCCCGCGGCACGCAACCGCGCAAGGCCCGCACCCGCAACCAGCGGGTTCGGATCACCTGTTGCAACAACAACCGTTGCGACTTTTGCCGCGATCAACGCATCCGCACATGGCGGCGTCTTGCCATGATGCGAGCACGGCTCAAGTGTGACATATACGGTCGCGCCCTTGGCCGCTGCACCCGCTTGCGCAAGCGCCTCGGTCTCGGCATGCGGTCTGCCACCATCCGCAGTGCGACCACGCCCGACAATCACACCATCACGCACGATCACGCAGCCGACCGCAGGGTTGGGCCAAACGCGGCCCATCCCCCGCCTGCCCAAACTCAGGGCAAGCGCCATAAAGCGGGCGTCATTCTTCTGGTTTGGCATCCGGACGCAATTCGGAAACGAATTTGTCAAAGTCATCCGCAGCTTGGAAGTTCTTGTAAACACTCGCAAATCGGACATATGCCACGGTGTCGATCCGCGCCAGACTTTCCATCACAATCTCGCCGATGGCGGTAGAATTTATATCCGTCTCGCCCATGCTCTCCAATCGGCGCACGATACCAGAGATCATCTGATCCATGCGCTCTGGCTCGACAGGGCGCTTTTGCAAGCTAATGCGAATGGAGCGTTCAAGCTTATCGCGGTCAAAATCTTCGCGGCGTCCGTTGGATTTGATCACAACCAAATCACGGAGCTGCACGCGCTCGTATGTCGTAAATCTGCCGCCACAAGCAGGGCAAAACCGACGTCGACGGATGGCCACATGGTCTTCCGCTGGACGTGAATCTTTAACTTGTGTGTCGACGTTTCCGCAAAAGGGGCAACGCATGGGCCTGTCCTCGTTTTATTTTTATACTGCCAGTCGTGGGTATATTCCCACTTATCCACAGGACTATAGGGGGGCTGGCAGGATTTGGGTAGACCGAAAAACCAGACACCAGATGGTGTGTCTTAAGAGACTCGGTTTAGGGCAAAGCGACCCATTCGCGCGCGCGATCATCCCACGAAAGCCCAGCCTTGCGTTTTGCATCGCCAAGCAAAATATCCCACGCAAACGTCACCGTTGTGCGGTCGCAATCAAGGTCAACAACCAAGGCATCCCCGCGCGTCACAGAGACCCCGCCAAAGTGCGCGGGCGCAATATCCTCGTCGGTCTCAAGACCAAACATGCGATCAAAGCCACCGTGCGCCTCATAGGTGTAATCGCCGTTCGAAAAACGAACAGCCTCCCAAATGGCCCGCCCGATACCGTTCCACGGCACGTAGTCCAGATCGGCAATCGAAGTGGTAATGACCAGTTCGGGCGTCTGGCCCTTGATGCCAAAACGATAGCTGGCGGCGGCATCATCGAAACAAACCGCAACCGACTTTGCGCTGTTTTCGATCTGGCAAGACATGAAGGTTTCTTCTCCCGCCTCGCATAACGCAAAGGCAGGGCTGGCAAAAATGACGAATGGTATAACAAGTCTCATCCGCAATGATCCCCTTTCGGTGAATCTGGCGACCCTAGTCAGGAAGCGCGACCCACGCCTGATCGGTTTGGTTCCAAACATAGCCCAACCGGTTTTTAGCCTCCGAAAGGCCGCTCATGTAGTTGATGTAGATGCTTTCAGGATCACAGGTCAAATCCGCCACCTCTTTTGCGCCGCGATGGACCAGCACACCACCGAAATGGCCCTCACCAATGACCGCGTCAGGGTCATCGGGGATTTGTCGCTCGATTGCCGCGACGACCATATAGGTGTGCCCCGCGTTAAAGAACTGGACCTCTTCCCAAATTGTGCTGCCTGCACCGGGCCACGGCGTATATGTCAAAGAGGCGATCGGTTGCGTGATCTCAAGCTCGGGCGCACCCGCCTTCGGACCAAACCGATAGCTGGCCACTTCATCATCAAAACAGACCGAGAGCACCTTGGTGCTATCCGTGATCTGACAGGTCAGGAATGTTCGCTCATAGCCGCCGCAATCGGCCCAAACGGGACCAGCCAGAGCCAAGCAGACTAACGCAGCCCTGATCATGTGCCCGCCCGTGGAATGTGCCAATCTCGCCCGCGCGCTGTCTCGACATACTCGGGCCATGCGAAATCCAGTGGCGGCTCATAGTCACATAATGGAGGAATATCAGTCACTTCGCGGCGCTTTTTAAACTCATCCATGGCCGTCCCACGGGCCTTGTCATCTTCCAATATCCGCAAGGCAGAGACCGCCAATACCTTTGCTGCCGCTTGCACCATCGGGTCGATCGTGGCTGGAATACCGCCAAGCGCATTCATCGCCCAAGCAGGATACGGGCCGCCGCGCAGCGCAGGACGCGCCATATAGAAACGCGCGGTCGGCGCATGCCATGACATATCCGTATAGTCGTCAGAGGTGGAATTCAGCTGCGAAGGCGCGAGGTCACGCCGCAAGATCGCTTCGGCCTCTTGGGGGTCCACCAACTGCTCGCAGGCCGCAAGGATCGGGTCCGCCATTTCCGCCATGCCGCAGGCCTTTTGCACCTCGCGCATCACGTCCTTGGCCGCCGCGTCCCAGACGGGTGCGCCGACATCCTGAATGCCGCTCCAGACCAGCTTGGCCATTGCGTGATTTGCCAGTCCGGGGCGGGATTTGCAGACCCAGTGGCGCGTGACTTCGCACCCCGTCATTGCGGCAATCGCCTCTGCGTTGCGGTCAAGTGCCGCCGTGACCCGCTCGGCCATCTCGACCGTTGGCACGCGCATCATATACTGGATTTCGGCCAATGTTGCAGGCAGGTTGTCGGCTGTCGCTTGGCCTGTGCTGATGATCGATTCCGAGATCGACCAGCCCCCCTGATGGGGCAGCATACTATCGCGCAACATGCGGCCCGCCTGATACATCTGCACCAGCGCATCGTTTGCGCCGGGTGCGCGCACGTCAGAATGGCTTTGCGGGATCGGCGCGCCGTCTGTCGCCCCCCAAGCCTCGGGCCGCAGGCAGGTAAAGCGGTAAATCATCGAGTAGGCCGCGCCGCAATGGGTATCCCATCGCACCGTGTTACACATCGGCAGCATGTAAAACGGATGAAACGAGAGCATCCCTGCAAGGCCGTCGTAATACCCTTTTGCCGCATGGATCGGCTTGGAGCCGCGCACCTTTTCTGCGGGTTCGCCCGTAAAGCGCAGGCCACCCTGAATGCCGTGTTTCTCCATCGCCGCCTTGGTCGCGAGTAACCCGCCAAGCCCCGCCATCCCCAAAGCAGAGTGCGGATCGGTGTGCCCCGCCGCATGGGCGCCCAACCCGTCACGCGGACGGCAAATGGTATCTGCCGCCTGACAATTGGCGGGAACCGCGTCGTATTCGGCATACATGCCAACGATCGGCCCCGCGCCATTGGACCACTCGGCACAAAATGCAGTGGGCATCCCGCCCGAGCCTTCCTCAACGCTAAACCCTGCGGCGCGTAGCTGACCCACATACCACGCCGCAGAGCGATACTCGCGCCATGCAGGTTCAGCGTAATCAAAGATGGTTGCACAGCCGTCGGACAGAAATTTTGCGTTCTGTATGATGTGGCTCAGGGCGGTTTGATGCGTGTTTTGCATCTGCCCATTGGGCGCAATCTCAACGGGCAAGTCAATCAGGCGTTTGTGCAGTTATTGCTGAAGCCCGAACTTGGCCTGTTCGTCAATTACTTGCTTGGCCTTGGCTGTCGAAACAGCTTGCGCCTCTTGCAAGCTATCGAACGTGTCCGCGCGGATGACCTGCTGCACCACGGTCTCGCCGTCCACATCCCGCTCGATACGGGCCGCCAAACGATACTTGGAGCCCTCTTTCATCGGGTCCGCAGTAATGCGGAACCCGTTGTAAGCTTCGGACACGGCTTCGACTGGCTTCGCCCCGAAAAGACGGTTCAGCAGCGACATCGTTACTGATCCAAAAAGCTACGCAGCTTACGCGAACGGCTTGGATGCTTGAGTTTGCGCAACGCCTTGGCTTCAATCTGGCGAATACGCTCGCGGGTAACAGAGAACTGCTGTCCGACCTCTTCCAGCGTGTGATCGGTGTTCATACCAATACCAAAACGCATCCGCAGCACGCGCTCTTCACGCGGCGTGAGCGAGGCAAGAACCCGTGTCGTGGTTTCCTTCAGGTTTTCCTGAATGGCGGAATCCAGCGGCAGGATCGCGTTCTTGTCTTCGATGAAATCGCCAAGCTGGCTGTCTTCCTCGTCGCCAATCGGCGTTTCGAGCGAAATCGGCTCTTTGGCGATCTTCATCACCTTGCGGACTTTTTCCAAAGGCATTTGCAGCTTTTCGGCCAATTCCTCGGGCGTTGGTTCGCGGCCAATCTCGTGCAGCATCTGGCGACCCGTGCGAACGAGCTTGTTGATCGTTTCGATCATATGCACAGGGATACGGATTGTGCGGGCCTGATCCGCGATGGAACGGGTGATCGCCTGACGGATCCACCATGTCGCATAGGTCGAGAATTTATAGCCGCGACGGTATTCGAATTTGTCCACGGCCTTCATCAAGCCGATGTTACCTTCCTGAATAAGATCAAGGAATTGCAGGCCACGGTTCGTGTATTTCTTGGCAATCGAGATGACCAAACGCAGGTTGGCTTCAACCATTTCTTTCTTGGCCTGACGGGCTTCTTTCTCGCCCTTCTGGACCTGCTGCACGATGCGGCGGAATTCGTTGATGTCAACACCAACATACTGACCAACTTGGGCCATATCGCCGCGCAGCTCTTCGATCTTGTCGGTCGAACGCTCGATCAGCGCCTGCCAACCACGGCCCGCCTTCGCGCCCATTTCCTCAAGCCAGTTCGGGTCAAGCTCGCGGCCCTTGTATTCATCAATGAACTCGCGGCGGTTAATGCGGGCTTGGTCGGCCAGCTTCACCATCGCGCTGTCAATCGACATGATACGGCGGTTGATGCCGTAGAGCTGGTCAATCAGGGCTTCAATACGGTTGTTGTGCAGGTGAAGCGAGTTCACCAGACCAACGATCTCGGTGCGCAGCTTCTGGTATTTCTTCTCTTCCTTGTCCGAGAATGAGGTGTCTTCGTTCAGGGTCGCCGACATGCGGGCATCTTGCATGTCCGACAGCTTGCCAAAGCCACGCGCGATAACCTCAAGTGTCTCAAGGACGCGGGGCTTCAGGGCCGCTTCCATCGCGGCAAGCGACATGTTGGCCTGATCTTCTTCGTCGTCGTCGTCATCCTTGGCAATCGGGTTGCCATCGGCGTCTAGCTCTTGGACCTTTTCGCCTTCAGCCGCAGGCGCACCCGCAACAGGGGCGACAACAGCCGCCTCTTCACCCTCTTCGCCAAGCTGGTCGCCGAATGTCGTTTCAAGGTCGATCACGTCGCGCAGCAAAATGTCCTCGGACAAAAGTTCGTCGCGCCAGATCGTAATCGCCTGAAATGTCAGCGGGCTTTCGCAAAGCCCCAAGATCATCGTATTGCGGCCAGCCTCGATACGCTTGGCAATCGCGATCTCGCCTTCGCGCGACAGCAACTCGACAGAGCCCATTTCGCGCAGATACATGCGCACAGGATCGTCTGTGCGGTCCAGTTTTTCGGCTTCCGCGCCGCCAAGCGCCACATCGCGTGACCCTGCAACCGTGGCAACAGCAGTGCCGCCCTGATTTTCTTCGGTTTCCTCGGATTCTTCTTCCTCGGTTACCTGAATGCCCATTTCGGACAACATCGACATCACGTCTTCGATCTGGTCGGAGGATACCTGTTCCGGCGGCAGCACCGCGTTCAGTTGATCGTAAGTGATGTAACCACGCTCGCGGGCGTCTGCGATCATCTTTTTGACCGCGGCCTGTGACATGTCGAGGCTGATATCGCCGTCTTGGTCGTCTTTGCGATCGTCGTTGTCTTTCGCGGCCATGTGGGGCTCCTTCAGGCGGGTCAATCGAATCAATTTGATTCGGATGATTCGGTTTCAAACGAATCAACCTGTATTTCAGGTGATTCGCAAGGTGAGGTCTGCGAGTTTATGCGCGGTGTTGCTTCGTCCGGTCATTGGATGGGTCAACCGGAAACCTTTACTTTTTCTTTACCTTATCGGCACTTAGGCTCTCCAGTAGGCTATCGAATGCGCTCCGTTCATCTTTGTTCAAGAGCACACCGTTCTTGGCGGTCTCATAGTCGGCGCTGTCGTCGGTATCCTTGCGAATTGATGTATCAATCGAGGCCGCCGCCCGCGCGAGCCGCCAAGTCGTGCTCTCGTCCGTGACGCCGTGAATTTCGTCCATCCCATCGCTGATTTCGCGCATATGGCCGCGACGTGCCATGAGTTTACCCAACTCCTCGGACAGCAGAAGCCGCGCAATCGCGGTATCCCCTGCGCGCCGGATCGACGGTGTAATTGCCAGATGAGGACTGCTCATCAGCTTTTCAAGGGTCTCGACGCCAACATCTTGGGCGACCGCCGCTTTCACATCATCCGACAAGGCATAGCGCAGAACCGCATCGCGCAATCGCGCATGGTTAGGGTCGCGGCATTCCATCCGCTCGATATCCGCCTCGAACGCGACGATAACCGCAGGGGTGTGCAACAATGTGGCCAGAATGACGGCCTCGCGCATGTGGTCTTCGTCCGCCATGCCAGAGCCAAGCTCGGACATCTTGGACGTGGTCACGGGTGCGATATCACGCTGCCAGCTTTCTTGCCCACGCGCCCATGCCTTTTGCGCACCACGCTTGGCGCCACCGCCGCCCTGCTTGCGCGGGCTAAAAAGCTGCCAGCGCATCTCCTTGACCGCTTCGCCGTAGTGGTTGCGAATTGAGGGATCGGCGATCAGCTTGATCTTTTCACGCAGCACCTTGTCGAGCGCGGCTTTACGCTCGGGGCTGTCAAACGTCTTGCCCTCGGTTTCGCGCCGCCACAACAGCTGCACCATCGGAATGGCCGCATCCAAGAGCGCCTGCATCGCACCCTTGCCCTGCGCCTTTATCAAATCATCAGGGTCCATCCCCTCGGGCATCAACGCAAAGCGAAGCGACTGCCCCGCCTCCAGCAGCGGCAGAGCAATATCAATCACCCGCATCGCGGCACGCAGGCCCGCCGTGTCCCCGTCTAGCGCGATAATCGGCTCGGGCGCGATCCGCCACAAAAGGC
Source organism: uncultured Loktanella sp. (assembly GCA_937132065.1). Lineage (GTDB taxonomy): Bacteria > Pseudomonadota > Alphaproteobacteria > Rhodobacterales > Rhodobacteraceae > Yoonia. The sequence goes on from CAKZNT010000075.1 coordinate 35,262, forward strand.
GCAACTGATCCTCGGTAATCGCCGTGCCAAGCGGGGCCACGCATGCCTCGAACCCCGCCTCTGACAAGGCGATCACATCCATATAGCCCTCAGCGACGATCAACGGTTTGCCCTTGCCCGCCGCCTCACGCGCAGGTCCGTGATTGTAAAGGCTGCGCCCCTTATCAAACAAAGGCGTTTCAGGAGAGTTAAGATATTTCGCCCGCGCATTCGGGTCTAGCGAACGGCCACCAAGGCCAATCGCACGGCCCCGCCCGTCACGGATCGGAAAAATAATACGGCCACGAAATCTGTCATAAGGGCTGCCGCCACGATCACTCTCCGCCGCGAGACCCGCATCAATCACCAGCTTTTGCGCGACCCCTTTCCCCGTCAAATGGGCCAATATCCCGCCATTGGCAGGCGCAAATCCGATCTCCCAGCGGGCCTGCGCCTCAAGGCTCAAGCCACGGCGTGCCAGATAATCGCGGGACTCTGCGGCAGGGCCAGTTTGCAACTGCAAGCGATGCCACTGCACGGCTTGCTCCATGACCTCGCCCAACTGGCTGCGCAAATCGGCCTTCTCTTGGGCGCGCGGATCACTCGCTGGCACAGGCATCCCCGCCTCGCCCGCCAAAATCTTGACCGCTTCCATGAAGTCCACATTCTCGGTTTCACGCACAAACGTAATCGCGTCCCCCTTGGCGTGACAGCCAAAGCAGTAATAAAACCCCTTGCGGTCATCGACGTGAAAACTGGCCGACTTTTCCTGATGGAACGGACACGGCGCCCACAGGTCACCCTTGCCCTGATTGGATTTGCGGGTGTCCCACATCACTTTGCGCCCGACAACTTGCCCTAGGGACAGTCGGGTGCGCAATTCATCAAGGAAACCGGGGGGCAGACTCATAGGCGCATTATCGGACGATGCACCGACAGAGTCGAGACACCGATTAGTCCCGTGCAGCCACACCCGTTGCGGCGACCGTAAGATCATGCACCAGTGTTTTCGCCATCGAGCGCATGACCATCACGTCAAATGCACCAGCCTCGCGGGCGATGATCACAGCCGTCATATGGCCGATCAAGGTGCGCGCAACGCCTGTTTCATGGCGCAAATCAACAGGGGCAAGGCGGGCCAACACGTCAACGGCCTGTCCTTGGATGCGCACGCAGGTCCACCCATCGCTCTGATCGCTGACGGCCGCAGGCATAGGGGGCAATGACGCAACGCCCGTCACCAGCATTTGATCGTGACCGAACCAAAGGACAGACGCCTCGCCGTTTCTGCTAACGCCCCCCGCCTCGGGAAGCGAAAGCCCAACCGTCTTGAGCGCGCCTGCGACAGCCTTGTGCTGTTGGGCAAAAGGGGCGACTGACCAGACGGGCGTTTGTGGCACTTCGCGCAACGCCGTCTGTCCGATTTGAACAGGTAGCAGCCCAGCGCAGGGCGATGTCTCTTTTAAATCAACCACGCAAGCGCCCTCCTTCAGGGTCAAAGAACACAGGATCGCAGACTTCCACTTGTGCATCCAAGCCGCGCAAATGGTCCACCATGCGGATCACCTCGCCGTGGCGGGCGCGACCGCGCTCCAGAAAGCCGAGCGCAAGGGATGTGCCAAGGGTGGGCGAAAACCCGACCGAAGTTACATAGCCCTGCCCGTTCACGCGCACAGGCTCCGCATTGGCTTCAAACAGATGCGCGCCCGCGGTCAATTGCTTGATCGCGCCTACAGGCTTAAGGCCGACCAACTGCGCACGGTTCTCGTCCACCAGACCTTCGCGTGCGGCCATTGTTTGCCCGACACAATCCTTCTTGGCACTGACCATACGGCCCATGCCGATATCAAATGCAGTCACGCGCCCATGAATTTCGGCGTGGGTGATAAAGCCCTTTTCAATCCGCAGCACATTCAGCGCCTCCATGCCGTAAGGGCCACCGCCCAGCGCTTCGGCCTCTTCCAGCAAGGCGGCGTTCAGGCTCGCACCATAGCGGGCAGGCACGGCAATCTCGTAGGCGGCCTCACCCGAAAACGAGATCCGGAACAAGCGGGCAGCAATGCCCCCCACCGTCACATCGCCACAGCCCATATAAGGAAAGCTGTCGTTATCAATCGGCGTATCAACGATCGCATTGATCACGTCGCGTGATTTTGGCCCCGCAACGCCAAATTGCGCCCATTGCTCGGTGACCGAGATCACCTTGGCATCCAGATCGGGGCGCAACACCTGCAAGACAAATTCCAGATGCCGCATCACCAGCCCCGCCGCCGCAGTGGTGGTTGTCATCACATAATGCGTCTCACCGAGGCGGGCGGTCGTGCCATCATCCAAGACATGCCCGTCTTCACGGAGCATGATCCCGTAGCGGACCTTGCCAACCTTCAGGGTCGAAAACGTATTGGCATAAACGAAATCGAGCAAGGCCGCTGCGTCAGGACCTTGAATGTCGATCTTGCCCAGCGTGGACACATCCACAATGCCGACCGCAGCGCGCACCATATTGACCTCGCGGTCGCAGGACTGCCGCCAGTTTGTTTCGCCCGCTTGCGGGAAATAACTCGGGCGATACCAGAGGCCCGCCTCGATCATTGGCGCACCTGCATCAACCGCCGCCTTGTGCGAGGTGGTGAACCGCTCGGGCGCAAACCCCTTGCCCGCGCTGCCAGCGCCCATCGCCGCAATCGGCACGGGCACAAACGGCGGACGAAACGTGGTCGTGCCCGTTTCAGGAATGCCGCGCCCCGTCGCATCCGCCAGCACGGCCAAGGCGACAACATTCGACGACTTCCCCTGATCTGGAGCCATACCCTGCGTGGTATAGCGCTTCATGTGCTCGACAGAGCGAAAGTTCTCTTGGGCGGCCAGTCGGACATCCTTCACATGCACATCGTTCTGGAAGTCGATCCACTTGCGCCCTTTCCCCTCGACCATCCACAATGGCGCGATCTCATACGGGGCACGGTCGGCCTCGGGCAATGCCACGCGCACGGCCTTTAAGCCAAGGTTCTTGATCACCGCTTGGGCAATCTGTTCGGCATCCGCAAGACAGCCCATCGTGTCAAAGACACCGTGGCACGCGCCCGCCGTCACCAGATTTGGCACAGCACCCGCACTTGGCACAAAGGACGCAATCGCGTCATCCCAAACAGGGCGGCCATTCATATGACAGGTCAGATGCACTGTCGGGTTCCAGCCACCCGTCACAGCCAGACAATCAACCGCGATCTTGCGGGTCTCGTCGCCTTCTTGCACGGTGATACTCTGCAAGGCATGACGCCCCGCCGTATCAACCACACGCACGCCTGTGCGACTATCCAAAACGGCGACCACCTCAATGCCCGCAGCCTCAAGATCACGCGCTGTGCGCTGCACATCGTTGTTGTTGCCAAAAACGGCGACACGCGCACCAGGCGCCACGCCCCAGCGATTGACATAGGCGCGCACGGCCCCTGCCATCATGACGCCCGGACGGTCATTATTCGGAAACGCAATCGCGCGCTCCAATGATCCCGCACAAAGCACCGTGCGTTTTGCGGCAATCCGCCAGAAACAGGCGCGCGGCAGGCCTTCACGACGCGGACCAAAGTCACCCACGCGCTCAAGCGCGCCATACGTGCCCTGATCATATGCGCCCGTCACCGCCGTGCGGGTCATGATGCGCACATTGGGCAACGCGCGTAGCTCTGCTTCAACGGCCCGCACCCACGCGATCGCAGGCGCGCCGTCAATTTGCTCGACCTCCGACAAAAGGCGACCGCCCAGCGCGGTATCCTCCTCGGCCAAGATGACGTCCGCACCAGACGCCGCAGCAACCTTCGCCGCCATAAGCCCCGCAGGACCAGCCCCCACAATCAAGACATCGCAAAACGCAAATGCCTTTTCGTAGATGTCAGGGTCCGCCTTCTCGCTCAGGCCACCAAGACCGGCAGCGCGGCGAATGATCGGCTCATAGACACGTTCCCAGAACGCCTTGGGCCACATGAAGGTCTTGTAGTAAAAACCAGCGCCCAGAAACGGCGCGGCAAAGTCGTTGACAGCCATCACATCGTTCTTGACCGAAGGCCACGCATTTTGGGAAAAGGCCTCGAGCCCCTCGTAAACCTCTTGCACAGTCGCGCGAACATTCGGGTCCGCCTGCGCCCCCGTGCCAATCGTAACAAGGGCGTTCGGCTCCTCGGACCCCGACCCCATCACGCCGCGCGGACGGTGATACTTGAACGAGCGGGCCACCAACTTGACACCATTGGCGATCAGGGCCGCCGCAAGGGTTTCACCTGGAACGCCCTGATACCTGACACCGTTAAACGTAAACGGGACCGTCACCGCAGCTTTGCGCAATCTCATCGGGCAACCTCCTTTGCCAGAACCACATCCGAAATCGCATGGGTCACCGTGTTACGGGTCACAACCAGCCACGCGCCACATCCCGATTCATGATGCCAAAGGTCGCGTGTCTGCCCCGCAGGGTTCTCGCGCAAATGCACATAATCATCCCAAGGGGCCATGCCCGCATCAGGCGCAGGGCGCTTCAAGGCGGCACCACCATAGTAAAACTCGCGTAGATCGCGCTCGCCACAAACAGGACAGTTAATCCGCATTAGGTCTTAGCCCCGCTTTGTTCAATTTACGTGCAAATTGCGCCACACGGTGATCAGTGAAGGTTATGTTGAGCACCAGTCCCCTCCTCATCCATCAGGTTCACACCCGTGCGAAAACGATCCAGTCGGAACTTGGCCGCAGGGGCGTGGTGGTTGCCAGTTGCAATCAAATGGGCAAGGCTAAAGCCCGATCCCGGAACCGCCTTAAAGCCGCCGTAACACCAGCCGCAATCGACAAAAAGACCCTCAATGTGGGTCTTGTCGATAATCGGGCTGCCGTCAGGGGTCATATCCATGATGCCACCCCAAGAGCGCAGCACCTTGGCCTTGCCGATCATCGGCATCAATGTCATCGCTGCATCCATCACATGCTCTTTCATCGGCAGGTTGCCGCGGGCCGCATAAGAGGAATAAAAATCCAGATCGCCGCCAAACACCAAGCCACCCTTGTCCGATTGACTGATATAGAAATGGCCCATGCCAAAGCTGACCACGTGATCAATCACAGGCTTGAGGCCTTCGGTCACAAATGCTTGCAACACATGGCTCTCGATAGGCAGGCGCATGCCAGCCATTGCAGCAACCTGCCCAGAGCGGCCCGCAGTGACAATCGCCACCTTCTTGGCGCGAATGGCCCCGCGTGAGGTCTGCACGCCCTTGACCACACC
>CAKZNT010000076.1 GCA_937132065.1 uncultured Loktanella sp.
CGCTGACAAGAGGCTAAAAAAATTGAAAGAGACTAGCGAGAGATCGCTCTCATCTACCGGAAACATCTGAGGGACATGGTCAAAAATGCCGAGCAGTACCGACGAGGCACTCCTATCGCACTTGCTGGAGAGAGTAATCCTCTTTTTGCTTCCCTCGATGATCTTCTGTTAAACAAAAGAAATAAAGAATGGGCCAATCGCATCGACCGCGTTCAGGAGGCCTATGACTCCGGATTCATCGCCGCCGGCGCCGCCCACCGACAGCCCGGCGCGGTCAGCAACAGATTTGAGCGTCAAACCCAGTTTGCGCCGCCGTTTCCGGATACGCGGCCCAAGAACGGCGGTCGCCTGAAGCGCCTGCGACGCAGAAATCTTGCCACTTGGATCTGGCCGATTTTTCACATGCACCCCCGTCCGTCGCCACAAATATTATTTAGATGTAAGCAAAACTTTTTGCATTTGCCAAGCGTTTTCCCTAACGTCAACTTGAATCAGTGCGATATGGCCGTGTGAAACGGCTCTTATCAAAAGGACCGATCGACCATGGCAATGACCCTCAACGCCCCGACGATGCGCTTGGTCAACTTCGGTCGTGCGCTTGGTGGTTTTGCTGTCATCACGGCGCTGACATTTCTTGGATTGCTGGCGATTACCTTTTTTATCGGGCGTGTTGTTCCGATTGATCCGGTGCTGGCTGTTGTCGGGGACCGCGCCACCAATGCCCAATATGAAACCGCCCGCGTGGCGATGGGGCTGGATCGGCCGTTGTTTTTGCAGTTTATTTCTTATGTCGGCGGCGTTTTGCAGGGCGACGTGAAAGATGTTGTTCTTCTCGACGTGACACCGCTTTCCCTCGGGATTGAAACACTTGGTGGCGTGTTCACACGCTTGATCGACCGCAACACGACGATCCCAACCAAGAAGTCACAGGTGTTCTCGACCGCAGAAGACAACCAGAACGCTGTGACCATCCGCGTGTTCCAAGGGGAACGCGAAATGGCTGCTGACAACAAGATCCTCGGCCAGTTCAACATGGAAGGCATCCCGCCTGCGCCACGTGGTCTGCCACAGATCGAAGTGACCTTTGATATTGACGCAAACGGCATCGTGTCCGTTGGCGCCAAGGATAAGGGCACTGGCAAAGAGCAGAACATCACAATCCAAGCCTCTGGTGGTCTCTCCGACGAGGACATCGAAGCAATGGTGCGCGACGCCGAAGAGAATGCGGATGCCGATAAAGAGCGCCGTGAACTCATCGAAGCCAAGAACCAAGCCGAGAGCCTGATCCACTCCACTGAGAAATCAATGGAAGAGCATTCGGACAAGGTTGACCCGACAACAATCGAAGCGATTGAGTTGGCGATTGCCGCGCTCAAGGACGATCTGGAAGCAGACAATGCCGACAAGATCAAATCTGGTGTGCAGAACGTCACCGAAGCGGCCATGAAACTTGGCGAGGCGATCTACAAAGCCAGCCAGGAAGAAGAAGGCGACGCAGAGCCGAAAGGCGCTGACGAGGAAGACATCCTCGACGCCGACTTCGAAGATCTTGGCGACGACAAGCGTGACAACTAAGGCAGCAGCCTGAGGTAATTAAGACCGGCCCCTTGAACCGGGCCGGTCTTTTTCCATTCCCAAAGGGAAAAATCGACAATGGCAAAACGCGATTATTACGAGACACTCGGCATCAAAAAAGGTGCTGACGCGGCTGAGATCAAGAAGGCTTATCGTCAAAAGGCGAAAGAGCTACACCCAGACCGCAACTCAGATAACCCAAAAGCAGAAGAGCAGTTCAAAGAAGCGAACGAGGCTCACGAGATCCTGAAAGATCCCGAGAAGAAAGCAGCATACGACCGATATGGTCATGCGGCCTTTGAGGGCGGCATGGGTGGCGGCGGTGGCGGCGGTGGTCAGCGCGGCGGACACCCTGGTGACTTCTCTTCCGCATTCTCTGACGTTTTCGACGACCTGTTCGGGAACTTTGGCGGTGGCGGCATGGGCGGCGGACGGAACCGTGCGCAACGCGGCAATGACCTGCGCTACAACCTGCGCATCAACCTCGAAGAGGCATTCGCAGGCCTTCAGAAAACAGTGAGCGTTCCCGCGGCTGTTTCCTGTGGATCATGTAGCGGCACAGGCGCAGAGGGCGGCTCCGAGCCAGTCACCTGCCCCACATGCTCTGGCATGGGCAAGGTCCGCGCGCAGCAAGGATTCTTTACCGTTGAGCGCACCTGCCCGACCTGTAACGGCATGGGTCAAACCATCAAGAATCCGTGCAAATCCTGCCACGGCCAAGGGCGCGTCGAGAAAGAGAAATCACTTTCCGTCAATATCCCTGCTGGCGTCGAGACAGGCACACGGATCAGGCTCGCTGGCGAAGGTGAGGCGGGCATGCGTGGGGGCCCGACTGGCGATCTCTACATCTTTATCGAGGTTTCCGATCACAAGCTGTTCGAGCGCGACAACATGAACCTGTTCTGCCAAGTGCCCGTCAGCATCGCATCGGCGGCCTTGGGTGGCGAGATCGAAGTGCCGACCATTGACGGCGGACGGTCGCGGGTCAAAATCCCTGAAGGGTCGCAATCAGGTCGGCAAATGCGTTTGCGTGGCAAAGGTATGCCTGCGCTACGCGGCGGCGGGACAGGTGACATGTTCATCGAGCTTGCCGTGGAAACACCTGTGAACCTCACTGCGCGGCAACGCGAGATTCTCAAAGAGTTTGACGAGATCAAAGCCGAGAACAATCCGAACGGCTCGAACTTCTTCAAATCGGTAAAAAGCTTCTGGGATTCAATGAAAGGGTAAATTTGACCTTTTCTGTTAACTCTTAGTTCACGCTATGTTCTGCAAAGTGGTCACATGATTCACTTTGCAGAAGTCCCCAGTTTATTCGGAAATGATGGCCTTAAGGTTGTTAGCCGACCCGCGTCTGTCGACATGTCGATGCACCGCAAACGGCTGCGTGACCGGTTTGCAAACTGCGGCGCTGTCTCCGTGCAAGACTGTGAATTGCTTGAACTGGTGCTGTTCCGCGCCTTGCCCCGCCAAGACGTCAAACCGCTCGCGATTGCGCTGCTCGAAACCTTTGGCGACTTCAATGAGGTGGTGTCCGCGACACCCGCAAGGCTTGGGCGGATCGACGGCTGCGTGCCTGCCGTTATTGCCGAGCTCAAGATCGTCGAGGCAGCGGCGCAGCGTATGGCGCGCGCCAAGATCATGCAGCGCTGCGTCATCTCAAGCTGGTCAGCGGTGATCGACTACTGTCACACCGTCATGGCGCACCGCGACACCGAACAATTCCGCATCCTCTTTCTGGACACCAAGAACACCCTGATCGCTGACGAGGAACACGGGCAGGGCACGCTTGACCACGTGCCTGTTTACCCCCGCGAGGTGCTCAAACGGGCGCTTGAATTGAACGCCGCGTCGATCATCCTCGTGCACAATCACCCGTCTGGCGACCCGACCCCCTCAGAGGCGGACATCGCCATGACCCAGAAAATCGCCGGCGCCGCCGAGGCGCTCTCGATCACCTTGCATGATCACATCATCATCGGAAAATCGCGCGAGGCCAGCTTTCGCGAATGGGGGCTTCTCTAGCTACTGGGCAACCCATAGCTCGACACGGCGGTTCATTTGCCGCCCCCATTCCGTGTCATCACATCCCATCGGAAGCGCCTCACCAAAGGCCTCGGTTTCCACAACCACACCCTCGGGGAGAGAGCCCCCCATGACCTCAACAAGATCACGCAAAACCGCAACCGAACGCGCACTCGAAAGGTCGCGGTTTGCCTCCGCTGAACCGCGTCCGTCACTGAACCCGACCAGCATGAGCGTGCGGCCTTGATAGCGCCCATCCCTGATCGCCTGCGCTAGCGACAACAGGTTCGACCGCGATTGCGCATCCAGCCGCGTAGAGCCAACCTCAAAGCGGAAACTGGTCGAAAGGCGGACCTGCGCACCAAGTATCCGCACCATGCGCTGCAACTCGGTCAGGGGCATATCCGCCCCAGCCGCCACAATCGCATTCGCAAACCTCTGGCCCTGCGCATCCAGCGAAATAGGAACCGCCCCCTGATCAACAAAGCCGGCACGACGCACAACCAATTGCGCTTCGGGGCCGCGCAACCAGGCGAGAAACTCATAAGCAACCGGCGCAAGCTGGCGGCTCGGCAGGTAGAGGAACAAGGGCGCGGTTAGCGGGTAATCCTCGGTCTTCATCGCCGTCACAACGGGCGCGGACACAAATCCACAGCTATCGCGCAGCGCAATCGCTTGCGCGGGGCCACGTATCGTCTTGGGCAAGATGCCAAGCGCGCCAGCCTGTGCCGCAACCGCAATCGACAAGGCCTCATCCGTTGCATGGCGCACCACTGTCGGCGAAATCTCACGGTCGGACCCACGCAAAACCTCGTCAATAAACCGCTGCGATTGACCGTCCGTAACGGGGCCAAGATGCACGGTCAGCGGCAGATCAATGCCGCCCGCCTCCTGCCAGTTTGTCACCTCGCCAGCATAGGCCGCCGCCAACGTAGAAAGCGAGATCGTCGGCACGCCAAGGCGCGGTGACACCACAGGAACCAATGCATCCAACCCGACAATCCGGCTTTGACGGGCAGAATCCAACCGGCCAAGGCCAACTTCAGCGGCCAACGCCGTCTCGGCAGGGCGCACCTCTCGGGCCGACATCACAAAATCCGCCTCATGGGCAATCAGATCGGCAAAGCCCTCGTCCGTATTCGTCACACGAAACGAAAACCGCGCCTGCTCTGCACCGTCAGAGGTTTCCAATGTCAGCACGAACCGGGATCCATCCTCGGCTTGCGTGCGCGCACGCAGCCCTTGAGAGCGGGCAAAGCCCTCGACAAGTGCGGGCATCAGTACCTGCGCCATCGTGCGCGCGCCCGAAAACCGCAACTCGGGAACATAAGTGGCAAGGTCAGGGCAGGCATCCCCCTCACAGGTCACCGTATCATAGCGCAGCGTCAGCGGGCCAAACGTGGTCTCGATCTGGATGTTCGTGCCGTCAAAGCCAATGTAGCGGCCAACAACCTCCATCGCGCGATCAGTCGAGCGCAGTGTTACCTCTTGGGCAAATACAGCAGGCGCACAAAAGAAAAGTGCGGCGAATATCGCCGCACGTTTCAGAAGTCTGCCAAATTGGCCTGATTCACAACGCGTCATTTCGCGGCGAGTGTCAGGTCCTTGAACATGTTTTTCAACACTAGAAATTCACCAATTGCATCACATTCCGGCATTGTCATAGTCAAATCAATCGCCGTTGGGTCAAAACTCGGATTCAGCTGGATACTTTGAGCCGCAATCTCTCGGCCACAGTTTGCCGCGGTCACTTCCGCCTCAACAGTCAATGCAACCGATCCGTCGCGACCAGCGAGCGCGCTAGGGTAGGTGTAGACCTCCACCATCAACGCATTTGGCACAGTCGCATCACCCAAGGTTGTCAAGAATCCAGCCCGCTCGGGGTGCATGAAGTCAACCTCTCGGGCCGCAGCGCGCCAAACATGGCCCTCTGTATCATAGCCGGCGCCAAATTCACGGGCGTGCAACTGAACCGCGTTCATCCCCTGCCACTGCAAGGCCGCACGATCGACATTGGCCAGCTCTGGGACTTGCGTCGAGGCAACCGATCCTTCGCCATCTGCAAACGACGAGATGAAAAATGCATCCTGCGCCAAGGCTGGAACCAGCACATCAGCGACACCATCTGCTTCGGTCAAAAGCGAAAACATCATCCCTTGATGGTGGATCGTTACGGCAGCATTCGCATGACACGGCGCATCCAGCGAAAGGGCAACCATCGCCAGCGGCAATGTGTCTGCCGACATTTCAATGCCGCAATCGGGGGCGGCCATCACCTCGGGGGCTTCCAAAACGGGCGCGGCCACATCGTTTAACGCCGCAAGCACGATCACCTCGTCATCAGGAATGAGCGCCTCTACATCAGGCAAGGCAAGACTACTCGCCGCGGCCACATCCGTAGGAATGACCATCTCGGGCAAGATAATATCAGGTGCGGCGACCTGCTCGTCGGGCGAAAAACGGGATGCAACGGCATCGCCATACTGCATGACAAAACCGATGCCCAACGCCACTGCAAACGTCGATGCTGCTGTCTTTAGACTCTTTTTGCGGGACATAACTGCCTCCTTCTCCATTGCGGATTTGGAAACAATTTGTCACCCCACGGTGGCCTCAGATGGACCACCGCAAGGTATTAGCGTGACGGGATTGTGGCGAATTTAGGCAATGCGACCGTGGCAATGCTTAAACTTGTTGCCCGACCCACAGGGGCAGGCATCGTTGCGGCTCGGGTTGCCCCACGTCGCGGGATCATCCTCGACAAAGCCTTCGCGCGCGCTTGCGCCAACACCTGATGGATCAAGCGTTGCACGGGCAACCGCCTTTTCCTGCTGGGCAGTTGCCGCCGCCTGTTGCTCACGCATTTGCGCGATCAATTGCTGCTGCTCTTCCTCGGAAATCGGGCGGATCTGGCCAAGCTTTTGTGTGACTTCGGTGCGCAAACCATCCAGCAGGCGCTCGAACAACTGAAAGCCTTCTGTCTTGTATTCGTTCAGCGGATCACGCTGCGCATAGCCACGGAACCCGACAACCGCACGCAGATGCTCAAGCGTCAAAAGGTGCTCGCGCCATTTGCCGTCGATTGTCTGCAACAACACCTGCTTTTCGATGTTGCGCATGGTTTCGGCGCCAAAGGTTGCACCCTTCTCTTCCATGAATGTGTCAGACGCGGCCTCGAGGCGCTCGCGAATCGCATCGTCATCAACGCCTTCTTCCTCGGCCCATTTCATCACAGGCACGTCGATACCGATCTGGGCGATCACATCGGCGTATAGGCCTTCAGTGGTCCATTGGTCGGCATATGACTTTGGCGGCATATGCTCGTGCACCAGATCATCAATGACCTGATGGCGCATATCCGTGACGATCTCGGAAAGGTCGGTCGCCTCCATGATGTCACGGCGCTGGTTAAAGATAACTTTACGCTGCTCGTTCATCACATCGTCAAACTTCAAAAGCTGCTTACGAATGTCAAAGTTGCGGCCTTCAACCTTCGCCTGCGCGCGCTCAAGCGACTTGTTGACCCAAGGGTGCACAATCGCTTCGCCTTCTTTCATCCCAAGACTGGAAAGAACCTTGTCCAACCGCTCGGAGCCAAAAATACGCATCAGGTCATCTTCCAGCGACAGGAAGAACGACGAACGGCCAGGGTCACCCTGACGGCCGGAACGACCGCGCAGCTGGTTATCAATACGGCGGCTTTCGTGGCGTTCTGTTGCAAGAACAAACAAGCCACCAGCGGCCTTAACCTTTTCCTTCTCCTCGGCCACTTCGGCTTCGATCTGGGTGCGAACAGCCTCTGGATCGGCGTCAGGCGTTTCGGCAAGCGCCTGCAAAACGCGCATATCGACGTTCCCGCCGAGCTGAATATCGGTCCCGCGGCCCGCCATGTTTGTAGCAATCGTCACAACACCAAGCTTACCAGCGTCAGCAACAATCTGGGCTTCCTGCTCATGCTGACGGGCGTTCAAGACACTATGCTTGATCCCTTCGGCAGTCAGCAATTGCGCCAGAAACTCGGATTTCTCAATCGAGGTTGTGCCAACAAGGGTCGGCTGACCCTTTTCATGTGCCGCCTTGATTTCCTTCACAACGCCATCAAACTTTTCGCGGGCGGTGCGATAAACCTGATCGTGCTCGTCCTTACGGGCAATCGGGCGGTTGGTTGGAACCTCGACAACGCCAAGGCCGTAAATCTCCATGAATTCCTCTGCCTCGGTCAGCGCCGTGCCGGTCATGCCAGACAGGCGGTCATAGAGGCGGAAATAGTTCTGGAACGTAACAGAAGCGAGCGTCACGTTCTCCGGCTTCACATTCGCGCCCTCTTTGGCCTCAATCGCCTGATGCAGACCATCAGACAAACGACGACCAACCATCATACGACCCGTGAATTCGTCGATCAAAACCACTTCACCGTCCCGCACGATATAATCCTTGTCGCGGGTATACATCTTATGCGCGCGCAAGCCTTGGGAAAGGTGATGCACCAATGTGCTGCTTTCGGGGTCATAAAGGGTCTGCCCTTCGGCCAACATACCAATGGCCGTCAAACGATCCTCAAGAAAATCATTGCCCTCATCGGTGAACGAACACTGCTTGGTTTTCTCGTCAATCGTGTAGTGTGACTCAAGCAACTCGGGCACGATCTTGTCGATCTGGCGATACATCTCGGAGCGATCCTGCGCAGGACCAGAGATAATCAACGGCGTGCGGGCCTCGTCAATCAGGATACTATCAACCTCGTCCACAACAGCAAAGTTGTGGGGGCGCTGATAGATCTGGTTCAACTCTGACTTCATATTGTCGCGCAGATAATCAAAGCCAAGCTCGTTGTTCGTGGCATATGTCACGTCGCAAAGATACGCGGCCTTCTTCTCGTCGTCGGGCTGCTGGGGGTAAACAACACCCGTGGACATGCCCAATGCAGCATAAACCTTGCTCATCCATTCGGCGTCACGCTTGGCAAGATAGTCGTTCACGGTAACGATATGCACGCCCTTGCCCGACAGGGCATTCAGATACGCAGGGAACGTCGCAACGAGGGTCTTACCCTCACCCGTTTTCATCTCCGAGATATTACCCTGATGCAGAAAGATACCGCCCAAAAGCTGCGTATCAAACGCGCGCAGGCCAAGGGCACGGCGGGCCGCCTCACGACAGTTGGCGAATGCCTCGGGGAGCAGGGCATCAAGGCTCTCGCCGCCCTTTGCACGTTCCGACAGGGTTTTCGTCTTCTCGATGATGCCTTCATCAGACAATGCCTGATACTCAGGCTCAAGTGCGTTGATCTTGGCGACCAGTGGGCGCACTGATTTTACTTTACGGTCGTTGGCAGTGCCAAACACCTTTTTGGCAATCGTTCCGAAACCCAGCATATTCTCTCCGACGGCGCATTAACGCGCTACATATTGGTATTTGAGAGGAGGTCGCTTGTAGGCCATAGGCTGGCCAATTACATAAGGGCCAAGACCGGCCCCCTCAAAGGCTTTTATTGGATGTAAGGGGCCGACTATGTAGTGTCAACGCCGCGAGCCGTCGCGGGTCATCAAGGGAACGTATAATGCTGAAACATGCAACATATTTTGGGGCAATCGCTCTTTCACTCGCCACAACAGCGGCTTTTGCCGAGGGCGAGACAGCCAGCACCGTGGTTGCGACCGTAGGCGATACCGAAATCACGCTTGGGCAGATGATCATCACACGGGCGCAACTGCCCCAGCAATACGCGCAATTGCCCGACGATGTGCTGTTTGTCGGCATCCTTGACCAGATCATCCAGCAGCAGCTTTTGTCAGACGGGCTAGATGGCGTGCCTGCGCGGGTCACCTATGCAATCGAAAACGAAAAGCGGTCCTTGATGGCTGGCGAGGCGATCAACAATATCACCGTCAACGCTGTCACTGACGAGGCGATCAAGGCGGCCTATGACGCGAAATTCGCGGATGCCGAACCGACAACCGAATACAACGCCTCACACCTGCTTGTCGAAACCGAAGAAGAGGCGCTCGCCGCCAAGGCGCGCGTTGATGCAGGCGAAGAGTTTGCAGACGTTGCGCGCGATGTTTCCACAGGGCCAACAGGGCCAAACGGGGGCAACCTCGGCTGGTTTAGCACAGGGCAGATGGTCCCCGAATTCGAAGCCGCTGTCATGGAAATGAGCGCGGGCGATGTCTCCGCGCCCGTGCAAACACAATTCGGCTGGCACGTTGTCACCCTGCTTGAAACACGCAACCAAGAAGCACCAAGCCTCGAGGACGTGCGGCAGGAAATCTTTGGCGAAGTGCAGGAAGCTGCCATTCAAGCGCGGCTTGCCGAGCTGACAGAAGCCAGCGAGATCACACGGCCCGAAGAGGGCGCATTTGATCCATCACTGCTGAGCAACCTTGATCTGTTGGACGAATAAACCATGACTATTTCACCCCTCGCACCCGCTTCATTTCCTGACTTGCCCGCGATTGACGGCGTGACCTTTGCAGCGGCCGCCGCTGGGGTGAAATACAAAGACCGTACCGATGTGATGCTGGCGGTTCTTGCCGCTGGCTCCACAGTGGCGGGGGTTTTCACACGCTCCGCCACACGGTCCGCGCCCGTGCGCGATTGCCAAGAGAAACTGGGCGCAGCCAGTGACGGCGCGGCTGCAATCCTTGTGAACTCCGGCAACTCCAACGCCTTCACAGGCAAGGCTGGAGCCACCGCCGTTGCGGCCCTCGCAAATGGCGTGGCCACCGCCACAGGGATCGACACCACCCGCGTTTTCACCTCCTCCACAGGGGTCATCGGCGAGCCACTCCCGTTCGAGCGGATCAACGCCAAGATGGACGAACTGACCGCCAACCAATCGCCAGCAGGCATCGCGGACGCGGCGCGCGCCATCATGACAACCGACACCTTCCCCAAAGGGGCCGCAGCAACCGTGATGATCGACGGCAAGCCCGTCAAAATCGCAGGCATCGCCAAGGGGTCTGGCATGATCGCGCCCGACATGGCGACAATGCTCGTCTATATCTTTACCGATGCGCAGATCGCACAGCCCGCGTTGCAGGCGCTTGTCGCCAAGTCTAACGACGTGACCTTCAACTGCATCACCGTTGATAGCGACACCTCGACCTCCGACACGCTCATCATGGGCGCAACAGGGGCGTCAGGGATCAACGTCGAGGGCAACAGCGACTTCGCAAACGCGCTTCATGACCTCATGCAAGACCTCGCGCATCAGGTCGTCAAGGACGGCGAAGGGGCGAGCAAATTCGTGACTGTCGCCGTGACTGGCGCGGCCTCTGACAGCGATGCCCGCCTTGTCGCGATGGCCACCGCAAACTCGCCACTCGTCAAGACGGCAATTGCAGGCGAAGACCCGAACTGGGGCCGCATCGTCATGGCCGTTGGGAAATCGGGTGCAGCCGCTGATCGTGACTTGCTCACAATCAAGCTCGGCGACCTGACCCTCGCACAAGACGGCTGGCGGTCGCCATCCTATAACGAAGACGACTGCGCCGCCTACATGAAGGGGCAGGATATCGTGATCGGCATCGACCTAGGCTTGGGCGCAGGGCAAAGCACGGTCTGGACCTGCGATTTGACGCACCAATATATCACCATCAACGCGGATTACCGGTCATGAAGACTGTCCTCGTTTCCGCAGTCGCCCTAATCGACATCGACGGGCGGGTGCTTTTAGCACAGCGACCCGAGGGAAAATCACTCGCAGGGCTTTGGGAATTTCCGGGCGGCAAAGTAGAAGCAGGCGAAACGCCCGAGGCCGCCCTGATCCGCGAACTTCAGGAAGAACTGGGAATCAATACATGGTCCTCATGCCTCGCGCCGCTCACCTTCGCAAGCCATAGCTACGACGATTTCCACCTGCTCATGCCGCTATTCGCCTGCCGAAAGTGGGAAGGAACGCCGCACGGACGCGAGGGGCAGGAATTAAAATGGGTGCGGGCCAATGACTTACGGAACTATCCGATGCCGCCCGCCGATATTCCAATCATTCCAATTTTAAGAGACTGGCTTTAACTCAATTTTTACGGGTATGATGTTTAGTAAGACACCTTGGGGGAGGGCTTATCATGCTACGCACAATCACAATCGGTTCCTACATATCCGTGCAGGGGATTTTCCTGCGCGCGCTTGAAGACGGCAAAATCGCCATAGGCGTCGGAACAAAAACCTACATCGGCCGACCTGTCAGCCCATAGTCACAAACCGGACTGACGCGAGTAGATGTGAAAAAGGCGGCCCACTTGGGACCGCCTTTCTTTTTGTATCAAACTGGACCTTAAAGGTTCCGTTCAACCTCTTCGCGCTCGAAAATCTCGATCACGTCATTTGGACGGATATCTTCGTAGTTCTCAAACGCCATGCCGCATTCCTGACCAGACTGCACTTCGGTCACTTCGTCCTTAAAGCGCTTGAGCGTCTTCAGCGTGCCTTCGTGAATAACAACGTCATCACGGAGCAAACGAACACCAGCGGAACGGCGGGCAACACCCTCTGTCACAAGACAACCAGCGATCTTACCAACGTTAGAGACCTTAAAGACCTCCTTGATCTTGGCATAACCGATGAACTTCTCGCGAATTTCGGCAGAGAGCAGACCAGAAGCCGCCGCTTTCACATCATCCACAAGGTCGTAGATGATCGAATAGTAGCGGATCTCGACACCCTTCTGGTTGGCAGAGTTACGCGCAGGCGCATTCGCACGCACGTTAAAGCCAATCACAGGGGCGCCTGAGGCCTCGGCAAGACCGATATCGGATTCTGTAATCGCACCAACACCAGAGTGTAGGACGCGAACACGGACCTCATCGTTGCCGATTTTCTCCATCGCCTGCACAATCGCTTCCGCAGAACCCTGAACGTCAGCCTTGAGCAAGATCGGCAGCTCGCTGATGTTTTCGTTTTGCTTGGCGTTGGCCATCAACTGATCAAGGGTCACAGCAGCGCCAGCCGCCGCACGGCGATCCTTGGATGCGTTCGCGCGGTATTCCGCGATCTCACGCGCTTGCGCTTCTGTTTCGGTCACGTTCAGAACGTCACCCGCTTCTGGTGTGCCGTTCAGGCCCAAGACCTCGACAGGAACAGACGGACCAGCCGCGTCAACACGCTCGCCTTTGTCGTTGATCAACGCGCGGACCTTACCCCACTGCTCGCCGACAACGAAAATGTCGCCTTTGCGCAATGTGCCGTTCTGTACCAGAACAGTCGCAACAGGACCGCGACCAACATCAAGCTGCGCTTCGATCACTGCGCCAGACGCGGCACGGTTCGGGTTCGCCTTGAGTTCGAGAATCTCGGACTGCAATGCAATCGCCTCAAGCAATTCAGGCAGACCCTGACCCGTCACAGCAGAGACTTCAACGTCCTGCACATCACCAGACATGGCCTCCACGATCACTTCATGCTGAAGCAAATCTGTGCGCACCTTCATCGGATCAGCCGCAGGGCGGTCGATCTTGTTGATGGCGACAATCATCGGAACCTTGGCAGCTTTTGCGTGGGCAATCGCCTCGATGGTCTGCGGCATTACCGCGTCATCCGCAGCAACAACGAGAACAACGATGTCGGTGACCTGCGCACCGCGGGCACGCATTGACGTAAACGCCGCGTGACCTGGCGTGTCGAGGAACGACAGCAACTGACCGCTTTCGGTTGTGACCTGATACGCACCAATGTGCTGCGTAATGCCGCCCGCTTCGCCTGCAACAACGCGGGCGTTACGGATCGCATCCAGCAAGGACGTCTTACCGTGGTCAACGTGACCCATGATCGTGATGATCGGCGCGCGATCAACCAGATCCTTTGGATTGTCTTCAACTTGGTCAATGACCTGCTCGACGTCAGCATCGGAGACACGAACAACCTTGTGGCCGAACTCTTCGATGATCAATTCCGCCGTATCCGCGTCAATCGTTTGGGTCTGGGTCGCCATGATGCCGTTTGTCATCAACGCCTTCACAACGTCAGCAACCCGTTCACTCATACGGTTGGCAAGCTCGGCAACGGTAATCGCCTCTGGCAAGGCCACATCGCGGTAAACCTTTTCACGCTCGGCCGACACACCCATTGCCTTGGCACGGGCGCGGTCCTGCTTGCGCTTCATTGCAGCCATCGAGCGCTGACGGCCACCTTCGCGACCCGCCGTAGCGGCGTTCAACGTCAGCTTACCAGAGCGGCGGTTGTCGTCACCGCCACGGCCCGGCTTGGCCTTGGTGTTGTCATTGCCACGGTTCGCCTTTTCGCGGTCCGCATTGCGCGGGGCCGACGAAGGACGGGACACAGATGTTTCACCCGGAGGGGCATCTGCGGGGCTGGCATCAGGTGCAGCTTTTGCGGTCTTGGCCTTCTCGGCCTTAAGACGCTTGCGCTCTTCCTCTTCGGCTTTCGCCTTGAGGCTTTCCTCGCGCGCTGCATCCTCGGCCTCTTTGGCCTCAAGCTCGGCGCGGCGCTGTTCACGCTCGGCGGCGCGGGCGGCCTCTTCGGCCTCGCGCTTGGCTGCTTCTTCTGTTTCGCGGGCCTTGGCCATCGCCAACGCCTTCATGCGGCGTGCGAGTTCAACATCCGAAATGCCCGCTGGGCGCTTGGATGGATCGCCACCAACAGGCATCGCAGGACCACCCGTTGCAGGCTTTGCTGCACCAGGTTTTGGAACCACAACGCGCTTGCGCTTGGTTTCTACCACAACATTCTTGGTTCGACCGTGGCTGAAGCTTTGCTTCACATTGCTTGGGCGCGAACCGCCAAGACCGAGTGTCTTTTTGCCGTCGTTATCGCTCATCTGGCTTCTTATCCTTCCCGGCGGACGTATCGTCGCCGTCTATCTCGCGTAGGCCACGTAGTTTTGTGGCTTCCTCTACAACACGGTTGCTGAGTTTTCCATTCGAGAGCGCGCCGTGTATTGCACTTCCGCGTCCGAATGCCAAACCCAATTCCTCCGAAGTGAAACACCCGAAATATCGGGCGCCCTCGGGGGTCCATAACTTTGCCTTGCCGCGCTCGGATCCATCCGAGGCTTGCAACAAAACGCGGACGTTCTCGCCACCAGCGAGCCAGCCCTTAACTTTCTCAAAACCACAGACCGCACGGCCCGACTTGCGGGTCAATGCGATCAGGTCAAGGGCGTGGCGACATAACTGGCGCTCCACCTCTTCAACAAGACCTTCAGGAACGACGACTGCCTTCTTTGCGCTGCGCGAGAACTGGCCCTTGGAGGCCGCCTCCAACATCGCACGATCAGCAGTCACATACATACCACGTCCGGGCAGCTTACCCAAGACATCAGGATAAACCCGATCATCAGGGCCCACAACAAAGCGGATCAGCCCAGCCTTGGGCGTGACCTCTCCCGAGACGATGCACTTGCGCTCAACGTCGTCGTTCTTTGCTTTATATGGGCTCTTGCGTGACATCTTGTAGTGTTACCTCAAGACGCCCATTCAGGCGTCATCTTCCTGTGAAAACTCGTCTTCGTCGTCGTGGGTTTCCAGCTCGGCAGGGTCAACCCAACCCAGCATAACGCGGGCGGTCATAACCATTGTTTGAGCCTCTTCCAGCGACACTTCAAACTTCTCCAGAACACCCTCGTCCTTCTTGCGCTCGCCGCCTTCTGTGGTCCAGCCACCAGCCAGCTCCCAGTCAGCACAAGTCGCGAAATCTTCAAGCGTCTTCACGCCATCTTCCGCAAGCGCCTGGATCATCAACGGGGTCAGACCCTCAAAGTTGACAAGGCTATCCTCAACGCCCAACGCACGGGCAGCTTCCATCGCCTTGTTGTTGATCGCCTCAAGGAAATCACGGGCACGGGCCTGCAACTCGCCTGCTGTGCCTTCGTCGATACCCTCGATAACAGTCAGCTCGTCAACTTCGACGTAAGCAACCTCTTCAAGGTTCGTAAAGCCTTCCGCGACCAGCAACTGGGCAAAGAACTCGTCCAGATCCAAAGCGTCCATGAACAACTTGGTGCGCAATTCAAACTCGGCCTGACGGCGCTTGGCTTCTTCTTCCTCAGTGAGGATATCAATGTCCAAACCAGTCAACTGGGACGCAAGACGCACGTTCTGACCACGGCGACCAATCGCAAGGGACAACTGCTCGTCAGGAACTACAACTTCGATCTTGCCAGCTTCCTCGTCCAGAACAACCTTGGACACTTCGGCAGGCTGCAACGCGTTCACAAGGAACGTCGGCATGTCTTCATTCCAAGGAATGATGTCGATCTTTTCGCCCTGAAGCTCGTTCACAACGGCCTGAACGCGGCTACCGCGCATACCAACACAAGCGCCAACAGGATCAATCGAGCCGTCATGAGAGATCACAGCGATCTTGGCGCGAGAACCCGGATCACGGGCAACAGCCTTGATCTCGATGATGCCTTCGTAAATCTCGGGGACTTCCATCTTGAACAACTCGGCCATGAAATCAGGCGCCGTGCGCGAAAGGAAAATCTGCGGGCCACGCTGCTCGCGGCGCACTTCCTTGATGAAACAACGGATACGATCGTTGGGGCGATACGCCTCGCGACCGATCTTCTCGTTGCGGCGCAAGATGCCCTCGCCAGAGCCAAGATCAACAATGACGTTGCCATATTCTTCACGCTTGACAAGCGCGTTGATGATTGTGCCAGCCTTGTCCTTGAACTCTTCGTATTGCTTGTCGCGCTCCGCTTCACGAACCTTCTGCAAGATCACCTGCTTGGCGGACTGGGCAGCGATACGGCCCAACTCGACAGGCGGGACGATCTCTACGAACGTCTGACCGACCTCGGGGTTTTCCATGTAATCGCGGGCCTGAGCAACTGTGAACTCGGCCTGATAGTTCTCTAGCTCTTCCTCTTCCACAACCGTGCGAACGCGGGTGAAAGTGGCCTTGCCTGTGCGGCGATCAATGTCGACACGAATGTCCATCTCTGCGCCGTAACGAGACTTCGCAGCACGGGCGAGGGACTCTTCCATCGCTTCAACAACCAGATTGGCGTCAATATTCTTTTCGCGGGCCACGGCCTCGGCTGTTTGCAACAGCTCAAGCTGGTTTGCGGAAGTAATTGCCATTTATTTGTCCTCCTGACCATCAATGATGGTTTCGATTTCGTCAAACTGGGTCTCGTCGATCTGACCCGCATCTTTACGACCGCGCAAAACATCGCGGATCAATTCATCCGTCAGAACCAACTTGGCATCTGACAGCCACTCAAATTTCAGACCAATCGTGCCCTCGGCAATCGTGATCAAAACCTCGTCACCCTCAACGCCGGCAAGCGGGCCTTTGAAACGACGGCGACCGTCGATCAATTCCTCTGTCTCGATCTTGGCTTCAAAGCCTTCCCAGCGGGCAAAATCCTTGAGGCGGGTCAACGGGCGGTCAACACCGGGGCTGGACACCTCGAGGTTATACGCATCCAAAATCGGGTCTTCGACATCCATCACAGCCGAAATCGCGGTGCTAATGTGACCGCAATCATCGACCTCAATCGTGCCGTCCGGCTTTTGGGCCATGACCTGCAAAATACTCTCTTTGCCCGTCATCAACCGAATACGCACAATCTCATAACCCATGTCTTCGACAACAGGCGTGATAATCTCGGC
This sequence comes from uncultured Loktanella sp., assembly GCA_937132065.1. Taxonomy (GTDB): domain Bacteria; phylum Pseudomonadota; class Alphaproteobacteria; order Rhodobacterales; family Rhodobacteraceae; genus Yoonia. The sequence goes on from CAKZNT010000076.1 coordinate 17,181, forward strand.
GATCCGACGATCAATGGCAGCTTTAGCGACTAAGTCGTTCATCATTCTCTCAAGCACAAAAAAACGGGCGCGCGGCCCGTTACAAATTTCCGGTTGGGCGCTGGGTTTGGACCCCAGCACGCCGCTGTTATTTGTCCATATAGAGAAGGTCGGGTGAGTCTGCAAGGGAACAATCGCAGAGCCATACCATTCATGACTGGCGTCAGAAAAACCAACAACGAATTAGGTTGCTCTGCGGACTTTGCCGCTGTTCGTATCCTAATCTGTTTCGCTCTTAAACCTTAGGGTCCGGGTTTTCTGTGTGCCCATCCACCGCGATCGTTTGCCCTGAAACAAGCCGCGCCGCGTCACTCCCTAGAAATACAGCCATATTGGCGACATCCTCTGCTGTCACAAAAGAACGCATAGAAGTTCCCATCGCATAACCTCTATAGACTTCGTCACGTGTCATTCCTTTGGCCGCAGCCTCCCGCTCAAGCACGCCTTCCATACGGGGCCCTTCAACTGCACCAGGACAAATCGCATTAGCCCTAATGCCAAACGGACCTAACTCCATTGCAAGTGTCTTCATTAGGCCAATAACCGCCCATTTTGCCGCTGAGTAAGGTGCGCGATTGGGGTATCCATAGAGTCCAGCGGTTGATGACGTTAAGATAATCGCTCCTGACTTTTGCGCCTTCATCATAGATGCGGTGTGTTTGACGGTTAAAAATGCACCTTCCAGATTTACGGAAACACAGCTTCTCCAATCCTCAAGCCCAATGTCTTCGACCAGAGCCGTTGGACCTGCCACACCAGCATTTGCACAGAGCACATCGACCCCGCCCCAGTCATCTGCCATTTGGTCAGATAATGCTGCCATCTGTTCTTCGTCGGCTACATTTACCAGACTACGCCGCCAGTTTTCGGGAACCTGCGACAAGGCATTTTCGTCAATATCGGTCACCCAAACTTGTGCACCCGCATCGGCAAAAGCCTTTGCCATCGCGCGGCCGATGCCCGATGCACCCGCAGTAATCAAAACCCGCTTTTTCATTTCGAATCCTTCTGTCTGGAACTAGCCAATCGTGAAGCATGATAGGTCTAATTTATTCTAACGGCTCTGGAATGACAGGAACACAACAAGAGACTGTTGTGCTACCTGAACTGAAACACAATGGGTCAATCGCATGTAAAACCCAAAAGCGGTCAAAGGGCGTTGGCACGATCAGAGAGATTTGACACGTTGGGCACGAAGCGGACATTCTCTATTTTCCACTCCGCTTGAGTAGGCCATTTCGGAAATGCATGTTTGATTTTCCAGTGCACGCCCGGTGCACGCACTGTGCACGTAGATCACAACGTAAAAACGCCCCGCACATCGCGGGGCGTTTCGTTTTAGTTCAGTCGGTTTTTACGCGACAGACCAACGCTCGGCCATGCGCGCGTTATCCATTTGCCACAGGTTACCAACAACCTCTGGGCTGGAAATGCGGTTGTTCACGGCCTGCACATAGTTTGCAAACATCGGGATAAGGACCCCGCCATCGTCACGCAAAATCTGTTGCATTTCAAAGTATTGGGCCTTGCGCTTGTCGCTATCCAGCTCGGCACGTGCCGTCAGCAACAACTCTTGGAAGCGCGCACTATCGTCGCCGTCCCACTGGCTGTCGTTCCACGGAACACCCGCTTCATAGGCCGTCGCAAACATCCAGTCCTCAGTCGCACGACCAGACCAGTAACAAGCACTGAACGGCTTTTTCAACCAGACATTAGACCAATACCCATCCGCAGGTTCCTGCACCACATTGATATTGATTCCCCCCGGCGCCATCGACGCTTGCATCAGTTGGGCGGCGTCTACGGCGCCTTCAAATGCGGCGTTTGAGGCTGACAAATCTAGGTCGATGCTGTCGAGGCCTGCCTCTTTCAGATAGAACTTCGACTTGTCAGGATCATATGAGATCTGCTCCATTTCGTCGTTGTAATACTGGTTTGCGGGGCCGATTGGTGTATCGTTCCCGACCGCGCCGTGACCTTGCAAAATCTTGTCGACAAGCTCTTGGCGGTTCACACCGTATTTGATCGCGCGGCGCACGTTTACATCGTTGTAAGGCGCGTTATCGGTCAGCATCGGGAAGGTATACTGCTGGTTGCCAGTCACCTCTTGAATGCGCAGGGCAGGGTTCGCCTTGAGCAATGCTTCCGTCTTGAAATCAATGCGGTTGATCGCATCGACCTGACCCGTCATCAAAGCATTCATACGTGCGGTATTATCGTTGATCGCGATGTATTCGATCTCGTCAAAATAGCCCGCGCTGTCACCTTTGTAGTGATCATCAACGCGCTTGGCGACCATGCGCACACCTGGATCGAATGACACAACAGAATAAAGCCCTGTGCCAATACCGTTGGCAATCGCATCCTCGATCTGGCCCGCGGGATACATGCAGATATGATAGTCTGACATCAGATACGGGAAGTCGGCGTTGCCAGAGGCAAGCGTAAATTCGATCTGCGTATCGGACAGTTTTTTCATCTCGGTGATAGCCTCGACAATCGGCTTGGCGGCCGACTTGGACTCTTCGCCAATGTGCATCTGCAAGGACGCGATGACATCATCCGCGCCGAACGCCTTGCCGTTGTGGAACGTCACACCAGAGCGCAGATTGAAGGTCCAGACTTTCGCATCGGCAGAGGCTTCCCAGCTTTCCGCCAATTCACCCTGAAGTGAGCCGTCGGCTGCAACTTCGGTCAAGCAGTCAAACACCGCGCCATGGCAGCTTGCGATCATAAACAGGTCCGAATGGGTCCGGCTGTCCCAGCTATCGGATGTGTTCGCACCACCCAAACCTGCCGTCAATTTGCCGCCGCGTGTGGCCGCGTGAACTGGCATGCCCGTCAGGCCCAGAACACCAGCGGCAACACCGGACTTCATCAGTCCACGTCTGCTAATTCCATACATTATCGTTCTCCCTAGCTAGTCAAACGGGCGTTTGTCGCCCTTATTTACGCCGCAAAAAGCGGTGATTCGTCTCTACATCTTATCCGCAGCAGCATCGCCGATGTTATCAACTCCGCGTTCCTGCAACAAATTGGTGAGCCAGTCGGGGTCCATTTCCGGGACCGAAGACAGCAATAAATCGGTATAGGGGTGGTGCGGCGGCTTGAACATTTCGGCCTTTGGCCCCGCCTCGACAACGCGCCCATCCTTCATCACGACCACCTCGTCGGCAATCGCGCGCACCGTGGCAAGATCGTGGGTGATAAACATATAGGTCAGGCCAAGCCTGTCTTGAAGTTTAGCCAAAAGACGCAAGATTCCTTCGGCTACAAGTTGATCCAGCGCGCTGGTCACCTCATCGCAAATAATAAACTTTGGCTCGGCGGCAAGTGCGCGCGCGATCCCGATCCGCTGCTTTTGCCCGCCCGATAATTCCGATGGCAGGCGATTGTAATACTCGCTCGGTTCCATCTCGATCTGGTCCAGAAGGGCATCTACGCGGGCGCGCTTTTCCTTGCCCGTTAGACCCAAATAGAACTGCACAGGGCGGGCGATGATTTCGCCGATCGACATGCGCGGATTCAAGGCGGTGTCGGCCATCTGATAGATCATCTGGACTTGGCGAAGCTGATCCTTTGACCGCTTGCGATAGTCGGCGGGCATCGCTTCGCCGCCAAAACTTATCGTGCCTGCCGTTGGCGGCAGAAGCCCCGTGATACAGCGCGCGGTTGTCGATTTCCCCGAGCCGGATTCACCAACGACCGCGACGGTGCGCCCTTCATGCATGTCAAAGCTGACGTCATGAAGCACCTTGGCCTTACCGTATGCGGCATCCACATTTGCGACCGACACAACCGGCACGGCACTAGCGACAACAGGCGCCTTGAGCGGACGTTCAAAACTGCGCACGGCCCAGAGAGATTTCGTATACTCTTGGGTCGGCGCGGAAAGCATGGTGCGCGTGTCGGCGGTTTCGACCTCGTCGCCCTTTAGCAAAACCTTGATGCGGTCCGCCATTTGCGCAACCACAGCAAGATCGTGGGTGATGTAAATCGCCGCTGTATTGAACTGCTCTACGATGTCGCGGATGGACGCCAGAACCTCGATCTGGGTTGTCACATCAAGCGCGGTCGTGGGCTCATCAAAAATGATCAGATCAGGGCGGCAGGCCATCGCCATTGCCGTCATGGCGCGCTGAAGCTGACCGCCCGAAACCTGATGCGGATACCGAAAGCCAATGCTTTCGGGGTCAGGCAACCGCAGTTTTTCGTAGAGTTCCATGCCGTCAAGTTCGCTATCAGCGCGCGCCATAACGCCATGCTGAACCGGACCTTCGACATGCTGGTCGATCAACCGATGCGCAGGATTAAAACTCGCCGCTGCCGATTGCGCCACATAGGCGATCCGCTTGCCTAAGAGTCCGCGTTTTACGGCGGCGGATGCGGTCAGCAAATCAATGCCGTCAAATTCTACAGACCCGTTCGATATCCGAACACCGTCACGTGTGAAGCCCATCGCCGCAAGCCCCAGCGTGGATTTACCTGCGCCAGACTCTCCGATCAGCCCAAGAACCTCGCCGCGCGCAAGGGTCAGATCAACCCCGTTGATGATGGGGTTCCACGTTTCGTCGCTACGCCCCTCAAGTTTCAGGCCGCGAATATTTAGGAGCGTGTCAGTCATTCTTTGAGCCCCGATGATTTGTGCAACATCCAGTCGACCACAAAGTTGACCGCAACAGTCAGCAAGGCGATTGCACCGGCAGCGAGCAATGGCGCGGTCGCGGCCAACGGTGCGAACTGTGCAAAGTTGATGAACGATGCAAGGTCACGCACCATCGTGCCCCAATCCGCAAGCGGCGGTTGAATACCCACGCCAAGAAACGAAAGCGCGGCGATTGTCAGAAACACAAAGCAGAACCGCAAACCGAACTCCGCCAAAAGAGGCGCGGTTGCGTTGGGCAGGATTTCCTTGAACACAAGGTAGCCCATCCCCTCGCCGCGCAATTTTGCCGCTTCGATATAGTCCATCACGACGATGTTTTGCCCCACAGCGCGCGCAAGGCGAAACACACGTGTGCTATCAATGACCGCGATAATCAGAACCATGAAGAATGTCAGCGGGATGCCCAACTCGGCCGACCAGACACTCGCGATTGTCATCAGCAATAACGCAAAGATGAGCGAGGGAATGGCCATCAAAACATCAACGCCACGGCTTAACACCTGATCAAGCCAGCCGCCGACAACAGCCGCCAAAAAGCCCAAGCTCCCCCCGATGAAGAACGCCAGCAGCGTCGTAGCAAACGCGATCCCGACCGTATTTTGCGCGCCAAATATCAAACGAGAGAGAATGTCGCGCCCGATTTGATCTGTGCCAAGCGGAAAGGCAGGGTCGCCGCCAAGCGCGGGGTCACCCCCTGGAATGATGTTCGCAGCTACACCGCTGATAATCTCGTCTTGGCCATAAGGCGCAATCGCACCCGCGAAAATGGCGAGCACCGCATAGAAGATGATCACCAAGATCCCGAAGGAGGCAGTCAGTGGGATATTGCGGAACATTTTGCGCGTTCCCGCCGTCCCGACGTTGCGACCAAGCAGCCGAAAGAGCCACGCGAGGATCGAAAACAGAATGAACGCCTTGATTGCGACGCCGAGGAAAAAGAACTTGTTGGCCGTTGCCTGATCGCTACTGATCGACTGTAAATAGGCCCAAACGAGCCAAAGCAGCACAACAAGCCCGAGGACGTATCCAAACGCCACGCCAAACGACATATCGCGAAATCGCGCGGCGTTGCCTGTCACCTTTTGCCCGATAAATCGAAAGCTCCAAGCCACGGCGGCAATAATTGCAACGCCCAGCGCGATGTTAAATAGCGCACTCATTTGGGATGCCTCAAACGTGGGTTTGACAGGATCGACAGAATATCAGCCGTCAGGTTCAACAAGATATACGCCGCAGCAAAGATCAGGCAGCAAGCCTGCACTACAGGGATGTCGCGGATCTTGACGCTATCGACAAACAATTGCCCGATACCCGGATAAACAAAGACGACTTCAACAACGACAACGCCCGTAATCAGATAGGCCAGATTGAGCGCGATAACATTGATGATCGGCGCAAGCGCATTGGGGAGCGCATGTTTAACAATGACACGCAATGGTGACATCCCTTTAAGCCGTGCCATCTCGATATAAGGGCTGGCGAGCAGATTGATAATCGCCGCGCGCGTCATGCGCATCATGTGCGCGGTGACGACCAACGTTAGCGTCAATGCGGGGAGTAGTGTTTTTTCAAGCCGGTCCGAAAACGCCATCCCCTCGTAGATGTTCGACAAAGACGGCAAGATCGGATTGAGCACAGCAAGAAACAGAATCAGGACATACGCCATAAAGAATTCCGGACTGCTGATCGAGCTTAGCGTCAGAATATTGGCCGCACGGTCAAACACGGTATTGCGATAAAGCGCCGCCAGTATTCCCAATGTCACGGCAATCGGGACGGCAATGATCGCGGTCACTGTGGCAAGGAACATCGTGTTGGCGAACCGTGGCGCAATCTGCTCGGCAACCGTCACGCCGCCTGCGCCGCCCAGATTGGTTTGAAAGTTTAACTGCGCGAAACTGGAGCCAAGATCACCGGTCAGCATTCCGCCTAGCCAGCCAAAATAGCGCGACACAAGTGACTGATCCAAACCAAGGTCTTCGCGGATTTTTGCGACCGCCTCGGGCGTTGCGCCCTGCCCCAAGATCAACTCAGCGAAATCACCTGGCAGCAAATTCACTGCAACAAAGATCACAATTGATACAATCAGTAGCGTGAGCAGGCCAAGCGCCAAACGCTGTTAAACGATAGTTAGGACATTGCCCAATCTGTATTCCCCGGTGGCTCGTATTCCACCTTAACGACTGATTATAACCTGTAAAGGTTAAAGCCGTAGCCGCTCGGGCGAGGCGCCAATGGCATCCATCGTGCGCACCAACTCGGCGCTGATCCCGAATTCGGACAATGCGTGACCCGCCCGCCCAATCATCGTCAGCCGCGCCAAAGGCCATTTTTGCGAGAGGTTATAGGCCGAAACTGGCGGGCAGATCATATCAAACCGCCCCTGCACGATGACCCCTGGAATCTCGGCGAGCCGATCCATGCGGTCAAGGATTTGCTGGTCTGGTCCAAGAAACCCGTCATTTACGAAATAGTGGTTTTCCAGCCGCGAAAACGCGCGCGCATATTCGGAAGGCGCTTCACCTGTCACGCCATTGCTATCAATGGAAGCGAGCGCATTTTCCCACTTGGCCCAAGCGCGCGCGTATTTCACCTCTGTCGAACGGTCCCCGCAAAACAATCGCTTGTGATAGGCGGCGACAAAATCGCCCTGTTCGCTTTCGGGAATAATTTCGGCAAATGACGTCCAGAGGTCTGGCCAGAATTTACCTGCCCCGCCACCGTAAAACCAATCAATCTCTGGCTTGGTCATCAGGAACACCCCGCGCAGAACAAGTGCCGCAGCGCGCGCGGGATGGGCTTGCGCGTAGATCAGCGAAAGTGTCGCGCCCCAACTACCGCCAAAGACAATCCACGCGTTAACACCTAGTGTCTCACGGATCAGCTCAATGTCGGCCACGAGATGCCAAGTCGTATTCGCCTCGACGCTGGCGTGTGGCTTCGAGCGACCACACCCGCGCTGATCAAACAGAATGATCCGGAATACGTTTGGATCGAAATAGCGCCGCATTGCAGGGCTACACCCACCACCCGGACCACCGTGCAAGACAACAACGGGGATGCCATCGGGCCGCCCGCATTGCTCGACATACACCTGATGCCCGTCACCCACGTCCAGCATTCGCTGGTCGAATGGGTCAATCGGGGGATAAAGATGCGACACTGCGCGTTTTTGACCTAAGACCTTGTCCATATTCGAACTATATAACGTGTATATTCAAACGACCACGCCAAATCTGGAGCAGATCATGCAAGCCACCAACACAGTCGACCCCGCCGAGATTGCAAAATTCGAGGCGATGGCAGCGGAATGGTGGGACCTCGAGGGCAAGTTCAAGCCACTGCACATGATGAACCCCGTGCGCCTTGACTATATCACGCAGCAAATCGCCGCTGAATTCGGGCGCGATCTGTCTCGTCCTGCGCCCTTTGAGGGGCTGCGCATTCTTGATATCGGCTGCGGTGGTGGGTTGCTTTGCGAACCGATGGCGCGGCTGGGGGCGACAATCGTTGGCGCGGACGCAGCAGAGCGGAACATCCCCGTTGCAAGAATCCATGCCGCGCAATCGGGTTTGGATGTTGATTACCGTCACACCACAGCAGAGGCGATGGCCGCAGCGGGCGAGCAGTTTGATGTTGTCCTCAATATGGAAGTTGTCGAGCATGTTGCCGACCCGCTTGGCTATCTGACCGCCTGTCAGCAGCTTTTGAAATCTGGCGGCCTGCACATTTGCTCGACGATCAACCGCAACTCCAAATCCTTTGCGATGGCCATTGTTGGCGCAGAATGGGTGATGCGCTGGCTCCCCAAAGGGACGCATGAATGGGCAAAGTTCATTACGCCTGACGAATTATTCGCCCTGCTCACCAACGCGGGCCTAACGCCCGTGGATCGCAAAGGGTTTGTGTTTAACTTCGCGCGGTTTACGTGGTCGATATCGGACAGGGATTTGTCGGTGAATTACGTGACAACCTCAACCAAGCCCTAGTAGCCGCGATAGGTCGCCTCCACGAGCCGCTCGGTTTGGTCAAACCCCTGTCGGCGGTAAAGTCGGCCTGCATCGCTATCGGCTTGAGCAACAATAACCTGTATGGCATCCGGGGCACGACGATGCGCCCAAGCACTCACCTGTGATAATAGTGCTGCGCAAATGCCGCGACGGCGGTGGCTCGATTTTGTTTCGACCGCTTGGAACCGGATGACCTCCTGATCATGAAACAGGCCCATGTGCGCGACAAGGGTGTCACCATCATATGCACCGAACCAGCCACCAAGCCCTGTTGAAACTTGTGCCTTGCGTGCCTGATAGCGGCGCGCCAGATAAGGGGCGTGGCGATCATGATCGAACCCCTCCTGACCTGCAATTTCTGCCGCGAGGTGCTCGGAGGCCGCCCATTCGGAGTGCGTCCCAATTTCCCTGATGTTGATACCTGTCGGGCAGGAACGGGCCGTTGCCGCGCCATGCTTTGTCAAAACATCAAACGCCTCAATCTCGAAGTGAGGCGGGAAGGCTGCCCGAACGGCAGCTACATCAGGACAGGGAATATCCCAGAGAATTTTGATGTGATCCGATTGCGGGAACCGCGCCTGAAAGAAGGCTATATCGGTGGCGGGATCAACGGATTGATCGGTTTTGATCAGCACATTCCCGCACCAATAATCTGGCTCAAGGGGCGTGCGCATTATGATGCCATTGGGGTGGGTTTCGGTTTGGCAAATCCCTGCCATCGAAAGCAGGTCACTGCGGAGCCCGAGCGACCGAATGCTCATTCGTCTTTTGACAGCTTCATGCGCATTTCACGCAAAACTGGCAAAGCAATTTTCACCTTTTCCGTGCCAACAGTATCAACAACCTCTGCGATGACTGGCGCAATCGCACTGACGGCGGCATCACGGGCTGCGATCCCCGAGGGGCTAATCGAAATCATCTTGCGGCGGGCGTCTTCCCAATCGGGTCGGATGTGCACCCAGCCCGCCCACTCCAGCTTGCTAAGGGTGTTTGTCATCGCACCGCGGGTCAGGTGGAATGTGCTTGCAAGCTGTGCGGGTGACCGCTCAACGCCGCAATGCGCCAAATGGTTCAGGACGGAAAAGTGCGACAATTCCATGCCCTTAGGCAAGATCCGCGCAACATGGCTACGGGCCAATTGGTCAACCGCGAGTATCTCGCTAAAGAGCGTAACCGCCAGATTTTTCGTCGAGTCGGACATTATGGGCCTATAAAAGGTCGATCGTGGGTGAGCGCAGAAATGCGTTTGCGCGCATGTGACACTTCCTTGAGGTCAAGATCAATGATTACCGTCCCGTTTTGTGTTCCCGCATCGGCCAATATCTCGCCCCAAGGGGAAATAGCCAGAGAATGACCGTAGGTTTGGCGGGCCGTACCACGTGATGCCGCATGCGTGCCCGTTTGTGCCGCCGCCAAGACGTAGCACCCTGTTTCTATCGCGCGCGCCTGCAAGAGCGCCTGCCAATGTGCCGCGCCCGTAACGGGTGAAAATGCCGATGGAACGAGCAAAATATCCGCGCCAGCCTGCGCAAGGGCGCGGTAAAGATAGGCAAATCGCAAGTCATAACAAATCGACATGCCCACCGCACCAAACGGGGTTTTGGCAAGAACAGCCTCTGCCCCAGGTCGATAGCCCGCAGATTCCCGATAGGTTTCAGTTTCGCTCACGTTGACGTCAAACATATGTATCTTGTCATAGCGCGCGCGAATGGTGCCCGAGGGGTCAATCAGGAAAGACCTGTTGGCAAACCGCCCGTCAGGATCATCTGTTTTAAGCGCCAAAGAGCCGATTGAAATCCACACGCCAAGGGCCGCCGCGTCACTGCGCAGGACCGCAAGCGTTTGATCATCTACCTCATGTTGCAACACGTCCTGCTGACGATCCCGACTGGCCGAAACGCAGTTTGTCACCTCTGGCGTCAGAACGAAGCCCGCACCACGCGAGGCAGCGCTTTTGATCTGCGCCCGCGTGACGCTCAGGTTTTCGCGCGGACAATCGCCTGATGTGAGCTGGACGAGCGCTGTCTTCATGTCTTCAGCAAGGCATCCAGTTTGCCCGACCGTTCAAGCGCATTCAGGTCATCAAAACCGCCAATGTGCTTTGTGCCGATAAATATTTGCGGGACAGTGCGGCCACCATTTGCGCGTTGGATCATCTCGCCGCGCCGATCTGGATGCCGATTGATATCAACTTCCGAAAAACTTACGCCCTTTGCGGTCAAAAGCCGCTTGGCTGCGTGGCAAAAGCCGCAGGTTTGCTTGGTGTAGAGTTCGACAGATTGCATCGCGTGCGTCCTTTTCATAACTTGAACAACACATTTAGGCGTCTTTGACTGCTCTTGCCAGTGTCAGGACATCAACGCTTCGTGCGCCCGCTGACATACATGCTTCGGCGCAGGCCGCCAATGTTGCACCAGACGTCATCACGTCATCCACCAACATCACATGCCGCCCCTCAATGCGAAATCGTTGCGCGGGATTGCAATGGATTGCATCCGCCAAAGCCGCGAACCGCGCCTCTCGCGAATGCCCTTGAAGCGGGGCAGTGTTACGGCGGCGCAGTAACCCGTCAACACAGATATCGCGCCCCAGCACATGCCCGAGCACATGCGCCAAAATCGCAGATTGGTTATAGCGCCGCCGTATCAGGCGAACGCGGTGCAACGGGACCGGCACGATAAGCGTGTCTTTACGCACCAAGGGCGCAGCGGCACGCGCCATCCAGCGGCCAACAGGCTGGGCTAGATCGGTGCGATCTCCGTGCTTGAGCGAAAGCACCAGTTTACGCCCGATGCCCGTATAAGCCACAACACTACGGCCCTTGTCCCACGGTCGTGCGATTGTCATGCAGTCATCACACATCATGTCATCTGCAACCTGATCTCCGGGCAATGGCGTGCCGCATTTGGTGCAAATCGTCGCGCCAATAAAGTAGGTTTCGCGCCAGCACGCACCACAAAGCCCGAAGTCGTCCTCGGTCGGCGCGTCACATGCGACGCATTGTGACGGGTAAATCGCCCGAATGATGCTTTGCATCCACATAATTGCACCCTAAATGAACATTATGGAAAAAATGCCCCAACTTACCGACCGAACCGCCCTTTTGCGAAACCGCGCGCGTGCAGATCAAGGCGCGCTGTTTTTACACGAGCTGGTTGCTGATGAGATCAAGGAAAGACTGAATGAGGTTAACAGAACCTTTACGTCAGTCGCAATTGTGACAGGTTTCCCCGATTTTTGGCAAACCCAGTTCCCCGACGCAACTATCGTCGCCGATGATGAAACCCTCGCTTTGGTTCCTGGCCAATACGATCTGGTGCTTCATATGATGTCGCTGCATTGGGCAAATGATCCTGTCGGTCAGCTTGTTCAGGCGCGTCATGCGCTTCAACCGGACGGCCTGCTGTTGGCCACTTGCTTTGGCGGTCAAACGCTTCACGAATTGCGTGCCGCTTTGGCCGAAGCCGAGGCTGTCGTCGCTGGTGGTCTCTCTCCCCGTATCGCACCGATGGGCGAAATTCGCGATCTTGGGGCACTGCTGCAACGGGCGGGCTTTGCGCTTCCTGTCGCTGACGGCACGCCATTGACCGCGAGCTATAACAACCTGTTTCACCTGATGCATGATCTGCGCATGATGGGCGAAGGTAACGCGCTGACCCATCGTCCCCGCCAGTTCACCATGCGTAATATCCTGACTGAAGCGGCCTCGGTTTATGCCGAGAACTTTAGCAATGACGACGGGCGGATCGACGCGACATTTGAAGTGATCACGTTGACGGGTTGGGCGCCCGCCGAAAGCCAGCCCAAACCGCTTCGCCCCGGAAGCGCGACAACACGGCTCGCTGACGCGCTTGGCACGCAAGAAAAACCGCTTGATGGCGCAAAAGATTGACCCAACCGACATTCCGCCTAGCTTGGGCTGAAAGAGGACAAGAACATGACTGATACAAATACCGCCGCTTGCCCGATGCACGCCCCGTCGGACCACCCGAAAATCAAGCCTGCGAAGGTCGGGGTGCTGGTGGCCAACCTCGGCACACCTGACGACACAGACTATTGGTCAATGCGGCGCTATCTGAACGAGTTTCTGTCCGACAAGCGGGTCGTCGATTATTCGGCTTGGCTCTGGCAGCCACTATTACAGCTTGTTATCCTGACAACACGGCCTTCCAAATCTGGCGCGAACTATCGCTCGATCTGGAACGAAGAGGCGAACGAAAGCCCGCTTTTGACGATCACCAAGCAGCAGACAGCGGCGATCAAATCAACAATGAGCGATCGCTACGGCGACAATGTGATGGTCGATTTCTGTATGCGCTACGGCAACCCATCGACAAAATCCAAAGTCCGCGAAATGGTCGAGGCGGGCTGCACAAAAATCTTGTTCTTTCCGCTCTATCCTCACTACGCAGGCGCTACATCGGCAACGGCAAACGACCAGTTTTTCCGCGCGTTGATGGATGAAAAATTGCAGCCCATTGCGCGGATTGTCGAGCCATACTTCGAGAACACCGCCTATATTGATGCACTCGCCCAGTCGATCGAAACGGCCTACGCCAAGCTCGACAAAAAGCCCGAGCTGCTCGTTTGTTCATATCACGGGATGCCGCAGCGATACCTGATGGAAGGTGATCCTTATCACTGCCAATGCCAGAAAACGACGCGCCTCTTGAAAGAGCGGCTGGGGTGGGCTGATACGGATATCAAAACCACGTTCCAGTCGGTTTTTGGCCGCGAAGAATGGCTTAAGCCCTACACCGTGGAAGAGGTCGCACGATTGGCAAAAGAAGATGGCGTCAAGAATATCGCGATCTGCGCCCCCGCCTTTTCTGCCGATTGCATCGAGACACTCGAAGAGATCAACGAGGAAATCAAAGACAGTTTCGAGGATGCGGGCGGCGAGCAGTTTACCTACATTCCATGTCTCAACGATGACCCAGCACATATCGCCGCTCTTTGCGGCATGATCGACGAGAACCTGCTTGGCTGGGTGAACCGCTAACGAAAAACGGCGGGAATAACCCCCCGCCGTTTTCAACAATTGCCCGAGGATGCGATCCTAGATCAATAGCACCTGCGTGCGCGTGCTTGCGTATCCGTATAGCTCTGCAATGTGCTCGTTATACATGCCGATACAGCCGTTGGACGACCGACGCCCGATCTTGCGTGTATCGTGCGTGCCGTGGATACGGTAATATTGCCACGACAGATATAGCGCATGCGTGCCAAGCGGGTTCTCGGGGCCAGGGCCAATGTATCTTGGCCATTCCGGATTGCGCTCGAGCATCGACGGCGTTGGGCGCCAATCCGGGCCTTCTACCTTGCGAATAACCGAGGTGCGCCCCTTGCGGGTCAGATCCTCGGTCAGCGGCACAGAGGTCGGATACAATTTATAGATACTGCGATCCTCGGACCAGTAATGCAAAGCGCGCGACTGCAAATCGACCAAGATCGCACCACCGCTAAGCGACTGAAAGTAAGGCTGCCAATCCAAGGAGCGGAAACTGGAGATATTGCGCGTCACGTTCTGCGAAATATCTGCTTCAATCTCGGTGCTGTTGCTTGATTGCGCGAGAGCACCCGTGCCAATTGTGGCCGCTGTGGTCGCGAGAAAACTACGGCGCGAAAGGTTGCTTTTCAGAATCTTCTTCATAAAATACTCCATCAATCAGTGTTTGCTGATCATTAACGCTGTATTTATGCCCCTATCCCTGTCCTTGCAAATCAAACTACCGTTAGAATGGCGAAGCATTGCCGAACAGCATTTGTAGTGTGTCTATATAGGCGCTAAGAGGGGGCTAGCTTAGAGAATGGGTAATAAAATGTTAAGACGTCAAGTTTTGGCCGGTTTGGCTTTCGGTGCGGTTACAGCCTGCACAGGCACAACATCTGCGAGAATCGGGCCTAATGGCTTACCTCTGCCTCAAGTTTACAAGATCAGCGCGTCCGATACAGACGACATTCAATTCCGGATGCTGGACAGCGTGAACGCACTACGCCAAGCCGCTGGCCTTGCACCTGTTGAGCTTGATTCGCAGCTTAATGCGGCGGCGGCAACCCATTCGCGTGATATGTCCGCCCAGAACCGCCCGTGGCTCTTTGGGTCGGACGGTTCATCGCCACTTGATCGCGCGCGGCGCGCTGGCTTTCAAGGTCGTGTCGTTGGCGAGAACATCTCGGAGTCCTATGAGACAGAAATCGAGACGCTCGCTGCATGGATGAATCAACCCGATACGCGCACCGTGATTTTGGACCCAAAGGCGCGGCGCATGGGCTTTTCATGGTTCCAAGAACCAGCAGGCAAACTGTGGTGGACAATGAATATGGGCACGGACCCTATCGTTGCAGAACCAAGCCTTGCATCATTCCAGCCTTCGATCCCCGCCAATACGAATTAGGGGAAAAGGACGATCTGCGTGCCTTCGTTGACCATGGAATAGATTTCTTCCATTTCGTCATTGGTCACGGCGATGCACCCCCACGTCCAGTCATTTTGACCCGCATAGGTTTTTGGCGTGCCATGGATAAAAATGTCACCGCCCGGTGATTTTCCCATTGCATAGGCACGGCGGCGGTCCGCGTTATTGGGATATGAAATACCCAACGATAAATGAAATCGGCTATTTGGATTGCGACGATTGATGCGATACGCGCCCTCTGGGGTGCGGCCATCGCCTTCGATCTGCTTGTGGCCCGTCGGTTCAAAGCCAAGCTCGAAGTTATACGCCTTGAGCAGTGATGCACCACTCAAAAGTTGCATAACGCGCTTTTCCTTCAATACCTGGATACGGGTAACTTCAGGCCCAGTGTAAGCCCGCAGTTTACTTGCACAGCCAGACAGCCCGATAGCTGCGCCAGCGATTAAAACACGCCTCGTGATATTCATTACTGCCCTCGGTCTTCTGCCGTTTTTTTGCGATTATACACTGATTCTAGAATCTGAGTAGTGTTTTGATTGGGCTCGGCTATTTTCGCGCAAAACTGCCGACAACTTCGACATGAGCGGACCAGCGGAATTGATCAACGACCTGAACCCAGTTCAATGAAAAGCCAGCCTTTTCAAGCGTTACCGCGTCGCGCGCAAACGTAACGGGGTTGCATGACACCATTGCAACAGTCCTGATCGTTGACTCTGCAAGGGTCGCAATCTGTGCCTCGGCGCCAGCGCGGGGCGGGTCAATCACGGCGGCGTCAAACTTCTTGAGTTCATCAGGCTCAAGCGGACGGCGAAACAGGTCACGCGTCTCGGATGTGACCCGCTTTAGCTCCCTGCCCTCGCGCCACCCACGATCCAGAGCGGCGATCATATCGGCTTCGCCCTCGACGGCATGCACCTCTGCACGCGCCGCAAGTGGCAAGGTAAATGTGCCAGCGCCTGCGAACAGGTCAACGATGCGGTCCGCCTTGGCCGTGATTTCCTCAACGGCGTCTAGCAATGCCATTTCGCCATGTTTGGTGGCCTGCAAAAATGCACCCGATGGCGGGACAACGGAAGTCTTGCCAAAGACCTGAACGGGGGGCTGCATTGTCACAACTGGCTCATCCACCCAGACCAAGCGGGCGATTGCGCGCGATTGCGCAAAGACGGCCAGCTCTTCTCGCAGCGAAGGGGTCAGCGGCTTTTCTGTATCAACACGAATATCGAGACCCACTGCCGTTTCTGTCACAGTCAGCGCAATCTCTGCCTTGCGCGATGCGGCTAGAACAACCAGTTCTTCGAGCATCGGGAACTGATCCATCAACGCTGGGGTCAGCAACTGGCACTCGGGCGTTGCAATCAACGTATTCGTGCCCTTGGCATGAAACCCGAGCATCGCACCACTTTTCGTGCGCTTGCCCGCAATCTTGGCGCGGCGACGGGACCGCGCTGGCGAGGTGATCACATCGCGAAAGACAGTTTCGAGGCGCTGTGCGGCCATCGCCTTTTTCACGATGTCCAGCTTCCAATTGGCAACAAATGCGTCAGTTGCGTGCTGCATCGCGCAACCGCCGCAGTTCTTGTAGTGCTTGCATGGCGCGGCAACACGGTCGGTTGATGGCGTGACGATCCGCACGGAACCGTCTTGCGCAACGGCCACCTCTTCACCCGGCAATACCCGCGGCAAAAGCGTGCGTCCGTCATCCACTTTACCCAAACCAAGGTGGGTCAACCCTTCTATCATCGCCATTGTCTATTCCGCCGCATCCTGCACATTGATAAATCCGCCTGACTGCCGTTCCCAGAAACGGGCATAAAGCCCTTCTTGCGATAACAGTTCAGCGTGCGTTCCCTGTTCCTTGATCACGCCCGCGTCAAGCACAATGATCCGGTCCATGCGCGCAAGCGTCGACAGGCGGTGCGCAATTGCAATAACCGTCTTGCCGTCCATCACGCTTTCCAAGGCGGCTTGAATGGAGGCCTCGACCTCGGAATCAAGCGCACTTGTCGCCTCGTCCAGCACCAAAATCGGCGCATCCTTGAGGATTGCCCGCGCAATTGCGATCCGCTGGCGTTGTCCGCCCGATAGCTTCACACCCCGCTCGCCAAGGTGCGCGTCATAGCCCTTGCGACCGCCATTGTCGGTCAGATCACCGATAAACGGCAGCGCCTCGGCTTGATCGGCAGCCCGATCAATCTCGATCTGGGTCGCCGTCGGGTTGCCATAAGAGATATTGTCGCGCGCCGAACGGTTAAACATCGCCGTTTCTTGGGTCACCATCCCGATTTGACGGCGTAGGCTTTCTTGAGTGACGTCGCGCACATCCTGACCATCAATCTTGATTGCACCACCCTCGGTATCATAAATCCGCAAGAGCAATGACACGAGCGTCGACTTCCCCGCTCCCGAAGCGCCAACAATGCCCAGCTTTTCGCCCGAGGCGACACGCAGGTTCACGCCGTTCAGGCCGCCCTGCCCGCCGCCATAGCGAAACGTCACGTCTTCAAAGTCGATGACTGCATCCTGCACAACCAGCTCTTTGGCTTCGGGGCTATCGACGAGCGTATGCGCGGGGCTAAGCGTGCGGATCGCGTCTTCGACCTCTCCGACATTTGCATACATGCCCAGCAGGGTGAAACTGACCCAGCCCGTCATCTGCGCAAGGCGCAAACCTATCGTGCCACTGACCGCAATATCACCCGCGCTCGCAGCACCCATGGTCCAGAAGTAAAGTGTCGCGCCAACCATGATCAACGGAAGCATACCCGCGAGAGTCATCAAGCTGAAACGGAAGCCAGCCGACAGCCAGCCGAAATTCACCGAAGCAAGGCGCATGGTTTCCATCGCATCAATCGCGGCGCGATCCTCGAATTGATCATGCGCGAATAGCTTTACTGTTTTGATATTTGTGACCGTATCCACAACCTGCCCCGTCACCATCGCACGGCTTGAGGCGCGTTGCTTTGAGGCGGCACGCACGCGCGGCATAAAGAACCTGATCATCACAACATAGACGACAACCCAAAGCGCCAAGAGCAAGGCAGTGCGCGTATCGATCGTCAGCATAATCAGCACCGACCCGATAAGTGACGCCGCCGCAAAAACAACCGTATGGATTGTCTCGATCACCAGATCGGTCGCTGCCCGCGCCGCCTGCCCCTGCTTTTGCGCAATGCGGCCTGCAAAATCGTCGTCAAAGAACTGGACCGATTGACCAAGCGTGTGACGGTGCAACCGCGAGAAAACGAGGTTCATAATCGAGGGCGCGAGGACGACGGATTGCATCATGCCCGATAGGCCAAAAATCAGAGGCCGCAGCAGAATAAAGAATGCGGCAACGCCGATCAGCAGAGGCGTGTTACCACTAAAGAACTGGTCCGCTGAAGTGCCGAGCGCCGCATCAATGACCAGACCCAGAATAAGCGCGGAAAGCACCTCAAGCGCGCCAGCCGATGCCGACACAACCGCCCCGATCCCCATAAAGCGGAAACTGCCCCGAAATGCCCATTTCATAAAGGCCATCAATGTCGATGGTGGAGGGCCGTCTGCGGCTGCAAATGGCTCGACTAGGTTTGATATCTTCACGATTCTTGCCCCAAAAATCCGCCAGACTGTCGCGTCCAGAAGGTTGCATATTTACCGCCAAGCGCAAGCAAGGCCTCGTGCGTGCCGTCCTCGACGATCCGCCCCTGATCCATCACGATGATCCGGTCCATCTCGGCAATCGTGGAAAGGCGGTGCGCGATTGCAATGACGGTTTTACCCGTCATCATGCTTGCGAGTGTCTGCTGGATGGCAGCCTCGACCTCACTATCAAGCGCACTTGTTGCCTCATCAAGCAAGAGGATCGGCGCGTCTTTCAAAATGACGCGCGCCAGCGCAATCCGTTGTCGCTGCCCACCCGAAAGCTTAACGCCACGCTCACCAACGCGGGCATCATACCCCTTGTTGCCCTCGCTATCCTCGAGGCCAAGAATAAAGTCGTGCGCCTCCGCTTTGCGCGCCGCCTCGAACACGTCTTCATCACTGGCCAGCGGCTTGCCGTATAGGATGTTTTCGCGAACAGACCGATGCAAAAGCGCGCTATCCTGCTGCACCATTCCAATCGCTTGACGCAAGCTATCTTGCGTAACATTCTGGATCGACTGACCATCAATCAGGATCGCGCCCTGCTCGGCGTCATAAAACCGCAAAAGCAGCTTCACGAGGGTCGATTTACCCGCGCCAGATTGGCCCACAAGGCCGACCTTTTGGCCTGCACTGATCGACACATTGATATGATCAAGGCCACCCGCCGCCTTGCCATAGTGGTGGGACAGGTCCCGTATGTCGACTTCGCCCTTCTCGATCAGCAATGGCTTGGCCGTTTTGTCATCCAACAGGCGGATCGGCTGTGCAATCGTCTGCATGCCCTCGGCAACAACGCCCAGCTCGCGGAAGAAATTGGTGAACGCCCACATGATCCAGCCCGACATCGCATTCAGGCGCAGCGCCAGCGAACTGGCCGCGGCAACGACGCCGACAGTGGCAGAGCCGTCCATCCACAACATGATCGCCCAGCCCGTCACCCCGACAATCAAGAACCCGTTCAGGATCATCAAGGCAACGTCCATGATCGTATAATAGCGCATTTCGATCTGGAACGTGCGGCGGGTTTCTTCAATCGCTTCCTTGGCATAGCCAATCTCGTGATCGTGGTGCGCGAACATTTTGACAGAGTGGATATTGGTATAACTATCGACAACACGGCCCGTCACGGCGCTACGGGCATTGGATGCGGCCTCGGATGCAGGTGCAATCTTTTTGACCACCCAGCGCAGCAAGACAAGATATGGCACAAGCCAGAACAGCATCGGAATGATCAACCGCGGATCAGCGTCACCCAACAAAATTGCCGCGCCGATCAGATAGGCAATCGCAAAGGTAATCGCGTCAAACATCTGAAACACGACCTCACCCGCAGCAGGGGGCGTTTGCATAATGCGGTTCGCAATACGCCCCGCGAAATCATCTTCGAACCACCCGACCGATTGGCGCAAAACATGCTTATGCGCACGCCAGCGCACCAACGTGCCAAAGTTGGGCAAGATCGCGTTATTGAGCAGCGCCACCTGAAAAATATGCAAGGCAGGTCTAAAGGTCAGCACAAAGATGGCAACAAGGATCAATTCGACACCGCTGCGCGCCCAAACCTCGGCTGCTGTGCCAGTCGCCAGAATATCAATCATCCGGCCAATGTAGAAAATCAGCCAGACTTCCATGGCCGCAATCACCACTGACGCGATACCCGTCATCCAAAACACTTTTTTGAATGGACGTGCGTATTCAAGCAGAAACGGCAGCAGGCGCTGCGGTGGTGTGTCGGTCTCCTGATACGCGGTATAGGGATCGACGAGATTTTCAAAATACCGAAACACGTCAGTCTGCCTTTGGTTGCATTTGCCACTACATAGCGCGGTTCAACTCAGAGGAAAACCGCCAGCGAGAAACCCGCCAATGACACCGCCATAATGCGCATGAATATGCGCCATGCAATCGGGTTGGATAGCAGGATCGAAAGCAGTGAACCCGCCCATGTCCAAAACAGGCAAACGCCCAGATTGATTGTCGAAAACGTCAGCGCAAGATGGCTGGCCTGCGCGAGCGGAGGAAGGGTTGTGACATATGCGGTGGCGCTTAAGGCCACGGCCCAGATCTTGGGATTGACCCACTGGAACAACACCGCCTGCATAAACGTGAAAGGACGGTCTGCGCTTGCCTTGCGTTTGCTCGGGTCCGAAAACCAGAGGTTATAGGCCATCCACAATATCCAACCACAGGCAACGACCTTGAGGATCAGCGTGAGCGCAGGAAAGCGCAACAGCAAGGCGCCAAGCCCGAACCCTGTGACACCCGCAATGATCCCTACACCAAGAGCCACGCCGAGGATGTGAGGGACCGTTGGCCTAAACCCGAACCGCGCCCCGCTCGCGGTCAGTAAAATCACATTTGGCCCCGGCGAAAACAGCCCAAAGAATACAAAGCCAAAGAGCGGGATCAACTCAATCAAGGAGGTCGGCTTTCGTCAACGTAAATGCGGACGCGATCCATTTCTCTTGGGCTTCGCGTAGTGCCTGCCCAAGGGCTGCACCTTGTTTTTCGGGCATTAGATCAGCGGCACTCAGCGGAAAAACCTGCTCTGCTGCAAATTCTATTTTCTCACCCAATGCGGGCGCAAACGGCTGACCCAATGACGCCGCCTCAATCAGCGCGCGATCCATTGCCAGCCCAGCGCCGTGTCGATAAGCGAGGCCCATCAATCCGTCATCGCCCGTAAGCAACTCAATCCGTTTCTTGTGCGCATTCGTCAGGCGCAGGGCAGTGTGTTCAGCGCCCAGCGCCACAAGCCGGCGGATCGGATCAGGGGCGACATCCGCTTGCGCCTCGACGTGAACAAGGACACTCAACACCTCGGGCGCGGCGCCTGGCAGCACCGCGCGCAGCACACCCCCAGCACCCATCGCCGCAACGGCTGGTGCGGGGTCGGGCGCGCCCAAAAGCTTGAGCAACTCGGCTGTGACCCGCTCTTGTGACAGGCTTTCCAGCCCATCAGTATTTTGCGCACTTGCCGCAAGGCCGTCCGCATCTATCCCCTCGGACGGATCACCATACCATGCATAAAATCTGAAAAATCGCAGGATGCGCAGGTAGTCTTCTTTGATCCGCTGCTCGGCATCATCAATGAAGCGAACCCGCCGCGCCATCAGGTCAGGCAGGCCACCAAGCGGATCAGCAACAACGCCATCAATATCGCAGTAAAGGGCGTTCATCGTAAAATCCCGCCGCCGCGCGTCTTCGATCATCGTCTTGGCAAAAGCGACAACCGCACGCCGCCCGTCAGTCGCCACATCACGGCGGAATGTCGTGATTTCGAACGGAATGTTCTGGGCAACAACCGTGACAGTCCCGTGGTCGATACCTGTCGGGATCACCTTAAGACCAGCGGCTTTTGCGAGCGTGATGACAGTCTCGGGGTGCGCGTCGGTGCTTAAATCCAGATCGGAAACTGGCGCACCGATCAATGCGTTCCGCACGCAACCACCCACAAACCACGCCTGATATCCCGCGTCGGTCAGCATCGCACACACCGATTTGGCGGGTCCGTGAAGCCAATCTGCGGTGACCTTTGTCATGACATGCGCTCCGCTAGACCGCGCAGAATGCGGGCCGTTGCGCCCCAGATATAATAGGGACCAAACGGCACTGTATAGTAGTAGCGCATTTTGCCCTGCCAAATACGGCCCTCAACCCGAAATCTTGCGCGATCAACGAGATGGGACAACGGGACATCAAAGACTTCGCTGACCTCACCCGCCTCGGGGGTCGGCTCAAATGGGCCACGCACAATCGCAAGCACAGGGGTAATCGCATACCCCGTAACGGTCTCATGCGCATGCAAGGCGCCGACGACATCGACCTGCGCAGGGTCAAGCCCGATCTCTTCATGCGCCTCGCGCAGCGCGGCGGCAATGGGGTCAGCATCGGTTGGGTCTTGCTTGCCGCCTGCAAACGCGATCTGACCTGCGTGATGTTTCAGTCGGGCCGAACGGGTGGTCAAAATGACAGCTTCGCTATCCTCCCGCACCGCGATCAAAACAGCGGCGGGGGTAAGGCGGCGCCCCGCAGGTAACGCAATATCACCGTTAAGGTCAAAGTCGGAAGATGCGCTGCCCGCATGAGCCAGCGCATCCAATAGTCGTGTGCGAAGATCAGGCCTCGTCACTCTTTGCCTCGAACCCAAGCGTGTCGGGCTGGAAAACGTAATGCGAACCGCAGAACTGGCAATCGGCCGTGACTGTCCCCTCGTCGGTGATCATATGCGCGATATCTTTCGCAGAGTAGATCGACAGCGACTGGCGCACGCGATCCTCAGAGCAAGTGCAGCCGAACTTCACGGGCTGGGCGTCATAAATGCGCGGCTGCTCCTCATGGAACAAACGCACCAAAAGCTCGCTCGGCGTGATCGTAGGGCCAATCAGTTCGAGCGCATCAACCGTATCCAAGAGCGTATTGGCACGGGTCCAGTTTTCACCTTCGACCTCGTCAAGAATATCCTCGGGCAGCAGCACGCCATCCTCGCCAGAACCGCCATCACCTTTCAGCTCAGGAGATGCCTTTGGCATGTGCTGCAGCAAGACACCACCAGCACGCCAGTGCTCGGCTTCGCCGCGAATTTTGCTCCGGCCAAAGGTCAATTCAAAACGGGTCGGGATCTGCTCGGACTGAGCAAAATACGTTTCGGCACATTTCGACAGCGAGCTACCCGCAAGCGGGGTAACACCCTGATAAGGGGTCATGTCAGGGCCCTGATCAATCAGGATCGCAAAATACCCTTTGCCGATCTGGCTAAACGGGATCGCATTCAGGTTGATCGTATCTTCGTCATAGCTGGCATAGGCGCGGATACGGGCAGGCGCACCATCGTCGGTTGGACCATAGTAATCAGTCGCAATAAAACGGATCGGACCGTCGCCGCGCACCTGAAGTGACAGCTTCCAACGCAACTTCATTGATTGACCGATAAGCGCCGTTAGCAAAGCCATCTCTGCCACAAGCCCCTCAATCGCCGGGGGATAGTCGTGCTGACGCAAAACCTCTTCCAAGGTTCCGTCAAGACGGGCCACGCGACCGCGAATATCGGAGGCGTCGAGTTGGAATGGCAGGACTGTATCGTCCCAAGCAATTTTGCTGGTCGTCATGGGCTTTCCTTACATGTGCGGAATTGGCATACATTGCCTATATAGGTGCGGCAAGAGCGCGTCCAAGGGGTGAAGCGATGATCAAACGGTATGGCAACTCGCCAAAGACTGGCGAAACCTATCAATTGCGAGCGGGTGCTTATGCAATCCTGCCGCACGCGGGGCAACTCTTGCTGACATTCCAAGGGGCGCCGCACTACGAATTCCAGCTACCTGGTGGCGGGATTGACGCAGGCGAAAGCCCAATTCAGGCGCTTCATCGCGAAGTGTTCGAAGAGACGGGATGGCGGATCGCAAGGCCGCGCCGCCTTGGTGCTTTCCGCCGATTTGTCTGGATGCCCGAATACGGGATTCACGCCGAAAAACTGTGCCACATCTACACCGCCCTGCCCGTTCGCCGGCATGGCCCGCCCCGCGAGGAAGGCCATGCAGCCGTTTGGATGGACGTTAGCGATGCAATTCAGGAATTGGCCAATGACGGTGATGCATCATTTGTGGCCAACCTGAGTTTCTAGGATCAATCAACGAGCGGACGACCCTCGATGAGGTGACCATAAAGTGTTGTCAGGATGGACAGCCCGACCATGATCGTGATCCACTGCAACACCACATCGACAACAAAGCCAAGGATCGGCGCAGCAGTGTAAACACCAGCAAGCAAGAATGCTGGCACGATATTGATCGCCATCAGCATCAATGAAACACCAAAGATTGTGCCAGATACATCTGCGGTTGCGGACCATGCCTCCTTCAGCGACATACCTTTACCAATTGCCGTAGCAGGCAACGCAATCGCCCAGCGCATCCAGAAATACGCAACAATCGTCAAACCGCAAAGCATGGCAATCAACGGAATGACAAGCGACCCTGACGCGAACGGCGCGGCAATCAGGCCGACAACAAACATCACAGGAATCGCGACCAGAAACACGACAAAACCAAGCCACATGCTCCGCCCCACATATGGCCAGATCGGACGGCCAGCCACCGCTGGAATCAATGCGGTGTATTCTTCCTTGAGAATAAAGCGATGCCACGACACAGCGACCCATCCAAAGACGAAAATCGCGAATACCAGCAGAGCAATCAAAAGCAAAACAGTCATAGCCGACACAGAGTCGCTAGAAACCGCGCTTGGATCATAGCCCGCCATCGGCAGGCCGCTAATTGAAAAAATGACCATCGCTGCAATCATCAAAATCCCGTAAGGGATGATGGAAACCTTGAGTGCTTGCCCAAGGTTCGCGAAAATCATCGCGAATGAATGTCGAATTAAATGCCAAGCCATGAAAATCTTCCTCTAAATGAACTTTGATACTGGTTACATCACCTACGGTTTCCGTCAACGCCCTATCCTTGCACGACCTCGCAAAAACAGGTATCGCGCCTATAAATAACGCATCAATTAAGGGCTAAAAACATGACTGCTCCGAAAAAAGTTGTTCTCGCATATTCTGGTGGTCTGGATACCTCGATCATTCTGAAGTGGCTGCAGACCGAATACAATTGTGAGGTGGTGACGTTTACCGCCGATTTGGGGCAGGGCGAAGAACTTGAGCCAGCGCGCGCCAAGGCCGAAATGATGGGCGCATCTGCGATCTATATCGAAGACCTGCGCGAAGAGTTCGTGCGCGATTTCGTGTTTCCGATGTTCCGTGCCAATGCGGTTTACGAGGGCATCTATCTGCTCGGCACGTCGATTGCCCGCCCGTTGATTTCCAAGCGTCTAGTTGAAATTGCAGCCCTCGAAGGCGCCGATGCGGTGTCTCACGGCGCAACTGGCAAGGGCAACGATCAGGTCCGCTTTGAGTTGGCGGCCTACGCGCTGAACCCAGAAATCAAGGTTATCGCGCCTTGGCGTGAGTGGGATTTGACAAGCCGCACACGCTTGCTGGAATTCGCAGAAAAGAACCAGATTCCCGTTGCAAAAGACAAGCGCGGCGAAGCACCGTTCTCGGTTGATGCGAACCTTTTGCACACCTCGTCCGAGGGCAAGGTTTTGGAAGATCCGGCAATCGAAGCGCCAGAATACGTCTACCAGCGCACCGTGTCCCCAGAGGACGCGCCGAACACGCCAGAGATGGTTGAGATCGGTTTTGAGCGGGGCGATGCAGTGTCTATTAACGGCGAATTGATGTCTCCCGCGACGATCCTCACCAAGCTAAACGAACTTGGTGGCAAGCATGGTGTTGGTCGTTTGGACCTCGTCGAGAACCGCTTTGTTGGTATGAAATCACGCGGCATCTACGAAACGCCCGGCGGAACTGTCTTGCTGGAAGCCCACCGCGGTATCGAGCAGATCACGCTCGATTCTGGTGCAGGTCACCTGAAAGACAGCATTATGCCGCGCTACGCGGAGCTGATTTACAACGGTTTCTGGTTCTCTCCAGAGCGCGAAATGATGCAGGCGATGATCGACAAATCACAAGAGCACGTCAGCGGCACTGTGCGCGTGAAGCTCTATAAAGGCTCCGTTTCAACAGTGGCCCGTTGGTCCGAAAACAGTCTCTATTCCGAGGCACATGTGACATTTGAAGAGGATGCGGGCGCTTACGACCAGACAGATGCGCAAGGCTTTATCCAGCTCAACGCATTGCGCCTGAAGCTGATCGCCGCGCGGAACCGTCGCGCTAAGTCCTAAATCTTGTGCGCTGCCATTTTTTCATAATATGGCAGCGCATTTTCCATCAGGCGATGGTCGCGATCTGACAGCTCGGGCAATGGCCCCTCGGCCCCTGCGAAGCCTGTCGAGAGATGCACAGCATTATACCAATGCGCGGCCCAAACACCGTCATCCGCGCGCGGCCCTGCGGGCCAAGAAAGCATCGCTGGATCAAACGGTAAATCAATCACGTCACACAGTTTTTTCAGTGTCTTTTCAGGGTCTTGGCGAACATCGGCGCTGTCGATGACAACACCGCCAAACGCGTCAAATAACTCTGCTTGCTGGCGAAAACCGATATCGTCATCGGTCACGTCATCACGCTTTGCGCCGTAGCTTGCGATCACGCGCGCAGGATGGCGGATCAGGTGCACATTCACGCAGTCGCGCGCCCAGTCGGTCGGCATGCCTTCGATCATGTGATGCGGCATATGTTTCATGTAGATATGCGGCTTTTGGGCAAGAATAGTGTCTAAACAGCGCGCGGCGACCTTAGCGGGATCAGCCTCGTGGGCGGCAATAATTTCGGCTGCCATCGGGTGATCCGCGCCTGTTTTGGCCAAGTATGGCGCATAAAACGGCTCATCCCAGATTGCGAAGTCGGCACGGTTGCCGAAGGCATACATCATTGCCGTTGAAAGGTTTCGCGGCCCTGACCACATCGCTATTCGCATCACTTTTCCCCTGTTTTATCCGTGCACCGCACGTGCACTACCCGTGCACCAAGTCGGCGTAAAGCTTGCGAATGCGGGTTGTCATCGGGCCGAGTTCGCCCGAGCCAATCACGCGCCCGTCAAGCGAGTGAACCGGAGTCTGTGCGCCAAACGTGCCTGTCAGGAATGCCTCATCCGCGCCGTAAGTATCCACCAGACTAAAGTTGCGCTCGAAAACAGGGATGTCATTGGCGCGACAAAGGTCGATGACCTTTTGACGGGTGATCCCGTTCATGCAGTAATCCCCCGTGCTGGTCCAAACCGCGCCCTTGCGCACAATGAAAAAGTTACAAGCGTTCGTTGTGTTCACGAATCCATTGATATCCAGCATCAACGCCTCATCCGCGCCCGCCTTTTGGGCGGCGATGCAGGCAAGGATGCAGTTCAGCTTGGAGTGGCTGTTAAGCTTCGGGTCTTGGGTCATCGGCAGGCCGCGCAGATGCGGCACAGTCGCAAGTGTAATCGGGCGCGGCAATTTGGGGCGCGAATGCTCCATGATTATCACCATTGTCGGCCCTGATTGTGACAGGGACGGATGCTGGAACGGCAACACCTTAACGCCCCGTGTGATCATCAGGCGCGCATGGGCGTGATCGGTCATTCCATTGGCTTTTTGTGTCTCTAACAAGGCGGAAATGACGCCATTTCGATCCATCCCGATATCAAGATCAATGGCCTTTGCAGCCTCGAATAGCCGATCCATATGCTCGTCGAGGAACGTCCATTTGTTGTCGTGCAGACGCAGCCCCTCCCAGACACCATCCCCAAGCATGAACCCGCTGTCATAAACGCTCACTTTCGCGTCATTCTTTGGCACGATCTTGCCGTCGACGTAGATGAGGATTTCCGCATTGCGCGCATCTTCCTCGGCTTGGTGCGTTGTGACGTGGTCTTGCATCTTGATCTCCTTGGTTATGGCCACGCTAGGGCGGCCACCCAAATGTTCCAAGAGGTAAAGAGCGCGTGAGCTCACTGTCGCGTGAATTGCGTTACTTGCGCCAAGGCGAAAGGGTGGTGTCAAACAGGAGTAGTCCAATGAAATTTACGATCCAAACTGCGAAAACTTCCGCGCTTGCCCTTTTAATTGCCGCTGGCGCAATGCTTCAGGGGACAACCGCCCAAGCGCGTGACATTCAGACGATGGTTGTCGCTGGCGGGTGTTTCTGGTGCGTCGAGAGCGACTTTGAACGTGTGAACGGTGTGGTCGAGGCTGTGTCCGGCTATACGGGCGGCGCGACACAGAACCCGACCTACAAAACGATCAAAGGTTCAGGCCATTATGAGGCCGTCGAGATCACGTATGACGCAGATGTTGTCAGCTATGCCAGCCTGCTGAACATGTTCTTCCGCTCGGTTGATGTGACGGATGCTGGTGGGCAGTTTTGCGACCGCGGCGATGTCTATCGCACCGCCGTTTTCGTGTCTAACACGGAGCAAGAGGCGGTAGCGCGCGCCGAACTTGCATCCGCGCAAGCCGCATTAGGCCAGCAAATTGTGACCCCGATTTTACCTGCGGCCCAGTTTTATAACGCCGAGGATTATCATCAGGATTACTATTTGGGCACTAATCGCGTGATTACCCGTGGTGGTGTGAAGACCCAAGCCGAAGCCTATAAGTTTTACCGCGAGGGCTGTGGCCGTGATGCGCGTGTTTCACAGTTGTGGGGCGCAAACGCCCCGTTTGTTAACCATTAAACGCGCGCACCTCTGACAGATCAGGGATAACGTCTGCGGTTCCTTTTCGCGTGACCATGAGCGCACCTGCTGTTGCCGCGAGTTTGATCGCTTGCGGCATCGGCATGCCCTGATCCAGCCCTGCGAGCAAGTAGCCCGTGAAGGTGTCGCCCGCGCCAGTCGTGTCGACCGGCTTAACGGGGAGCGCGTCAAAGTGTTGCTTGCCGTTTGGTCCAAACCAATCGGCCCCATCCCCGCCAAGGGTGATTACCACATCCCGCACGCCCAGCGCATCGGGCGTTTTGCCTGTCGCCTCGGTCAATTGCTGTGCTTCGACCTCGTTGAGGATCAGAAAGTCGAGGTATTCGAGCACGGCGAGTGCCCGTTCCGCCGAAAACGGCGCGGCGGCATAGGCCACCTTGAGCCCCATCTTTTTGGCAAGTGCAGCCCCCGTCCGTTGCAGGTTGGTTTCGTTTTGCGTCACGAACCAGTCGCCTGTTTCTGCCTCGGCCAAGGCCGTTTGTAACGCGGCCTGCGGGATTTCGCCGTTTGCGCCAGGGTGCAGCAGGATCGCGTTTTCCCCATCCGCATCAACCATGATGATTGCTTGCGCCGATTCCGTTTCGATTTGGGCGATGTGGCGCGTATCAACGCCGTATTCGAGCAGTCTTTCCAACATCCAGCCGCCATCTGGCCCGAGCGCCCCGATGTGGTTCGCCCGACTTCCTGCGCGTGCAATGGCTACGGACATGTTTGCCCCCTTGCCGCCCATGAAGGTTGCCCGCCCCGTCGAAGCAAGCGTTTCGCCGGGTGCGGGGATATGGGGGACCGCGTATATGATATCTGCGTTGATCGAGCCGAGGTTCCAGATTGCCATTGCTTAATCCACCTTGCAGGCCGCGATCACGGCCATGTTGAGAATGTCGTTCACGGTTGAGCCTGTCGAGCAGATTTGCACGGGCTTGCCCACGCCTGACAGGATTGGACCGATAACGGTTGCCCCTGCCATTTCCTGCATGAGCTTGACCGAAATGGATGCGGAGTGTCGCGCAGGAACGACGAGCACATTGGCGGGTCCGGAGAGGCGCGAGAACGGGTAGTGGTCCATTGCTTGCATGTTGAGCGCGACGTCGACGGTCATCTCGCCCTCGTATTCGAAGTCAACGCCGCGGTCATCAAGGACGGTGGGCGCAACGTGCATTTTTTCGGCCCGCTCTGATACCGGATAACCGAAGGTCGAGAACGAGACGAATGCCACGCGTGGTTCGAGACCAAGTGCGCGTGCAACGGATGCCCCCCGCTCTGCGATATCGGCCAGATCGTTTTCGTCGGGCCATTCATGCACGAGCGTGTCTGTGATCAGAACGATCCGCCCCTTGTGCAAGATTGCGGTTACCCCGACCGCGCCATCATGCGGCCCCGCGTCGAAGACGTGGTTGATCAACTCCAGCACATGCGCAGATTTGCGGGTCGCCCCTGTGACCATGCCATCTGCGTGCCCGTGCGCGAGCATGAGAGATGCGAAAACATGGCGGTCGCGGGTCGCAAGACGGTGCACGTCATGGTGATCCATGCCCTTGCGTTGCAGCCGTTCGTAGAGGAAGGATTTGTAAGTATCCAAATGGGGCGTGTTGGCGGCATTCACGATTTGCAACTCACCGACAGCATCCGCCAATCCTTCTGCAATCAGGCTTGCTTCTACCTCTTTTTCGCGGCCAATGACGATGGCGCGACCAAGACCCGAGCGCTGATAAAGCACTGCGGCACGCAGCACACGAATATCATCGCCCTCGGCAAAGACGACGTCCGATTGCGCAGCGCGCGCCCGTGCATTGAGGCTACGCAGGATCGACTGTGTCGGGTCCATTCGGGATTTCAGCGTGTTTTCATAGCCTTCCATGTCAACGATAGGCCGACGCGCCACGCCCGTATCCATCCCCGCCTGCGCAACGGCGGTCGGGATGCGGTGGATCAGACGCGGATCAAAGGGGGTCGGGATAATGTAGTCACGCCCGAACGACAGCTTTTTACCGTAGGCCATTGCGACCTCATCGGGCACATCTTCGCGGGCGAGATCAGCAAGCGCTTGCGCACAGGCGATTTTCATTTCGTCATTGATAGCACGCGCGTGAATGTCGAGAGCCCCGCGAAACAGATAGGGGAAGCCAAGCACGTTGTTCACCTGATTGGGGTAGTCAGAACGACCCGTGGCCACGATGACATCTTCGCGCACGGCGTGCACTTCCTCTGGCGTGATTTCTGGATCAGGGTTTGCCATTGCAAAAATCACGGCGTTTGGCGCCATGCTTTCGACCATTGCCTGCGTGACCGCGCCCTTGGCCGACACGCCGAGGAAAACGTCACAGCCGTTCATTGCCTCTGCAAGGCTGCGCGCATCTGTGGCGGCGGCATGCGCAGATTTCCACTGGTTCATGCCTTCGGTGCGCCCTTGGAAAATCACACCTTTGGTGTCGCACATGATACAGTTGTCATGTGTCGCACCCATCGCCTTGAGCAACTCGAGGCAGGCGATGCCAGCAGCACCCGCACCATTAAGAACGATCTTAACGTCCGCTATTTTCTTGCCCGAGATTTCGAGCGCATTGAGAAGCCCAGCCGCGCAGATCACTGCCGTGCCGTGCTGGTCGTCATGGAACACCGGAATGTCCATTTCCTCTTTCAGGCGCTGCTCGATGATAAAGCATTCGGGCGCTTTGATATCTTCCAGATTGATGCCGCCAAATGTTGGCCCCATCAGACGGACGGCGTTGCAAAATGCATCGGG
>CAKZNT010000077.1 GCA_937132065.1 uncultured Loktanella sp.
TCCACTGATGCGAGTGCTTTCTATGGCGGGTCGGGTGATGATACCCTCGATGCCCGCGGCATGGACAATGTCGCGCTTTATGGTGAGGCAGGTAACGATACGATTTTAACTTCCGAACATGGCCCCGATGGGACGGGGTATGTTGTCCGCGCTGACGGCGGCGAAGGCGATGACCGCCTGATCCACGAAGCGCCAGAGCAAGGTTGGTCCTCGGGGCGGCCTACCCTGATCGGGGGTGAAGGCAGCGATAGCTTTGAGGTCACGATCGTTGATTGCGCCTCGGACCCGACAAATTCGGATCCTATGCCTGGTGATATTGAGCAATCGGATGTCGTTATCCTTGGCGATTTTGATCGCGATGAGGACACGCTTCAAATCACGTTGAACGTATCTGACCCCGGCTACTCTGTAACATCTGCGGAAATCGTGGAACAACCTTACCCCACAGGTGTAGTTGCATCTGGCACGCCGGTTTATGCAACCGAGTCCCGTATCAACGTGACCTATGAACACGACACGGAAAACGACCGCCAGATGACCATTGTGGTGCGTGGCGACACTGGCCTGACATGGGACGACGTCACCTTTGTCGGTGATCATCAACCTCCTGTGCTACAACCGCTCGTCTAGGCCCCTTTTTCGACGACCTGCTTGACCCACATCAATGCCCCCTCTCGCGTAAAGGCGCACGTTACCTGCGTAACAAGAGAGGGGGCAAAATGCCGACATCAAAGACAGCCACAAAGACGCCCACACAGGCCGAGCGCGCGGCCCAGATCATCGGGTTCGAGCAGGGTGAATACCCCTATGCAAAACGCCTTGGCACAAAGGCCTACGAGGCCGAAAAGGCCGCATTGCAGGTCGAGTTGCTCAAGGTGCAGCACTGGGTGCAGGAAACGGGTCAGAAGTTTGTTCTGCTGTTCGAGGGCCGCGATGCAGCGGGCAAAGGCGGCACGATCAAGCGCTTTACCGAGCACCTGAACCCGCGCGCTGCCCGTGTCGTTGCCCTTAACAAGCCCACGGACGAAGAGCGGGGGCAGTGGTTCTTTCAACGCTATGTCAAACACCTGCCCACATCAGGGGAAATGGTCCTGTATGACAGGTCTTGGTATAACCGTGCCGGCGTTGAGCGGGTTATGGATTTCTGCGAGCCGTCTGAATACCTCGAGTTCATGCGCCAGACCCCTGATCTGGAGCAGATGTTGACCCGATCGGGGATCAAGCTTTTCAAATACTGGTTTTCGGTCACCCGAGAAGAACAAATCCGCCGTTTTAAATCGCGCGAGACCGACCCTCTTAAGCGCTGGAAGCTATCACCGATTGATCGCGCCAGCATTGACCGCTGGGACGACTACACCGAAGCGAAAGAGGCGATGTTCTTTTATACGGATACCGCTGATGCCCCTTGGACGGTCGTGCGCTCTAACGACAAAAAGCGCGCACGCCTGAACTGCATGCGCCATTTCCTGTCGCAGCTGGACTACCCTGACAAAGACCCCGAGGTGGCGACCCTGCCCGACCCCAAGATCGTGCTGCATGCCAATCACGTTGTGCAAAATGCCGATCATATTCTGGCGGCGTCCCTTCACCCTAAAACACGCAAATCCTAACTGAATAGAGGACCTGATATGTCACATACACCACATGAGCTATCCGAAGAATTTCCTGACGCCGTGCAGAAAATACATGGTCTGAATGCCAGCGATGCGCATTTTGCCAAACTGTCGGACGCCTATCACGAGCTGAACCGTGCGGTGCACCGCGCCGAAACGGACGTTGAGCCGACCTCGGACGACCACATGGTCGAGATGCGCAAACAGCGCCTTGCCCTGAAGGACGAAATCAGCGCCTATCTGGCCAAATCCGCCTGATAAACGCACTTGGCGAGGGGTGCGCCCTCTCGCCATACGCCGCACGCTAGGGTATGGATCGGCCATGTCACATATTGAATCACTCTTTGTCACCCGCCTCTATCGTGCCGCCCTGAGCGAGCACGGCAAACCAATTGACCCTGCTGAAATGGAGCAGTCGTGCCTTGTCATCGCTGATGACGATGAAGCGGGTCAGGCATGGTGCGAGGAGAACGGATATGCGGGCTATACGTCTTATGCGTCCCTTGCAGATCTTGCTTGGCGGTTCCCGATTTTCAAAGACCTCGTCAAGGTTCTCGACAAGCATGTGGCCGCCTTTGCCGAGGATCTTCAATTTGACCTTGGCGAAAAGAAGCTGAAGCTGGATAGCCTCTGGATCAATATTCTGCCCGAAGGTGGCATTCACACCAGCCATATCCATCCCCATTCGGTGATTTCTGGCACGACCTATGTTGCGATGCCCGAGGGTGCGAGCGCGATCAAATACGAAGACCCGCGCTCTGCGATGATGATGGCCTCCCCCATTCGCCAAAAGGACGCCCGCCCCGAAATGCGCCAGTTCATTTATGTTGAGCCAAATGTTGGCGATGTGCTGCTTTGGGAAAGCTGGCTACGCCACGAAGTGCCGATGAACATGTCTGAAGAAGAGCGGATTTCGGTGAGCTTCAACTACGGCTGGGAGTGAATTAGCCGCTGCAAAACAACGGCCCTAGCGGCGCCCACACGCAACACGGGTCATTCTGTTTTCAACAGCGCCCAAAAATTCCGCCTTTGGATCAGCGCCCTGATCGGGCAGCGCACCACCGCATCACGCAACCCAAGCGATTGTTATGTGGTGCGCGCTTACTCTGCGGCTTTCCAGATCATCGGCGTCAGATAAGCAATGGTGTCATCAACACTGACCATCACTTCGCCCTCTTGAATATTGACCTGCAATTTCATCGAGCGGCTGGCGAGATTTGCCAGTGCCGTGGTTTCTGTCTCATCGAAATTGACCACAGACAGATTGCTAAAGCGGGTCGTGCTGTTCCTGATTTTGTCCCACCACATTTGCGCGGTGCTCCCGTAGCAATAAACGATGACTTGCTTGGCCTTGCCGCTAGACTGGCGCACAACCTTTTCGCTGGGCAGACCCAAGGCCACCCAGAGGTCCAACTCACCGCTCAGGCTTTTCTGCCAGATATCGGGCTCATCGTCGGTCGAGAGCCCTTTGGTCATCTCTAGGTGCTCGTGTGCATTCAATGCAAAGGCCACTAGCCGCACCATCAGCCGCTCGTCTGTCTCGGACGGGTGCTTGGCGACGGTGAGTTTATGGGTCTCGTAATAATGCCGGTCCATGTCGGAGACCGAGAGCTCTACTTTATAGATGGTAGCTTTTTGCGCCATGATTTTTCCCAGCAATGCAAAGATAGGCATACCTAGTGCGTCTGCCGTCATTGTGTAAGTCGAAAAAGCCCCCGCCGATTTCTCGACGGGGGCTTCTTATCTTTAACGGTGCGGGAACGCGATTGGCATTGCCATTCGCTGCCTCTCGCTCCGCGAAACTATGTTTCGCAGGTTACCAGTCTTCGCGAACCACTGTGCGGGTCTTGATAGGCAGCTTCATCGCGGCAAGGCGAAGTGCCTCACGTGCGATTGGCTCGGCTACGCCATCAATCTCGAACATCATACGACCTGGCTTCACTTTACATGCCCAGAAGTCGATGGAGCCTTTACCTTTACCCATACGCACTTCGACGGGCTTGGAGGTAACAGGAGTGTCTGGGAAAATACGGATCCAGACACGACCCTGACGCTTCATGTGACGTGTCATAGCACGACGTGCAGCTTCGATCTGGCGCGCAGTGATACGCTCAGGCTCGATAGCTTTCAGACCGAATGAACCGAAGTTCAGATCAGACCCGCCTTTTGCAAGACCGCGAATACGGCCTTTGTGCAGTTTGCGGTGTTTTGTACGCTTTGGTTGTAGCATTTATCTAGCTCCTTAGCGACGTGGGCCGCGAGGGACAGCGCCCTCTTGCAGCTCAGCGTGTTTACGGTCGTGCGCCTGTGGATCGTGCTCCATGATCTCACCCTTAAAGATGAAGACCTTGATGCCGATGATCCCATAAGGCGTCATAGCCTCATAGAGCGCATAGTCGATGTCTGCACGCAATGTGTGCAAAGGCACGCGGCCTTCACGATACCACTCGGTGCGCGCGATCTCTGCACCGCCAAGACGGCCTGCGAGGTTCACACGAATACCAAGCGCACCCATGCGCATCGCGTTCTGAACCGAGCGCTTCATAGCGCGACGGAAGGACACACGACGCTCAAGCTGCTGACCAATGGATTCAGCAACGAGGGCTGCGTCCAGTTCAGGCTTGCGCACTTCAACGATGTTCAGGTGCAGTTCAGATGCTGTCAACTTGGCAAGCTTGGAGCGCAGACCTTCGATGTCTGCACCTTTCTTGCCGATGATCACACCTGGACGGGCTGCATGGATCGTAACGCGGCACTTCTTGTGCGGACGCTCGATGATCACGCGGCTAACGCCGGACTGAGCACATTCTTTCTTGATGAACGCTTTGATCGCGAGATCCTCAAGAAGCATGTCACCGTAGTCTTTGGTGTCTGCATACCAGCGGCTATCCCAGGTGCGGTTGACCTGAAGACGCATACCGATTGGGTTTACTTTGTTACCCATTATGATTGCTCCTCGATTTGGCGAACCACGATTGTGATTTCTGAGAATGGCTTGATGATCTTGCCGAAACGACCACGCGCACGTGGACGTCCACGCTTCATGATCAGGTTCTTACCGCAGTAAGCTTCTGCAACGACCAACTGATCAACGTCGAGATCATGGTTGTTCTCGGCGTTCGCGATGGCAGACTGAAGGCACTTCTTCACGTCGTCCGAGATCCGCTTTTTGGAGAAAGTCAGGTCGGTCAATGCCTTCTCGACTTTCTTGCCACGGATCAGCGCAGCAACGAGGTTCAGTTTCTGTGGCGAAGTGCGGAGCATGCGCAGTTTTGCACGTGCTTCGTTGTCGGCCACGCGGCGGGGATTGTTATCCTTGCTCATGGCTTATTTCCGCTTCGCTTTTTTATCTGCAGCGTGACCGTAGTAAGTCCGTGTTGGTGAATATTCACCGAACTTCTGACCGATCATCTCTTCAGATACGTTAACAGGGATGTGCTTCTTGCCGTTGTACACACCAAAGGTGAGACCAACAAACTGAGGCAGGATTGTAGAACGACGCGACCAGATTTTGATCACTTCGTTGCGGCCGCTTTCGCGTGATGCTTCTGCCTTTTTCAAGACATAGGCGTCCACAAACGGGCCTTTCCAGACGGAACGAGCCATACTTAACGACCCTTCTTCTTGGCATGACGCGAACGCACGATAAGGCGCTGCGATGCTTTGTTCTTGTTACGTGTGCGAGCACCCTTCGTCGGCTTACCCCAAGGAGTAACCGGGTGACGACCACCAGAGGTCCGACCTTCACCACCACCGTGTGGGTGATCGATTGGGTTCATGGCAACACCACGCACGGAAGGACGAACGCCCTTGTGACGCATACGGCCCGCTTTACCCAGGTTCTGGTTGGAGTTGTCAGGGTTGGATACAGCGCCAACAGTGGCCATGCATTCCTGACGCACCAGACGCAATTCGCCCGAAGACAAACGGATCTGCGCGTAACCACCGTCACGACCAACAAACTGAGCGTATGTACCAGCGGCACGAGCGATTTGACCGCCTTTACCCTGCTTCATCTCGATGTTGTGGATGATTGTGCCGATTGGCATACCAGAGAAAGGCATCGCGTTGCCTGGCTTGATATCTGCCTTAGCGGATGCAATCACCTTGTCGCCAACTGCCAAACGCTGTGGCGCCAGAATGTAGTTCTGTGTGCCATCTTCGTATTGGATCAGAGCGATAAATGCTGTCCGGTTCGGGTCATATTCAATGCGGGCTACAACAGCTGGCATATCCAACTTGTTCCGCTTGAAATCTACGATACGGTAAAGGCGCTTTGCACCCCCACCAATGCGACGCATTGTGATCCGTCCGGTGTTGTTCCGGCCGCCCGATTTTGTAAGACCCTGTGTGAGGGCCTTAACTGGGCGTCCTTTCCAAAGCTCCGAACGGTCAATCAGCACCAGCCCGCGCTGGCCTGGCGTCGTCGGCTTATACGACTTTAATGCCATGATTAGCTTCTTCCGTTTGCTTGGCGGCCCCCGCGTGAGTGGGAGCCTGATGTTATAGGGCCCCGAAGGTCCCCTTTTGGTTTGGCGCGGCGGGGTGAACCCCGCCCTACCGATGCGCCGTAGGGCGGGGTTCACCCCGCCGTTGCGACACAAAGCACAGCCCCGGACGAATCCGAGGCTGGTTGATTGGTGGCGTATAGCTGGGAGGGGGGGAGGTGGCAAGTGGGGAGTGGGTGGATTCTGTCCGTCGCCGCTTCTGCGAAACATCTTGCTGCACTATCAGGTTTTCGAGCCGTCGATTGAAATTAGTTACTAGGACTATGAAGTTACCCACTTATACTTTGCCCAATTTTTGGATAGGCAGCTCAAGGACGTCAATCACGCTATTAATTTCATGGGTGGAGGCTAATCAAAGTGGGTATTACGGCCAAATTTTACGCATATTCTTTCGCTGCGTTTTTAGCTTTTGTTGCAATTACGGGCATCGTTTATTTCCAAGAACCTTCAAACGCATCGCGCAGCGCAACGGCGGCAAGTGTGGAGTTGTCTAATTGTGCTGCGTTGAACGATTTACATGGCGAGAGTTTCGACTGGACGATTATTAACTCGAATGAACAGCTTCAGGGGTGCCTCCTCACTTTAGCAAAAAATCTAGAAAGCTTGGAAATGATGTCTGACTGGCTAGTTGCTCAGGGCTTTTCAAATGTGTTTGTTTTTTCAGATACGTCTAACCGTGTAAGACTTAACGCGACATGGGACGTTTCAATATCTAGGTTACCTGTGCCGTTTTGGGAAAACCTATGGTTTTTTCAACGCTGGACCACGAACGGCAAAAACTACGCCGTTCAAGTTGTTTACGACGAAACTACGCCCGTATCCGCGAATGCGCACTTTTTAATACTTTAGGAAATTTGTATGCATTGCGTAGCTAAAAATACAAAAAGGCCCCCACGCATCTCTGCGCAGGGGCCCCTTAATTTCCGTCAGCGTGGCGGGGTGAACCCCGCCCTACAGGCCGGTGCTCACGTCAATCGTGTTACCTTCTTCAAGTGTAACATACGCCTTCTTGACGTCTTTGCGTGTGCCAAGCGAACCGCGGAAGCGCTTCACTTTACCCTTGGTGATTGTCGTGTTGACCGCTTTGACCTTCACGCCAAACAGAGCTTCAACAGCTTGCTTGATGGATGGTTTGTTGGCGTCGATTGCCACCTCAAAAACCACGGCGTTGTTTTCAGACGCTGTTGTGGCTTTCTCGGTGATGATCGGCTTGCGGATTACATCGTAGTGTTCTGCTTTCGCGCTCATGACAAACGAGCCTCCAGTGCTTCAAGACCAGCCTTCGTGATGACAAGTGTGTCACTCTTCAGGATGTCATAAACGTTCGCGCCCATAGTCGGCAGAACGTTCAGGGTTTCGATGTTGCGGGATGCACGCAAGAAGTCGGCGTTCACTTCGGCACCGTCGATGATCAATGCACGCTTCCAGCCCAATGAACCGACCATTTTGGCCAGCGCAGAAGTCTTTGCGTCTTTGATGTCGATTGTGTCAACGATCACCAGCTCGCCTGCTGCCACTTTCGCGGAGAGAGCGTGCTTGAGACCGAGCTTACGGAACTTCTTGGTCAGGTCGTGGCCGTGGCTACGCGGGGTTGGACCCTTGTAGATACCACCCGAACGGAAGATCGGAGCACCGCGGGAACCGTGACGTGCGCCACCAGTGCCCTTTTGGCGATAGATCTTCTTGGTCGAGTAAGACACCTCGGAACGACCAAGCGTGGAGTGTGTACCCGCTTGTGCGTTGTTACGCTGCCAACGGACAACACGGTGCAGAATGTCTGCGCGTGCCTCAAGACCGAAGATCGCGTCGTTCAGCTCGACGGAGCCAGCAGCTTTGCCGTCAAGTTTGATTGCATCAGCTTTCATTGTTGTCGCCTCCCTCGGACGGAGCATCTGTTTCAGCGGATTCCATTGCGGCTTGCTCTGCTGCTGCTGCTTCTGCTGCTGCGGCTTCTGCCTCGGCTGCTGCTGCGGCGGCGGCTTCTTCAGCCAAACGGTTCGCTTCTTCGTTCAATGACTTGAGACCAGCTGGATACATGACATTTTCAGGAGTTGGCTTTTTCACCGCATCCTTAACAGTGACCCAACCACCTTTGGAGCCGGGAACCGCGCCTTTTACCATGATCACGCCACGGTCAAGGTCTGTACGCACAACCTGAAGGTTCTGTGTTGTCACGCGCGCATTGCCCATGTGACCAGCCATTTTCTTGCCTTTGAAAACCTTACCAGGATCCTGACACTGACCAGTGGAACCGTGCGAACGGTGAGACACGGAAACACCGTGCGTCGCGCGCAAACCGCCAAAGTTGTG
>CAKZNT010000078.1 GCA_937132065.1 uncultured Loktanella sp.
ATCCATTGCCGTATTGCCGAAGCGCAGAGCGATATCACGGCGATCCGTGTGTCGACGGGCGAGTGTGACGCGCTGATTGGTGGTGATCTGGTGGTCAGTGCGGGGGCAAAAACGCTTGGGCTGATGAAAACCGCCACGACCTGCGGCGTTGTGAACAGCCACGAGATCATTACGGGCGAATTTACCCGCAATACCGAGTTTAAATTGCCGACCGATCAACTGCGTTTGTCGCTTGAGGCCCGTTTGCAAGACAAGCTCGCCATGTTTGATGCGACTGATCTGGCCAAGGCGTTGCTGGGTGACAGTATCTATTCAAACATGATGATTTTCGGCGCGGCGTGGCAGATGGGGGCGGTTCCCATTTCACTGTCGTCGCTGACCCGTGCGATTGAAATGAACGGCGCATCAGTGGCGCAAAACCTGAAGGCGTTCGCGTTTGGGCGTTGGGCCTATCTCTACCCCGAAGATGCGCGCGCGGTGACGGCGCCCGAGGCTGCGGCCGCGCCAAAGTCTGTGTCTGAAATGATTGATTTTCGCGCAGACCAACTGACCGCCTATCAAGGCCCGCAACTGGCCGCGAAATACCGCGCGGCTGTCGCGCAGTTCGAGGGGCATCCGTTGCAAGAGAATGTCTTAAAGTCGTATCATAAGCTGTTGTCTTATAAGGATGAATACGAAGTCGCTCGGTTGTTACTCGACACCCGAAGCAAGGCCGAAGCCGCGTTTGCGGGTGACTTGAAGTTGACCTATCATCTTGCGCCGCCGGTCGTGTCGCAGATGGGGGCAAACGGACGCCCGAAAAAGCGCGCATTTGGCGCGATGTTGGAGCGCGGTTTGCCATTGCTGGCCCGCTTCAAGGTGCTGCGAGGCACGCCGTTTGATGTGTTCGGCTACACTGCCGAGCGCCGTATGGAGCGTGACCTGATCACCCAATACGAGGCCGATCTTGCGTGGCTGAAGGCGCACCCTGATGCACCGTATGATTTGGCCAACGAGCTTGCGGGGCTTCCTTTGACGATGCGCGGATTTGGTCCTGTGAAGGATGCCAATGTGCGCGCAGCCGCCAAGCGCCGTGATGCACTTATGGTGGAAATTCGCCAAGCGCCCCACAAACAGGCCGCCGCATAATTCGGGCATGGATTTCCTGATGGCGACGACCTATTGATAGGCAAAGAGCACGGGCGCCCGAGGGCGTGGCGCCTGTGTAATATGCAGCAATAGGGACTTTGGCAGATGGCAGTCGGTATTTTTGACAGTGGTTTAGGCGGGTTGACCGTCTTGGATGCGGTGCAAAAGCGCCTGCCTGATGTGCCGTTCGTTTATCTGGGCGATAGTGCGCATGCTCCATATGGTGTGCGCACCCCTGACGATATTTACGACCTGACCACCGCGGCTGTGCAACGCCTGTTTGACGAGGGCTGTGACCTTGTCATTCTGGCTTGCAATACGGCGAGTGCGGCGGCGTTGCGGCGCATGCAAGAAAGCTGGATTCCGTCCGACAAGCGCGTTCTGGGTGTGTTTGTGCCCCTGATTGAAGCCCTGACCGAGCGGCAGTGGGGCGATAATTCTCCGCCACGCGAGGTCGCTGTGAAGCATGTGGCGTTGTTTGCGACCCCTGCGACAGTGAGCAGTCGTGCGTTTCAGCGCGAGTTGGCGTTTCGCGCGATTGGTGTTGACGTTGAGGCGCAGGCCTGCGGCGGCGTAGTGGATGCGATTGAAGAGGGCGATTTTGTGCTGGCTGAGGCGCTGGTGCGCAGCCACGTTGATGCTCTCAAGCGCAAGATGCCCGAGCCAGACGCCGCGATTTTGGGCTGCACCCATTATCCGTTGATGGCGCAGGCGTTTCAGGATGCCTTGGGGCCCAAGGCGACTGTCTTGAGCCAAGCCGATCTGGTGGCAGAAAGCCTAGCCGATTATCTCACCCGCCGTCCCGAGATGATCGGCGGGGGCACGGGATCGACGTTTTTGACCACGGGCGACCCAAAGCGTGTGTCCGATCGCGCGACACAGTTCCTGCGACGTCAGATCACATTTACTGCCGCCTGATTGTCCCCATAAGGGGGCGTGCCTATATACGAATCCTGACAAGAGGATGTTGAAATGACTAAGAACGTCGCCATTTTGGGCGCATCCGGATACACGGGCGCGGAGCTTGTGCGCCTGATCGCGACCCATCCGACAATGAAGATTGCGGCTCTTTCGGGCAATTCGAAGGCTGGCATGCAGATGTCGCAGGTCTATCCGCATTTGCGTCACTTGGACTTGCCGCGCCTGACGATGATCGAGGACGTCAACTTTGACGCGATTGACCTTGTGTTCTGCGCCTTGCCCCATGCCACATCCCAGCAGGTGATTGCCGCGCTGCCGTCGTCGGTAAAAGTTGTCGATTTGTCGGCTGACTTTCGTTTGCGCGACCCTGCGGACTATAAGAAATGGTATGGTCAGGACCATGCCGCGACTGATTTGCAGCAAGAGGCTGTTTACGGCTTAACCGAGTTTTACCGCGAGGAAATTCGCGCGGCCCGTTTGGTGGCTGGCACGGGCTGTAATGCGGCGACGGGGCAATATGCCTTGCGTCCGTTGATTGCGGCGGGTGTCATTGATCTTGATCGTATCGTGATTGATTTGAAGGCTGCCGTGTCTGGCGCGGGGCGTGCATTGAAGGAAAACCTGCTGCATGCCGAGTTGTCCGAGAACGCGCATGGCTATGCCGTTGGTGGCACGCATCGCCATTTGGGCGAGTTTGATCAAGAGTTTTCCGCTATCGCAGGACGGCCCGTCAAGGTGCAGTTCACGCCGCATTTGATCCCTGCTAACCGCGGGATTCTGGCCACGATCTATGTGGACGGTGACGCGGCGACGATCCACAAGACCCTTGCGGAGTGCTATGGTGCGGAGCCGTTCGTCGAGGTGTTGCCGCTGGGTGAGACCCCTGCGATCAAGCATGTGCGCGCGAGTAACTTCTGCCAT
Organism: uncultured Loktanella sp.; assembly: GCA_937132065.1. Lineage (GTDB taxonomy): Bacteria > Pseudomonadota > Alphaproteobacteria > Rhodobacterales > Rhodobacteraceae > Yoonia. The sequence goes on from CAKZNT010000078.1 coordinate 2,971, forward strand.
ATCGGCGTTGTTGCGGACCGCATTGCGGGGCGCGCGATTGTTGTGGCGACGCTTGATAACCTGACAAAAGGCTCAAGCGGGCAGGCCTTGCAAAACGCGAACCTGATGTTGGGTCTGGACGAGACTGCGGGCCTGATGGCCGCGCCGGTGTATCCATGAAGGGTCTTAAGAAGAAGCGCCGCATTCAGGTGATTGTCGTGGCTTTTGTCGCGCTTGCCTTATCAACAGGGTTGATCGGTTACGCGATGCGCGGCGGCATCAATTACTTCCGCTCGCCTTCCGAAGTGGCCGAATTGCCCCCGTTGCCAAGCGAGCTTTTTCGTATTGGCGGCTTGGTTGCTGAAGGGTCGATTGTGCGCGGTCAGGGCCATGAGGTTTCGTTTGTTGTCACCGATGGTGGCGCGGATGTGCCTGTCACCTATTCGGGTATCCTGCCTGATCTGTTTGCCGAAAATCAGGGCATGGTCGGTCAGGGTCGCCTTGTGAACGGCACATTTGAAGCCGTTGAAATCCTTGCCAAACATGACGAGACATATATGCCTAAAGAGGTCATTGATGCCTTGAAAGAGCAGGGCACTTATGTTGATCCGAACGGTGCAGACGCGATCAATTAACCTATTTTGACCCATGCTAGCCAGTGAATTGGCAGGCGAGGTGGGCAATGCAAACGGTTGACGAGATAGCAGCGGAAATTCTGGCACGTGAGGGCGGGTATGTGAATGATCCCGATGACCCTGGTGGTGCGACGAACCACGGGGTGACGGTGCACACGATGCGCAGGCTCGGCCTTGATCTGACGGGTGACGGCACGATTGATGCCGCTGACGTGCGCCGGTTGAGCGTAGCGCAGGCCAAGCAGATTTTCATCGACGAGTATTTTCATAAACCGAATTTGGCCGCCTTGCCTGCGCCGCTTCAGGCGAGCGTGTTCGACATGAATGTGAACGCTGGCGCGAATGCGATCAAGATCTTGCAACGCCTTCTTAACCAGATGCGCATTCCTGTGCAGGTTGACGGGGTGCTTGGCCCGCAGACAATTCGCGCAGCAGAGCAGGCGATGGACGCGGCCCCTGATCATTTTGTGGATGCTTACGGGATTGCGCGGCGCAATTACTATTACGCGCTCGCGGACGCCCGCGCCGCAAGTCGCAAATATGCCCGCCGCCGAAATGGTGGCAAGGGCGGGTGGATCACGCGGGCTGAGGCCTTCATCGCCCGAAAGTATCATCTAAGCGCGGCGCAGCATTCGGAAAGGACATCGGCATGGGGTTGATCGGACATATTATGGGCTTGGTATTTGGCGGCAATCGCAATGTCGTGGCCGAGACGGTCGAGGTGTTCAAGGAGAACGCCGAAAAGGGGGCAGTGCGCGACGCCGACAAACAAGCGGCAGCGCTGGCCCAGTTTGCCAAGGAATTCGGTGTGCTAGAGCGCAGCAATTTTGATCGCGTGATTGACGGGTTGAACCGATTGCCGCGCCCGATGCTTGCGCTTGGCACGATCGGGTTGTTTGTCGCTGCGATGGGCAACCCCGACTGGTTTGCTGCGCGTATGCTTGGCGTTGCGACAATCCCCGAGCCGCTATGGTGGCTGATGGGCGCGATTGTCAGTTTCTATTTTGGGGCGCGTTACCAGCTTAAGGGGCAGGATTTTCAGGCCAAGGTTGTGAAGGCTGTCGCGGATGCCCAAGGCGCGGGCACGGTGACCCCGTCTGCATCTGGTGATTACGGGGATAACCCCGCGCTTTTGGATTGGCAGGCCCAGCTTGGACGTTAAGGAGATCGAGAGCCGCCTGATCGCGCTGGAGACCCGTAACGCCGTGGATGATGTGCACCGTGGCAATGTGGGCGAGCGCCTTGGGGCGATTGAAGACGCGTTAGGCTGGTTGGTGCGGCTGATCATTGGCGGATTGCTGGTCGCGGCCCTGACGTATGCGGTGCAGGGCGGGCTTGTCGGCTGACGTGCGGCGAATTGTGCCAGCCATTCTTGGTCACAATCATGTTGTCGGATATGTTGTTTGCTCTGCGAATATCGTAAACATTTCACATGTTGAATGAACTTGCACACTTCGCGCTGATTCTCGCTCTGGGAATCGCATTGGTCCAAATGATATTGCCGATGATTGGCGCCGCGACGGGGCGTAAATCGTGGATGGCCGTCGCCGAGCCTGCGGCCACCAGTCAGGTGATCCTTGTCAGCTTCTCGTTCGGGGTGCTGATGTGGGCCTTTATCCAGTCGGATTTCTCGCTGGCGATTGTTTACAACAACTCGCACACGGCCAAGCCGATGCTTTACAAAATCAGCGGCGTTTGGGGGAACCACGAAGGGTCGATGCTCTTGTGGGTGCTCATTTTGACCATTTTCGGCGCTTCTGCCGCATGGTTTGGCGGCGGCTTGCCAGAGCGGTTGCGCGCGCGGGTTTTGTCGGTGCAAGCGGCGATTTCGGTCGCGTTTTACCTGTTTATCCTGCTGACATCGAACCCGTTTGCCCGTCTGGCCGTGCCCCCGTTGAACGGTCTTGACTTGAACCCGCTGTTGCAAGACCCGGGCTTGGCGTTCCATCCACCGTTCCTTTACTTGGGGTATGTGGGGCTGAGCATGTCGTTTTCCTTTGCGGTTGCGGCCCTGATCGAGGGGCGCGTTGACGCCGCTTGGGCGCGCTGGGTCCGTCCGTGGACCTTAGCGGCGTGGATGTTCCTGACCGTGGGGATCGCACTGGGAAGCTGGTGGGCCTATTACGAATTGGGTTGGGGCGGTTTCTGGTTCTGGGATCCTGTCGAGAACGCGTCATTTATGCCGTGGTTGATTGCGGCGGCGTTGCTGCACTCGGCGATCGTTGTCGAAAAGCGCGAGGCGCTGAAAAGCTGGACGGTTTTGCTCGCCATTCTGGCGTTCGGGTTCTCTTTGCTTGGCACGTTTATCGTGCGCTCGGGGGTGCTGACGTCTGTGCATGCCTTTGCCACGGACCCCGAGCGGGGCGTGTTTATCCTCGTTATTCTGGGCATCTTCACGGGTGGCGCGCTAACGCTATACGCCGCGCGCGCAGGGACGCTTGAGGCGAAGGGCATATTCGGCGCGGTCAGCCGCGAGAGCGGTTTGGTCCTGAACAATATTCTGCTGGCAGTTAGCGCCTTTGTCGTGTTCGTCGGCACGATCTGGCCCTTGGTGGCGGAGCTTGCGTTCGGGCGCACATTGTCAGTCGGGCCGCCCTTCTTCGACGCGGCGTTTACACCGTTCATGGTCGCTTTGGCGCTCGTTTTGCCGCTGGGATCAATGTTGTCGTGGAAGCGCGGATCGTTGTCGCGGGTGTGGCGTAGCGTTTGGCCGTTTGCGGTGCTGGCCTTGGCGCTGGGTTGCCTCGCATATGCAATGCAATCGGGGCGTTCGGCGCTTGGCCCTGTCGGGGCGGCGCTTGGCGCTTGGACGGTCATGGGCGCATTGGTCGATCTGTTCCAGCGTGCAGGGCGCGGCACAATCGGCGCGCGCCTTGGTCGTCTTACACGGCTACCCGGGGCGGACTGGGGCAAAGCGGCCGCGCATATCGGGTTAGGGGTCACTGTTTTTGGTGTCGCGGGCATCACGGCTTGGCAGCTTGAGGATATTCGTGTCGCACAGATCAACGAGCGGTTCGACGTTGGCGCATATACTTTTGTGCTTGCGGATGTGCAGCAGGTTGAAGGGCCGAATTACCTGACAACAATGGGCGAGATTGCGGTGTTTAAGGGCGCGCGGGACATCACCACGCTTTACCCTGAAAAGCGGTTTTATCCCGTGGCGCAAATGCCCACGACCGAGGCGGCGATCCTTAACGGTGTGATGCGTGACATCTACGTTGTGATTGGTGACGCGCAGGCCGATGGCGGCTACACGGTGCGGGTCTACATCAAGCCGTTTGCAAACTGGATCTGGGGCGGTGCGATGCTGATGGCGCTTGGCGGGTTCCTGTCATTGACAGACCGGCGGTTGCGTATGGCAGCAGGCGCGCAAAAGCCAGCGCAACGGGCGGTGAAAGTATGATCCGTTTACTTGCGTTATTGTGTGTGCTTGCGACACCTGCGCTGGCGGTTGAGCCGTCAGAGATGCTTGCTGATCCGGCGCTTGAGGCGCGTGCGCGGGACTTGTCGGCGGGGCTGCGCTGTCCGATTTGTCGCAACGAAAGCATCGACGAATCCAACGCGTCCTTGTCCAAGGACTTGCGTATCATCCTGCGCGAGCGGCTGACGGCGGGCGACACTGACGCAGAGGCGGTTGATTACCTTGTGCAGCGCTATGGCGAGTATATTTTGCTCAAGCCGCAGGCCAATGGCGCCAACTGGCTTTTGTGGGGCGCGGGGCCGCTGATGTTGCTGATGGCGCTTGGCCTTGGCGCGGCGACCGTGCGCAGGCGCAACGAGCGCGCAAATGCGGACCTGAGCGCCGACGAGCAGGCCCGACTAGACGAAATAATGCGGGACTGACGCACCGTTGCGCTTTGCGCGGCTGGTGGCTGCGTTAGGGTGATGAAAAACCCGAAAGGCCGCAATTATGGATTATCAAACGATCACCCTGAAAATCAACGAGGGTGTTGGCGTTGTGACGCTGAACCGTCCTGACGTGATGAATGCACTGAACGCGCAGATGCGCCGCGAAATTACCCACGCGATCAAGGCGGCAGAGGCGCAGGCGCGTTGCATTGTGTTGACGGGCGAGGGGCGCTCTTTCTGCTCGGGTCAGGATTTGTCTGACGGCGGCTCGGCGGCGACCCTTGATATGGAAGGCACGCTGCGCGACGAATACGTGCCGATGCTCAAGGCGATTTTCGATTGCAAGGTTCCGACGATTTCGGCCGTCAACGGGCCTGCGGCGGGCGCGGGGGCGAACCTTGCGCTTGCGGCTGACGTTGTGATTGCGTCTGAGGACGCGTTTTTTCTTCAGGCCTTTACGCGGATCGGATTGATCCCTGATGCGGGTGGCACATATTGGTTGCCGCGCCAGATCGGTTCGGCGCGCGCGATGGGTGCGGCGCTCTTTGCGGACAAGGTGACGGCGACACAAGCGGTTGAATGGGGCATGATCTATGAAGCAAAACCCGCCGCAGAGTTTGCCGATTATTGGCAAATGCGCGCGCAAAGCCTCGCGCAGGGGCCAACGGCGACCTATCAGCACCTCAAGACCGCGATCCGCAGCTCTTATGACAATACGCTTGATGAACAGCTTGCGCTTGAGGCAAAGCTGCAAGGGAAATGCGGCGTGACCCATGACTTTGTCGAAGGGGTCACGGCCTTTCTTGAAAAGCGACCAGCGGCGTTTAAAGGGCAGTAGCGCGCCGCTGTTTGATATCCGCAATCAGCGTGGTCGCCCCGTCCGTGGGCGCGCGCTCGACCCTGCGGTAAATGCGGCCATCAATGGTGCGGGTCACGAGCCTGTGGTCAATCAACGAGCGGCGCAAGAGCGGGTGGTCGCCAAAGCTATGGCCCCCGATCAACACTGTGTTGATGTCTTTTTCCGACAGGTCGGTGTTGGCAGGTAACTGCGCCCAAAACACCGCGAGGCAGAGCCCTTGCACGGTTGTTTGCTTGGGCCAATGGGCCATGATCCCGTTCTGGTCAAAGGCGCGCAAAGCCTTGGTCAGTTTGGGGTCGGGTTTGGCTGGCGCTGTTGCTTTCAGGTGTTGGTGGTTGTCAAATCCAGCCGCCTTGGACACCATCGAGAGCAATGTAGCATGGCCCGGAATCGTGTCGCGTGCCAGAAGGTCAGCGCGCAAGGCCTTGGTAAACAAGGAAACAACTTTTATCGAAAGTGGAATGAGGTCGCGCGTCATTTGCGGGATCCTTTCGTGTCATGCCGGCCCCGATTGCGGGGTGATGGTCGCCCTTATCTTCCGACGACTGCAAAAGATCATCGCGAAACGCTGTGCCAATGTCAGGTTTAGCGTGACCCGTTAGGGGCTGGCGACGCCTCGGTGAACTGCTGACCGTTATATGATGCTATGCGCAAAAAACGGATTTATCAAGCGGGGCGCGGCAGGGCGAAATAGACGCTATCGGACCATACACCATTGATGAAAAACGTGTTTTTGGCGGTGCTTGTCTGCTGGAAGCCAAGGCTTTTGAGGCAGGCCACGGAGGCGAGGTTAAGCGGATCAGCGTCAGCGGTCACCTGCGCAACATCTGTGGTCGCAAAGATATGGGGGATGATCGCGGTCATCGCTTCGGTCACGATACCACGACGCCAATAGTCGGGGTGCAGCAGAAAGCCGACCTCGTCGTCCTTGTGCATGCCTGCGGTTCCGATCGCCTTGCCGTCCATGTCGATCACAAAATAGACCAGTTGTCTGGCGGCGCTTGCGATCATCCGGTCAAGGTTTTCCTGCGTGCGGGCAGGGCTGTCGTGGGGCGCAGTGGACCAATATTGCATGGCCCGCGGATCGGAAAAGATCGCGAAGAGGTCACCGAGGTCGCTTTGCTGTGCGGCCCGCAGTGTCAGCCGTTTGGTGGTAAGGGTCATGCAATGAAAAGGGCCGCGAAATCGCGGCCCGTGTCCTTAGCGTTTTTCGATGTCGACGTAGTCGCGCGCCGTATCACCGAGGTAAAGTTGACGCGGACGTCCAATCTTGAGCTGTGGATCTGCAAGCTGCTCTTTCCACTGCGAAATCCAGCCAACTGTGCGCGCGAGCGCAAAGATCGGCGTGAACATCGACGTCGGGAAGCCCATCGCCTCGAGGATGATGCCCGAATAGAAATCGACGTTCGGAAACAGCTTTTTGTCAGCGAAATACGGATCGGCCAGCGCCTGACGCTCCAGCTCTTTTGCGACTTGCAGGATCGGGTTGTTTTCAACGCCCAAGAGTTCAAGCACCTCGTCTGCGGACTGCTTGAGAACAGTCGCGCGTGGATCGAAGTTTTTGTAAACGCGGTGGCCAAAGCCCATGAGACGGTAGCTGTCGTTCTTGTCTTTTGCGCGCGCGATAAACTCTGGAATGCGGTCAACTGTGCCGATTTCCTTGAGCATTTCGAGGCAGGCCTGATTAGCGCCGCCGTGAGCAGGGCCCCAGAGGCAGGCGATACCCGCCGCAACGCAGGCAAACGGGTTGGCGCCCGAAGATGACGCCAAGCGCACGGTTGATGTCGATGCGTTCTGCTCGTGATCAGCGTGCAGCGTAAAGATGCGATCCATCGCGCGGGCCAAAATCGGGTTCACAACGTAATCTTCTGCGGGAACCGAGAAGCACATGTGCAGGAAGTTCGCCGCGTAATCGAGATCGTTGCGCGGATAAACGAACGGCTGACCGATCGAGTATTTATAAGCCATCGCCGCAATCGTCGGCATCTTTGCAACAAGGCGGATCGAGGCCACTTCGCGCTGGTTTGCGTCATCAATATCGGTGCTGTCGTGGTAGAATGCGGACATTGCGCCGACAACGCCGACCATTGTCGCCATCGGGTGCGCGTCGCGGCGGAACCCGCGGAAGAACATGTGCATCTGTTCGTGGATCATTGTGTGACGGGTCACCAACGCCTCGAATTCCTCCAGCGCGTCCGCGTCAGGCAGTTCGCCGTAAAGCAGGGCATAGCACACTTCAAGATAGTGGGACTGCTCAGCCAATTGGTCAATCGGGTAGCCACGGTGCAACAATTCGCCCTTGTCGCCGTCAATAAAGGTGATTGTGCTGTCGCAAGCGGCAGTCGACGTGAAACCGGGGTCATAGGTGAAAACGCCCGCTTGCGCATAAAGCTTGCGGATGTCGATCACGTCCGGGCCTGATGTCGGTGACAGAATAGGCAATTCAAATGACTGACCATCAATTGTCAGCGTTGCGGTTTTCGTCTGTTCAGCCATTTTTCAATTCCCAAAGTAAGCCGCGCGCCGTTCTGGCGAGCGGGTGCGTATTTCTGTCCACCATCTGCGTTAACGACAAATCGTAACGAAATGGTTTCAGTCGCTAGCATCTTTCAGTCGCGCAATCGTTTCATCGCGGCCAAGCACCAGCATCATATCAAAGACACTTGGCGAAACGGAGCGCCCGACAAGTGCTGCGCGCAAGGGACCGGCGAGTTTGCCCAGCTTCATATCGTGGCGCGCGGCCACCTCTGAAACGATCACCTCAAGTGCATCTCTGCTCCAGCTAGCATTTTGCAACTGCGGCGTCAATTCTGTCAGTATACCACGGAATACATTTGTAAGAAGAGATTGCGCTTTCTCATCAGGCGCAATCGGTCGGCTGGTCAGAACAAACTCTGCCTTTTCAATGAGTTCCGGGAATGTCTTAGCGCGTTCCTTGAGGCAATACATTGCGGCGTTTAGTCCTGTCGCCTGTGCCTCGCTCAATGCGGGTTTGCCAGATGCCGCGAGGTAACCTTGCAGTTCATGCAGCAGTGCAGCATCGTCAGCAGCCGCAATATGCTGGCCACAAATATTCGCGAGCTTTTTGAAGTCAAATCGCGCAGGTGATTTCCCGATGCCACCAAGATCAAACCAGTCGCGGGCTTGTGCGTCATTGAAAAATTCATCGTTGCCGTGGCTCCATCCAAGGCGCGTCAAATAGTTGCGCATGCCCGCCGCTGGATAACCCATTTGCTGATACTCAGCCGCCCCGGTGGCGCCGTGGCGTTTCGATAGCTTTTTACCATCCGGCCCAAAGATCAGCGGAATATGAGCAAGCACCGGCTTGGCCCAGCCCATTGCTTCGTAAATCAGGTTCTGACGGAAGGCATTTGCGAGGTGGTCATCGCCGCGGATCACATGAGTCACGCCCATGTCATGGTCATCTACGACAACCGCCAGCATATAGACGGGCGTCCCGTCCGAGCGCAGCAAAATCATATCATCAAGCTGGTCATTGGACCATGTCACATCGCCTTGGACCTCGTCATGCAGGGTGGTTTTGCCGTCCCGAGGTGCCTTGAGCCGGATGACATAGGGCAAATCGGGGTGATCGGCGTCAGCCACGTCACGCCAAGGTGATTGGAATAGCGTTGATTGCTTTGCGGCGCGCGCGGTTTCGCGGAAGGCCTCAATCTCGTCTTGAGTGCTGAAACACTTGTAGGCGTGGCCGTTGGCCAGCATCGCCAGCGCGACTTCAACATGTCGCGGCGCATTGTTCGCTTGGCTTGTCGGTTCGCCATCCCAGTCAAGACCCAACCATGTCAGCCCGTCCAAGATCGCCTGTTTGTTTTCGTCCGTGGACCGGGTTTGATCGGTGTCTTCGATCCGCAGCAGGAATTTCCCACCCCGACCACGCGCGTATAGCCAGTTAAAAAGGGCCGTGCGCGCGCCCCCAATGTGCAAGGCGCCCGTGGGCGATGGGGCGAAGCGTGTGACAATCGACATGGGGGAATTAACCTTTCGCTAACCAGCTTTCCGGTAGGGTTCCGGCTTGGACGTGGGATAGAAGACTGCGGGGTGAAGGACAAGTGCGCGTGCCATTTGAAGACGCGCTTCTGGCGCAACGCGGATCTTTGATCGGCTGGGTGCCGGTGTGCATCGGTGTTGGTATTGGCGTGTATTTCAGCCTTCCGTCTGAGCCTGATCTATTGTTACTGGCGGGCCTCGGGATTTTGGGCATTGCCGCTTTGGTCTGTGCGCGGTTGGTGCCGACGGGATTCGCACCACTGTTGATCGCCCTGACCCTTGTCATAGCAGGGATGGGCATCGCCAAAACAAGGGTCATGACCGTCGAGGCACCCACTCTGAATTTTCGCTATTACGGCCCAATCCAAGGTCGGGTTGTCAACATTGACCGCTCTGCAAGCGATGCTGCGCGCTTGACCCTTGATCGCGTAGTTCTTGCGCGCATGGCACCGACCAGAACGCCTGAACGGGTGCGGGTGTCGTTGCACGGCGACCAGCCCTTGCAGGTCTTCACCCCGGGCGATGTGCTGATCCTTACGGGGCATTTATCACCGCCCGCAGGACCCGCTGAACCCGGCGGATTTGATTTTCAACGGCACGCGTGGTTCTTGCAGTTAGGGGCCGTGGGTTATACGCGCACCCCTGTCTTGCGGCTGCGCTTGCCGCAGACGCCTGATGCTGGGACCCGCATCTTTGCCCTCAGAATGGCGATTTCACACGCCGTACAACAAGCGATCCCGGGTGAACCGGGCGCATTTGCCGCCGCGATTATGACCGGCGATAGATCAGGCATTGGGCAAGAGACGTTGACGGATTTGCGCACGTCGAACCTTGCGCATCTCTTGGCGATTTCGGGGCTGCATATGGGTTTGTTGACGGGGTTTATCTTTGCTGTCGTGCGCTATGGTCTTGCCTTGGTGCCCGGATTTGCACTGCGCTGGCCCACGAACAAGATTGCCGCAGTTTGTGCAATGTCTGTTGGCGCATTCTACTTGGTCCTTTCCGGCGGCAGCGTATCGACCGAGCGCGCCTACATCATGGTTGCCGTGATGTTCGTGGCCGTTGTGCTGGGGCGCCGCGCCTTGACGATCAGAGCCGTTGCCATCGCCGCCATCATCGTGCTGCTTTGGCAGCCAGAGGCAATAATCGGGCCGGGGTTTCAGATGTCATTTGCCGCGACAACGGCATTGGTCGCCGTTTTCGGGTTCATGCGCCATGCCGAGCTGCCACAATTGCCCCGTTGGATGCGCCCGATCGGGGCGGTGGTGGTTTCATCTTTTGTGGCGGGGGCGGCGACAGCGCCGATTGCCGCGTTCCATTTCAACCAGATTGCGCAATACGGGCTGGTT
>CAKZNT010000079.1 GCA_937132065.1 uncultured Loktanella sp.
GCAGCACTAGAGCCGCCAAAGTGACAGGGCTGACGCGGGCCAAAGCCCAACGCCAAGTTATTTACGTATTGAACAGGAAATGCATCACATCGCCGTCTTTGACGATGTAGCCTTTGCCTTCCGCCCGCATTTTACCCGCTTCTTTCGACGGTTGTTCGCCGCCTAGCGTCACAAAATCGTCGTAGGCGATGGTTTCAGCGCGGATAAAGCCGCGTTCGAAATCACCGTGAATGACGCCTGCGGCTTGCGGCGCGGATGTGCCTTCTTTGATGGTCCATGCACGTGCTTCTTTTGGACCTACGGTGAAATATGTCTGAAGGTGCAGCAATTCGTAGCCCGCGCGGATCAGTCGGTCGAGACCTGCTTCTTCAAGCCCCATTTCGCCGAGGAACATTTCGGCCTCATCCGCTTCAAGCTGCGAAATCTCTTCTTCGATCCGTGCAGAGATCACGACGTGGGAATTGCCCTGCTTTGCGGCCATTTCACCAACGCGGTCGGATTGGCTGTTGCCTGTGCCTGCTTTGTCTTCTTCGACGTTACAAACGTACAGAACCGGCTTTGTGGTCAGCAGTTGCAGCATTTTCCACTGCTTTGCGTCGTCTTCGTCAATCTGCACGGTCCGCGCAGGTTTGCCGTCTTCGATGGCCGCTTTCGCGAGTTCGAGCAGACGGACCTGATCGACAGCTTCTTTGTCGCCGCCGCGCACCTTGCGGGTCAGGTTTTGCAGCCGCTTTTCGATGCTTTCCAGATCGGCGAGCATCAGTTCGGTTTCGATCACATCGGCGTCTTCGACCGGATCAACGCGGCCTTCGACGTGGGTGATGTCGTCGTCTTCAAAACAGCGCAGCACGTGGGCGATTGCGTCACATTCGCGGATGTTAGCGAGGAACTGGTTACCCAACCCTTCACCTTTGGACGCGCCTTTGACGAGGCCCGCGATGTCGACAAATGTCATCCGTGTCGGGATGATTTGCTTGGACCCAGCGATCCCTGCCAGCGTATCGAGCCGCGCATCGGGCACAGCCACGTCACCGACGTTTGGTTCGATTGTGCAGAACGGAAAGTTCGCCGCCTGCGCCGCTGCTGTTTTTGTCAGCGCGTTGAACAGAGTCGATTTGCCCACGTTTGGCAGACCCACGATACCCATTTTAAAACCCATCAGACGCACTCCTGTTTGCTTGCCGGCCCTTCTATGATCAGAAACGCTTTGCTGCAAGCCGAACCGTGCTAGCATGGCGGCGGAGGACCTATTATGAATATCAAGCCCTATATCTTTTTCAACGGTCAGGCACGCGAGGCCGCGACCACATACGCCGATATTTTTGGAACGCAGGTTCCAGAGTTCATGACGATGGAAGGCGCGCCCCCCGACATGGACCTTCCTGCCGAGCGCAAGGATTGGATCATGCATTGCGAGATGCAGGTTGGGGACAGCGCCATCTACCTGTCGGATGATTTTATGGCGAACGCACCTGCGATGCAGGGATCGTCGCTCATGGTTAGTCTTGCCACGGCAGCCGAAGGCAAAGCCGTGTTTGACCGCCTCGCCGAGGGTGGCGAGATCAGGATGAAGTGGGAGCCGACATTCTGGAGCGCCGGATTTGGATCGCTCACGGATCGATTTGGCATTCGCTGGATGGTTGGCACGGACGAAACCCCTTAAATAGGATTGCTTTCCGCCCCCCTTTGCCGCAAACCTGCGGTGATATTTTCCAAGGGGACGACCATGAGCCGCATCGATGCCAAATTCGCTGAACTGAACGCTGCTGGTAAGAAGGCGTTCGTCGCTTATGTGATGGCGGGCGACCCCGACTACGACAAGGGGCTCGAAATCGTGAAGGGGCTGCCTGACGCTGGTGTTGATATCATCGAATTGGGTATTCCGTTTACCGACCCGATGGCTGATGGCACGACAATCCAGCTTGCTGGACAGCGCGCCCTTGCTGCGGGTCAAGACCTTGAGAAGACACTGCAATACGCACGCGAGTTGCGCAAAACCGACGACAAAACGCCAATCGTTTTGATGGGGTATTACAACCCGATCTATTCGCGCGGCGTGGATCGGTTCTTGACGGACGCAAAAGCCGCAGGGATTGACGGCCTGATCGTCGTGGACTTACCCCCCGAAGAGGATAGCGAACTTTGCATTCCTGCGCAGGCCGCCGGGATCAATTTCATCCGCCTCGCAACCCCGACGACGGACAACAAGCGCTTGCCGAAGGTGCTGCAAAACACCTCGGGTTTTGTGTATTATGTATCGGTCACGGGGATCACGGGCACGGCTTCTGCGCAGGCAAATGACGTCAGCCCCGAAGTTGCGCGGATCAAATCACAAACCGAATTACCCGTCATTGTGGGCTTCGGGATCAAAACACCAGAGGCAGCGCGCGATATTGCCACAATCGCGGACGGCGCGGTTGTTGGATCGGCAATCGTGGAAAAGATCGGCGCGGGCGAAAGCGCAGAGCAGGTGCTCGCCTTTGTAAAATCGCTGGCTGACGGCACGCATAGCGCCTAACGCTGCCATCTTTGTAATTTTCTATGTCCAATCAAACTCCCGCCGGAGGCTCTATTTTTGCATCTTGCGCGAACTTTGCTAAATTGGTAAAAGTTACATACCAATTTAGCAGAAAGTCGGATCATGCCAGTCATCACCACAATTGCCGATCTCAAGCGCTTGCACAAACGCCGCACCCCGAAAATGTTTTACGACTATGCCGAAAGCGGTAGTTGGACCGAGCAGACCTTTCGCGAAAATACCTCCGATTTTGACAAGATCAGGCTGCGTCAGCGGGTCGCCGTCGATATGACCAACCGCACAACAAAATCCAAGATGGTCGGCGAGGACGTGGCAATGCCCGTGGCATTGGCCCCCGTTGGCCTCACTGGCATGCAGTGCGCGGATGGCGAGATCAAGGCAGCGCGTGCTGCTGAAAAATTTGGTGTGCCATTCACCTTGTCAACTATGTCCATCTGTTCGATCGAAGATGTGGCCGAGCACACGACCAAGCCATTCTGGTTTCAGGTTTATACCCTGAAAGACGATGACTTTATGCGCCGACTTCTCGACCGCGCCCGCGATGCGGGGTGCTCTGCGATTGTGATCACTTTGGACCTACAGATCATGGGTCAGCGCCATAAAGATTTGAAGAACGGCCTCTCTGCCCCGCCCAAGCTGACGGTTGCTTCGGTGGCGGATATGACGACGAAGGTGCGGTGGGGGCTTGGTATGCTTGGCACAAAGCGCCGCTTTTTCGGCAATATCGTGGGTCACGCCCATGGCGTCAAAGATCCCTCGTCGCTGGGCACTTGGACGGCTGACGCCTTTGATCACGCGCTGGATTGGAAGCGCGTCGCGCAGCTCATGGAGATGTGGGGCGGCAAGGTTATTTTGAAGGGCATTCTGGATGTCGAGGACGCAAAGATGGCGGCGCGCCTTGGTGCGGATGCGATCATTGTCTCCAACCACGGCGGGCGCCAGTTGGACGGCGCTCTGTCGTCAATCCGTATGCTATCTGCCATCGTCGATGCGGTTGGCGACAAGGTCGAGGTTCATATGGACAGCGGCATTCGCTCTGGTCAGGACGTGTTAAAGGCGCTCGCGATGGGCGCAAAGGGCACATATATTGGCCGCGCATTTGTGAACGGGCTTGGCGCGATGGGTGAAGCGGGCGTCACCAAGGCGCTCGACGTGATCCACAAAGAGCTCGACACGACAATGGCGCTTTGTGGTCGCCGCGATGTGACCACGCTTGATCGTGATGTGCTGCTCGTGCCCAAGGGCTTTGAAGGCGAGTGGGATTAACCCCGCCCGTCCGCGCGTGGCGTTTTGGCAATCGTGAGGGCCAATGGCACTGACGTCAGGATCAAAAGCGCCACGCACCCAAAGGCGGCCCTCAGCCCGAAGGCCTCTGACACCAACCCCATCAACATGGGCGCAAAGAAGAACCCCGAGAACCCGATTACGGCGGCTTTGCTGATCGCCTCGGTGCGCATATGTGGCGGCACGATCCGCCCGACAATCGCCAGCCCAAGCGGCCCGATCACCGAGACGCCCAGCCCAAGCACGCCGAACCCCACGTAGGCCATCATTGGCGTAGCGGCCAATGCCGCGATGATCGCCCCCGCCGCCGATACGCAAGCCGCAATAACCAACAAGTTGATATCACGCATTTTCTCTGACACTGCCTGCCCCGAGAACCGCCCGAACGCCATCGTAAACCCGAGCATCGCAGGCCCAAGCGCCCCCTCTGCCGCGCCGCCGCCAAGTGTGCGTTCGATATGCAGTGCAGACCACGCCTCGACTGTTGCCTCTGACATGAACGCCACCAGAACGACTCCACCTGACAACATGATCGGCCACAGCGGATAGCCGCTCTGGCTCTCGCCGTCATCATCAACGGTAGCGGCCTGCATCCACATGAATGGCACAAGCAAAATCGAGGCGATCCCGAACCCTGCGAAGACGTAGACCGGAGGCACAGCCGCCTCGCGGGCAAGCCCCGTGATCGTGGCGGCAATCGCGTAGGCCAGCGAAAACATCGCGTGGTTCGCGTTCATGAGCGGCTTGTTATGCGCCGCTTCCAGCTCGCTGACCCGCGCGTTCATCACCACATCAAGCAGCCCGGATGCAGCCCCCACCAAGGCCATCGCGCCTGCAAACAGCAGCGGCGCGCTCATTTGCACAGGGAGCAGCCAGACCAGCGACAACAGGACAATTCCGACCTGCATCGCCCGCGCCCCTAGAAATTTATCCGCCTTTGGCGCGATCCACATCGACGAGACAAGCCCCGTCGCAGACCCTAAAAGCAGCGTTCCAAAGAGCGCGTCACTGGCCCTGAGTTGTTGTTTAATCACAGGCACATAGGCCGCAAAGCACCCCCAGAACAGCCCGATCACCACAAAGGCGGCGGCGGGACGGCGGGAGATTTTGAGCGCATTTAAAATAGACATGCGAAAGTGCTGGCCGAGATTTGCACCCAAAGCAAGTTTCAAAGTGATCCGAAGATCAATATCCCGACAGTTAGCTGTTTAGAGCACCTGTAAGCCGAGTTGCCCCAAGAGTTCACCTGCCTGCCGTTTGGAGATAATCGCCCCTTTGAACCGTTTTGCATCGGTCAATTTGACCCCGCCAAGGTCGGCCCGGCGCAAGTCCGCTCTTTCAAAGCGGCAGTTGCTCATTTGGGCATCACGCAGCGAGCAATCCTCAAAAACGGCGTCTCTGAAGTCACAGGCCCGCAGGTCGGCTTCGGTGAAATCAACCTGTTTGAGCACGGCATCGCGAAACGAGATCTTTGGCAATAAGGCCAAGACAAGGAGCACCTCTTGCAGCGCCAACCCGTCAGCCTTGGCATCGCTAAAGTCCGCCCCTGTCATCTTGCAGCGCGCGATTGTTGCGCCGTCCAGCCGCGCGCCGCCAAACTTGGTGTTGCTAAAGTCGCCCCCGTCTATGCGCATTTCGCTCGCCATCGCGTTGTAAAATCCGCCCCCCGCCGCCCGACATCCCAGAAAGGTCGTCCGTTCCAGTGTGCTTCCTGTAAATGACGCGCCCGTCAGCGTGCATTTCTCGAAAACCCAATCACTAAAGTTCAACTCCCCTAGATCAAGGTTTTGCAAATTGCAGTTGTGCAATTTAACGGCCTGACCTGCCGCAATATGGCCTTGGAGCATGTCAATTGAGGGTGATTGATCGCTAATTGTGGTGAAATCGCCGCTGGTCATGTTTGCTTCCTATAGGATCAGTGTCCGTCTGGTTTTGTTGAAAATACGTGGCCAAGGTTACCCCTGCCAGTCTATTCGTGCAAAAGTTCACGCCAGATCATAAGAATAAGGGCCAATCCCGCATAAATCTCTTTTCACCTACATGATTCCCCCCTATAGGACGCCTTACTAACCGGGCCGCTCACCCTTGGAGGACGGCCCCTTATTTATTGGAGAATACAAATGGCTGGGAAAATTCCTGACTTAGAAGCCACGGTACGCGCGGGGACAGGCAAGGGGGCCGCCCGTCAAGCACGTCGTGATGGTCTTGTTCCGGGTGTGGTTTACGGTGGTGGTGAAGACCCTATCGCGATCAACATTCCGTTCAACTACCTTTTGACACGTCTGCGCAAGGGTCACTTTATGTCGACTTTGCAGAACCTCAAGATTGAAGGCCACGATGATGTTCGTGTCATCTGCCGTAAAGTTGAGCGTCACGTTGTTAAAGACCTGCCTACACACATCGACCTGATGCGCCTGAAGCGCACAAGCCGCGTGAAGTTGAACATCCCTGTTGAGTTCCTCAACGAAGAAACATCCCTTGGCCTCAAGGCTGGTGGTGTTTTGACAGTTGTGCGTAACGAAGTTGAATTGGAAGTGCTTGCGGGCGACATTCCTGACAGCATCGTTGTTGACTTGGCAGAAGTGCAGATCGGTGACACCATCTCGATCACTGACGTTACTTTGCCAGAAGGCGCAAAGCCAACAATCGACCGCGACTTTGTCATCGCAAACATCTCTGCACCACGTGCATTGCTTGCTGACGACGAAGACGAAGGCGAAGAAGTTGCGGCAGACGCTGTCCCAACTGCTGGCGATGAAGCTGCTGAAGAGTAAGCCTAACCGCTTATTTGAAAAGATTGGGGTGTCCGTTTCGGGCGCCCCTTTTTTATGCGCCAATGGGTGCTGACATGCCGTCAGAACGCAGGTAGGTTTGCGCCATGAAACTTATCGTTGGCCTCGGCAATCCGGGCGCGAAATACGCGCGTAATCGACACAACATCGGCTTTATGGCCTTGGATGAAATCGCATCTGCGCACGGGTTTAGCCCGTGGCGTGCCAAATTTCAGGGGCAGGTATCCGAGGGCCGGTTTGGCTCCGAGAAGGTGATCCTGCTCAAGCCCGAAACCTTTATGAACCTGTCGGGCCAAGCCGTTGGCGAAGCGATGCGGTTTCACAAGTTAACCCCTGCTGATGTGATCGTTTTTCACGACGAGATTGACCTCGCCCCCGCCAAGATCCGTTGCAAGGTTGGTGGCGGTCATGCGGGTCATAACGGCTTGCGTTCGATCCATGCCCATATTGGCGCGGACTATGCCCGCGTGCGCATGGGCGTTGGCCACCCCGGCCACAAAGATGCCGTTCCCGGATTTGTATTGCGTGATTTCCCGAAGGCAGATGCCGCGTGGCTGGACGACGAATTGCGCGGTATTTCGGATGGGATCGCGCATTTGGTTGCTGGCGATAGCCCCAAGTTTCTCAATGCGATCGGGCTGCGGTTGACCCCTGCCCGCTCGAGCACCACGCCTGCGCCGACCAAGGCCAGCAAGCCGAAAGCAGCGCCAGATCCCGCGCCAGAGGACACCCGCACGCCGCTTCAGAAATTGACGGACCGGTTTAAATGACACCTGCCGCCTTAGCACAGGCATTTGCGTTTCAAGGCAAGGCTTGCGCCGATCTTGGGTCGCCTTTTATGGCGCAGTTATGTGGGCTGTTTGCGCGCCGCGCTTGGCCTGACACACCGTTGCGCGACACGTTCTTTGCATGGGAAGGCGACATCGGTCCAAGCGCGCAATCATTGCCGCTACGCCTAGCGGGTGGCTTGCATGCTTTGGTTTTGAACGGTGACCGCCTCGGGGCGTTTTATCCGCCCCATGTCGTGAGCGACGATCAGCTTTGGGTGGCTGTTTGCGATGCGATGGCGCGCGAAGACCGGTTTCTGACCGCTTGGGTCGCTGGTGCGCCGCAAACCAACGAGGTCCGCCGCTCGGCGGTGCTTATCGCTGCGGGGCATGTGCTGGCCAACCGCTTTGGCTTACCGATAAGGCTCTCCGAATTGGGCGCAAGTGGTGGCTTGAACCTGATGTGGGATCGCTATGGGTTGGATGTAGCAGGACACCGGTTTGGCCCTGCCAAGGCTGACGTTGTGCTGTCACCTGATTGGGAGGGACCAGCGCCGCCCGGCGCCGACCCCGTCGTCGTCGCCCGGCGCGGCGTTGATTTGAACCCGCTTGATCCAAATGACCCAACCGATGCCCTCCGCTTGCGTGCCTATCTCTGGCCCGACCAGCCTGACCGTTTGCAGCGCACAGAGGCGGCGATTTCCGCTTTTGACGCAAAGGTTGATCGCGCGGATGCAATCACTTGGCTATCAGATCGCCTCTCTCATAGGGCAGGTCAGTGCCACCTGATTTACCACACGGTAGCATGGCAATATTTTCCCGCCGCCGCCCAAGCGCGCGGCACTGCGATGATCGAAACAGCAGGGGCAGCGGCAACGGCTGATGCGCCCCTTGCATGGTTCGGCATGGAAGCCGATGGTCAGGGCGCGGGCGCGGCTTTGACATTGCGCATCTGGCCTGATGATATCAAAGTTGACCTTGGCCGTGCCGATTTTCATGGCCGCTGGGTGAAATGGGAGGGTTGGACATGAAGACCGTGTTGAAATGGGTGCTCCGCATCGTGCTGGCTTTGGCCCTTGCCGCGATTGTCGTCGGCGTCTGGAAACGTGAGGCGCTGACCCGCCTGATGGCCGTGAACTCGCTGTTTTCCCAAGAAAATATCGTCACCAATTTCTCGCATATGGACCGCGCATTTCTGACCGTCCCCCTTGCCCGCGCGGTGGACGACCCTGCCCCTCTCGATCAGGGTGCATCCCTTGCCCTGTCGCCAAGCATCGAGCAGTGGATCACTGATCGCTCGGTCACCTCTCTTGTCGTGTTGAAGGATGGTCAGCGCGTGGTCGACAACTATTTCCTTGGCACAAAGCCCGAAGATTTGCGCATCAACTGGTCAGTGTCCAAGTCCTATCTTTCGGTCTTGTTCGGTATCCTGTTCGATGAGGGTGCCATCGCGAGCATCGACGATCAGGTCACAAAATATGTGCCGATGCTGGCCGGCTCTGCCTATGACGGCGCGACGATCCGCAACGTTTTGCAGATGTCGTCGGGCGTCACATTTGACGAAGACTACCTCAAATTTTCGTCCGATATCAACAAGATGGGCCGCGTCCTCGCATTGGGTCGCTCGATGGATGCCTTTACTGCCGATCTGACCGAACGCGATGCCCCTGCGGGTGATCACTGGCAGTATGTCTCGATTGACACCCATGTCATCGGCATGGTTATTCGCGGTGCGACGGGCCGCAACATCGCGGAGTTGATGACTGAAAAGGTCATTGGCCCCCTCGGTCTCGAGGCTGATCCCTCCTTTTTGACAGACGGCTATGGCGTCGAATTTGTCCTCGGCGGGCTGAACACGACGACCCGCGACAACGCCCGTTTTGGCCAGATGATCGCCAATGGCGGCATTTGGGAGGGCCAGCAAATTGTGCCTGAAGCGTGGATAACCGAAAGCACGCGCCCCTCGGCCAAGACCGCAGAAGGCGAGATCGGTTACGGCTATCAGTGGTGGGTTCCCGTTGGATCGACCGCTGGTCAGTTCATGGCGCGCGGCATTTATGGCCAGTATATTTACATCGACCAGCCCCGAAACGTGGTGATCGCCAGCCATGCTGCCGACCGCAAGTTTCGTGAGGCAGGCGCGTTTGACCAGAACCTCGCGGCCTTCCGCGAAATTGCCGAGAGCTTGGACTAAATTGGAAAAAGATCCTTCATTCAACGTGTTAGGCAGCGTATTGCAGCTCTGTTCAGCCGATCCTGTCACCGGCTATTTTCGCAATGGTGCCTGTGACACCTGCGCCGAAGATCAAGGCAGCCACACCGTTTGCGCGATTATGACGGACGAGTTTCTGGCGTTCTCGAAATATGTTGGCAATGATTTGACCACACCGAACCCTGCGTTCGGCTTTGCCGGCTTAAAGGCCGGAGATGGCTGGTGTCTTTGTGCCAGCAGGTTCTTGCAGGCCCATGACGAGGGCTGTGCCCCGTTGGTCAATCTGCATGCGACCCATGTGCGCGCCCTTGAGATCGTCCCGATTGATGTGCTGCGCCTATACGGGAGTGATGTGTTTTGATCCGCGCCGCGATTGTTTTGCTGCTGCTTGCCACCGCGGTGCAGGCCGAAAACGCCCCCATGCGCGCCCAAGAGCAGACCCGCCTTGATGGGTTTCATGAAAGTGCAGGCAAGGCGCTACTTGAGGCCTTTGCAGGTGGTGCGCGTGGCGATGTGGACCTATTGCAAGAGGCGCTCGCGGGTGCGCCCCTCGCCCCGCTGGCGACAACACTGTCAGGAGAGTGGGACTGCCGCACGATGAAGCTTGGCGGATTAAGCGCCTTGACCGTTTACGCCCAGTTCAGTTGTGTCTTTACCCCTGACGGGACGGCGTTCACGTTTGAAAAGCTGACTGGTTCCCAACGCACGATTGGCCGCGTGACCATGCAAGATGGTGCGATGATTTTTCTGGGTGTCGGATACGTCGCAATTGACGAGCCGATGCAATACGGCGACCTGCCAGCCGAAGATTTTGGCAATGGCACGCATCAACCCCAGATCGGTATCGTGGAACAATCCGGCCCCAACACGGCCCGCATCCTGTTTCCCGCCCCCGTCAACGAAAGCGAGTTTGATGTGCTATACCTGACCCGCACGCCAAGTGTGCAAGCCGACGATAGTTAGGCGAACTCGCCCATTTCAAAACCAAGCGCCTTGGCAACGGTAAAGATATCTTTGTCGCCGCGCCCGCACATGTTCATGACCAAAAGGTGATCTTTTGGCAGGGTCGGTGCGATCTTCATCACATGCGCAAGGGCGTGGGATGGCTCGAGCGCGGGGATGATCCCTTCGAGCTTGCACGAGAGCTGGAACGCCTCAAGCGCCTCGACATCGGTGATCGAGACATATTGCGCCCGCCCGATTTCGTGCAACCATGCGTGCTCTGGTCCGATCCCCGGATAATCGAGGCCCGCAGAGATCGAGAACCCTTCGAGGATTTGCCCATCGTCGTCTTGCAACAGATACGTGCGGTTGCCGTGTAGAACGCCCGGCCGCCCGCCTGTGAGCGAGGCGCAGTGCTCCATTTTGGCGTTTACGCCTTTGCCGCCCGCCTCGACGCCGATGATATTGACGGATTTATCGTCAAGGAACGGGAAGAACAGGCCCATTGCGTTAGAGCCGCCACCGATCGCAGCGATGAGGGTGTCGGGCAGACGCCCTTCGGCGGTTTGCATTTGCTCGCGGGTTTCCTTGCCGATGATCGCCTGAAAATCGCGCACCATTGCAGGGTAAGGGTGTGGCCCCGCGACAGTCCCGATGCAGTAGAAAGTGTCGCGCACGTTGGTGACCCAATCGCGCAGCGCATCGTTCATCGCGTCCTTGAGCGTGCCACGACCGGAGGTCACGGGCACAACTTCAGCGCCAAGCAAGCGCATACGGAACACGTTTGGCGCTTGGCGTTCAACGTCATGCGCACCCATATAGACCACGCATTTGAGGCCAAATTTCGCGCAGACAGTCGCGGTCGCAACGCCGTGCTGCCCTGCCCCTGTTTCGGCGATGATACGGGTTTTGCCCATGCGCCGCGCGAGAATGATCTGGCCCAGCCCGTTGTTGATTTTATGCGCGCCTGTGTGGTTCAACTCGTCGCGCTTGAGGTAAATTTTCGCGCCGCCCAAATGCTCGGTCAGGCGTTCGGCATAATAAAGCGGTGACGGGCGGCCAACATAGTTGGTCCAGAGGTCATTCATCTCGGACCAGAAGCTATCGTCGGTTTTGGCGAAGTTGTATTGCTCTTCCAGCTCGAGGATCAGCGGCATCAGGGTTTCGGACACGAACCGCCCGCCGAAATCGCCAAAGCGACCATTTTCATCGGGGCCGTTCATGAAGCTGTTGAATAGATCGTCTGACATAATATCCGTCCCCTGTATTTCGTTGCATTTTCTACGACGAAGCGGGCGAATATTCTAGTGCCTATTCTGCCCGTGCTGCCGCGATGAAGGCGGCGATTTTGGCTGCATCTTTGACACCCGCGCTGGATTCGACGCCTGAGGATACGTCGACTTGCGGCGCGCCTGTGAGGGCGATGGCCTCTGCGACGTTTTCGGGTGTTAGTCCGCCTGCAAGCATCCAAGGCTTTGGCCAGCGCCGTTTAGCGATGAGGGTCCAGTCAAATGAAAGCCCGTTGCCGCCCGGCAGGTCCGCGTCTTTTGGTGGTTTTGCGTCGACGAGGATTTGATCGGCGACTGCGTTATAGGTATCGAGTGCGGCCAGATCACTTGCGTCAGCGACC
The DNA here is from genome assembly GCA_937132065.1 of uncultured Loktanella sp. Classification (GTDB taxonomy): domain Bacteria; phylum Pseudomonadota; class Alphaproteobacteria; order Rhodobacterales; family Rhodobacteraceae; genus Yoonia. The sequence goes on from CAKZNT010000079.1 coordinate 12,167, forward strand.
CCGACCGCCTTCATCACGGGCAAGCCATAGCGCGCCTTGATTTCAAGCACCCGCTCGGGCGTTTCTGATCCGTGAAGCTGCAACATATCGAGCGGAACGGCATCCGTGATGGCGTCGAGCGTGGCGTTATCGGCGTTCACGACAAGCGCGACCTTGGCCGTGCCCACAGGCACGTCAGCGGCAAGCGCGCGCGCGGTCTGGATGCTGACGTTGCGGGGCGATTTTGCGAAGAACACAAAGCCCACGTAGGCTGCCCCATGCGCGGTCGTCGCCAAGACCCCCTCTGGCGTGGAGAGGCCGCAAATTTTGACGCGTGTTTCCAGCGGCATCAGCTTTCCAGCAGTGCCAATACTTCGTCGCCCTTTGGCGCTTTTGCTGTTTTCAGCGCGGCCAGTTCACGGCGCAAGGCGTCAACTTCGCGTGCTTTCACCCGTGCTTCTGCGCGCTGGCGGTATTCGCGGATCCATTCCCAGATGAAGCCGATCAATAGCCCCACACCAACCCCGATAAACAAAGCCACAAACAGCGGCATTTGAACGTCGGGTGAAATGCCCAATGCGTTGCTGAATGCCTCTGGCATCGCGCGCAATGTGACCATGCCACGGTTCGCCAATCCAACAAGGATCAGAATCAGAGCAACAATTGCCCAAAAGGCATAGCGTAGGGTTTTCATGGGTTACCTCTTAGTTACCGTTCAGGCGATCGCGTAGCAGCTTACCCGTCTTAAAGAAAGGAACGTGCTTTTGTTCAACCGCGACACTTTCGCCTGTGCGCGGGTTTCGGCCCACGCGCGCATCGCGTTTTTTGACAGAGAACGCGCCAAAACCGCGTAATTCGACGCGATCCCCTTTGGACATCGCCCCTGTGATTTCTTCAAAGATCGTATTCACAATATTTTCGACGTCGCGTTGATAGAGGTGCGGATTTTCGTCCGCGATCTTCTGAATCAGTTCCGACCGGATCATGAGTGGTAACCCCCCAAAGGTTTTCATCATTTCTGGCGCGATCTGATGCCGCGCTGTCGACGACTATAGGGGCTAAATTTATTTCAAGAAACAGTGACCTAAGGCCTAGGGACAGGAAAAATGTCGTTTTCGCAAGATATTAGCGCCCTGCAACCCTTTGATTAGGGTCATCTATTCGACGATGTTCGATTTTTCTGAGTTGCCCGCGTGACCTGACGAGCCGATTCGCAGGCGCAGTCGTCATTCGAATTCATGTCACGCTACGCGAAATCTGGTCTGTTTGACGCCACTCGCCACATAAAAAAAGCCCCGCAGATTGCGCTGCGGGGCTTTCTATTTGTCTAGGCGGGTGACTTATTCGTCGCCCTTGAGTGCCGCACCCAAGATGTCGCCCAAAGATGCGCCGGAGTCGGACGACCCGAACTGCTCGACTGCTTCTTTTTCTTCAGCGATTTCGCGTGCTTTGATCGAGAGACCCAGTTTGCGTGTCTTGGAGTCGATGTTGGTTACGCGCGCGTCAACCTTGTCGCCTACGCCGAAACGCTCTGGGCGCTGCTCTGCGCGATCACGCGACAGGTCGGAACGACGGATGAACGATGTCATGCCTTCGTATACAACCTCGATGCCGCCATCTTCGATCTTGGTCACTTCAACAGTGATCACAGACCCACGCTTAACGCCGCCGATTGCTTCTGCAAACGGATCGCCGTCGAGTGCCTTGATGGAGAGCGAGATGCGCTCTTTCTCAACGTCAACTTCAGCAACCTTAGCTTTCACGATGTCGCCCTTGCGGAAATCGCCGATGACGTCTTCGCCGCGGCCTTCCCATGTCAGGTCGGACAGGTGAACCATGCCGTCGATGTCGCCTTCGAGACCGATGAACAGACCGAATTCAGTGATGTTCTTAACTTCACCTTCAACTTCAGTGCCCTCTGGATTGCCTTCTGCGAAGACTTCCCATGGGTTACGCTGTGTCTGCTTGAGGCCAAGGGAAACGCGACGCTTGGCGCTGTCGATTTCCAGAACCATCACTTCTACTTCCTGAGATGTAGAAACGATCTTGCCCGGGTGGACGTTCTTCTTTGTCCAAGACATTTCGGAAACGTGCACAAGACCTTCAACGCCAGCTTCCAGCTCAACGAATGCGCCGTAGTCGGTGATGTTGGTGACGCGGCCAGTGTGCACTGTTTCAAGTGCGAACTTGGCTTCCACTGCATCCCATGGATCGTCCTGAAGTTGCTTCATGCCGAGGGAGATACGGTGTGTCTCTTTGTTGATCTTGATCACCTGAACCTTGATTGTCTCGCCGATTGC
>CAKZNT010000080.1 GCA_937132065.1 uncultured Loktanella sp.
TTTGCGTCTCGCGCCAGACCGCAGCCCAGTCGCCAAGGTCGGACCAACGCCCCGTGTAAGGCACGACTGACAGGTTGCCCGCCTTCTCCATAACCGCGTAATCAATCGAAATAGGGTCTGCTTTTTCCCATGCGGCAGGGTCCAGTCGGGTGAACCCGAGGTCGGATTTCGCCGCATCAATCGCCCCCTGCACAGCTGTGACCAATGCAGGTGCATGTGTGTTGAAAGCCGCCAGTATGGTCGGCACAGAAAACAGGAAAATCCCAGCGTTCCACAGATACCGCCCCTCGGCCAGCATCGCCGTGGCGGTCGCCTCGTCAGGTTTCTCGACAAAGGACTTGAGCGGCACAGGGGCCGCTTCGCCAGAGGGGGCGGCGTCCAGTTCCAGATAGCCGTAGCCGATTTCAGGACGATCGGGGCTGATCCCGAATGTCACAAGCTGGCCAGCCTTGGCCGCAGGGATCGCGGCGGCAACAGTGGCGTTGAAAATATCAGTGTCAGGAATGACGTGATCGGAAGGCGCAACCAGCATCATCCCCTCGGGGTCGGTTGCGGCCAGATGCAGGGCGGCGGCGAGAACGGCGGGCGCAGTGTCACGCCCCGCAGGTTCAATCAACACCGCGCTTGGTTTGATCCCCGCGCCGTCAAGTTGCTCGGTCACAATAAAGCGAAAGGCGTTGGCCGTGACCACCAGAGGCGCCGCATAATCCGTGCCCGTCAGTCGGCGCGCAGAGGCCTGAAACAGGCTTTCCTCACCCATCAAGGCCGAGAATTGCTTAGGGTAGCTTTTGCGCGAAAGCGGCCATAGCCGTGTGCCGGACCCGCCACATAGAATAACTGGTGTAATCGTCATAATACGCACCCTTTTGGTTGCTGTTTTTATCTGCTCTGCGGCCCATTATAGCGTCAATAATGGCCCAAATATGGAATTATTTCGCGCGCACAGCCGCACCCGAAGCCAGTTGCGCGAGATACCATGTATATGTGCGAGCCAGCCCGTCACGCAGGTCGATCTGCGCATTCCAGCCCATTTTGGACAAGCGGCCAACGTCCATCAGCTTGCGCATGGCGCCGTCCGGCTTTGATGTGTCGCAGGTGATCTTGCCCTTGAAGCCCGTGACCCCGGCGATCATCTGCGCGACCTCGAGGATCGACACATCCGTGCCCGTGCCCACGTTGATGTGGGACAGCATCGGATCGGTGTTGGCCTCATAGGTGGCGCGATCAAGGTTCATCACAAACAGTGATGCCGCTGCCATATCTTCGACGTTCAGGAATTCGCGGCGCGGTGTGCCTGTGCCCCAGATCACCACCTCGTCCAACCCGTCTTGCACTGCGTTATGGAACCGTTGGATCATCGCGGGCAGCACGTGGGAATTTTCGGGGTGAAAGTTGTCGCCCTCGCCATAAAGGTTGGTCGGCATCACGCTCCGGTAGTCCGTGCCATATTGACGGTTGTAGCTTTCGCACAGCTTGATACCCGCGATTTTGGCCACAGCGTAAGGCTCGTTTGTAGGCTCTAATATGCCCGTAAGCAGCGCATCTTCCGACATTGGCTGGGCCACGGCACGCGGATAGATGCACGATGATCCAAGTTGCAGCAATTGCATGCAGCCCGCAGCATAGGCCTGATGAATGACGTTACATTCAATCATCAGGTTCTCGTAGATGAACTGCGCAGGGTAGGTGTTATTGGCGATGATCCCGCCCACCTTGGCCGCCGCCAGAATGACAGCGTCGGGTTTTTGCGCCTGCATGAAATCGCGCACTGCGACCTGATCAGTAAGATCAAGCTCTGCGCTGGTGGCCGTGACCAGATCATGCCCCTGCCCTTGCAGCTGGCGCAGGATCGCACCGCCAACCATGCCGCGATGCCCTGCTACATAGATGCGCATGGGTTAACCCTCGACGCTGACGGGCAGTTCCAGACCGTGCGCCTTGAGAAGCGCTGTGCGCTGTGCGGATTTGTGATCTTCCTCGACCATTTCGGCGCACATCTCCTGGGCTGTGATTTCAGGAACCCAGCCGAGGTTCTTTTTGGCCTTCGCAGGGTTACCCAGCAGGGTTTCCACCTCTGCGGGGCGGAAATAGCGGGTGTCGATTTTCATGATGGCATCGCCAACCTTGAGCGCGGGTGCTTTGTCACCTGTGATGGAGGCCACAGTCGCAACCTCGTCAACGCCCGTTCCCTTGAACTCAAGCTCGATGCCCAATTCACGCGCCGACCATGTGATGAACTCACGCACGGTATATTGCACGCCAGTCGCGATAACGTAGTCTTCTGGCTCGTCTTGCTGCAACATCAGCCACTGCATACGCACATAGTCTTTGGCGTGACCCCAGTCGCGCAGCGCGTCGATGTTACCCATATAAAGACAGTCTTCCAGACCCATCGCGATGTTGGCCAGACCACGGGTGATCTTGCGGGTCACGAATGTCTCGCCGCGCCGCGGGCTCTCGTGGTTAAACAAGATGCCGTTGCACGCATACATGCCGTAAGCCTCGCGGTAGTTCACAGCGATCCAATAGGCATACATTTTCGCGACAGCGTAAGGTGAACGCGGGTGGAACGGTGTGGTTTCTGTCTGCGGTGTTTCACGCACCAGACCATAAAGCTCAGACGTCGACGCCTGATAAAATTTTGATTTTTTCTCTAAGCCAAGGAACCGAATGGCCTCGAGAAGGCGTAGCGTGCCCATAGC
>CAKZNT010000081.1 GCA_937132065.1 uncultured Loktanella sp.
GGCGCGAAACTCGATGTCGCAGCCAAAGGGCCGACACCGGAAACGCTCGTTTACCGCCATCCCGTGCCAAAAGGGGTAGTTCTATGACCACATCCAGCGATACAAAACGCGCCGCCGCCCTGCTCGCCGAGCACCGCGAAAGCATCGACCGCCTCGACGCGATCCTCGTCTATACCTTGGGCGAGCGGTTCAAGCACACACAATCTGTGGGCGTTTTGAAAGCTGAACATGACCTTCCGCCATCCGATCCCGCCCGCGAAGAGGCACAGATCGCACGGCTGACCGACCTTGCAACTCGGGCCAATCTGGACCCTGAGTTTGCCAAGAAATTCCTGAATTTCATTATTCAGGAAGTGATCCAACACCACAAACAACACCAATCCTAGGTTGGGGATTTGCCCCGCCTAATTATCTAAAAACAAAGGACTATCTATCATGGCTATGAAAATTCGTCTCGCACGCGGTGGCTCTAAAAAGCGCCCTCACTACGCAATCGTTGCAGCAGACAGCCGCATGCCACGCGATGGCCGCTTCATCGAGAAGCTCGGCACATATGCACCAATGCTGCCAAAGGATTCCGAAGACCGCGTGAAAATGGACATGGAACGTGTTCAGTACTGGTTGGGCCACGGCGCACAGCCAACCGACCGCGTTTCCCGCATGTTGGAAGCTGCTGGCGTATTGCCTAAGAAAGACCGCGCAAACCTGAAAAAGGGTGAGCCAGGTAAGGCCGCAAAAGCACGCGCTGAAGAAAAAGCAAAGAAAGTAGCTGACGCTGCCGAAGCTGCGAAAGCACCAGCAGAAGCACCTGCAGAAGAAGCCGCAGCAGACGAAGCTGCCGCAGAATAAGCGACCTTGTGCCCGGGCCTTTGCGCTCGGGCACAGCCCCCTACTCTTTCGCACAGACCTGCTGTCGGACAGGGTTTTGCCAAGGAGTTTACGCATGACTGATCGTATCATTGTTGGCACACTTGGTGGTGCATTCGGGGTTGTTGGCGAGGTGCGCCTCAAGTCGTTTTGCGCCGATCCGGAATCCATTGCGGACTATGCCCCGCTCACGACCGAAGACGGAAAAACCTTTCCGATGCTGGTCATGACAGGCCGCGTCAAAGGTGGATTTACCGCCCGTGTGCAGGGGATCGACACCAAAGAAGAGGCCGACGCCCTGCGCAATGTCTCGCTTTATGCGGAGCGTTCAAAGCTGCCAAACCTGCCCGACGACGAGTATTACTACGCTGATCTCGAGGGGCTAAGCGTGCTTGATACAGGCAGCGAACCCCTTGGAACTGTTAAGAAAGTTGTGAACCACGGCGCAGGCGACCTGCTCGAAATCCAACTGGTCGGGCAATCGGAAACCGTGCTGTTGCCCTTTACCCTCGCCAATGTGCCCACAGTTGACCTCTCTGCGGGGCGGATCATCGTTGATGCCCCCGACGGCGCGTTTCCCGAGGCCTGATCGCTTTACCTAGCGCGCAAAAGCGGGTTCAATAGGCGCGAGCCAATTCACTAACTGGACTGTTCCCGCCCATGCGCCAAATCCTTTTGCATCCTGGGTTTCACAAGACCGGAACGAGCTCGATGCAGCATTTCTTGTGGTTGAACCGCGAGGCGCTCGAGCCGTTCTTTGACCTGCGCATGATGCGGCACTTGAAACCTGTTGTGCGCTTGGCTGCGACCTTCTCGCGCAGCAATAATCCGCTCCATCTTGTCGATATGGTCGGGCTGCTAGACGCCGCTTTCGAGGACTTTCCCGTGCGCGACGACCGTGACCTTTTGATCAGCAGCGAGGGGCTCTCGGGTCATATGCCCGGCACTGGCACCGTCAAGGATTATAGCGCTGTGCCGATCCTGATGACCTATGTCGCAGGCTACCTCGCAGAGCGATTTCCTGACGCGCAGGTCAAACTTTTGTTCACCACGCGCAACAGCTATGACTGGCTTTTCAGCGCCTACCGCCAGCACTTGCGCGGGCAACGGCTGACCATGGATTTCGCCGAATACGAGGCGCTTTATCGGGACGCCGCCGACCTTGATGGCGTCATCACTCAAGTGGCCACCGCCCTTGACCCCTTGCCTGTGATGTTCATGCCCATGTCAGACGCCATGCGCCATCCGCTTGGACCCGGCGCCGCACTTGTGGACCAAATGAACGTGCCCGAAGGCGTGCGCGCCAACCTAACCCCCGTCGGGAAAGGCAATGAAGGCCCCGATGACGTGCTCTGGGAACAGTTCCTCAAGCTGAACCGCTCCAAGCTCCCCGATGCCGCTGTCACAGCCCAAAAAGACGCGCTCGCCCAAGCGGCAAACCTCGGCGGCTGGAAGGCCCATTAAGCATGCAACAGATCGTCGTTCACGCCGGGTTCCACAAAACGGGCACAACAACGATCCAGTCATTCCTGCAAGCCAACGGCAAGCACCTCTGGCCACATATGGCGCTCGTGCTGCCCGCCCGCATCAACGAGATCACCAAAATCGCCACGATGCACTCGGTCATGCGCGATCCGCTTTCGCGCGATGAATTCCACTATCGGCTGGTCACCTTCCTGCGCACGCTCGACATCGGCAAAAAGCGGCATCTGTGCATCAGCTCCGAGAACCTCGCAGGGCTAATCCCCGGGCGCAGCGGCAAGGAAAGTTACGCAGGCTGCGACAGCCTCATGGCGACGATCAAGGACGCGCTGCAAGAGGTGTTCGGGCCAACGCTCCCGATCACATTCTACCTCTCGACGCGCGAGGCGGAAAGCTGGCTGCGCAGCAGCTATTGGCAAAACCTGCGCGCCTCCGACCTCAAGATGGACTTCGAGACATACGCGGCCACCTACCAATCCGCCGCCGACTTTCAGCCCATAATCGACGACACGCGCGCCGCCCTCGGGGACACGCCCTTGCTCACAACCGCACTGGAAGACACGATCCACACCGAGTTCGGGCCTGCGACCCCGATCATCGACCTCTTCCCGCTGCCCGCCGTGACACGCGCGCTATTGGCCAAACCCATGCGACAAAACCTGTCACCTGACGCGGCCACGATTGCCGAAATCCTGACGCTGAACCGTAGCGGGCTTGACGGTGAAACCCGCGACATTCGCAAAAAGGCACTGCTTGATTAAGGTCACTACACAAGGCGGGGCATTTGGGCTAATCCAAGGTCCATGACCGATACACCCAAAAACAAGTCGCTTGGCCGCAAGACCATCCGCCCCACATTCACCCCGCGTGAATTGATGACCGACACACCCGACCTTGCCGGATCATGGACCGCGCAAATCCTGACACTGTTCCCGCAGGCGTTTCCGGGTGTCTTAGGCGAAAGCCTGACAGGCAAAGCCCTGCAAGACGGGCGCTGGCAGATGCAGACTTATGATCTGCGCGAATACGGCATCGGCAAACATCGCAACGTGGATGACACCCCTGCCGGTGGTGGCGCAGGCATGGTGCTGCGCGCTGACGTGCTTGAGGCCGCAATCACAGAGGCACGGGCTGGATCAAAGGGCGTGATGCCGCTGGTCTACCTGTCCCCGCGCGGCAAGCGCCTTGATCAGAAGATGGCCCAGCGCTTTGCGCAGTGCGACGGAATTATCCTTTTGTGCGGGCGTTTCGAGGGCGTGGACGAGCGCGTCATCGAAGAATATAACATCGAGGAAGTCTCTCTTGGTGACTTTATCCTCACAGGCGGCGAGATTGCAGCGCAGGCCTTGATTGATGCAACAGTGCGGCTTATACCGCGCGTGCTTGGGAATCAGGCGTCCGTTGAGGAAGAATCATTCTCTAACGGACTTTTGGAGCACCCACAGTACACGAAACCTGCTGTCTGGAACGATCGCGCGATACCCGAAGTTCTTCTCTCGGGGCACCACGCGAACATACGGAACTGGCAACGGGACCAAGCCGAAAGGCTAACAAAACAACGACGACCTGACCTTTGGCGGGCTTATTGTGCGACGCACAACAGGGACCCGGAAGAAGACACAAAGCTCTGAGGACGCGCACATCTTTGCGGAACAACCGCAAGCAAAATAGGAGAGAAGCGATGAATCTGATCGCTCAGTTGGAGGCGGAACAAATTGCCGCCCTCGGGAAAACCATTCCCGATTTCAAAGCCGGTGACACCATCCGCGTGGGCTTCCGCGTGACAGAAGGCACCCGCACCCGTGTGCAGAACTACGAAGGCGTCTGCATCGCTCGCAAGAACGGCAAAGGCATCGCTGGTTCGTTTACAGTTCGCA
>CAKZNT010000082.1 GCA_937132065.1 uncultured Loktanella sp.
GTGAAGCGCTCGACTTGCATGTGTTAGGCCTGCCGCCAGCGTTCGTTCTGAGCCAGGATCAAACTCTCAAGTTGAAAGCAACTTACGTTGCTATCCTTGACGTTCGAACCTCTGCACATCTACCAATTGGCCTTACTGAAACCAATTAGCATTTTCTCTGTTTGTTGTGCTTCAGTTAACAAAGTTAACCAGAAGCCGCCAAACAGTGAAGCTGACACTCTATCATCGAACCGAAGTCCTAAGAGCGTTGATATACAGACGTCTGATCCATCGAACTGAACCAAACCGCCCACATATCTCTTCAGATATATCAATTTCAAAAAGCGTGGAGACAAAAACTAACAAGATGCGCTAAATCAATCCAGCGCGCCCCGCCATCAGTATCTCCAAATCGTTCCGCGTCTCGCTAGCAGTCCAGTCCGTTTCCAGTCCGTCCCGCCCGTCTGGCGCCCCGCCGCTACAGTGTCTGTCTCGCCGGTAAGGGGGGTTCTAAGGTTACTTCCAAACACCCGCAACCCCTATTTTCGAAAATCGCAAACTTTCTGCACTTTTCCCGCAAGCCCCTTATTTATATGGATCTACGGCCCTCTAAATTCCGCTCAGCATCACGTAGCCTGTGGATAACTCGACCAAATTGCAAGCCAAGGCCGCGGTCCAGGTGATTTGCCCCCGTTTGTAGCCCACGACTCTCTTGATTCACGCGAGTCACCCCCAGAATCAAAGAGCGCCCCCACTATAGTATAGTGGGGGCGCTCAGTATTCGGCTCAGGGACGCGGCCTTAGTCAGTCAATGCGCCTTCTTCGTCGCGCCGCTGCATCCCCGACTTTACTTTACGACCAAAGATAAGCGGAAGGATAAAGCCGATGATCGCGACGATCCAAAGGCCAATGGCCAGCGGGCTGTCGATCAAGGTCCACCAATCTCCGTTCTCGATCGTGATCGCGCGTCGCAGGTTGTTCTCCATGGTATTGCCAAGCAACGTGCCCAAGATGATTGGCACAAGTGGCACGTCGAATTTGCGCAGTATCCACCCCATCAAGCCAAAGCCGATCATCACGAGGAGATCGAACGACGACCCCGAGATCCCGTAGATGCCCACGAAGGACACCATTGCGACCACAGGCATCAAAACCCGTGGTGGAACTAGAAGGAGCCGCGTGAACAGGCCGACCATCGGGATGTTGAGCGCAAGGAGCATGAAGTTTGCGATAAACAGTGCTGCGATCAGCCCCCAGACAACGTCAGGGTTATTGGCGAACAACAGCGGCCCCGGTGTGATATTGAGTGACAAGAGCACCGCCAACAGGACAGCCGTTGTCCCTGATCCCGGCACGCCAAGTGCAAGCATCGGCACGAGCGCGCCCCCCGCAGCTGCGTTATTACCTGCTTCTGGCGCCGCGACTCCGCGCGGGTCACCTGTTCCAAAGCTTTTGTCCTTATCTACCATCCGCTTTTCGAGCGAGTATGACAGGAATGACCCAAGCGAGGCCCCTGCCCCCGGCAAGACACCCGCGATAAAACCGACGAAAGAGGACCGCAGCATTGTCGGTGTGCAGGCCTTGAGCATCGAAAGCGGAGGCGTCAAGCGACCGATCACGAGCTTCTTGCCCTTTGCATCCGACTTGCCGTGACGGTTTTCGAGAAAGATGAACACCTCTGACAAGGCAAACAGCCCCACAATCGCAACAAGGAAGTCGAGACCGTCGTAGAGGTGGACTTCGCCAAAGGTGAACCGTGGCACACCCGTTTGGGAATCGACCCCGATCATCGCCAACCCTAAGCCAAGCGCTGCTGCGAATGCCGATTTGGCCTGATTGGTCGAAGACACCCCGCCCAGCGTCATGAATGCGAGGGCAAACAACGCAAAGTATTCGGCTGGCCCGAACAAGAGCGCGATCTTGACGAGTTGCGGTGCAAGAAAGATCAGCCCCCATGTTGCAAAGAACGCACCGACAAAGGATGCGATGCCTGACAGGGACAATGCTTCGCCTGCATATCCTTTTTGAGCCATCGGATAGCCGTCAAGACAGGTCATCATTGCCGGCTCGTCTCCGGGGATATTGAGCAGGATCGAAGAAATTCGCCCGCCATACATCGCCCCGTAGTAGACCGAGGTTAATAGAATGAGGGACGGCGTCGCTGCCAGCCCCAGTGTAAAGGCAAGCGGAATAAGGATCGCCACGCCATTTGATGGCCCAAGCCCCGGCAAAGCACCCATGATCGTGCCAAGAAAACACCCAAGCAGTGCAAGCCCGATATTTTGCCACGTCAGTGCAATCGCAAAGCCATCGGCGAGATTAGAAAATGTGTCCATTGTTTATCTCCTAGAACCCAAGCGGGCCGCGCGCGAGCGAGAGCCCGAGCACAAGATGAAAGACGACGTAAATGCCAACAGATGTGCCAACACCCGTCAGGCACGCGCCAATGATGCCCGAGCCAAGCCGCCATGACAGGTAAGCCGCCGCAAAGGCTGTCGCGATGACAAAGCCGATTTCGGGCAACAACTGTGCATAAAGGATCATCACGACCGCTGCCGCCATGATTTCAGCGAATTGCGCAAATGGTGGCCAAATCGGTTCCGGATCGGGGCGCAATGCCATAACGGCGCTCGAAAGGCCTAGAACTGTGGCGATAATATAAGGGAAGGCCTTTGGCCCAACAGCGTCTGACAGAAAGCTCTCTTTGATCTGGCTCGCAGCGATTGCAAAACCAATGGCGAGAAGCACGCCGAACACGCCGAAAATACGATCACTCATGGCGATCTCCTGTTGTTTCTGGCGGAATGGGAAAGGGGCGCAGTTTCCCGCGCCCCCGAAGTATCACGGTATCGCGTTACTCGATGATGCCGATTTCGCGGGAGATCGTTTCGATTTGTGCAACGGAGTCTGCAACAAACTCCTGGAACGCTGCCCCTTGCAGATCAAGCGGTGCAAGACCGTTTGTGGCCATGACGCCTTTCCACTCATCGCTTGCGTAAAGCGCTGCGATCTTTTCAACCCAGCCGTCATATGCCGCATCGGACATATCACCCGGTGCGTAGAAACCGCGCCAGTTTGCGCCAATCGCATCAACGCCCTGCTCGCGTGCAGTCGGGTAATCAGCAAAATCGCCATCAAGGCGCTCTGGTGAAAGCACGGCTACAACGCGGATGTCGCCGCTTTCGACAAAACCTTTGGCTTCGGAAACGTCACCTGTGAAGGCTTGCACGGAACCCGCCAAAAGCTGTGTTACGGCCTCGCCGCCACCATCAAATGCGATGTATTTTACAGCGCGCACATCATCGATGCCGTAAGCGTTCGCAGCGATCAGCACCTTGAGATGATCCCAACCACCAACAGCAGAGCCGCCAGCGATAGAGATGGATGTTGGGTCGTTCTTCATGGCGTCAAGCAGACCAGTCAGATCAGTGATCTCGCTATCGGCAGCAACGGCGATAACGCCGTAATCCGCGCCGATTGTCGCAAGCCAGCGCACTTCACCCATGTTGTTGCCAGGATACGCGCCCTGCGCCAAACGTGTTGCTGTCGCAGTTGATGCCGCAACGATCAGGTCGTTGTCACCGCCGCGCTTGTTGACGACCTCGGCGAATGCAACGCCACCGCCACCGCCTGCGAGGTTAACAACCTGCATTGTCTTTTCGATCAAGCCTTGATCCTGCATGGACTTGCCAACCTGACGGCAAGTGAAATCCCAACCGCCACCCGGGTTTGCAGGTGCGATGCACTCGGGGTTCTCGGGTGTAAAGCCTTCGGCAGATGCTGAAAGCGCAGACGCGCCGACAACGAGGGCCGCAAGAGTTAGACGTGTTGAATTGAACATTGGTATCTCCTCCACAAGATCCGTTTGCGCAAATTTGCGCGTTTGATGTATGCGCCGCTAGTCCATCTGCAATTTACAGAATCCTCCTAGCGGGCTAAGCAAAGGAGGTAAGGTGTGAACCTGTCGTGAACCTATCACTGCGCAGGGCATGGCTTAAATCGGGGGCAAAATCACAAATGCGAATCCTAATTGTTGAGGATGCAACGGATATGGCCGAGGCCATTGTGGCCCGCTTGGCCCGCTCTGGTATGGCGTGTGATCTGGCGGAAACCGTTACGGATGCGCGCGAGTTTCTGAGCGTCCAGCGCTATGATGCGCTTGTGCTTGATATCAATTTGCCGGACGGCCTTGGCACCGAGCTATTGCGGGAATTGCGCAATGGCGGCGACCGCACCCCTGTCCTGATGTTGACGGCGCTTTTCTCGGTGGATGATCGTGTCAGCGCGCTAGACCTCGGCGCAGACGATTACCTTGTGAAACCGTTTGATCAACGTGAGCTGGAAGCACGACTGCGTGCTTTGCTGCGCCGCGAGACCGATCAGAAGACGGATGCACTTAGCATCGCCGATCTGGTGTTCCATCCCTCTTCGCTTTCGGCTGAACATTCGGGAAACCGCCTTGATTTAACCCGTCGCGAGGCCGCGTTGTTGGGATTGCTCATGCGTCACCCCCGTCAGGTCTTGGGCAAGGAACGTCTTTATGAGGGACTTTATTCATTTGATGATGTTGATGTCGGCTTGAACGCAATCGAATTATACATCGGTCGTTTGCGCAAAAAGATCATCGGATCGGGTGCTGCAATCGAAACCCAGCGCGGGCTAGGCTACCGGATCGTTGAAAGTGCCTGACCGCGCGCAGCACCGCATTGCACGATTTCGTCATTCGCTCATGGGGCGGGTCATGCTTGGTGTGCTGGCGCTCCTTGCCGCTGGCGGTATTATCGTCGCGCTTGCATCACTTGCCTATGGAAAGCAGGCGGCGCGACAGTCTTTTGACAGGCTCTTGTTAGGGGCTGCCCAAGATATCGCCGAATCGATCAAGATCACAGACGGAGCGCCAATCGTGGACTTGCCTGTCTCGGCATTTTCGCTGTTGTCGCTCGCGGTCGATGATCGCATTTCATATGCAGTGCGCGATGCAAAAGGGGCGCTCCTGACGGGGTATCAAGAGGCCCCTACCCCGACAACGCCGCCGCAAGGACCACAAAGCATCGTCTTGTTTGATGCTGCATTGCAAGGCGAAGATGCCCGTTTTGTGACCAAAGCCCAGCGGTTCGCAGAGCGCGATTATGCAGGCATCGTTTATGTGACCGTGGGCCAAACGCTGCGCGCGCGTAATGCCTTGGCTTTTGAACTCACCAAGACAGCCCTGATCGGCATGAGCATCGCAGGACTGGTCCTAATTGCGAGTGCCTATTTTGTGATCCGCTCTGCTATGCGCCCACTTGAGGACATAGCCACAGACCTCTCGACACGCGACCCTTATGATCTTACGCCCATGTCGACCAAGGCGCCGAGCGAAGTTGCCGTCATCGTCACAGCAATGAACCAGTTCATGCGTCGGCTGGACCGGCAAGTCGGCGCCATGCGAAACCTCATTTCGGACACGGCCCATCAATTGCGCACGCCAGTGGCCGCAATCAGGGCGCATGCCGAAAACGCATCGGACGAAACCTCACCCGCACAGCAACAGCAAAGCCTCGAAAAGCTGCTCAAGAGAACCCGATCCCTCGGCGGCCTGCTTGACCAGATGTTGTCGCGTGCGCTGGTTATTCATCGCACCGATAACGCCCCCCCCGAGCGGGTAGATTTGCGTGACATCGCCTTGCATGTGATCGAGACAAAAGACCACGATGTGCTGTCCCCTGACATCACCGTAGAATTGGTCATCGGGGATGATCCTGTTTGCGTGCTGGCCGATGAAATTTCACTGCGCGAAGCAGCAAAGAACATGCTTAATAATGCCTTACGGCACGGGCAGTCACCTGTTCGCATTGGTGTGACCCAAGTTGATGCCTCCGCCCAGCTATGGGTGGCAGACGCAGGCGATGGGCCACCCATCGAAGTGCAGCGGCGCATTGGCGCGAACTTTGAACGGTTCGCTGCCTCAAAAGGCAATAGCGCGGGGCTTGGTCTATCCATCGTAAGTGCTGTTGCAGAAGCATTTCAGGGGCGGTTTTATATGGATTGCGTTGATGACACCTTTCGGGTCACAATCGATTTACCTGTGATTGGAGCGGACCATGACTAGATTTGGCATCCATTTGTTGTCTCTCGCAGTCGTTGCGGGTCTGAGCCTGACAGAAGTAGCGGCACAAGAGGCCATCGTAGGCATTCCGCCCGAATCTCTAAACAGCCGCAATATGACGATCAGATCAACAACTGACATTGATATCCTCTTGCCGATCCTCGAGGTTTTTGTCGCGACCAATCCCACGATTTCGCTACGCTACGAACAATGGGGGTCAAACGCGCTTTATGCCAACAGCCTAGCGGCTTGTAGTGGCGATGCTACATCCGCTGACGTTGTATTTTCATCGGGTGTGCATCAGATGATCGACCTTGTGAACCGCGCCTGTGCAAGCCCCTATCTGTCAGCTGAGACGGCAGCCCTACCGCCGAGCCGCAGGTGGCGCGATGAATTGTGGGGCATTACAAAAGAACCAGCCGTCATCATCTATAATACCGAGCTGGTCCCCGAGGCTGACGCCCCGCGCACGCGGTTTCAACTTCTTGATCTGATGCGCAGGCCGAACGCGATGTATCAGGGAAAAATCGCCACATATGATATCGAAGCTTCGGGCCTTGGCTATTTGTTCGCCTTTATGGACAGCCTCGAGGCCACAACATTCGGTGCACTTCTCGAAGGGTTTGCAAGAACTGGCGCTGTCGCAACTTGTTGCTCCTCCGAAATCATCAAAGGGGTCGCAAAAGGGGAATACCTGATCGCATACAATGTGTTGGGATCATATGCGGGCGGTGTTTCATCCGACGAAATCGGAATCATCCAGCCCGAGGACTATACGCTGTTCCTCTCCAGAAGCTTTATGGTTCCCAAAGGCGCGGCGCGAAAAACAGAAGCACGACTGCTTCTCGACTTTCTACTGTCCGCCCAAGGGCAATATCTGTTGCGCGCAGAGGGGTTAGTTAGCGACGGCATCAATAGCCCCCTCTCCGAAAGCGCTCGGCGGCCAATACCAATCGAGCCGACATTGCTTGTGGCGAGTGACCAGCACCGTAGATCGTTGTTCATTGACTTGTGGCGATCAGCATTCGCGAGAACAGCTAATTCAGAGTGAATGTGGCGCGCCGCCAGCTTTGGCACAGATTTTCACTACCTTTGGCACAACAAATCTGAAATTCCAACGCTCTCGGCCTGATGGCGGCTCAGTTTTCAGCCACTTCACTGGTCAAAACGTCCATGATTGCCAGCCGTTCTTGGCGATCCATCTTGGCAATCTTCGCTCTCCACCGATCCTTTTTGCGCTTGATCCGCTCACGCTCACGATAATCACCACCAAGGTGGCGATAGTCATGCAGGGCGACAGGTGGCTTGAAATTCATCCAGAGGCTCTCAGCAACCGGCCCACGGCGCGTCTGTGCTTGGTAGTCAATGCGATGCCAGAGGTGCAGAGCATCATCATAGAGCGGTGATCGGTAGCCTGAGATCATCACCATGCAACGGACCTCTGTCAGGATGTCCAAGAGGCGCTCATGGTCCTCATCATCCATCTCAAAGTCATAGATGTCAGCGCCTTTGCGGGTCTCCATCATGTAGGGGGGATCAGCATAGATCAGCGTTTGGGAGTGATTTGCCAGAATGTCACCGGAATCGCTGACCATCGACTTGAGCGATGGTAGCAGCTTGAGCGCATCGCCATCCAGTAGGCGAAACTCACTGTGATCAACGCCAGCCTGATCGGCCAGCTCAAGGCACAGATCAAGCGCCTCAACGCTGCGATCAATCCCGATGTTGCGATGGGCTGGCCGCTTGTTTCTCAGCACAGCGCCGGAGCCGAGAAAGGCCTCAATGTAGGTCTGATGAGGTGGCATATGGTTGATGATGCGTTGGGCGATGCCAGCGCCATTCTTTCCGCCCGGATAGGTCACGACTGAAGCCACGCCACCTTTGACGGTGACGGCCGCTTTCGCCAGATGTGACGATGGCGGAATCGGATACCGTTGGAATTGACGATGGCCTTGGCCGGATCGCTACCCATTGGCCGCGTCCCAAGCCGTATTGAAGCGCCGCTCCAAGGTCAGGCGTGGCGCTGCATGGCCCAAAAGATCAGGACAGAAATCATCTTCACCGAGCAACCAAAGGTGGCGAAACTGGCCGTTGTTCACGACATCAGCGGACGCCGGATAGACCTCAACCGCACGGGCTTCATTGCCCCAAACGGCGCACTTGATCCCTTGGAGCTGATCCCATGTGAGAGAGCCATCATGGGTCACTGTGAGGTGGCCAAGCGCCTCATCAACCATCACGGCAAAGCCCATCACTTCTGTCTCAATCGGGTCTGGATAATCGTGTGACATGGGTCTGATATTCCTCAAACGTAAGTTGGTGATCGGCCCAAAGACCACAGCACAAAGCGACGGCCTCTCATGGCGCTGTAAGCCAGCCAGACGCGCAGTGGCGGGGCGTGCTCAGACATGGCGGCTTCAAACCATTGGCTGTCTGCAAAGGCCTGCCGGAAGCCCTCTTCCAAGAGCGTGTCATGGATGCACGCAGACTTGAGAAAGAGCGGATCATCTGGAGAGAAAAGCCACTGCAAACCACGTGGCACAGAGCTTTCAAATTCACGGCCAACCGGCACAGTCAAGAGCCACATGCTGTGCTCTTTGCCGATCCACCATTCAAGTGGGCGCGTGGTCACATAACCACGCGCACCGCCTTTTCTATGCCATGGGGCGTTTGGCATATTCAGCCCTCAGACGCTTCCTGCAAAGCTTGTGAAACAGCCGTTGCGCGGGTTTCAATATCGGCTACAACCGTGTCGAGACCTTTGAGCATGAAAGGCAACAAAACTTCACCGTTTTCGACCTTGGTGAGAAAGCCTGCTGATAGTTGAGCGAATGGCTCAGCGGCTTCGCGCACGTCAGCCAAAGATTGGGCTGTTGATAGCTTTGCGACCAGAGAAGCAAGCCCATAGATGGCCAAGGCTGCGGCGTCTGATGTTGTCCCAAGAAGTGAGGCATCATCACCTGCTTTTGCGCCGATATTTGCCCGCATTTTGCTCCGTTGAGACTGCCGATTGGAGGCGTTGACAGCGGTGTCAATCACGTTTTGTGGAACACCAGCGCCTTGGGCGTCTTCAATTGTCCAATTCTCAAAACTGGCCCCGTTGTGTTGGAAAGAAATAAGCATCAATTTTCTCCTATAGAGATGTCAGGTTGGTGGTGATCACGTGGCCATAGTCCTTTGGCAAAGCACCGGAAGGGATGGAGGGATGAACAACACCAGCAATGGGATTTGTGTAGCTGACACCAGAAGTGACCAAGTGAACGCCTTGGGTGTTGCTGAACAAAAAACCAAACGGATCATTTGTTAGATCAATGTCACAATAGGTGAAATGCAACCCGCCAGCCGGACCGTGCGTGGAGCTTGATCGGCTCAAAAAGCAGGCCAGTGTTTGATTGTAGCTCAATCCGGGGTGCGCTGCTGTGAGAGCGGTGGCGGAAGGCACTTGGATGCTGAAGCCATAGAAGGTCCAATCCGAGCGATACATCGACCCAAAGGAGTTGAGAGCGATACGCCCCGCGCTTTCATCGGCTGTCACGATCAGGTTAGTTCGCAGTGACGCATTGGTAGTGAAATCTGCGCCATACCCTGCCAACAAAGCAACGTCGCGGCCCCATGAGATATAGCGCTCCGTGGTTTGATATTGACCGCGCACCGTGATGTAGGGATTGCCATATGGCGGGGTCCGGTTGATGGCCTCTTGAATGCTGGCCAACGGGGCTTCTTTGGTCCCGTCATTCTGATCGTTGCCAGTGGCCTGATCGACAAACCACGTGACACGCAATTTGTCCCATGTTGAGGCAACGGCATTGAGGCGGCTATCTATTGCGCCGAGCTTGCCATGAACCGCGTCCGTAAGCTCACCAAGGCGTTCGAGCATTTGTTGGTTTTCAGTGGTCATGATTGTTCTCCTAAGTATGTTCCGTGAATTTTCTTGTGCGCTTCCAAAAACTGGAATTGCCGCAACGCAAAACGTGCTTGATTGGCGATGATCAGAGCGAACTCACGGTCATGCAGGATGTTCACATCTGGCCCTGCAATCGTGACGTTGACCGAATTTTCTGGCACACCGCTTAGCGCCAAGGTGAACGCGACAACGACAACGCCATCCGCCGTTTTGTAGAGCAGTGGCTTGGCCTCATCAGACCAGAGCGCAAAGAGCGTTCCATCCCCCAAGATGAAACCAACTTCACGCACCCAAAATGCAGGGCTGTCATCAAGGAGAGCTTGCAACGTGATCGTTGCTGGCCCCGTGCGCTCACCTCCACCGACAGCAACGCGAAAGCGCTCATTGCGAAGCGCGTCTGCATCAGGATTAGGATCGTAGCCAGACCCACCCCCATCGCCCAAGGCGATGTGAGTGATGTCGCCCTCAAGGCCTTGTCGAGTGGCGGACAAAATGGCGTTTAAGCCTACGTCTGTGATCGTTGGGGAGATGTAAGTTGTCATATTTTCCTCACGCTGCCTGTGCAGAAATTCGGTTGATTTGAGTGAACGTCACCCCAGCAATTGCACCGATTTGGGCTGCAAAATGAGAAGGGCGTTTGACCACAGCCTTGGGGCGCACAACGCCAACCAATGCGGCGGCAGGTGCAATGCCGATAGAACGCTTGAAATCCGTGGGCCGCTTAGCAAGGCCGCTTGGCCGTGCGATCTCCAGTGGCGCGGCGGCTGTCGCAAGCTGCACGTTGCGCCGCATGTTGACCCCAATGCGAATGTCACTTTCTTGAGACTGACGCTTGGTCACAGCGATCATGCGATGCGCGGCGGCAATGATACGCGGACCAAGGACCGCATCTTCATCAAACAGCGCCTCTCCCGCCAAGAAGGTGATCTTGTGGGTGTTGTTTGCACCGATGGGTTGTTCTTCATACCAATGCTTGAGCACCATTTGCATGCCCAGCATACTCAATCCAAGCCGCACACCTGCA
>CAKZNT010000083.1 GCA_937132065.1 uncultured Loktanella sp.
CCATGCCACAGAAACACATTCTTGATCACCTGCTGGCTAATCGTCGATGCGCCCCGTGCGCCACCAGCATCCAGCGCCGCCTCGATCGCCTTCACATCCAGCCCCCAGTGCAGGCAAAAATTGGCGTCCTCGGCAGCAACAGCAGAACGGGCCATCACGGGCGCAATATCTTCCATCGCGACCCAATCTTGGGAAACACCGCCCAGACGGCGACCCTCGGACACCATGTAAGGAGTCGTGGGCGGATTAATCACCGCGAATATCACCGTCAGCAGGGCCGCGAGCAAAACGACGATCAGCAACGCCCGAAAAACCCAGCGGATCAAAAACCGCAATGGACGCGGGCGCGTGAATGCGGCTTTCTTTTTCGCCGGCTTCTTCTTGCTCTTGGTTGCTCTTGCCATGCCCCCATAAGTCACAGTGGACGGGCGAGGGTCAAGCCTGCATCCGACTTAGCACACGTGCCTCACGCGCCTTAAGGACGGGGCGGGCACACTTTCGATCCCACCCGCTTCCCACATCACAAAGCGCAGGAAACAACGCACTTAGCTCTGCACGCAATGCCGCATCACCATCAAGTATTGTGCCGCCAGGGTGAAAACTCTCGCTCGGCACGCCTTGGGCGAAAACGATCTCGTGGTCGTCAAAAAGGATGTGGTGGTATGCGACCTCGGGCATAGGCATCTGATGGATCATATCGCTATTCAGCAAATGCTTGGCGGCGACCAACACTTCGTCCTCGCCGAACAACAACTCGGCGCGCCAGCCACCAATGAGCATGCGGTGCTGCGGCGAAACAAGGAGTTCGACCGCGTTGCCAATCGCATTGGGCGCAAAACGGATCGGCGCAAAATCGCCCCGCCCGCGCACCGTGCGACAACCGACCCAGCGAATTGGCTGCACACCATTGTCCATCGTCTCGACAAGGTCACCGACCTGCAAGGCCTCAACCGCGCGAGGGCCATCAGGCGTATCAATCATCGTGCCCGCAACAAAACAGGGCGGCCCCAAATCCGCGACATCCAGCGGACCCTGCCCCGTGACATAACTTGCGCTACTGTAATCAGCCGTCGTTAACGTCTGCCCGTCTGTCGGGGTGAATACACGGCCACCGCCCGCTAAATAGAACGTCGTGCCCGTATAGGTCACACTGCCGCCACCGGGCAAATCAACGGTTACCGTGTCTCCGGGCCATGAGCTTTGAATATCAAACCCGTTAATCGAATCGTTATCAAAGCGGTCAAAGTCATTGTCGTCGTTCTGATCAATGAGCGTATAACTGACAGGCGTCAGCGTCGTCCCCACGCTCGGCGGGTTCGCTGGATCGATTAAATAAAACTGATCGACATAACTTGTCGGCACGGCGCTTTTTCATCCTCAAATCGGTTTTCCGTGACCTGAGTATAAAAATACAATTTGTCCCAAATTCGATAGAACTGTGCCCAAAACAGAAACAACCAAGGCGGGTTTGCCTTGGTTGTTTCCAATTTGTTAACGATCAATTCGCGCTATTCGGCAGGGATAGCCGTTTGCTCATGGCTTAGCGGATGCTTGAGATGCACCAGCATTTCCTTTGGACAAATCTGGATAAAGTTCGCCTTTTCAGTGTCCCAGTCCAGCAAGATCGCCGCCGCCTTCACACTGCCCGTCTCCAACTGGTGACGCTCGATCAGCGCGCGCAATTCGCCTTCCCAATGCGCCACGGTCAAGGGACAAGTGACCAAAGTGTCTTTCGCGATCAGAATATCCGCCGTGCCGTCAGGGTCATAAATGTAGGCCATGCCGCCCGTCATACCCGCACCAAAGTTGGCGCCAATCGACCCCAAGATCACAGCAACGCCGCCCGTGGTGTATTCGCACCCGTTGGTCCCGCAGCCCTCGATCACAACAGACGCGCCCGAGTTGCGCACCGCAAACCGCTCGCCTGCGCGGCCCGCCGCAAACAGATAACCAGAAGTCGCACCATAAAGGACCGTGTTTCCGATAATGGTATTCTCTGATGCTACAAGCGGCGAATTCATCGGCGGACGCACAACGATCATGCCGCCCGACAAGCCCTTACCGACATAGTCATTGGCATCGCCCGAAACCTCTAGCTTCAGACCAGGTGCTGCGAACGCACCTAGCGACTGACCCGCAGACCCGCGCAGCTTCACCGTCAGGTGATCGTGCTGCAACGTGTTACGCATCCCGAACTTCTGGACAATATGGCTGGATGTGCGCGTGCCAATCGTGCGCAGTGTATTCTGGACAGCATAGTCCAACTGCATCTTCTCCCCGTCATTCAAGAAACGCGCGGCATCCTGAACAATCTGCGCATCAAGCGTATCGTCAACCGCATTGCGCGGCTTATCACGGTCGTAAACAATCGTATTAGAGCCATCCACAGTGATCAAAAGCGGGTTCAGATCAAGATCATCCAGATGGGCAGAGCCACGCGAAACCTGCGTCAACAAATCAGCACGGCCAATCACCTCATCAAGTGAGCGCGCACCAATGCTCGCCAAAATCTCGCGGACTTCGGAGGCATAGAACGTAATCAGGTTCACAACCTTATCGGCACTCCCCGTAAACTTCTTACGCAGATCATCGTCTTGGGTGCAGACACCCACAGGGCAGGTATTGGACTGGCACTGGCGCACCATGATACAGCCCATCGCGATCAGCGCAGCCGTGCCAATCCCGTATTCCTCGGCGCCAAGCATCGCAGCAATCACAATGTCACGGCCCGTGCGCAAACCACCATCGGTGCGTAGGGTCACACGGTCGCGCAGGTTGTTCATCGCCAACACCTGATGCGCTTCGGTCAGACCCATTTCCCACGGCAGACCCGCATATTTGATCGACGTGCCCGGAGACGCACCCGTGCCACCATTGTGACCCGAAATCAGAATAATATCGGCCTTCGCCTTGGCCACACCAGCGGCAATCGTGCCAACACCAGACGAGGCAACAAGCTTCACAGTGACCTTACACTTCGGGTTGATCTGCTTAAGATCATAGATCAGCTGGGCCAAATCCTCGATCGAATAGATATCGTGGTGCGGCGGGGGTGAAATCAGGGTCACACCCTTGGTCGAATGGCGCAGCTTTGCGATCAAATCCGTGACCTTCATGCCGGGCAACTGACCACCCTCACCGGGCTTTGCGCCTTGGGCAACCTTGATCTCCAGCTCCTCACACGCGAGCAGATATTCGGCAGTGACACCAAAACGACCAGAGGCAACCTGCTTGATCTTCGCAGACGCATTGTCGCCGTTTGGCTCAGGCGTGAAATCATCAGGGCTCTCGCCACCCTCGCCACTATCGGACTTTGCGCCGATACGGTTCATCGCAATCGAAAGGGTGCGGTGTGCCTCGGGAGACAGCGCGCCAAGCGACATGCCGGGGGTGACAAAACGCTTACGAATAGCCGTAATAGACTCTACTTCTTCAATCGGAACCGCAGTCGTCAGCGGCTTGATTGCCAACAGGTCGCGCAGGTGGATCGGCGGGTTTGCCTGCATGGATTTAGAATACTGCTTCCACATCGCATAAGACGCATTCGCGCAAGCGGCCTGCAACATGTGCATCGTCTGCGCTTCCCATGCGTGCTTTTCCCCTGAACGGCGGGCCTTGTAGAAACCACCGATCGGCAGCACATCCGCTTGGCCTTTCCAGCCACGGGCATGCACGTCTTCGGTCTTGGCTTGAATACCCGTTGTGCCGATACCCGAAATACGGGACTGCATGCCGGGAAAATACTCGGCAACCATCGCACGGCTCAGACCAACCGCCTCGAAGTTAAGACCGCCACGATAAGACGACAGAACCGAAATCCCCATCTTCGACATGATCTTGAGCAGACCCGCATCAACAGCGGCCTTGTATCGGCGCACCGCGTCAAGCAACGACCCTTCGATGAGACCGCGCTCGATACGGTTCGCGATACTGTCTTGGGCCAGATAGGCGTTCACAGTCGTCGCACCGCAACCGATCAGCACCGCAAAGTAATGCGGATCCATACACTCGGCAGAGCGAACATTGATCGAGCAGAACGTGCGCAACCCCTTTGCGGTCAAACCGGAGTGAACCGCACTTGTGGCCAAAATCATCGGCATCCCGATACGGGTCTCCGATTGATGCTGGTCGGTCAAAACAATGTGGCTCGCGCCCGACGAAACGGCATCAGCAGCCTCGGCGCGAATACGCTCCAGACCCTTGCGCATCGCATCAGGGCCATTGGCAAACGTGCAGTCGATCACTGTCACCGTTTCACCAAAATGATTCATCATCTCGTCGAATTCCGCGTTGGCAACAAACGGGCTTTCCAACAGCAAAATCTCGGTCTGTGATCCATCCTCGTCGAGCACGTTCTTAAGGTTTCCAAAGCGGGTCTTAAGCGACATGACACGGCTCTCGCGCAAACTGTCAATCGGCGGGTTTGTCACCTGAGAGAAATTCTGACGGAAGAAATGCGACAGCGGACGATACTGCTTGGACAGAACCGCACTCGGGGTGTCATCACCCATCGACGCGATCATCTCTTTGCCATCTTCGGCCATCGGGGCAAGAACCTGCTCCAGATCTTCGATAGAATAGCCAGCCGCGACCTGACGCTTGCGCAATTCGGCTCCTGTAAAGACAGGCTTTTCAGGCACATTGCGCATCATGTCATTGAGATCGACAACCTTTTCGACCCAGTCGCTGAACGGTTGCGCAGCAGCAAGCTTGTCCTTCAACTCTTCGTCGCGATACAAACGACCCTCGGTCATATCAACCGCGATCATCTGCCCTGGGCCAAGCGCGCCCTTTTCGACAACAGTGGCCTCGTCAACAGGAACCATGCCGACCTCGGAGCCCGCGATCAACAGGCCGTCACCCGTGACAACATAGCGAAGCGGACGCAGGCCATTACGGTCCAAACCACCGCAGACCCAACGACCATCAGTCATTGCAAGGGCGGCAGGGCCATCCCAAGGCTCGATCACCGCGTTGCAGTAGCCATACATGTCCTGCCAAGCTTGCTTTGTCTCGACGGCTTGCTGTGCCCATGCTTCGGGAACAAGCATCGTTTTCGCCATTGGCGCATTACGGCCCGCGCGGACCAAGACTTCAAAAACAGAGTCTAATGCAGATGAATCAGAGGCGCCCGCAGGGATGATCGGCTTAATATCTTCGGCGCGATCACCGAACATATTCGATGCCATGCGGATCTCGTGAGAGCGCATCCAGTTGACGTTCCCCTTCAGCGTATTGATCTCACCATTGTGGGCCAGCATGCGGAACGGCTGGGCCAAATGCCATTGCGGGAAGGTGTTGGTCGAATACCGCTGGTGGTAAATCGCAAACGACGATTCAAAGCGCTCGTCCATTAGGTCAGGGTAAAACTCCGCGACCTGCTCGGCAAGCATCATGCCCTTGTAAATGATCGAACGGCACGAAAGCGAACAAAAGTAGAAACCGGCAATCATCGAGGTCGCCTTTTCGATGCGGCGGCGAATGATATATAGCTCGCGCTCGAACTGCTCGTCGTCAATGTCCTTTTCGTTGCGGATCAGGATCTGTTCGATCTCGGGACGGGTCGCATTCGCCTTTTCGCCCAGAACCGAGTTGTTCACAGGCACATGACGCCAGCCATAAATGTAGTGACCCATGCGCAAAACTTCGGTTTCCACAATCGTGCGGCAACGCTCTTGGGCGCTAAAATCCGTGCGGGGAAGGAACACCTGACCAACAGCGATCAGCTTGTTCATCTGGGGTTCATGACCCGTGCGGCGCACCTGATCATAAAAGAACGGCGCAGGGATTTGCACATGGATACCAGCGCCATCACCCGTCTTGCCGTCCGCGTCCACAGCGCCACGATGCCAGATCGCCTTAAGCGCGTTGATGCCCTTTTCAACAACACCGCGCGATGGCGTGCCCTCAATGGAAACAACCAGACCAACACCACAAGAGCTATGCTCGTCGGCGTCTGCATAAAGGCCGTTTTCAGCCATCCACTTGCGCTTCGCCTCTTCGGCGACAACCCAGTTTTCATCAAATGTGGTCATTGGAATACTCCTGCAATTCGGGGGCCGCGGACATCATGACGCCGCAACCGTGCTTGGGTTTAGAGGATAGAAAGCCAGCCTCGTCAGGGAAGATGAATTCCACTGGGGTGCTGTCTCTCTCAAATGTGTCAGTCGGGGTCGTGACCGTGCTTGTGCCAGACAAAAACATGCGCCACTCGCGGTTGATAAATTCGCGGCCCTGCGTGCGCCACGCAAACGACCCGTCCGCCGCATAGGCAGTCAGATCGAACGTGGTTTCGTCGAGGGTTACACCGTCAATCACCACCTGCTTGCCCGTCAACGTATCGCGGCCAACATAGCGGGTCGTGCCGATCTCGGACGACAATGTGCGAAAGTCGTAGTCGTCGGCATTTGTGGCCATCAACTCCGAAAGTGAGGCTCGATCCGCCGGATTAGACTCTAATTTCTCGGTGTGACCACCACGGGAATGATAGCTCTCAAGCCACTGGGTCTCCGCATCAATCTGCCCCATATAGGTCATGCCCTCTTCGTCCAGCGAAACGCGGCGCTGCGTTCCCTCAAGGTCACCGTCACAACGAAAATGATGCTCGACAAGGCAGCTACTATCCTGAACCGTAAGGTAGGCAGTGCAACCTGCGGGCAGGCTAAACGGGGTCTCTGCATGCGCCGGCGCGGGCATGAATGCGACCAATGCAATCAACTGCCTCATCGGGAATACCCCGACTCGATAACGCCGCATTCAAACTTTGGTTTGGCAGCAAAGAAGCCCGCTTCACCGGGGTAGATGAATTCGACGGGCGACAGGTCACTCACCTGATCAGGGGTCGCCGCGTCCCAGCTTTGGCCAAAGAAAAACAGGCGGTGCTTGGCGCTCACGTATTGGCGACCAATCCCGTGATCAAGCAACGTGCCATCCGCGGCAAATGTGCGTCCCTCAAACTCGGTCGCCAACAACGGCTCGCCGTCGATGATCACGTCTTCTCCCGTCAACGCATCGAAACCAACGTTGCGCTCGGCGCCAGTTTCTTTGGTGATCACGAACTCAAAGGTGTCGATACCATTGCCAAGTAGCTCGGTCATCGACGCAGGGTCAGGGGCAGGTTGCTCCAACCGCTCTGTGCCGCTGGCCTTGAACGATTCAATCCACTGATATTCGCGGTCAACATGCTGCACCGAGAATGGGCCGCCTTCCGCGATCAGGGCAAACCACTTGTCGCCCTCTGGATCGGCCTCACACTGCCAGATGTTCAACATCAAACAACCGCGTTGCTGGACCGTGACAATACCAGTGCAACCATCGGGCACGCTAAATGATTGCGCCGAGGCACAAAGCGGGAGAAGTCCAATAAGGGCAGCGATCAGAAGTTTAGACATTCTTCACTCTCCACGTCAGCGAGGCTGACCATTTGCATAAATTGCGGTGCACCTGGTGTGCACGCGCGGTGCACGCTTGGTGACTTACTCCGCAGCGACAGATTCAACTTGGTTAAGGTAGGTCAGCATCGCCTCGGCAGCGTCACGACCATCCTTGATCGCCCAAACAACAAGCGATGCGCCGCGGACGATATCACCCGCGGCAAACACGCCCTCAAGGCTGGTTTGACCAGTGGTAAATTCGGCTTTCACCGTGCCCCAACGCGTGACCTCAAGCCCCTCGACACCCCATAGCGCAGGCAAGTCTTCAGGTTCAAAACCAAGCGCCTTGATCACAAGGTCAGCACCCTCGACATAATCAGCGCCAGCGATCAGCTCGGGCATCTGGCGACCCGTGGCATCCGGGACGCCAAGGCGCATCTTTTGCACGTTTACGCCCGTTACGGTGTCGCCCTCAAATCCGGCAGGGGCAGCGAGCCAAACGAATTCGACGCCCTCTTCTTCGGCGTTCTGAACCTCGCGCTGGGAACCCGGCATATTGGTGCGGTCGCGGCGATAAAGACACTTCACGCTTTCAGCACCCTGACGGATCGCCGTGCGCACACAGTCCATCGCAGTGTCGCCACCACCGATAACAACAACGCGTTTGCCAGCGGCATTCAACTCGCCACTTTCGTATTCTTCAACGATGTCGCCAAACGATTTGCGGTTGCTTGCTGTCAGATAGTCAATCGCACGCACAATGCCGTCCGCATCATTGCCCACAAGGTCCAAGTCCCTTGTTTTATAGACGCCAGTGGCGATCAGGATCGCGTCGTGCTTGCCGCGAATGGCATCAAACGACAGGTCCTCACCGACATTACAGTTCAACACGAACGCAACGCCGCCGTCTTCCAGCTGGGCCATGCGCTGCATGACAATGTCTTTCTCAAGCTTAAATCCGGGGATGCCGTAGGTCATCAAACCGCCCCCGCGATCGTAGCGATCATAGACGGTCACTTGCACACCCTGTCGGCGCAGCATGTCCGCCGCAGCAAGGCCGCCTGGACCCGCGCCAATGATGCCAACGCTCTCGGTGCGCTCTGTCGTCGGGCGGATCGGCTGGACCCAACCTTCGGCAAACGCGGTGTCGGTAATATACTTTTCGACCGCGCCGATTGTGACCGTGCCGTGACCGGATTGCTCGATCACACAGTTGCCTTCGCACAGGCGATCCTGCGGGCAGATGCGACCGCAAATCTCGGGAAACGAGTTGGTGGCTTGGCTTAACTCATAGGCTTCCTGCAACCGCCCCTCAGCCGTCATGCGGAGCCAGTCAGGGATGTTGTTGTGAAGCGGACAGTGAGACTGGCAATAAGGCACGCCACATTGGCTACAGCGGCTCGCTTGCTCGGCAGCCTTGTCCGTCGCGTACTGTGCATAAATCTCGTCAAAGTCTTTATTGCGTAGATTAGGGACACGCTTTTCGGGCATATCGCGCTCGACGTTAATGAACTTCAACATTTTCTGACCAGCCATGGCGCTATCCCCTTTAGAAACACTCAAAGTGTTGTAAAGCGGCCTTTGCGAAAAGAAAAGTCAGCAATACTGACCTAAATGCTGGTTTCTATCAGTAATGTTGACCCATTTTCAAAATTTACCGTCAAAATAGGTCAGCATAAGTTACCTACTTGATCAAAAACCCATAGAAAGCGCGGTAAACGCGACACCACCAACAATGATTCGCCACCACCCGAATAGGGCGTAACCGTGCTTGCTGACGTAATCGAGTAGCCACTTCACAACCAGAACGGCCATAATGAACGCAAAGACAAAGCCGATAGCGATCTCACCCAGCGCGCTCGCGTCCAGCACATCGCGGTTCTTGTAAAGATCATAAGCGAACGCACCAGCCATCGTCGGCATGGACAAAAAGAACGAGAATTCAGCCGCCGCGCGCTTGCTTGACCCAAGCATCAAAGCACCGACAATCGTCGCCCCCGACCGCGACACACCCGGAACCATCGCAAGGCACTGGATGAACCCGATCGCAAGCGCCATAGGGATCGGAAACTTCATCGCGTCATGGTGGCGCGGCACGGGCGCGATACGGTCAACAACAACAAGAACAATACCGCCAAGCACCAGCATAACGGCGATCAAACGGGGCGTTTCAAACAACACGGTCTTGATAAAATCATGCGCCAATACGCCGATAAACACCGCAGGCAGAAACGCGATCAAGACAGAAAGGATAAACCGCCGCGCCGCAGGATCATGCGGAGCATCGCGAAAAACGGCCCATAGCCGCCCCGCGTAAATCGTCAAAATAGCAAGCACAGCGCCCAACTGGATAACAACCTCGAACGCCTTGCCAGCACTATTGAACCCTAGGAAATGCCCCGCAAGTAGAACGTGACCCGTGGAGGAAACAGGAATGAACTCCGTCAGCCCTTCCAGCAATCCCAGAAAGGCGGCGACCAGCGTGGTTGACGTCTCCATTTAGGTTTTCCGCAGGTTCTTGGCGGATTCTTTGATCGCATCGTATTGGCCAGACGGGCGGAACCGCCACAGATAATCGGGCAAAACGGACCCCATTGCTGTCGGACGAATCCCCAATGTCTCAAGGCTCTGCGCACCTTCGGCAACCACGTTATCAACCCGCAGGGTGATCAGCTGGTCCTTGGTGAACGGGGCTTTGATAATGCCAAGCGAGCAGGTTTGCGCAATCTTGAAGCCAAACGCCATAATCCGCGCAAGTCCGAACGGGATATTCATGACCAAGCTGCGACGGCGCACGATCTGCAACATGTCGCCCATCAGGTCGCGCAGTGTTTTTGCGTCAGGACCGCCAAGCTCGTAAACGCCGCCAGCCGCCTGCCCCAAAACGCCCTTTACGGCAGCCGCCGCAACGTCATCGACATAGACCGGTTGGAACGTCGTCTCGGCCCCAGCAACGGGCAGCACGGGACCAAAGCGGGTCATGCCAGCAAAGCGGTTAAAGAAATCATCTTCTGCGCCGAACATGATTGAGGGACGCAAAATAACGGCATCGGGCATATGCGCCAAAACGCCTGCTTCACCTGCCGCCTTTGAGCGAGCGTAACCGCTTTTGCTCTCAGCGTCCGCACCAATCGCGGAAATCTGGACCATATGCGCAATACCTTCGGCCGCAGCCAGACGCGCAACGCGCTCGGCACCTTCTGCCTGCACCGCTTCAAAGGTGTTTTTGCCAGTTTCGGCCAGCACACCAACACAGTTCACGACCGCATCGGCCCCCTGCAAAACGGCAGCAACCGACGCATCATCGCGGATATTGCAAAACACGGGCTCAACCTGTCCAACCGCACCATAAGGGCGCACGAACATTGCTTCGTTGGGGATACGGGTGGCCACGCGAACGCGCCAGCCTTCTTTGGCCATACGGCGCGCAATATAGCGCCCGACAAAACCGGAACCGCCGAAAATCGTGACAAGCTTAGACATGGTGCAGCCTCTTTCATTCAATGGGACAGGGTTTACGCGTCCTGACCCCTCCAGACAAGGCAGAACATCCCTAATGCTTCGTTGCATTTTGCCGCGCTAGACGCAGAGCAACACACATTCCCTTCCCAGCCCTATCGTTTGGCGTTGACAGCGCAGCGACTTCCCCCTAAATCGCCCTAATAACGCACCTGCCCAGGTGGCGGAATGGTAGACGCGCTAGCTTCAGGTGCTAGTGTCTGTATGGACGTGGAGGTTCGAGTCCTCTCCTGGGCACCAAACGTTTGTGGTTCACTCATAAATTGTCATCCTGTGCCACCCGCGACAGCGCTGGTCGTTGCTTTATGTGATCACGTCTGGCCTTGACCGTCCGATGATCGCCTCCAAATCGCAAATCATCAGCGCGGCATCGCGGACATCTTTGAGCGCCGATTGCGTATCAAGGGCAATGTCGGTGGCTGAATACTGCTCGAGATAAATCCGCAGCGTTGCCCCCTGCGTGCCCGTCCCCGACAATCGCAATACTGCGCGCGCGCCGCTTTCAAAGAAAATCCGCACGCCTTGGTTTTCACTGACAGAGCCATCAACAGGATCAAGATAGGAAAACGCATCAGCCTTGGCGACCGTTAACGCCCCGAAAACCTGCCCCGCGAGTGCGGGGATTTTCGCGCCAAGCCCTGTCATAAGCGTATTGGCTCGCTCAGGTGCAATACCCTCAAAATCATAACGGGAATAATAGTCGCGCCCGTAAGTTTGCCAGTGGTCCGTAACAATCTCGGACACGGATTGTTTGCGCACTGCCAGGATATTGAGCCAGAGCAGAACGGCCCAAAGCCCGTCCTTTTCGCGCACATGACTTGACCCCGTTCCCGCGCTTTCCTCGCCGCAGATCGTGACCTTGCCCGCATCCAGAAGATTGCCGAAAAACTTCCACCCCGTTGGGGTTTCAAAGGCATCTATCCCAAGGTTCTTGGCCACGCGGTCACTTGCCGCGCTTGTGGGCATGGAGCGTGCAATACCAGCAAGACCCCCCGCATAGGCAGGCACAAGATGGGCATTGGCACACAGAATAGCGAGGCTATCAGAGGGCGTCACATAGATGCCGCGACCGACAATCATGTTGCGATCCCCGTCACCGTCGGATGCAGCACCCATATCAGGGGCGTGGTCCGACATCATCAAATCCATCAACGGCTTTGCCCAAATCGGATTAGGGTCTGGATGGCCGCCGCCGAAATCTTCTAGCGGGATTCCATTCACGACCGTGCCAGCCGCAGCACCCAGAGTTTCTTCCAGAATGGCCCGCGCATAGGGGCCAGTGACCGCGTGCATCGCGTCAAACCGCATGGTGAACCCACCAGCAAACAGTGCCTGTATCGCGGTAAAATCGAACAGCTGCTCCATGAGAGCCAAATAGCTCTCAACAGGATCAACAATGTGAATTTCCATGTCATCCAGATGGACAACACCGACGCCTTGCAGATCAATGTCACCTGTATCCGCGAGGTGATACGCGGTGATGCTCAGCGTTGCGTCATAAATCTTGGCCGACAGGGTATCTGTTGCAGGACCGCCATTTGCGCCGTTGAATTTGATACCAAAGTCTTGGTCAATGCCCGCAGGATTGTGGCTCGCAGACAGAATAAATCCGCCATCTGCTTCGTTTAGCCGGATCAGATGCGAGGCGGCTGGCGTCGACAAAATGCCACCTTGCCCCACGATTGCTTTGGTCACGCCATTCGCGGCAGCCATTTTAAGGATCGTCTGGATTGCACGTTTGTTGAAAAATCGGCCGTCCCCACCGATCACAAGCGTCTTACCCGCGCCACCGCCAATTGCCGCGAATGTCGCTTGTATGAAATTCTCGAGGTAGCTGGGCTGCATGAAAACACGCGTTTTCTTGCGTAGCCCCGACGTGCCCGGCTTTTGCCCCTCGATGGGTGTGGTTTCGATCTTCATTCAGACGTCCTTCGGGCTTCGCAGTCTCCCTCTGCTTCGCGCATCATTACGGCAGAATCAAGAAACCTGCGACAGAATTTGCCCGCACTAGATATCCTTGACCAACCGCAGCGCGTCATAAATCGCCGCGTGAGTGTTGCGCGCCGAAACGGCATCTCCGATCCGAAACAGTTGGAACTGGCCTGCATCGTTGCGGGTCGTCGTCTGGGCTTGGCCGGCGATAAGCGCCTCATGGTCAATCGCGCCGCCATTGGACGACAGCGGCTTGAGATCAAAATAAAGGTCCGCGTTGGGAAGCGTGCCATAGTTCACCACAACCTGATCGTAATCGGCCTCATGGCTGTGATCACTATAATCCGTGCCAACCACAGCCGTTAGTTTATTGCCGTGGCGGCGCACATCTAGCAGGCGGCGGGTCACGGTAAACGTCACATCCTTGTCCTGAAGCGCGCGCATATAGGGCACAAGGTTCATCGCCATAATGTCAGGAGCAAAGGTGCGGTCTGGCGTCATGACCTCGACCTTGGCGCCCGTGTTCGCCACAATCTCGGCGGCTTGCAATGCGGGATGATCTCCCGCCTCGTCGTAGATCAGAACATTGCCCGCAGGCTTCACATCCCCCGAGATAATATCCCAAGAGCTGACTACATTCGCCTGCTCGCGCCCCGTTTCAAACAGCTCCAGATTGGGCAAGCCGCCAGTCGCAATGATCACAACATCAGGGTCTAATGCAGTGATATCGGCGGCTTCGGCCCATGTATTAAAGTGAAAGGCAACATCACGCGCGGCACATTGCGCCATGCGCCAGTCAATGATCGAGATCATCTCGCGCCTGCGTGGCGACTGCGCGGTCAGGCGCACTTGTCCACCTGGTTGGGCGGCGGCCTCGAACACCGTCACATAATGCCCCCGTTCTGCGGCAACACGCGCCGCCTCCAGCCCCGCAGGCCCAGCGCCGACAATCACCACATTTTTAACCGTTTCAGCCACAGGAATATCGTGCGGCATTGTCAACTCGCGCCCCGTTGCGGCGTTATGCATACAAAGCGCATCCCCCGCCTGATAAATGCGATCAAGACAGTAGGTTGCCCCGACACAGGGCCGAATATCATCCTCGCGACCCTCGATGATTTTGCGCACAATATGCGGGTCCGCGATATGGGCGCGGGTCATCCCGACCATGTCAAGCAAGCCCGCCTGAATGGCATGGCGCGCGGTCGCTACATCAGGGATTTTCGCCGCGTGGAATGTCGGCAAACCAGTTGCCTTTTTCACCTCACCTGCAAAATCGAGATGCGGCGCATTTGCCATGCCCTGAACGGGAATAATGTCGGTCATGGCAGGGTCGGTGTGGATACGTCCGCGGATGACATTCAGGAAATCGACCTGCCCTGTCGCCGCCAGAATTCTGGACATCTCCAAGCCCTCTACAGGGTCTATGCCGCCCTTTTGTGCCTCGTCTGCGGTGAACCGAAGCCCGACGATGAACTCTGCGCCGACCCGTTTGCGAATGGCATCAAGCACATCCATCGGGAAGCGCATGCGGTTTTCGAGTGTGTCCGCGCCATATGGCCCCGTCAGGTCATTTGTGAGAGGTGACCAGAACTGGTCGAGCAAATGGCCGTAAACCTGAATTTCGATCCCGTCCATTCCCCCTGCCTTCATGCGCTCGGCGGCATCAGCAAAGTTGGTGATGATCCGTTCGATATCCCAGTCCTCGATCAGCTTGGGAAAGGCGCGGTGCGCAGGCTCGCGATGCTTGCTCGACGACACGGACGGCAACCAATCGCCCTTGTTCCACGTGGTTCTGCGCCCCAGATGGGTCAGTTGGATCATGGCAGCACAACCGTGTTCGTGCACAGCATCGGTCAGGTTCTGGATCCACGGCACAACGTCATCACGGTAAGCGAGGATATTGTTGAAAACAGGCGGGCTATCTTTGCTGACAGCAGCGGACCCTGCTGTCATTGCGAGGGCAACCCCCGCCTTGGCCCTTTCGGCATGGTAGGCCGCGTAGCGTTCCTTTGGCATCCCATCAGCGGGATAGGCTGGTTCGTGGCTCGTCGTCATAATCCGGTTGCGAAGTGTGAGGTGTTTTAGCTGGAAGGGCTGAAGCAGTGGATCTTTTGACATCTCGGTTTTCCTCTTTCGCATCGCGTTGCATCGGATTGCGGTGGACAATTCCCGCCCCCACCTTCACCAATTCAACAACATTTAGCAAAGTTGGTGAAAGCACATGTCCGACAAAAGTAACCGAAAAACGTCGATTACAACCCGCGTGGCGCAGGCGCTCCACTTTATCGAAGCGGAAACAGGCGCAGTTGTGCCCGCTATCCAGCCCGCCGCAACCTATGCGCGCGACGAGGCCTATGAGGTGCGCAAGCCCTACTTTTACCGCCGCGACGGCAATCAGGCGACCGCGCACGCAGAGGCGATTATGAGCGAGCTGGAGGGATCAACAGATTCGCTATTGTTCGCATCGGGCATGTCGGCTTGCACCGCAGTGATCGAGCACTTGCCCACAGGGTCACACGTGGTTGCCCCCCGCGTGATGTATCACGGCGCGCTTCACCAGTTGCAGACATATGCCGCCAACAAGCGCATCACGCTGGATTTTTATACTGCTGGCGATCATGTCGAGCTGGCGCAAGTGGTTGCTAAAACCAAGCCTACGCTTGTTTGGGTCGAAACCCCCAACAACCCCAACTGGGAAGTCACCGACATTGCCGCGGCTGCCAAGATTGCACATGACGCGGGCGCCAAGTTGCTTGCGGATTGCACAGGCACACCGCCAAACTTGACCCGCGCCCTTGATTTTGGCGCCGACTTTTCATTTCACTCTGCGACCAAATACCTGAATGGCCACTCCGACATAACAGCAGGCGTATTGTCGGTGCGAGAGACGGGACCATTCTGGGAAGAGATCATTCTGATCCGCAAATTGCAGGGCACGGTCCTCCATTCATTTGATGCTTGGATGCTTATTCGCGGCATGCGCACATTGTTCTTGCGGGTGGAAAAGTGCTGCAAGAATGCGATGGCTGTGGCCAAGCACTTTCACGGGCATAAGCACGTAGAGGCCGTTTTATACCCCGGTCTGCCGTCGGACCCCGGCCACGAAGTTGCAAAGCGCCAGACCGATGGGCAGTTCGGTGGCATGATGTCGATCATTGTGCATGGCACAGAGCAAACCGCGATTGATGTCGCCCGCTTCTGCGAAGTGTTCTATCCTGCGACCTCGCTTGGCGGCGTCGAAAGCCTGATCGAGCATCGCAAAACAGTGTCTGGTGAAGGGTTTCCCGTGCATCCACGCCTTTTGCGCCTGTCAATCGGGATCGAGGATGCGGACGATCTGATCTATGATCTCGAGCAGGCGATTGCGCGGGCCGTTGGCTGACTATTCAGCGGGCTGAAAACCTTCGATGAGCTGGCGCAGACCCAGATATGCGCCAGCAAAGATGGAGGCCAGCGTGATTGGCGCGCTGATAGCGAGCACCGAGAATGCCGACATGCCCTGACCGATGCTACACCCCGAGGCGACGATTGCGCCTGCGCCCATCATCGCTGCGCCAGCGATTTGGCGGCGCAATTCGCGTGGGTCTTCGCAGGCTTCCCAGCGGAAATGCCCCTTGAACAAGCTCCCCAGAAATGCGCCCAGCAACACGCCCAACACAGACCCGACGGCAAAGTTGATCGCGCTCCCAGATGCGGTCATGGCGTAGAGCATGGTGTCACCGATCGGGGCCGAGAACGTATGTGAAACGATTGGCGTGCTATCAAACCCGATACGCGCCACATATGATGTGCCCACCCAGCCAGAGACAATCACAAGGCCGACCACCGTGCCCCAAAAATAGGTTTGCGATGACTTTGATCCGTCTTGCACAATTACGCTGACGATAATGATTGCCGCTCCGATCAGAATGCCAACTGCATTGGTCGAAAGCCCCGTCAAGCCGCCCAGCGCATGCGCGATACCCGGTATTTCACCTGTCGTTGGATGATGGGGGAACACGGAAACGCGCAGTTGCGCCAAAGGGCCGCTCATGACGATATACGCCGCGAGCCCCATAACGAGAACGATCACAAACGAGCGCATGTCGCCACCACCCAGTCGCGCCAGCGCACCAAAGCCGCAATTGCCAGCCATCGACATCCCATAACCGAACAATAGCCCGCCGAGGATAGAGGCAGGGATATTCAGGCTTTGCGCGAGATAAGCGGTCTGCACGGGATTGATCCAGCCAAGTGCCGCGCTGGCGAACGTGCCGATGACGGCGACGCCAATGGCGACACCCCACATGCGAAGCCGCGCATTGCTCCCGCCGTAAAAGTAGTCTTCGATTGCGCCAAGCGTGCAAAACCGCCCGAGCCGCGCGGCCAGTCCGAGCAGGACGCCACCAAACCCGCCAACAAGCGCTACAAGTGTCGGTTCGCTAAGGTATTCAATCATACGCTTTGGACCTCCCTTATCGCGGGTTAGTCGGTTTTGCAGAACAGGTCGTAGACGACTTCCATAATCTGCTTGGGCCGGTCATCGGTCAAACGGTAATAAATCGTTTTGCCATCGCGGCGCGGAGTCACAAGCCCCTCGAGGCGCAAACGCGAAAGCTGCTGCGAGACGGCCGCCTGACGGGCAGACAAAAGCGTCTCAAGCTCGGTGACAGATTTTTCGCCCGTGGTCAGATGGCACAAGATCATCAACCGACCTTCGTGGCTAATCGCCTTCAGGAAGTTGGAGGCCTCCAGCGCATTATTCATCATCTTGTCGAGGTCCGCCTCGCAAAGATTTTCGTCGAATACCGGTAGGCCCATCGCTCCGCCTCTAAACGCTGTCATGTTCATCGTCGTGCTTCCTTAATGGAATAAGGGGAAAAGGTCTATTTAAAGTTCAGTTCTGTGGCTTTTCGCCACTGGCCTCGTCAACCTTCGCAATCATCACCCCTAAAAGCCCCCAAAAGAAGTCCTCGCCCGGATATCCCTCAATGCGCGATGCCTCTACGCCGTTGTTCACAAGGATAAATGTCGGGGTGAAGTGAGGGGCGGTCTTGAATGTAAGGTCGACAGGTCGGGGCGCGTTGATATCCAGCCGCCGCAGAGGCGCACGCGCGCCCTCGTCTGTCTTTGGATAGATCGGCGCGATCTCGGCGTTCCAGCGGGCGCACCACATGCAGCCATGTTCTTCAATCATGACAAGTTCCATTTCCGCACGGGCTGGACCCGTGGAAAAGGACAACAATAGCAAGAGCGATATCAGCAGGCGCATCAGGTGATCCCAATTGACAGAACGTATTCAAGATACCTAATGTGATGATACGCATTTTTCAAGTATCGGGCGCATACGCTATGTTTGACATTACCCTATCGGGGGCCGCGATTGCCGGGCTCTTGTCGTTTCTTTCGCCCTGCATTTTGCCGATTGTGCCGTTCTATCTGTCCTATCTGGCAGGGGTCGGCATGAACCAGATTGCAGAAGACGCCGAGATTTCGGGGGCCGTGCGCCGCCGTGCTTTCCTTGCCGCGCTGTGCTTTGCTGCGGGTGTGATCACCATTTTCATGGGGCTTGGCGCGACTGCATCCCTGTTTGGACAGGTCGTGCGGGATTGGTTTGGCGTGCTACGTTGGATCGCCGCGGCGATCATCATCGCAATGGGCTTGCACTTTCTCGGGGTTATCAGGATCGGGATCCTCTACCGCCAGATGCGTGCGGATACAGGTGACACAAGCAACCTGAGCTACCTCGGCGCCTACGTCATCGGATTGGCGTTTGCCTTTGGCTGGACCCCTTGCGTTGGTCCTGTCCTTGCCGCGATTTTATTCATGGCTGGTGGGTCGGACACCGCAGGCCAAGGCGCGCTTTTGCTCTTTTCCTATGGGCTTGGCATGACTTTGCCATTCGTGCTCGCCGCACTTTTCATTGGCCCCTTCATGCGCTGGATGAAAAAGTTCCGCAAACATCTGGGCACTATCGAAAAGATCATGGGCGTGTTGCTGATCATCTTTGGGATTTTGATCGCGACAAATTCCATCAATTACATCGCACAATGGATGCTTGAGGTCGCCCCTGACCTTTGGCTGCTGAAATAGAAAGGGACCATCATGAAACCGATTTTCGCAATTCTCTTTTATCTCCTCACGGCGATTCCTGCTATGGCCGCAACCCTTGGCGACGATGGTTTGCACAAGACCGCGTGGATGCGCGACACCTTCAAAGACCTACGAGAAGACCTTGCGGACGCGAACGCTGAAGGAAAACGCCTCCTTGTCATGATCGAGCAACGCGGCTGCATCTATTGCACCAAGATGCACGAAGAAGTGTTTGTTGATCCAAAGATCGACCAATACATCACTGATCACTTCTATGTGGTTCAGGTGAACATGTTTGGAGATGTCGAAGTCACCGACTTTGACGGGACCGCCCTGCCCGAGAAGGAAATGGTCGGTCGCTGGAACGCATTGTTCACCCCCACGCTGATGTTTTTCCCCGAAGAGGTGGCGCCCGATTCGACAGCATCCCAAGCCGCCGTTGCGATCATGCCGGGCGCATTTGGCAAATACACGACCTTTGATCTGCTAAACTGGATCAACGATCACGGCTACGACGGGGAAGAGAGCTTCCAGAAATACCATGCCCGTATGATCGAAGCGGGCGCGATGGCCGATTAGGGATTATTGCATTTTCATGCCGCAGCGCAGAAACATGCAAGAATTAGAATTTGTATTTGCGTTCCGCGACTTTTGTCGGCTACGTTTGAAACTTAAGAATGCGAACATGCAGGGAGGTGTCATGAAACGCACAGTTATTGCGGTCGCCGCAGTCATCGGTTTAGGCACAGTTGTGTCAGCCG
Source organism: uncultured Loktanella sp. (assembly GCA_937132065.1). Taxonomy (GTDB): domain Bacteria; phylum Pseudomonadota; class Alphaproteobacteria; order Rhodobacterales; family Rhodobacteraceae; genus Yoonia. The sequence goes on from CAKZNT010000083.1 coordinate 19,661, forward strand.
AAACAGCCACACCAGAGACCGTCGTCATGGACGAATACGGATCCGTCGAAATGTCGTTGACTGGCGTTGCGGGTGATCCCGTCGCCGGCAAAGAAGTCTACGGCTCACGCTCAATGGGCAACTGCGTTGCTTGTCACCAAGTCACAAGCTCAGGGGCCGCCTTTCCTGGAAACGTCGGGCCAAGCCTTGATGGCGCAGGTGACCGTTGGGACGAAGCCCAGCTTCGCGGCATTGTCGTTGATGCGAAAATGACATTCCCCGAATCCATGATGCCAAGCTTTTACAAGGTCAGCGGCTATATCCGCCCTGGCAACGCCTACACAGGCAAAGCTGCTGGTGATGAACTCGGGCCGCTACTTTCGGCCCAGCAGATTGAAGACGTGGTCGCGTATATCGCGACCCTCAAAGAATAAAGTGGCCGAGAGGAGTGGCAACAAAATGAAGTTTACACGCAGAGAGACAATGTTGATGGCGCTTGGCGCGACTGCCGCAGCAATGCTGCCAGCGCGCGCCATGGCGAATGTTGACGATCTGGTCGCCGCGTTCACTGGCGGTGCAGACATCGGCGAAGGTGGATTGACACTGACTGCCCCTGAAATCGCAGAGAACGGTAATACTGTGCCGATCGAAGTCGATGCACCTGGCGCAGTTTCGATCATGGTTCTTGCAACGGGCAACCCGACACCGGGTGCGGCTACGTTCAACTTTGGGCCACTTTCCGGCTCACAGTCCGCGTCGACACGCATTCGTTTGGCGAAGACCCAGAACGTTTTGGCAGTCGCCAAGATGGCTGACGGCAGCTTCGTTCAGGTCTCGCAAGAGGTTAAGGTTACTATCGGCGGCTGCGGCGGCTGATCTGGAGAATATGAAAAATGGCAGATAACGTAAAACCAAAGGTCCGCGTCCCCAAAACAGCTTCAGCTGGTGAGGTCATCACGATCAAAACCCTGATTTCCCATCCAATGGAATCGGGCCAGCGTAAAGACGGCGACGGCAACCTTATCCCACGTTCGATCATCAACCGCTTTACCTGCGACTTCAACGATCAGAACGTGATTGACGTGACAATGGAACCAGCGATTTCGACAAACCCATACTTTGAATTCCAAGCGACAGTGCCTGAAAGCGGCGCGTTTGCATTCACTTGGTATGACGACGACGGGTCGGTTTACACCGAATCGAAAGACATCGAAGTCAGCTAATCGTCTGTAAAAGATAGGGAGGGAAAACAATGAAAAGAACCGGTCTTTTGCAAACCGCAGGGATGATCGCGCTGATGACGATGGCCACAGCAGCCACCGCTCAGGACGATAGCCAGCTTGTGGTTAACGGCGAGATTGAGATGATCACGGATGCCCCAGCGCCTGAAAACATTGGTGGTCTAAAGACGATCTACTCTGGTTGGCGGTTCCGCCAGTCCGAAATGCAAGAACTGCAAATGGATGACTTCGAAAATCCTGCCGCTCTCTTGTTTGACGATGCAGCGGAAGCTTGGGCTGCCGTTGACGGGAGCGAAGGCAAGTCCTGCGCATCCTGCCACGATGACGTTGAGGCTTCGATGATCGGGGTTCGCGCCGTCTATCCAAAGTGGAACGAGACCAAGGGCGAAATTCGCACCCTTGCGCAGCAGATCAACGATTGCCGCACCGATAACATGGGCGCAGAAGCGTGGAAGTATGATGGCGCAGACATGACTGGGATGGAGGCGCTCGTCTCTATGCAATCCCGTGGCATGCCTGTGAATGTTGCCACTGACGGCCCCGTTGCTGACATCTGGGCCAAGGGTGAGGAAATCTATTACACCCGTTATGGTCAACTCGAGCTGAGCTGTGCGAATTGTCATGAGGATAACTATGACAACTACATTCGCGCCGATCACTTGAGCCAAGGTCAGATCAACGGTTTTCCTGCATTCCGCATCAAAACTGGCAAGCTGACACAGACGCACAACCGCTTTAAGGGCTGTATCCGCGATACACGTGCAGAAACATTCAGCCCGGGCAGCGACGAGTTTGTTGCACTGGAACTGTATGTCGCTTCGCGCGGTAACGGGCTTTCTGTCGAAGCTCCGTCTGTCCGTCCATAAAATCAAACCTGACCCGCGCCCGGAATACCGGGTGCGGGTTTTGTCTTTTCATAAATATTCACAAACACGAATACGTTTAACGCGAAGGACCATCCGATGATTTCCCGCCGCCACTTTTTGCAAGCAGGCATGGCCGCTTCCGCCCTCTACGGTGCTTCCGGATTTGGGAATTGGGGGCGCCTTGCTGCACAACAAGCATTGACCCAAAACGATCTGCTGGATTTTCAGACGTCAGGCAACGTGACCCTGATGCATATCACAGATATTCACGCGCAACTCATGCCCGTTCACTTCCGCGAGCCCGAGATCAATATCGGCGTTGGCGACGTTATCGGCAAACCGCCCCATGTGACAGGCGCAGATTTCCGCAAACTATATGGCATCGAAGACGGATCCGCCGCCGACTATGCACTGACCTACGACGATTTCACCTCGCTTGCGCAGACCTATGGCCGCATGGGTGGGGCAGATCGAATCTCGACTGTTCTTAAATCCATTCGCGCCGACCGCCCTGATGCTCTTTTGCTGGATGGGGGCGACACGTGGCAGGGGAGCCTGACGGCCCTACGCACGAATGGGCAAGACATGGTTAACATCTTTAACGCGCTGGGCACTGACGCGATGACATCCCATTGGGAATTCACGCTCGGCATCGACCGCGTGATGGAGATTGTCGAAAACGAGCTGAACTTTCCGTTCCTTGGCGCAAACATCTTCGACACCGAATGGGACGAGCGCGCATTCGAGCCATACAAAATGTTCGAGCGGGGCGGCGTGCAGATCGCAGTTATCGGGCAGGCCTTTCCTTACATGCCGATCGCCAACCCGAAATGGATGTTCCCCGAGCTTTCGTTCGGTGTGCGACAAGAGAACATGGCAGAGGTTGTCGCCGAAGTGCGCGGCAAAGGCGCCGAACTTGTCGTGCTTCTGTCGCACAACGGATTTGACGTAGATCGCAAGCTGGCAGCCAATGTTGACGGGATCGACATTATCCTGACGGGTCACACACATGACGCGCTGCCCGAGCCTGTTCTTGTGAACAAAACCTATCTGATCGCCAGCGGCAGCCACGGCAAGTTCGTGACGCGCCTTGATCTGGATGTGCGTGACGGCGAGATGAAGGGGATCAATCACCGCCTGATCCCGATCTTTACCGATGTGATCGCGCCCGACCCCGAGATGACCGCGCTAGTCGATGCACAGCGTGCGCCATTCCAATCCGAACTGACCGAAGTGATCGGTAAAACGGATTCCCTCCTATATCGGCGTGGCAACTTCAACGGCACATGGGACGATCTGATCTGTAACGCGCTGATTGACGAGCGTGAGGCAGACATCGCCCTTTCACCTGGTTTCCGCTGGGGCGCATCCGTGTTGCCAGGTGCAGACATCACCCGTGAAGATATCTTTAACGCCACCGCAATGTCCTACCCCGAGGCTTACCGCTCCGAGATGACGGGCGAGACTCTGCATGTGATCCTTGAGGATGTGGCCGACAACTTGTTCAACCCTGACCCGTATTACCAGCAAGGCGGCGATATGGTCCGCGTTGGCGGCATGGGCTACCGCATCGACATCAACAAGCCGCAAGGCGAGCGCATTACAGAAATGACGCTGCTGAAAACCGGCGAATTGATCGACCCCGCAAAGACCTATGTTGTCGCTGGCTGGGCCAGTGTGAACGAGGGAACTGAAGGCCCGCCGATTTGGGAAGTTGTCGAGAACTTCATCAAGCGGGAAGGCACAGTGACCGTTGATCCCAACACCTCCGTTAAGGTTGTCGGGGCATAAACCACGACGTTTCAATCGAAGAGAGACATCAGATGATAGACCAATTTAAGGGCATGAAGCCATCACGACGCGCGTTTTTGCGCGGGGCTGCGGCAACGGGTGTTGCGGCGGTAGGCACAAAAGCAGCAGCCGAAGGCGAAGCCGCAATTTTGAACAAACAACCTTGGAACCAGTCGCTTGGCGCTGGCGTTGACGAGGCTCCATACGGGATGCCTTCGCCATTCGAGGCAGGTGTTGTGCGCAAGAACGTGCCTTGGCTGACAGCGGAATCAATTTCTTCGATCAACTTTACACCGCTGCACGAACTTGACGGCATCATCACGCCCAACGGCTTATGCTTTGAGCGTCATCACGGCGGCGTTGCAGAAGTCGACCCTGCCGAGCACCGCATCATGATCAACGGGCTTGTTGACCGCGAGCTTGTCTTCACCATGGAAGACCTCAAGCGGTTCCCCCGCGAGAACCACGTCTATTTCCTTGAGTGCGCGGCGAACTCTGGCATGGAATGGCGCGGCGCGCAGCTGAATGGCTGCCAGTTCACCCACGGCATGATCCACAACGTCATGTATACAGGCGTGCCCCTGCGGCTCTTGCTTGAGGAAGCAGGCGTGAAGACCGAAGGAAAATGGCTGCTCGCAGAAGGTGCGGATGCTGCTGGCATGACCCGTTCCATCCCTATGGAAAAGGCGCTTGATGACTGCCTCGTTGCATTCAAGATGAACGGCGAGGCACTCCGCGCAGAGCAAGGTTATCCCGTCAGGCTTGTCGTTCCCGGTTGGGAAGGCAATATGTGGGTCAAGTGGCTGCGCCGCCTCGAGGTTGGCGATGAGCCTTGGCATCACCGCGAGGAAACCTCCAAATATACCGACCTGCTTGGCGATGGTCAGGCCCGCCGCTTTACATGGGAGATGGACGCGAAATCTGTTATCACCAACCCTAGCCCGCAAGCGCCGATCACCCACGGCAAGGGCCGCACTGTGATCACGGGCGTTGCATGGTCAGGGCGCGGCACGATCCCGCGCGTTGACGTTACAATTGATGGCGGCGTCAACTGGGTCGAGGCGCGTATGTCCGGCCCGAGCTTGGACAAGTCTATGCACCGCTTCTACTACGAGTTCGACTGGGATGGCTCGCCTCTGCTTTTGCAGAGCCGCGCTCACGACAGCACAGGCTACGTGCAACCGACAAAAGACCAGTTGCGTGCGGTGCGCGGCTTGAACTCTATTTACCACAATAACGGCATCCAGACCTGGGCTGTAAATTCTGACGGGGTGGCTGAAAATGTCGAAATTTCTTAAGATTGTCGCAGGGGCCGCCCTGCTATCCGCAACCACTGCACATGCCGAAACAGGTTTGGGCCGTGTCGCAACGCCAGCAGAAGTCGCAGCATGGGACATCGACATTCGCCCCGATGGCAAAGGACTGCCCGAGGGCAGCGGCGATGTTTACACAGGCGAAGAAATCTGGCTCGAGCAATGCTCGGTTTGCCACGGCGACTTTGCAGAAGGAACCGACCGCTGGCCCGTGCTGGCGGGTGGGTTTGGAACACTGACAGGGGATCGCCCCGTCAAGACAATCGGGTCATACTGGCCCTACCTGTCGACGGTTTACGACTACGTAAATCGCGCAATGCCATTCGGAAACGCGCAATCCCTTGAGCCTGATCAGGTTTACGCTTTGACGGCTTACTTGCTGTATTCAAACGACCTCGTGGATGACGATTTCGAACTCTCGAACGAGAACTTTCTCGACGTAGAAATGCCAAACGCGGACAACTTCTTTATGGATGATCGCGCCGACACCGAGCTGCCGATTTTCTCGCAAGAAGCCTGCATGACAGATTGCAAGGACAGCGTTGAGATCACGAAGCGCGCCGCGGTTGTGGACGTCACACCAGAAACAGAAGGTGGTGATGAAACCGAAGAGGCTGCTGCCGTTGAAGAAGCGCCCGCACCGGCCGAAACTCCTGCTGTTGAGGAAGCTGCGCTTGATATGGCGCTCGTTGCAGAAGGCGAAAAGAACTTCCGCCAATGCAAGTCCTGCCACCAAGTCGGGGACGGCGCCAAGAACCGGACAGGCCCGATCCTGAACGGTGTCTACAACAATGCCGCCGCGACTGTTGAGGGCTTTCGCTACTCTAGCGACATGGCCGACGCGGGTGCTGGCGGGCTGATCTGGGATGACGCGGAGCTAACGGCTTTTCTCGCCAATCCAAAGGATTACATGGCAGGCACTAAGATGACTTTCCGTGGCGTGCGCGACGAGGCCGATATCGCTGGCATCATCGAGTATCTCAAAAGCTTTCCAGAATAAGCGAATGTGAGACAGTTTGCGCGAGGCCATAAGGTTTTCGCGCAAACTTACATAAGGGGGATCACCGTGAAAAATTACCTATGCGCTGCGGTTTTCGCAGTTTTTGGCCAAACGGCATACGCCGACGAAGAAACCCACTACGTTTTTGACGGCAGCTTTGACGACGCCGCCTTCAGCCTCGAAAGCGCGATTATCGGGCGCGGTTTGGTGATCGACTACCACAGCCACACGGGCGAGATGCTCAACCGCACGCAAGGTGATATCGAAGGTGCGGTCGACTTGTTCGAAGAGGCGGATATCTTTGTTTTCTGCTCCGCTGTGCTATCGCGCAAAATGATGGAAGCAGATCCACTCAACCTCGCACATTGCCCCTACGGCATTTATGTCGCCGAGCGCGCGGGGGAGGTCACGATCGGTTATCGCCATTATCCAGCGGGCATCATGCAAGAGGTGCAGACCCTACTGGACGATATCGCACGCGAGGCAATTGGCGAATAATGAACTACGATGCATTTTTTGAAAGCCGGCTTGCGCAGCTGCGTGAGGATGGCAACTATCGGGTCTTTGCTGACCTCGCGCGCCACAATGGTAATTTTCCAAGCGCAACAAATCGCATGGGTGACCAACAGCGCGAAGTGACGATCTGGTGTTCAAACGATTACCTTGGCATGGGGCAACACCCCGTTGTTCTGGATGCCATGCACAAGGCGCTCGACGAAAGTGGCGCGGGGGCTGGTGGCACGCGCAATATCTCTGGCACGACCCATAATCACGTCTTGCTAGAGCGCGAACTCGCTGATCTGCACGGCAAGCAAGATGCCCTGCTTTTCACATCGGGCTATGTTTCAAACTGGGCCACGCTCAGCACGCTCGCTTCGCGCATCCCCGATTGCATCGTTTTGTCCGATGCCCTGAACCATTCTTCGATGATCGAGGGTATTCGCCACGCGCGTGCGGACTGTCAGGTTTGGCGACACAACGATGTTGCCCACCTTGAAGAATTGCTTGCCGCACTGCCGCTTGATCGCCCAAAGATTATCGCATTCGAGAGTGTCTATTCAATGGATGGAGATATCGCCCCGATTGCCGCGATTTGCGATCTGGCTGCGCGCTATAATGCGATGACATATCTTGATGAGGTGCATGCTGTCGGGCTTTATGGCCCGCGCGGCGGCGGTATCGCAGAGCGAGAAGGGCTGATGGATCGCGTCGACCTCATCGAAGGCACGCTGGGCAAGGCGTTCGGCGTTGTTGGCGGCTATGTCACCGGGTCAGAGGCGCTTTGTGATTTCATCCGCAGCTTTGCCAGCGGCTTTATTTTCACCACCGCATTGCCGCCCGCCGTGGCCGCAGGTGCAACCGCATCGATCAAGTACCTCAAGGAAAGTAGTAGCGAGCGCACCGCGCATCAGGCCCGCGTTGCACAAGTGCGCGCCAAACTTAGTGCCATCGGCATTCCTCACGTTGAGAACCCGAGCCACATCATCCCCGTCATGGTTGGCGATCCCGTTAAATGTAAATTCATAGCCGATATGCTCATGGATGAATTTGGTATTTATATTCAGCCGATCAATTACCCGACTGTTCCAAAAGGAACCGAGAGATTACGCATCACGCCGTCACCGGTGCATAGCGCACAAGACGTTGATCACCTTGTTTCGGCGCTTGAAAACCTGTGGACCCGCTGCCAGCTCGCGCGGATGCCGATTGCTGCACAATAGAACTTTGTTCCACATCAACGTCAAAGAACGGGCTGCACTGTAGAGGTCTGCCATGCTTGAACAACTCATCATCGACTTTGGCGAGGACAAGATCCTTTTGTGGGCTGGCGCAAGCGTTGGCTTGCTCTTTGGCGCGACAGCACAACACTCGCGGTTCTGCCTCAGAGCGGCCACCGTCGAGCTAGCGGAACGCAAGATCGGACCACGGATTGCGATCTGGCTTATCGCTTTTTCCGCCGCTGTCTTTGGCGTGCAAGCCGCAATTGCACTCGGGTGGTTAGACGTTTCGCAATCCCGTCAACTTGCCTCGGCAGGAAGCATGTCAGGCGCAATCATCGGCGGGCTCATGTTCGGGGTCGGCATGATCCTTGCGCGTGGCTGCGCCAGCAGGCTCCTCGTGCTATCGGCCACGGGCAATCTGCGGGCAATCATTACCGGCCTTGTCCTGACCCTCGTTGCGCAAATGTCGTTGCGCGGCGTTCTGGCCCCCGCCCGCGAGGCACTGGCAACACTTTGGATGGTGCAAGGCGGCGCAGCGCGCAGCATTCTGGAAATGCTTCACCTCGGTTCAGGACTGGCGGCATTTGGCGCACTCATGGTGCTCATCGGCGCCCTTTGGTTGGGCCACAAACAGGCGGTCAATACATCCCATGCCTTTGCGGCAATCGGGGTGGGTGTCGCCGTCGCACTCGGTTGGATTGCAACGTTCGCAATCGCCTCCAACTCGTTTGAAGTTGTTGCCATCTCGTCGGTTACATTCACAGGACCATCAACCGACACGCTCATGGGGCTGGTGAATAGCACCGAACTGCCGCTTGGTTTCGGCGTTGGGCTGGTTCCAGGCGTGTTCGTCGGGGCCGCGCTCATGGCGCTTCTGAACGGCGAAGCCAAAATCCAGCGTTTCGGCACGGACACGCCAATGGAAGAATACCTGATTGGCGCGTCCCTCATGGGGTTTGGCAGTATGCTTGCGGGGGGCTGCGCCGTGGGCGCGGGCATGTCGGGCGGCGCTATCTTTGCACTCACCGCATGGGTGGCCGTTGGCGCGATGTGGGTCGGCGCTATGGCGACCCACACGCTCTTGCAACGGCGATCAGTCAGGCAGTTGGCCTAACCCCTATTCAAACTCCATTTCCTCAAATACGCGGCCCGCATTCTTGGTCGCCAGTTCTTCGAACGTATCAAGATTGAGGTAAGGGGACTGATCAACATAATAAGCCTCCGCGAGGCTGCCGCCATCATCAAGCAACTGGGATATCTCGCCGCGCAAGTGCTCTAAATAGCCCTTAGTGTAACGGCGGACCTGATCCATATTGGTCGGATGACCGTGGCCTGGAATGACATAGGTCGCGTTGAACTTCTCAAATTCATTGTCCCACGTATCAAGCCAGTCACGAGTGTTTGTGTTCGGGAAAATCGGAAGCATCCGCTCGTGGAATGCAACATCACCCGCAATCATCAGGCTTTGATTTGGTAGCCAGACGACAACATCACCAACGGTATGGGTCGGGCCAATATAGCGGACCTCAACACGGAAATCGCCAAGTTCGAGACTGTATTCATCCTCGAAGGTCACAGTCGGCCCCTGTAGAAAAGTGCCCTCGGCCTTTTCAAGGTTCACCCGCTGCATCCGCTCCAGGATGGCATGACCAAGCTCTTCAAACTCCTCGGCGGCATCGACATGCGCGACAATCGGCACGCCCTGCTCGGCCCAATAGGAATTGCCGAGCATCGCGTGGCCCTGACCGTTTTCGTTGATGACCAGAACGACAGGCTCGTCAGTGACAACCTTGATCTCGTCATGTAACGCCTTAGCCAGCACATACGCACCGCCCCCGTTGATCACGACCACACCCTCGCCCGTCACGATAAAGCTAAGGTTGTTATTGTGGCCTGCATTTTCATACGTGGGCGGCGCGGTTGCCCCCGTGGCCGAAAACACGCCTGGAATGAACTCAACTGGCTTAGCGTAAAGCGCCGATTGCGGATACTGGTCCGCAATATCTTCGCTCGCAAATGACATCTGCGCAGCCATAATGGCCACGGCACTCGCCAGCACTCTATCCCGCAATAAAGACATAACCGTCCTCCTTCTTTTCAACGCGCCCGATCCCCGGACGCGGAAGATGAAACCCGATGACATGCATCTGTTCGCCAGCAAGTTGATCAAGCAACATAGCGCGGGTTTGCGCACCTCGGTCGCCATCCTGATCAGAGCCTGACCGCCACGTGGGACGCTCAAAGGCAACGTGGTGATTGCCAATACAGTCACCCAGAACCATGACGCTGTCTGTGCCTGATCCAACCTGCAACGCCATATGACCCGGCGTGTGCCCAAAGGTGGCGCGCGCCGCGATACCGGGCAAAATTTCCTCGCCATCACCAAAGAATGTGATGTTGTCTTCGATCGCCTCCAAACGCCGCTTCGCACCAAGCGCAAACGTCACGCGGGCCTCGCCAATTTTATCGACAGTCTGCGGATCAATCCAGTAGTCCCATTCGGCCTTCCCGATCAGATATGTCGCATTCTCAAAGAACGGCTCGTCGAAATCATCCAGCAACCCCCATAGATGATCAGGATGGGCATGGGTAAAGACAACATGCGTCACCTCGGATGGATCAAGCCCAATGGCATCCAGCGCCTCTGACAGCTTCCCCGCACTTTGCATGAAATCGGGACCAGCCCCCACATCAACAAGGATCGTGCGCTCACCATCACGGATCAGCGTCACGTTACAATCAGGCAAAAACTGATCCCCCGAGAGGTCATATTTTTGCAAAATTGCCTGCAACTCCGCTTCGGGTAGATCATTGAAAAAGGCATCGGCGGGCAGCGTCAGGTTGCCATCGCTTAGCGTATCAATCTGCATATCGCCAAGGGTCATTGACGCATTCGCCCACACCGCTTGCGGCACTAGGCCCGCTACTGCCAATCCTGCTGTGCGTTGGATCAAGGTTCTTCGCGTTATCATAACGTCCTCCTTCATATTCTTTACGTTGAATGTGATGGAGGACGTATATTTTCGCAACCCCTACTTAGCGAAGGGCGGTTGCCGCCTCGAACTGCGAAAGGAATACCTTCCCCGTTAGCTCATCAAGGAAATGCGCGCGCTTCAGCACATCCATGACTGGTCCTTTGACCTCGGAAAGATGTAATTTCACGTCCATCTCGGACAGGCGGGTGTTGATCGTTTCAAGTGATTCGAGCGCGCTAAGGTCGATCTCGTTGATCGCGCAGCACTGCAAAACAACATGCCGAACACCCTTGTCGCTGGTGACACGATCATAAATCTTGTCCTCAAGGAACCGCGCGTTCGCGAAATAAAGGCTCTCATCAACGCGCAAATTGACGACCTTCGGGTCCGTTTCGACCTTATGACGCAAAATATTACGATAGTGCTCGGTTCCCGGAACCAGTCCGACCTCCGCGATATGCGGTTTGGAAGATTTATAGAGGTGCAGCACGATCGAAAGCCCGACACCTGCCGAAACGCCGACCTCTACACCGATAGCAAGCGTAAGCAGGATCGTTGCAAGAACCGCGGCAAAGTCGGCCTTTGAATAGGCCCAGCTGCGCTTCAGGATACTGAAATCAACAAGGCTTAGCACCGCGACAATGATCGTTGCAGCCAGCGTCGCCTTTGGCAGAAAGTAGATTAGTGGCGTTAATGCGACCGCCGCAATCGCCAAGCCAATCGCTGTGTATGCACCCGCCGCAGGCGTCTCAGCGCCTGCATCAAAGTTCACCACAGAGCGGGAGAAACCACCTGTCACCGGAAATCCGCCTGTCAGCGATGCGCCAAGGTTTGCCGCGCCCAAGCCGATCAATTCCTGATCAGGATCGATACGCTGTCGCTTTTTCGCGGCCAGTGTCTGCGCCACGGAAATGGACTCCACAAAGCCGATGATCGAGATCAGGAACGCGGGCAACAAGAGTTGCGATACAAGATCAGGCGAGAATGACGGCATCGTCAGCGGTGGCAGGCTTTGGGGAACATCCCCCACGATCGCCACACCCTTGTCGGCCAAACCAAACAGCCAGACCGCAAGCGTTGTCAGCACAACAACAGCAACGGGGCCAGCCTTTGTCGCGACATCAGCCGCGCCCTTGGCCACGCCGAGCTTGAGCAACAGCGGCTTTAGCCCTTTGCGCACCCAGAACAAGAACCCTGTCGCCAGCACGCCAATGATCAGCGTGATCCACTGCGTCTCGGGCAGATGCGTGATAATGGAATGCACGAGTTCCAGCAAATTATGCCCTTCGGCCTTGATCCCCAAGATGTGCTTGAGCTGGCTTGCCGCAATGATAATTCCGGACGCCGTGATGAACCCTGCGATAACAGGATGCGACAAGAAGTTGGCGACAAAACCGAGCTTGAATAGGCCCATCCCAAGCAACATCACCCCCGACAAAAACGCCAAGGTCAAAGCCGCAATCGCATAACCCGCCGTGCCCTGATCAACGATATTGCCCAGCGCCGCCGCCGTCATGAGCGACACGACCGCAACTGGCCCAACCGCAAGCGCGCGGCTTGTGCCAAAGATCGCGTATAACACAATCGGCGCGATAGAGGCATATAGCCCCGCCTCTGGTGGCAACCCTGCAAGCAGCGCGTAAGCAAGCGATTGCGGGATCAACATGATCGTCACAATCAACGCGGCGATCATGTCATTCGTCAACGCCGCGCGATTATAGGTTTTGCCCCATGTCATAATGGGGAAGTAGCGGATCAATGTGCTGTGCATTTTGTCATTTCTCGGATGTAGACCCTAGATCGCAACCAAGGGAAGTGTTTGCCTAATTGGTGGAAATTTTCGTCGGTGTTGCCATCCACTCGCGGCCCTTGAGCATCGCGCTCCAATAGATAGGAGGTAGCATCTTTTCCTTAAGGAACCACGCCGCGCGCGAAGGTTTTGTGCCATCGACCAGAAACTTTGGAAAGCTGGGAAGCATCACGCCGCCGTATCCGAATTCTGCGAGCACGATCTTGCCGCGCTCGACCGTCAACGGACATGAACCATACCCGTTATACTGGGCGACAGGCGCGCCACCGCGAATGTCAGACACCACGTTTTCTGCCACGACTGGCGCTTGCATGCGCGCCGCTGCTGCAGTCTTGGCATTTGGCGCATTCATCACATCGCCCAACGACCATATGTTGTCATAGGTTTTGTGGCGCAGTGTGGTTTGATCAACGTCGATCCAACCCGCGCTATCTGCCAGCGGCGAAACACGGATGAAATCGGGCGCCGTTTGCGGGGGGCAAACGTGCATCATGTCAAACGACATCTCCACACGCTCTACAGCTGTGTCAGGACGGGATACGTCAAACCACGCCTTCTTGGCAGCGCCATCAACCGCAACGAGATTATGAAAGAAGTTCAGATCGGCATCATACTTTTTAACGTAGTCCATCAAGGCCGGAACGTATTCCTTCACGCCAAAAAGGACACCGCCAGCATTGTTAAACTGAATATCAATGTCCTTAAGCGCGCCATTACGGAACCACGCGTCACCCGACAGATACATCGCCTTTTGGGGTGCGCCCGCGCATTTGATCGGCATCGGAGGCTGTGTGAAAATGGCGCGACCCTTCTTCAGGCCTTGCACAAGTTCCCACGTATAGGGCGCAAGATCGTAGCGGTAGTTCGATGTAACACCGTTCTTGCCAAGGGTCTCGCTCAGGCCTTCGATCTTGTCCCAGTCAAGCTTGATACCGGGGCAAACGATCAACCGTTTGTATTGAATGACACGACAGCCTTCCAAGATGACACTGTCGGACTCTGGCTCGAACGCCGCGACAGCGGCCTTGATCCATTGCACATCCTTCGGGATCAGTGACCCCATCGTTTTTGCAGTCTGGCGGGGTTCAAAAATACCGCCGCCTACCATTGTCCAACCGGGTTGATAGTAGTGGATATCAGCGGGGTCGATCACTGCGATGGAAATATCAGGCTCGCGCGTGCGCAGGGACGAAGCAACGGCAATCCCGCCAGCACCAGCACCAACAATAACGACATCGAAGGTCGCATCAGCGGTGGCCGTTGGGGTCTTGCCGCCATTTGCGATACGACGGGCAACACCTGACATGTCATATCCTGCTGCCTTTGATGCCGTAAGGATCGAGGACAAAGGCTGCGCGCCCGCTTGCGACAGTGACCAGAGTGTGGCCGTGCGCATGCCACTGCGGCAATATCCGATCACCGGCCCCGGCAATTCGGTGAGGGCGGCGCGGAAGGCGACAACTTCGGTATCCGACACTTTACCGGCTACCACAGGCAGATAATGCGTCTCTAAACCGAGCTTTTTCGCCGCCTTTGCAATTTCTTCGAATGTCGGTTGATCGCCCGCTTCGCCATCGGGGCGATTGCATATGATCGAGCGAATGCCCTGTGCCTTCACTGCACTCAAGTCAGCAACGCTAAGTTGCGGCATCACCGAAAGACCGGGCGCAAGTTCATTAAATTCCATTTTCAACTCTCTTTCACAATGACAGACGAACCCCCGCTCGAGGCCCCCAGGATTTCCAACTTTTCATGGTCGATGACTTTGATTTTGTTGCGGGCCAACACGAGCCACCCGCGGCGCTGGAATTCCTGCAAGTGTCGAGAAACTACCTCGCGGGCCGTGCCTAGCTCGACGGACAATTGTTGATGCGTTGCCGTGACCACGCCATCAGAGTCCGACATCGCAGTCAACCTATGGGCAAGACGCACATCAATGCGTTGAAAAGCGACCTCGTCGACCATCATAAATAGATCAGTGATCCGCTTGGAAAATGCCGAAAAGACAAAGTTGCGAAAGACGGAGGACTGCGCAACCAGCGCATCAAATTGCTGGCGGGGAATTGCGACAGCCTTGATGGGGGTTTCAGCGATGCCCGTGGCGGCATAAGTTTCGTGCGACAAAAGGCAAGCGGTCGTCAACACGCAGCTTTCACCAGCGTGAATGCGATATAGCACGATCTCATGGCCGCTGTCGGAAACCTGCTGAACCCGCACTGTCCCGCTTAACAGCAAGACCATACTGGCAGCAGGATCCCCCGGCCCGAACAAAACCGACTTCGCGGGAAGTGAAAGAACTTTCGATTGGGCTTTCAGGCTGTCGGAAAGGCTCGCATCCAACCCCGCTAACGCCTCAAAGCGCGTCGTCCAGTCATCAGAATTAGCTGGCATCACGCATCCCACAACAATGCTGCGAATTCGGTTCTAGTCTGAAGGCAAATCATTGCAGTGTTCCGATGCGTTTTGAATCTTATATTCAAAATATTGATTTTGTAAATGTATTACAACACCAGCAGCACAATTTCCTTCCTCGTATGGCCTGTCGCCGTCCAAAGAGCGACAGGCCTGCTGCCCTAGCTACGCTTACAGGTCGACATACCAAATACGCGGTATAGCGGGCAAAAACGAATAAATGCCGTCACGACCAAGATCAAGCCAAGCCAACCCCAAACGCCAATGGTTCCAGTCAACGCCAGAACGATCAAAACAACGCCTAAGAGCAAACGAACCAGACGGTCCATGCCGCCCATGTTTTTAGCAAAGTTCATGTAGAATCTCCTTATTTCTATGGCGAGTCTATCTGACCTCATTCCCTTGGTCTGTGACATAGTCACGAACGATGAAAATTACCGCGTGACTGCCAGCAAGCAGAACCGCGCCTGCGACTATCACACGAGTTGCACCGCCCCTCCGAAGCCCTTATCTGCAAAGGAAACCTGCTAAAAAGGGCGCACAGTGGCCAATCATCTTTACCAAAACGACTTACCAGACGGTCTTGATCTTGGACCAATCGTGGCGATTGATTGCGAAACGATGGGGCTTAAACCACGACGGGATCGACTTTGCCTTGTTCAGATGTCGGGCGGTGACGGCAACTGCCATCTGGTGCAAGTCGCCAAGGGACAGTCTAGCGCACCAAACCTCACAGCGATGCTCAAGGACCCCGCCGTGCTCAAGCTGTTTCACTATGGGCGCTTTGATATTGCTGCGCTGGCCCATGCGTTTGGTGCAGTTGCAGCGCCCGTCTATTGCACCAAGATCGCCTCGCGACTTGTGCGCACATATACGGACCGCCACGGGCTGCGCACCCTTGTGCAAGAGATGGTTGGAACCGACATTTCAAAGCATCAACAGCAAAGCGATTGGGGCGCCAAAACACTGACAGCCGCGCAACTCGACTATGCGGCCTCGGATGTGCTTTACTTGCACAAATTGCGCGAGGCATTCGAGGTGAAGCTTGCGCGCGAGGGGCGATCCGAAATGGCACAGGCATGCTTTGACTTTTTACCAATGCGGGCGCAGCTTGATCTAGCTGGCTGGCCGGAACAGGATATATTTTCGCACTCATGACTGACACTGAAACATTCAACGCCTCCGCTGTGCGCGTCATCAACGCCGAGGCCGCTGCCCTGCAAACCCTAAGCGCCTCACTTGGGCCCAGCTTTGGCGAGGCCGTTGCCCTGCTGCTATCTGCAACGGGGCGGGTGATCATCTCGGGCATGGGCAAGTCGGGACATATCGCGCGCAAGATGGCAGCAACATTCGCAAGCACAGGCACTCCAGCGCATTTCGTGCATCCCGCAGAGGCCAGCCACGGCGACCTTGGCATGATGACCAGCGGGGACGTTGTGATCGTGCTTTCAAATTCGGGCGAGACACCGGAACTGGCTGATCTGGTCGCCTATACGCGCCGCTTTAACATCCCGATGATCGGGGTTGCTAGCCGCGAAACCAGCACGCTTCTGACGCAAGCCGATGTAGCGATCCTGTTGCCGCAACTTGGCGAGGCTTGTGGCACGGGGATTGTGCCAACAATCTCGACAACGATGACTCTGGCGCTGGGCGACGCAATGGCGATTGCCATGATGGAACATCGCAAATTCACGCCTGAAAACTTCCGCGACTTCCACCCCGGCGGTAAGCTTGGCGCGAAACTCGCAAAGGTGCGTGACCTGATGCACGGCGGCGACAGCATCCCCCTCGTGTCAGAGACCACACCCATGAGCGACACTCTCTTGACGATTAGCCAAAAAGGGTTTGGCGTCGTGGGGGTTACCGACACAAGCGGACACCTCAGCGGGATCATCACCGACGGCGATTTACGGCGGCACATGACAGGCCTGCTCGACATGAACGCAGGCGCCGTGATGACGCCCCATCCGCGCACGGTCGGGCCAGACACCCTTGCCGCCGAGGCGATCGGAGTCATGGAAGGCAAGATCACCTGCCTGTTCGTCGTTGACCCTGACGGTCCCGCAAACGTGCTAGGCGTGCTGCATATTCACGATTGCTTGCGCGCAGGGGTGGTCTAGGCCCATGGCCGCGCACGATAACTTTCACTCGCAACTTGTTGGCTGGTCCAAGATCATCTTGCCGCTAGGGGCGCTTGCCCTGTTATCGACGCTCTTTTTGTTCGCCCGCTCGGGCGCGGACACAACCAATATTCCTTTTGCGGAAATCGAGGCACTCGCGCGCGAGCAGCGGATCAATGCACCGCGCTTTTCTGGGGTTGCCGACAATGGGTCGATCATCGCCATCTCGGCGCAGTCGGCGCAACTCGCGCCCGATGCGCCCCACAAGGTCAATGTCGCAACGCTGGAACTCAACGTGGATGGCGCAGACGGCAGCAAACTCAGGGTCACAGCAATCGAGGGCGAAATCGACAGCCTTGCGCGAATTGCACGCCTCAAAGGATTGGCGCGGCTTGAAACATCAAGCGGGTATTCAATGGAAACCAACGGGTTGACTGCAAACCTTGAAAGCGGCGTCATTAACTCCGATGGTGCGCTAGAAGTGCGCGCGCCATTCGGGCAGATTACCGCAGGGCAAGTGACCTTTGCGACGTCGGCAGACAACACAGGGCAGCAGATGCTTTTCACAAATGGGGTTCGGCTGATATACAGGCCCGACACCAGTAGCGCAGAGGATGCAAACGAATGAAGCAATTGATCGGAGTTTTGACTGCACTTCTGCTGAGCAGCGCGGCCAGCGCGCAAACCAACATCAATCTTGGCGGCATTAGCGCGAACCCGAACGCACCCGTCGAAGTTTCCGCCGATAACCTCGCTGTTGATCAGGAAACAGGGTCCGCAACCTTCAGCGGCAATGTCGTGATCGGGCAAGGTAATCTGCGCATTTCCGCCGGAAGTGTTAGGGTGATTTACGCCGAAGCGACTGGCGACATCGCGCAATTGCTGGCCACTGGTGGCGTCACATTTGTGACCGATAGCGAGGCCGCAGAGGCACGCGAGGCCAATTACAACCTCACGTCTGGCATGCTGGTTCTGACAGGTGACGTGCTCCTGACACAGGGGGCTAGCGCGCTTTCCGCCGAGAAAATGACAATCAACCTCAGCACAGGCAGCGCACAAATGGCAGGCCGCGTGCGCACTGTATTCCAGCAAGACGGCGGAAACTAATGGGCGACGCACCAAACCTTACGGTCCAGGACGGCGATGCAGGGTTAGAGATCATCAACCTGCGCAAGAGCTATCGCAAACGCCTCGTGATCCGCGATGTGACGCTCAAGCTCGGGCGCGGAGAAGTCGTCGCACTTCTCGGGCCAAACGGATCGGGTAAAACGACCTGCTTTTACTCCATCGCAGGGCTTGTGACCCCCGAAAGCGGCAAGGTCATCATAGATGGTCGCGATGTCACAACGCTGCCGATGTATCGGCGCGCACGGCTTGGAATCGGGTATTTGCCGCAGGAAATGTCGATTTTTCGCGGCATGACCGTCGAAGATAATATCATGGCGATTCTCGAGATTTCGATTGCCGACAAGCGTAAACGGCGCAAACGACTCGAAGAGCTTTTGTCAGAGTTTTCCATTGAGCACCTGCGCCGCGCTTCGGCTCTTGCGCTGTCAGGCGGGGAGCGGCGGCGCGCCGAAATCGCGCGGTGCTTGGCCGCTGGGCCGAAATATGTGCTACTTGACGAGCCTTTTGCAGGGGTTGATCCGATTGCTGTTGGTGAAATTCGGCATCTTGTTGCCGACCTCAAAAACCGCGGAATCGGCGTGCTGATCACCGACCACAACGTGCAAGAAACGCTACAAATCGTTGATCGGGCGTATATTTTGCATGATGGCAAGGTTTTGATGAGCGGAACCACAGAAGAGGTCGTGCGCGACGAGAATGTGCGCCGCGTTTACCTCGGGAATAGCTTCAGGGTGACCTGAATTTCCCGAGAGTTAACCACTGCATCATTGACAAACCCCCCTCCGGTAGCGCCAAATGTAATAGATGACAGTTTCGATTTCCTCTCCTTTTGCGTGTCAGGCTCTTTTGCCTGATTTTAAGGATAATTTAACAAAATCGGATAGTTATCAAATTACACCACAGTGCTGCACAACCCCTTGAAGGGCTGAATACCCGTCACTTGTTGGCAGTCGAAATAACAAGAATTGGAGAAGATATGCGGTATCAGGTCAGTGGAAAACAAATTGATGTAGGCGAGGCGCTACAGACGCATGTTGAAACCGAGCTAAGCGAGATTCTCAGCAAATACGCGGGCCGTCCTACCGATGCGCACGTCGTTTTCTCAAAATCCGGGCATGAATACGTTTGCGAGGCGGTCGTGCATCTTTCAACCGGCCTAACGGCACAGGCCACAGATCACGCCAACGAAATTTACGCCGCCTTTGACGGTTGCTCCGAAAAAATGGACAAGCAATTGCGGCGCTATAAACGACGCCTCAAGGACCACCACAAGGAGCGTCCACAACCAGTTGAACTTTCCGACGCAGGCTCCTATATCCTCGCTCCAAGTGATGAAACCAACGAAGACCAAGACGATACTGTCAACGCGATGATCGTCGCAGAGATGGAAGAGAAAATTCAATCTCTATCGGTTGGTGAAGCGGTGATGCAAATGGAGCTCGCGGACAAACCCGTCCTCGTTTTCCGCAATGAAAAGCACGGTGGCGTAAACGTCGTCTATCGACGTGGTGACGGAAATATTGGCTGGATAGACCCACGCTCAACGGGTTGATCTAGTTAGCCATCTGGCTGGAGAGATATAAAATGTACCTTGGCGAAATTCTAAATCCCAATGCCGTGAAAATGATCAATTCTTGCACCAGCAAGAAGCGGCTGTTTCATGATCTGGGTGAACTCGCCGAGGGATGCTATACCCTCAATGCCACCAAGGTGATTGATGCGCTCATTGACCGCGAGGGTCTTGGCCCGACTGGCGTGGGTCATGGCATCGCCCTGCCGCACGCGCGCCTCGATTCTGTAACCACTGTCTGCGGGATGTTCTTGCGGCTCGAAAAACCACTGAACTTTGACTCCGTTGACCGTCAGCCAGTTGACCTCGTGTTTGCTCTTTTGGCGCCGCAGTCCGCAGGTGTCGAGCACCTCAAGGCGTTGGCGCTTGTTTCACGGACAATGCGCGATCCTGATGTCTGCGCAAAACTGCGGGCAAATAGCGACCCGACGATCCTGCACGCCATTCTGACAGAAGTGCAGTCAACACAAGCCGCCTAACGGGCGCGCCAGTCTCCAAATCCGAAGGCAACATAGTCGCGATTGCAGGCCTCTCGGGCTGCTGCCTCAATCTCGGGCGAATAGATCGCAGCCAGCCGTGCGGCAAACGGATCAGTGATGCGCATCGGCTCTGGCATGCTTTCGAGGCCCAGCTGCGCAGCAAGCACCGCGAAATCTCCGCGAATGCGATCTTCCCGCAAAATCACGTCAGGCAACCCGAAGTTGGCCATGCCTTGCAAAAGCGTAAGCTGGCTCGCCCATGCACTATCCACACGAATGGCCGTTTGCGCCGCAAGGTTCGCCTTCAAAAACGTCAACCAAGACAAGAACGCCGCCTGATGCGCCTTCATATCATAGTTAAGATCGGTCTCTGGCTCCGCGCCAGCGTCAGGGATCGGGAGGTTGTGCACCTTGCGAAGCGTGGCGCGGATCTCTCGAAAACACCCTGCCCCTGTTTGCAAAATATGATGGCAAAACGCGGCGTGCGCACGCGCAAGCGGGTGACGTAAAACAGTGAAACTGCGATGCCCGACATGCTTCCGCTTCCATTGGCGCAAGGAGTTCTGACCGAAATCGCGCAATACATCAGCGGCCTCTTTGCCATCCAAACGACCAAGCCAGTCACAAACCGCTTCGTCAGGGCCGCTCTTCATCGGCATAAACAGCAGGCCCGTTTTAGGCGCAGCAACAAACGTCGGGATCATCGGGCCGCGGCGGGGCTCGAAATTCGGGGTGCGCGTCAGGTTAAACCGATCAAGGCGCGCAAGCGTCTTCTCCATGTCCTCAAAGTTGGACACCTTCTCGGACATTGGCTTCGGGTTCTGCTTTTTCAGGGTCTTGTCCAGACCGTCAATCCGCGCGTCACAGCCAAGGTATTGCGCAAGGCCGTTCATCACTTCAACATCTTGCAGGTCTTCGTAAGCCACGTAGAACGCGGCCTGACCAGATCGTTGCAACCTGTTCAATAGCGAAACCTGAAACGTCTGAAGCGCCTCGAGGTGGGTCTCGAACTCATGCGGATCAAAGCTGACTTTCTCCGACTTTGCATGGGTCACATTGGTCAATTTCCACTGACCGGTCGCCGCCGCAATCTTCCAGCTGACATAGCTTTCAGCGGGGTTCCGTGTCAGAATAATCTTTGCGCAACGAGGGTCCGCAAGACACGTCTCAAGCACGCGCCCGTCATGGTCATTAAAGAATCGAAAGCCGTTTAGACCCTCCGCCGCCTTCACCTTTTCGATCAAAGCCAGCGGATCGGCGTCACGCTGCTTTTGGGTCACGCCCAATAGTTTCTCGGTTTGCGGATACCCGATAAAATGCGGATTAAACGCCTCACCAAGACAAGTCAGCCCATCAAAACGGTTGATGTTCGTCTCCAAAAAATTGGAGCCGGTGCGCATTTCGGCAAAAACAACAAAATAGTCAAAGGTGCTCATTTAACGGACCAGATAAGGTTTGCGCGGCTTGGGTGGCGAATTAATATGCGTAGGGTCAACAGGGAAATCGCCCATAAGATAAGGGTGCATGCCTTGGTTTTTCAAATTCTGCAAGAACTGCGCAAAGCCCGTTAAATCAACCATGCGAGGGGCTTCGGTCAGACGCCGCACCGACTTGCCAGTCATTTCATCTACGATCAATTGCAGCGGCTCCATCGGCGCCTGAATAAACTCCGCCATCGTCCAGACGCGCACCCGCGCCTTCGTCCAAGGAGAGCGCAGCGCGTTGATATGCTCGTTTTCGACTTGCTGCAAATGCGCCGCCTCTTGGCGAATATCGGCAAAATTCCGATTGGACTGGAACAGCCGCACCGCCCAAGCACCCGAAATAACCGACACGTTAGCATTCGGGTCACTGGCCAGAAGCCAACTGATATATTGCGAATCTTGCGGGCCAAATTGGAAACATTGCCGCTCGCCACGTGTGTTCCAGATCAGGTTCGTCAGGAACATCTGCGCGTTATAATCGCGCAATACGGGGTTATCGATCAAGGCGCCGCTAAACGACCCTTGCCGCCCGTCAAATTCGACACGATCCTTTGCATATAGATGGCCATGCACGCGTGTGCCCGTCACCTTGGCCAGCCACGGCTCAAAGTTCTCAAAAAGTTCGGTAAATCCCTCGAACACCGAAAAAGGGGCAGACGTAACGCCGTTTTCCCAGTCGCGGTTCGGATAACGGCTTTGCATGTATAGGCCCGGTCGGCCACGTGTGCGCCGCTCAACCGCCTTCGAGAAAATGCGGTCGATCTTGCTCGGGTTCGGCTCTGCACCCTGCATCGCAAGGCCATCCTCGGTCAGGAATGTCTTATAAAGCCGCGTGGCATCCGGCCAGATCTTGCGCGCAACAAAGCAGTCAGACCGCCGCAATAGCTGCAAATGGTCGTCATAAAAGATATGCGGCTTGCCCTGAAAATCAAACTTCGAAAGCGTCAAAGAACGGCTCTCGATATTACCAGAGTAAAGGCGGGCCAAGGTCTGGAAATAGCTCTCGTCGGGAATCCAGACTTTCTTGAAATAGCGATCGTATTTTTCGCGCTCGGGATCTTGCAGCATCGCTGACAATGTCTGGCGCGTCAGACACCACCACTGCGACCCCATGTGGGGGACCAGTCCTGCAGGCACGCGGCGCTTGAACCGCAGTAACCGTTGCAGCCTGACATAGCCGTCAAACATCCGCCGATTGGTTTTCCATGAGAACGGAAAGCGGAGCGTGAACCGTTCCGCATCCAGACCACCAACCGTCCATGAAACCTCGGATGTGGTCGCGCTTTCGATAAAATCAGTGCGCGGGCGGCTGTCCAAATATGTCACCAATTCGCGCACGGGGCGCAGCGGCATACACGACCCCGATGCGAGATAAACATGGCGAACATCTGGAAAGTTTGCGAGCAGCATCGTCGCGGCAGATTGCGTGCCCGCCACAATGCCCCACGTGCCCCACTCACAAGGCTGACGGCGGCAAAACTTGATACGCTTCAGGTCGGACAGGCGCGCGACAAAATCGTCATGTGATTTCTGGTCAACATTCTTGTCAATGTGGATCACAACAGGGCAACCACCCTTCACCCAATGCCGCGCAACCTGCTCGGCGCGATCAAAGGCATTGTGCACCAACATGATGACACCGACAGTCATGCCCAGTTCCCCTTCGACATCAGCCCCAGAATTTCGAGCTGCCGCCAGTTGATGTATTTCTCCGACCACTTGCACCACAAATCGGGGTTCATTTCCGACCCTTCGGCATATGCCTTATACTCGGCACTGCCATCATAGTGCTGACCGCGGATCATCTCCTCGCGGGCCTTTTCGCCAAAGGTGTTCAAAAACTTGGTATGGAGCAGAATGCCCGATGCCTTCTCGCCACCATCCTCGTCAAACACTAGGTTAAGTCCGCGCGGCAAAACCATATGGGTTGAACTGGCATAGGCATAGCGGCGCTGCCATTTGATCAACGGAACCTTGTTCAGGGCTGGCGCCTTTTCGGGCGTATCAGGAAAGAACGTGCGGGCGCGAGGGCCACCTTGAATCCATAGATTCCAGTAGGTCCAGTTACGCTTGATCGTGTAGTTGCCACTGTCAAACCAACTCGCCACCTCAAGCGGGTCTTGACCCGGCGTATAGGTCGTATTGCCGACCGGTCCCTTGGGGTACATATCCAGCAGCATCGCGCCAAAGGAACGGATCGCACATGAGTCGAGCCAATCAGTCAAAGCAGGAAGCGGGCGGGTATCGCAAAACGGATAGATAAATAGCTCATCAGGATCGACATTCAGCGTCCAGTGATCGTGACCATATTTGCCGAGCAAGTAGTTCATCCAGTCCACGCCAAAGCGGGCATCAAGATAGCTTTCGTCCGTATGCCACAGCGATACATCAGGCTGTTCGCGCAGATACTCCGTGCCGCCGTCGTCACTGCCGTTATCGACCATCAGGAAATGCTTCACGCCAAGGTCACGGTAGTATTTCAAGAAATACGGAAGCCGCGGAAACTCGTTGCGAAAGGTCGAGAAAACCAGCACATCTTTTGATGCAATCTTGGAGGTGTTGTTGGATAGCGAACGCAATTCCTGCGCCTTCCGCAAGGCGCGGACCCGCCAACGCCTGCGCGCGACCCTCAAACGATATGACTGCCAGACGTTCACCTAGCCTCCTGCGACTTCTTCATTGGTCGTCTCAAGTTACCCGATTACTGTAAACGATACCTTGCAGGCATAGAAACATTTCTGAACAGAAACCAGTGTTGGCTCGGATTGTTGATATATCTGAAACAGTAGTTGGCGATTTTGGCAATATTTTCAAGGATAAACGCCCGCTAGGTGGCGTCACCTTCAACCCAATCCGCTGGCTCCATGAGCCCGCGCGCGACCAGATCAGCCCAACCGCAGTATTTTTGCGACGATTGCGTCCATAAAACAGGGTCGGCGACCAAGGCATCATAGTATTTGGCATATTGCGCTGGATCACCAAAATGCTCTTGGCGCATCCGCTCTTCGGCAGACTTTTCAATGATCTCGTCAAGGAACTTGGTATGGAGCAAAACGCCGTTTGCCTTCACCTCGCCACGCAAATCATAGGTCTGGTTCAAATGGCGTGGCAACATCGTGTGCATCGAGCTGACATAGGTAAATCGGCGCGACCAACGCACCAGCGGTATCTTGTTCAACGTTGGCGCGCGGTCAGGGTCATCGGCAAAAAACATGCGGGCACGCGGGCCGCCCTGCACCCAAAGGTTCCAATATTTCGGCTGCAACTGCGCCCAGTAAGGTGACGCATCATACCAGCCAAGCGCCTCCGTGGGATCATCACCCGCTTGATATACCGCGCCGCTCAACGGGCCTTGCGGGTAAAGGTCAAGCATCGTCGCGCCAAAGCTAACGCGCCCTTTCTTATCCAGCCAAGATGTCAGTTGCCGCAAGTCACGGGTGTCGTGCGCGGGGTAAATCAATAACTCGTCCGCATCGACGGTGACACTCCAGTGGCCATGCGCATGCTTGCGCTGCAACGCGCCCAGCCAGTCCATACCAAATCGGGTCTTGCGGTAACTCTCGTCCGTCTGCCAAACCGACACGTCCTCCTGCTTCGCCAGGTAGGCGAGCGATCCGTCATCACTGTCATTCACAACAATCAGGAAATGGGCCACGCCAAGCTTGCGATAATGCGCGAGCCAGAACGGAAGCCGCGCGGCCTCGTTGCGAACGCATGAAAAGCAAAGGATATCCGCTGGCTGAATACTGGCGGTGCGATCAACAACAGAGTCTAATTTCAGACCCTTTCGCCATGATCGGGCCAAGAGGGCACGGCGGTTCCAGCGCAACTTATAGGCCGCCCAAAGGGTATCGGTCCGCTTACCACGAGAGGTGGTTTTCGAACCCATTCGGCCCCCTATTTCGACGCGTTACGCTGCGCGACCAGTTCAGTCAGATAATCACCGAACTCGTCTGCCAAATCTTCACGCCCGAGCGCAAAAGACACCATTGCCTGCAAATACCCGGCCTTAGAGCCGCAATCAAAGCGCTGACCCTGAAAGCGGTAACCAAAGACATCGCGGCCCTCAATCATCTCTTGCGCAATCGCATCGGTGAGCTGGAATTCTCCGCCTGCACCCTTTTCAACGCGGTTGATGTTTTTAAGAACGTCAGGCGATAGAATATAACGGCCAATCACCGCAAGGTTTGACGGCGCTTCACCTGCCGCTGGTTTTTCAACCATACCTTTAACCTTCACGACGGCGCCGTCCTGACTTTCGACGTCGAGCACACCGTAAGACGAGGCGCGCTCGGGGGCGACTTCCATCGTTGCAACCATGCTACCACCGGTTTCCTGATAGGCCTCGACCATCTGCTGCAAGCACGGCTTTTCCGCCGCGATCACATCGTCGGGCAGAATAACCGCAAACGGCTCGTTCCCGACAAGACGGCGGGCACACGATACCGCGTGACCCAGCCCAAGCGGCTTATGCTGCCGCAGATAGGCAATCGACCCGCTTTCCATATTCGTGTTGCGTAAAATCTCGAGCAACTCGGTCTTTCCCGACTTGCGCAATGACGACTCAAGGTCTGGCGCATGGTCGAAATAATCCTCAAGCGCCGATTTCCCGCGAGAGGTGACAAAGATAAAATCCTTGATCCCCGCCGCACGGGCCTCATCAATCGCATATTGAATCAACGGGCGGTCGACCAACGTCATGATCTCTTTTGGGACCGACTTTGTCGCAGGCAAAAACCGTGTGCCAAGTCCTGCCACCGGGAAAATGGCTTTTGTTACGCGTCTTTTCATCTTTACTACCCGCTCAGTCTTTTCGTTATTTTGGTCGTATACCTGTTAAATACGGCAATATCACGGCCCGTGACTCCGCTAAAGGCGCGATTTTTCAATCCGCGAGGCAAGAGGCCGCACTTTGACTAGTTCACGCCCATTTCGGCCAGCATCATTTCGATACGGGGCACGTCCTCGGGATTGTTCAACTCCCAGAACTGACGCCCCTTGGCAGGCACTTCAACGCAAAGAACATGCGCGCCACGTTCAAGAAAACGCAACTGCTCCAACCCCTCCAGTTTCTCAAGCGGGCCCATTGCCCAGCGCGGATAAGCCGCCAGTGCTGACGGGCGATACGCATAGACTCCGACATGATGAAAAACGGGGGTATCATCTTGATCCGCATAGGTTTTTCCCGTGTATGGAATAACCTCTTTACTAAAATAGAGCGCGTTGTAGTTCGCCCCGAATACGGCTGTTGTGCCGCCAACACGGCCCGCACGGCGGTCCTCAAGAAACCCGTTTAACGCCGCACCCTCGGTGCGCAAAACAGGCGTCGCAACTTCGGCAACTGGATCAGCGCGCAACCCAGCAACCAGATCCTCAACAAACCATGCGGGCGTCAACGGCGCGTCACCTTGCAGATTTACAACAATGTCATAGCCGCCGCCCAGATTATCATAGGCCTGCGCGCAACGCTCTGTGCCGTTCTGACAATCCTCGGACGTCATCACGACCTCTGCACCAAACGCCTCGGCAGCCTCTTTGATACGCGCGTCATCCGTTGCGACAACCACACGGTCCACGCCCTTCACTTCCATCGCGGCATCCCAGCTACGGCGGATCAGGCTCTTCGCCTCACCGCTCGCGCCGCGCAATTCCACAAGCGGCTTCCCAGGATAACGGGTCGACGCAAAACGGGCGGGGATAACAATCAGAACCGACATTATGGCAACTTCAAATCAACGCCAGGGGCATAGGCAATAAAGAACGGATTGGCGAAATCCGCCTTGCCGTATTTCAAGGTAGTGTGATCATCAAAACGAACAACTGCGCCACCAGCACCCGTCAGAACGGCGTGACCGGCGGCTGTGTCCCATTCCATCGTGCGGCCTACGCGGGGATAGATATCCGCCTCGCCAGTCGCAACCAGACAGAACTTCAACGATGAACCAGCACTCTTGCTGTCCTTCACCTTATACTTGTTGATGTAGTCATCCGTCGCCTGATCGCGGTGCGACTTGGAGGCGACAACCAGCAAGGCATCATTGTCAGGGGTCGTCACCTTCATCTGTGTAACCGGGCCAACCTTGTCCTTGGCAAAATCGCCCGTCTCTTCAACCGAAACACCAGCAGCATCAGTGTAAAACAAGCGATCCTTGGCGGGGGCATAAACGATACCGCGGACAGGCACACCACCCACGACATAGGCGATGTTCACCGTAAAATCGCCACGGCGCTTGATAAATTCCTTTGTGCCATCCAGCGGATCAACGATCAGAAACGTGCTGACACTTTGACCGTGGCTATCGGCTTGTTCTTCGGTCACAAGCGCAACATCAGGAAACGCGGCGCGCAGGCCAGCAGAAATAATCGCATCAGCGGCCTCATCCGCTTCGGTCACAGGGCTTTCGTCCGACTTCGAGCGGACCTCAAAATCGGGATCAGCGTAGATTTCCATAATCTTGTCGCCTGCCTCTAGCGCCAAACGGCGCATGACTTCTGTCAAATGCTCGAAATTCATTTCGTCCAACCTTCACGTTTCGTTATGCCGCCTGTTCTAATGATTGAAAAAACAAGCCTGCCTCCTTATGGTGATAGGTAACACGAACGGCAAGAATTTCGTGACGATTGGGGAACACCCCGTAGAACGCAGGTTTAAAATGTTTCAACAGCAAGTCCGCAAATCGACGGGACGCACCATTTTCGGAATGGCAGAGCTGATTTATCACTCTGTCGTGCGTGACGTGCGTAAAACCCACCGCAATGCGCTTGTGGGTCTGTTTATGAATATGATGCAGACGATTGTCTTCGTCATCACATTCTACGCGATGTTCGAACTGCTCGGGATGCGGGGCAACACAATCCGCGGCGACTTCCTGCTTTATATCATGTCGGGGATCTTCCTCTTCATGTGCCACACCAAGGCGGTCTCGGCTGTCGTGCAATCAGAAGGGCCAGCATCCCCCATGATGCAACACGCCCCCATGAGCACAATCATCGCCATCTCTGCGGCTGCGATTTCGTCACTATACCTGCAATTGCTGTCGCTGTTTTTCGTGTTGTTCATCTATCACGTGATGTTCACTCCCGTTGTCATTGACGAACCTATCGGCGCAATGGCCATGATCCTTGTCGCTTGGTTCTCGGGGGTTGGGGTCGGGACGATCTTCCTCGCGCTCAAACCTTGGGCGCCTGACGCCGTGAAAGTAATGACAAGCATCTATAGCCGCGCCAGCATGATCGCCTCGGGCAAGATGTTCGTCGCCAATACACTTCCCTCATCAATGCTTGTTCTCTTCGACTGGAACCCGCTGTTTCACTCGATAGATCAGGCGCGCGGCTTTATCTTCTTGCACTACAACCCGCACTTTAGCTCGCCGACCTACCCGTTCTATGTCGCGATCGGGTTGGTCATGCTCGGGATGATGGGTGAATTCTATACCCGCAAGAATGCATCACTTAGCTGGGGCGCGGGCAGATAACGGCAAAACACCGACATTTTTGCCGTTAGAACGCCAAATCTGCACAACAGTTTCATTTTTGATATGAATCCCGTGGCTCTCCCGCTTGCAGCCCCCAAACCCCGCACCTATATACGCCAAGATCAAACAGTCAGGGCAAATTCTGGCTGTTGCACAAACTAACTGGCGCGAGTGCCGAAACGGGTTCGCGCCGCTCAACTCGCCTAGCGTAAGGGATTTGAATTATGGCTAAAGTTATCGGAATCGACCTCGGTACAACGAACTCTTGTATCGCAATCATGGACGGGTCTAAGCCCCGCGTTGTTGAAAACAGCGAAGGTGCACGCACAACGCCGTCGATCGTTGCATTTGCAGACGACGAGCGTCTTGTCGGCCAGCCTGCCAAACGGCAAGCGGTCACAAACCCGGAAAACACAATCTTCGCAGTAAAGCGCCTGATCGGCCGTCGTTTTGACGACAAGTTCCTCGCGAAGGAAAAGAAAAACATGCCGTTCGAGATCGTCGACGGCGGCAACGGTGACGCTTGGGTAGAAGCGCGCGGCGAGAAGTATTCTCCTTCGCAAATCTCCGCGTTCATCCTTGGCAAAATGAAAGAAACTGCCGAGTCATACCTTGGTGAAGAAGTGAACCAGGCGGTTATCACCGTGCCTGCTTACTTCAACGACGCACAGCGTCAGGCAACCAAAGACGCGGGCAAAATCGCCGGCCTCGAAGTGCTGCGCATCATCAACGAGCCAACAGCGGCTGCGCTGGCTTACGGTCTCGACAAGAAAGAAACAAAAACCATCGCGGTCTATGACCTTGGTGGCGGTACATTCGACGTTACCATCCTGGAAATCGACGATGGCCTGTTCGAAGTAAAGTCCACCAACGGTGACACGTTCCTCGGCGGTGAAGACTTTGACATGCGCATCGTGAATTACCTTGCCGACGAGTTCAAAAAAGAGAACTCCGTTGACCTGACCAAAGACAAGATGGCGCTTCAGCGGCTTAAGGAAGCTGCGGAAAAGGCAAAGATCGAACTTTCGTCTTCCTCTTCCACAGAGATCAACCAGCCGTTTATCTCCATGGGCTCCAACGGCCAGCCGTTGCACATGGTTATGAAGCTGACACGCGCAAAGCTGGAAAGCCTTGTAAACGACCTGATCAAAGCATCTATCAAGCCATGCCAAGCTGCGTTGAAAGACGCGGGCCTGTCCACTGGCGACATCGACGAGGTTGTTCTCGTGGGTGGTATGACCCGGATGCCAAAGGTGATCGAAGAAGTCACAAAATTCTTCGGCAAAGAGCCAAACAAAGGCGTTATTCCAATTTCACACGTTGAAGCGCCAATCACACCAGACTACCCAAACCGTGTACCTGATACTGTGCCATTTACGCCGTATCACATGTTTGAGTTTGCCACTGGCGATATCGAAAAATGCTTTGGACCAGACTTTAGCATCTATAAAGGCTTAATCCCGCCGCGCACCCCATGCGGTGATTTACAGCTGACCACCCGCGTTATCGACATTAACGGTAAGCGCGGCGAGCTGAAAAAACCGTCATCCTGTGTGGCTGAATACGAAGTGCCCGCAAATGCATGGTATTTTGCTAAAAACAGCCACCCAGCGGTGATGCCTTATTCGGTGTTAATGGAAATATCACTGCAACCTAATGGTTTTATTTCAGGCTATATGGGCACTACACTAGGCTTCCCTGGGCAGGAGTTGTTTTTCCGTAACCTAGATGGTCACGGCACCTTGTTACGCCATGTGGATTTACGCGGCAAAACCATTGTTAATGACTCACGCTTATTATCTACCGTGATTGCTGGCAGCAATATTATTCAAAACTTTACCTTTGATTTAAGTGTCGATGGCGAGCCGTTTTACACTGGCGGCGCTGTATTTGGCTACTTTAAAGCTGACGCGCTTAAAAACCAGCTTGGCATCGATAACGGTAAAATCACTCAGCCCTGGCATGTCGACAATAATGTTGCTGCCGACACCATTGTCAATTTACTCGATAAGCAATCACGGCTGTTTATTGCGCCAGCGCACCAGCCACATTACCGCTTAGCCGGTGGCCAACTTAACTTTATCGACACCGCTGAAATC
>CAKZNT010000084.1 GCA_937132065.1 uncultured Loktanella sp.
GATGTCATTCTCGTGGGACGCCGTGCGCGCGGTGGTCACGCGCTATGACGGCAGCCAGCAAGCGGAGCTAGCCGGATTGATGCAGGCCTATCTGGGGCGCACATTGTCGCCGCACCGTCAAGATTTCACAGCCTTGATTGGCCAAGCTGGCGAACAGGTGCAAGGCATCTATGAGGCCGATTACCGCGACTTTAACCGCGAAACCTATGCACGGGGGCGCGAAACGTTTGATGCCACCTATGCGGCCTTCAAATCGCTGCTCATCGGGACGTGGCGGCGCGACGAGGCCACACAGTGATGTTTCGCGTGCGAAACGCCACCGGACGGTTGTGTGACGCGCTATTCACCACCCTGCCCCACGCTGTGCTGCAAGCTGTAAAAAGGAGCCTAACATGGCCAAGCGCAAACGCCTAAGCCCCGCAATGTTGACCTCTGATGTGCCTGCGATGACACCCGAAGTTAAATCTGCGCGCCCGCCTATTGCCGATGTGGCAAATGATGCGGCGACCACACATGCGTTGATTGAATTATCTGACAAAATCAGCACTGCGCGGCAAGAAGGTCGGTGGATCGAGAAAATCCCGCTTGATGCGATTAAGTCAGATTACCTCGTGCGCGACCGTGTCGATGCTGACCTTGCCGAAATGCAAGCGTTGAAAGACAGCTTGCGGGCAAACGGACAGCAAACGGCAATTGAAGTTGTCCCTTACGGGCCAGAGACATTCGGACTCATCTCCGGGTGGCGGCGATTGGCGGCATTGCGCGAGTTGTATCTAGATGGCGGTATAGGCACTGTTCATGCGATTGTGCGCCGGCCCGATGATGCTGCGGCATCTTATCTGGCGATGGTCGAGGAAAATGAAATTCGCGCAGGATTGTCATTTTATGAACGCGGACGGATCGTGACGAAGGCCGTGGATTCGGGAGCTTATGCCTCTGACAAAGAGGCATTAAGCGCGTTGTTCCATGCGGTTCCGCGCGCCAAGCGATCCAAGATTGGATCGTTCGTGCGGGTTGTGCGCGCATTGGATGATACGTTACAGTTCCCCACGGCATTGTCGGAACATCGGGGGTTGGCACTTGCACAGGCCTTAGCCACGGATGCAGGCTTCGCAGGGCGATTACGCGCTGCATTAGAGACTAAACAGCCGCAATCGGCGAACGCGGAGCAAGCGATCACCACGGCTGTAATAAAGGGGGCGGTAGCCAAGGCAACGCCACCAGCACAAAAGCCAGTAACTCTGCCGTCAGGGCTCGCATACGTTGTGCAAGCGAATGGAAAAATAACTCTGTCAGGTGCAGTTTTGAACGACGTGGCGTTTCAAAACCGCCTTATTCAGACCCTAAAATCAATGAAATAGGCCGCTAGCTGTTTCGCACACGAAACAATCTACTCGTCTTCATCAGACCCCATATTGGCTTGGTGCACCGAGATAGCCTCTTCGATATCATCGTAATAGGTCAGCACTCCGTCTTCTAAAACGGCCCCTGCTTGGCATAATTTGCGTAATTGGTTCATCGAATGGGTGACCACAATCGCGCCTGCCGATTGCATACGCTCTTTGAATGCCATCCTGCTTTTGCGCTTGAATGCGGCGTCGCCGACTGATGTGACTTCGTCTACGAGGTAAGTGTCAAACGGGATGCCGATGGACACACCAAACGCCAAGCGTGAGCGCATACCCGATGAATAGCTGCGCACCGGCATATGGAGATGCGAGCCAAGCTCAGCGAAATCTTTGACGTAATCCAGCAAGCTCTCGGTATCGACGCCATAAACTCGCGCGATGAACTTGGTATTCTGTGCGCCGGTCAGTTGTCCGTGAAAGCTCCCTTTAAACCCAACGGGCCACGATACGGTACCTGTGACATCAATGGAGCCGCTATCGGGTTTTGTTGTGCCGCCGATCATGTCCATAAGCGTGGATTTTCCAGCACCATTACACCCCAAAAGCCCCACAGAAACACCGCTAGGAAACACGAAATCGGTTTCGCGCAAGATAGTCTTGCGTCCCATCGGGGTCCAAAACGATTTCGTGATCTTGTTTAGGTGGATCATGGTGATTAGCGGCGGTCGCGCAGTGAATAGTAGATCAGACTAATGATACTCCACAGTAAGAAGCTGAAGAGGGCGATAATAGCCACTAGGACTATGCGCTGTGGGTATTCAGATTTTTGCGCCAGCGTTGGCTGGATGTAGGTCGCCAGATAACGGCTTTGACGATTGGCCTCAGCCACGGCTGCATCTCGTGCGGAGAGGGATGCGGCATAAGCGGCTTCGGCAAACTCGCGGTCAACCGTCAGTCGTTCAAAATCGGCGATGATCGTCGCAAATTGCACTCCCCCTGGGCCCTGCCCTGCGACGCCGAACTTATTGCGTTCGGCGTTGATGCGGGTTTCGATCACGTCAATCCTTCGCTGTGCCTGTTCCAGACGCGGATCACCATCGCGGGCAATGTCAGCCAGTAAATCGAAATCAATCAGTGCTTCTGCCTGCTGCGCCTGTAGCGTGGTCAAGAGCCCCATCTGGGCCTGAATGTCTGCGTTAGGGTCTACAATCTGGTTTTCCAACCTGAACGTTGTCAGGGTTTCGCGGGTTTGTTTCAGTCGCTCGACCGCGAGCTCCAGATCTTCGTTTGCATAACGTGTGGCGTCTGCGCGCGCGATCGCAGATAGCTCGTTTATGATTGCAGAGTTTTCAATGAAGATTTCTTCAGCGATCTCTTTGGCATCGTCGGGTGTAAAGGCCAGCACGCGAATTTCCATCAAGCCAGAGCCTGCATCATACGATATCCGCACCATGCGTTGCCAATAGCGGGTGAGGTCCTCAATGGTGCCGTCGGGATCGAAGCTCAGAAGCCAATCCGGGTCGCGTTCTTTTGTGAAAATTGTGCGGAGATCAAGTTTTGCGTCGATGTTTTGCACCAATTGTTGGCTGCGCATGAATTCGTATAAGATATCGGAATCCTGCGCCCCTGATCCACCACCCAACGTAGATCCAAGTCCGCCCAAAATATCGACAGCACTGCTGATGTCCTCTGACCGCACGGTAAAGCCCAGTGTTGAGGCATATTGATCTGCCGCACGTGTGTTCAGATACCAACCAGCCGCGATACTCGGTAGCAACACCACCAAAAAGAATGAAACGAGCAGCCCATAATGCCGTTTGCGCATTTGTGCAGGGCGCCCACCTTCTAGCTTCTGTGGCAGGGGCGCATTGTTACGCCCGCCGCCGCCACGTCCACCACCACGTCCGCCGCCTCCGCCGCCAGGTTTCTGGACAGGCTGTTCAGGCGTAGCCTTTGGGGTTTCCTCTGGTGGTGGAGTGTCGGTCATTAGGTATTATCCTGGGATCATTACTTCGGGGTAGGCTACTCGGTTCTCCGGATGCTATCTAGTCTTGATGGACCGCGTCATTACGCCCGCGTAGACCGCGCATGCCATCACGCAAGCCCGCACGCATCATTCGGTAATAGGCGGGGCGCTCGGCGGGGCTGCAATGACGTCCGCGCCGCCACCATACGGCGATGTAATACAACAGAGCCGCGGGGAAAATCAGCGGTCCTGCGGCCTGACGGGCAATCGAAACACCGTTGCGGCAGTGATAGTAGATTTTCCAAATCGGGCGATATACGAAACCATCGCCCAATGTGCCGCAGGCATGTTCAAATCGCACCGCAGGGTGCATCGCTATTTTCAAACCCGCACGCCGTATGCGTAGCGAATAAAGCACGTCATCGCCGTAGATGAATAAGCCGCCTTCGGGCAGGCCGACGCGCGCGATTGCACCTCGGCTCACAAAATACCCCACGAATGACGCGACATCGATATCAACAGCCCCCGCATCAGGTGCGTAGGCTGTATCATCGAGGTGAAATCCTGCGCGTGATCCTGTAAATAGGGTCTTGATAAAGAGTTTGAAGTGCCAGAACGGATTGCGTGACGGGCGGTTCATTTCGCAGATTACCCCATCGGGATAGAACACCGCCGCTGCAATACAGCCGTATTCACCTGAATTAGGGTCTATATTGGATGTTTCGCGTGCGAAACAATCCAACGCGCCGGGGGCAGGGCGCGCATCATCATCCATTAGCACAACCCAGTCCGGATCGAGCGTATCACGCGCATAACCCATACCTGCCTCGAACCCGCCTGCTCCACCTGTGTTCGTATCCAGGTTGATTACATGCAGACGTGGATTGCTTTGTGCGGCGAGCCAATCGGCAGTGTCATCGGTGCTTGCGTTATTGACGACAATGGTGTGTTCGCAAGCCTCATCCAAGAGGCGCGCCAGCGTAATCTTCAGGGGCGCGAGCCTGTTGTAGGTCACGACAACCGCGGCAAGTGTCATAGTGGGGCCTTTGAAAACTGCGGGGCAGGGGCGCCCGTCATGCGGGCATGTTGCCAATCGCGCGCGCAGTCAAGCGCCTCGCGGATTGTCACGTCCATATCGAGATAGCGATAGGTTCCCAAGCGGCCCACAAAGGTCACGTCCTGTGTTGCGCGCGCGGCGCTGATGTAATCGGCTAGCAGCGCCTTTTCCGCGACCAAGCGGATCGGATAGTAGGGAATGTCGTCTGGCCCGCAGTCGCGTGCCGTTTCGCGGTACAAAACAGACCCTTGATGATCCTCCCACGGGGCGAAATGCTTGTGTTCAGTAATGCGCGTATAAGGCACATCAACGTCGCCATAGTTCATAACAGCGCAACCCTGATAGTCGCCGCTATGGCTGAACTGTTCGAAATCAAGCGTTCGATACCCCAACCTACCCAGGTCAAACCCGAAATACCCGTCTAGCGCGCCTGTCCAGAATACATGGTCCCACTGACTTGCATTCGCAGGGTCATAAGTGGTGTTCAACTGCACGGTGATATTTGGGTGATCGAGGATCGCTGTGACCATCGCGGTATAGCCGTCGCGTGGCATGCCCTGGTATTTGTGGAAAAAGTAGTTGTCGTCGTAATTGAAGCGCACAGGCAGGCGTTTGAGGATTGACGCAGGTAGGGAGGTCGGATCGCAGCCCCATTGTTTCTGGGTGTAGCCGCGAAAGAATGCGTCATACAAATCACGCCCCACAAATGCGAGCGCTTGATCCTCAAAGGTCTGCGGATCGGTGATGGTGCTGTCAGCTTGAGTCGCAATAAATGCGCGTGCCTCGTCTGGGCGCATTGTTTTGCCGTAGAACTGGTTGATCGTATGCAGGTTGATCGGTAACGAAAACACTTGCCCCTGCGTGGTGGATTTTACGTGGTTTTTATAGAGCTGGAACTGTGCAAACTGGTTTACGTAATCCCAGACCTGCGTATCATCGGTATGAAAGATATGCGGCCCGTAAACATGCACTAAAACGCCTGTATCAGGGTCGCGTTTTGTGTGGCAATTGCCCGCCACATGGTCACGGCTATCGATCACTGTTATTCGGTGACCCGCCTCGGCCAAGGCCCGCCCAATCACAGCACCAGACAGGCCGGCGCCAACCATTAGCAACGTTGCAGTCTCGGTTTGATTATGCACGTGATCTCATTTCATCGGTTACGGCGTAGGTTCTGCGATGTTTACCCCAAGATGCCGCATGGCTCAAATGCCAATTCGCGGGGTCATTTGAACCTACCTGATTGGGGAATTCAGTGTTGTTCGGTATTGTCTATCGGGTATAGAAGGTCGAAATTGTTGGCCTTGTGGTGCAACTTAGACGAAAGAGGGTTGGTTAATGGCTTTGCGGATCGATTTTCATACTGCGATCAATGCGGCGATGGGTGACACTCCGGGCCTTGCCGTAATTCATTCTTCGATTGCGGCACTGGCCCCGCCTGCCGCCGTAACCCAGTGGGATGCTCTGTATGCGATCGGCCGGCTGGTTGATGCGGGCTGGACGTTGGCGTTTCCCGCCTTCACGTTTTCATTCACTCGCACAGGGGCATTTGATCCCGATCATACACCGTCCGAGGTGGGTATTCTGGCCGATTGGGTGCAGGCTGGTTTCCCCGCTGCAAAGCGCACGGATCATCCGATTTATTCGTTTGTGGTGATTGGCCCACAGGCGGGTGCGATTTGCGATTGTGTGTCCGAGACCACATTTGGCGATACATCCCCGTTTGGCATTTTCGAGGCGCAGAACGCATCCGTGGTCATGCTGGGCGCTGATTGGAGCTTTTGCACGCCGTTCCACCGTTATGAGGAACTGGGCGAGGTTACCTACCGCTATTTCAAAACATTCGCAGGCGAGATTACCAAAGATGACACAGCTGCCCCGATAGAGGCTGCGATGTATGTGCGCGATTTGGACATTGGGGCAGCCAATGATTTTACGCCTCTGGTCAAGCGTTTGCGCAGTGACGGGGCCATAACATCTGTGCCGCTGTGGCGCGGCGCGGTTGAAGTCGTGCAAATGCAATCGATCCGCGATGCGGCGACTGATTTGCTGGCAAGCGATGGACTGGCATTTGTCGGCAACCGCGCCATTGCCCAGCACCGTATGACAGCCATGGCTGAGGCTGCACGTCTTGCGCCGTTCCGTATTGCGCTGATGGGGTCCAGTAATCTGGATATCGCGGCGGGCATGTTGGGCGACCAGCTGCGCGATCTGATGGTCGACCGCACCTGCACCGTCTATGTGCCGCTCTTTGGTCAAATGGCCCAATCGGTGATGATGCCCAATTCCGAACTGGCGGATTTCAATGCTGAACTGACGATATTCGCGGACCGCATCGAAGACCTGCTTGGCGTGCCAAGCCTGTCACTGGCTGATCCTCAAATCGCGTTAGATGCCGCGGCTCAATATGCGGGTCTAATCCAGCACCATTACGACCAGAACGGCAGTGACGTGATCGTGCACCGCTTTGGCCTGACGGGCCGTGTGGGGATCGCACAAGGCGCCGTGTTGCTGGACCTGATCACACAGTGCAACCGCGTGCTGGATGACACATTGGGTGCGCTGGACCGGATTATCTGGATTGATCCCGCCCCGATTGCCGCCAACGTCGATACCGTGTTTGACGCGCGGCTGTGGCACATTGGCCGTATCCCGTTCGCACAACCCTATAGTGCGGCCTTGACGCGTCAATGGGCAGGGGCTGTGCTGGCGCTTCTGGGCAAAACCGCACGGCTTTTGGTGTTGGATCTGGACCATACCCTTTGGGGTGGTGTGCTGGGCGAAGACGGCCCAGAGGGCATCGCTATTGGTGGTGATTTTCCGGGCAATGCCTTCACGCGGTTCCAGCAGACACTGAAATCATTTTCTGATGCGGGTATCGCCTTGGCCGTGTGCAGCAAAAACGACGAAGACCTTGCGATTGCCACCTTGCAAGACCACGACAACATGGTGATCCGCCCTGATGATCTGGTGGCGCACCGGATCAACTGGCAACCCAAATGGCAAAACATCCAAGAGATCGCAGCCGAGATGGATCTGGGTCTGGGCTCGGTTATGTTTATCGATGACAACCCTGTCGAGCGTGAAGCGGTCAAGCTGAACCTGCCCATGGTCAAAGTGCTGGATCTGCCCCAAGACGTGACCGCCTATACCGATACATTCCTTGATAGTCCCTACATTCAATCGGTGCGCATCGGTAAAGAAGACCGCAAGCGTGTCGCATCTTACAAGGCGCGCAAAAAGATCAATCTGGAACGCAGCTCTGCCGCCAGTATCGAGGATTTCCTTGCTGGCCTTGATATGCAGTTGTTTGTGCAAAAGCTGGATGGTGACAACATCGCGCGCGCCGCCCAGCTGTGCCAAAAGACCAACCAGTTCAATACAACCACCCGCCGCCATTCAGCACGGGATTTGACGCAGATGCACGAACAAGGTGTGGATGTGGCCGTGATCGGACTGCAAGATAAATTCACGAAGCGTGAAAATATCGGCCTCATTATCCTGACCCCTGACGCGGATGACAACCAGTTGGGTCATGTGGACCTGATGCTGCTGTCGTGCCGTGTGCTGGGGCGCACGGTGGAACAGGCGATTATGAAATGGGCCTTGGGTCGTGCGCATACGCGTGGCTGGGATCATCTGCGCGGCGAGATTATCGAGACCCCGCGCAACACCCCTGCGCGCCGCGTATTCGCTGACTGCGGGTTTGATGCTATCCAAGGTGACGGTGCCGAGGGTCATACCCACTGGCAACACGCCGCTGAAAACATTCCCCTACCTGACTGGTTCGACGTGCATGACGCGTTCACCGCGCAATAAAAGAGTTCTAATATTATGACGCAGACACATAACTTCGCGGATTTTCAGGTGGGTGATTTCGCCATCTTTGACAAACGCTTTGACGCGGATGCCTTTGCCGCGTTCTCAGACCTGAGCGGGGACGCCAACCCGTTGCACCATGATGCGGCCTATGCTGCGGCCAGCGAATTTGAAAAGCCGATTGTGCCGATGCACATGACCATGGCGCCGATGTCGCGCATTGCGGGTATGATATTTCCCGGTGATCCATCCTTGTATCTAGGCCATGAAATCCGGTCATCCTTACCTGTATTTTACGGCGATCAGATGACCTATTCGGCCCAAGTCATAGCGATCAATCCGACCC
Organism: uncultured Loktanella sp.; assembly: GCA_937132065.1. Taxonomy (GTDB): domain Bacteria; phylum Pseudomonadota; class Alphaproteobacteria; order Rhodobacterales; family Rhodobacteraceae; genus Yoonia. The sequence continues at coordinate 8,538 of CAKZNT010000084.1, forward strand.
TGCGCACCTTGACCATTCGTGTGTTGGTATGCCGCGATGCGGATGTTGTGCTGGACGCGGAAATGCGGGTGATGTCGCGTGTGGAAACATGGGAGGCGACTGCTAACGCTTCTGACCACCGCGACTTACCTGTGGGTTACGTTTTGATTACGGGAGCCACGGGCGAGATTGGCACAGCGCTTTCTCTTGCCGCCGCGCACCGTGGTTGCAACCTGTTGCTGGTGGATCGTGGAGCAGGGACCAAACGCACTGCCCTTGCGGATGTGTTGAAACCTGTGTTGATCAAAGGCCAGCAGGTTGTGCATCTGACCGCTGATCTGGCGGACGCGGATGCGGTCACGGGGCTTTGTGCTGATCTGGTCAAGCGCGGCGATGTGGCCCATGTGATCCACGCCGCGTCCCCGCCGCTGGATGCGTCATTGGGTGATTTGGTGCAGGTTAACTTTGCCGCCCTACGCGATATCTCGCAGGCAGTCCTGCCGTCCATGTTGATCCGTCAGGGTGGGCAGGTTGTGAATATCGGCACCGTTGCCACCGAGCGGGTGATCGCGGGTTGGGAAAACTATAGTGCCGTCAAGGCGATGACCACGCAATTTGTCACCCGCTTCGATAAGTCCCACGCCACCTTTGGCGTGCGCGGATTGAATGTCATAGCAGGCCTTGTGGCCACCGCCTATTCCGCCGACGTGCAAGGCGACAGCCCTGCGATGCTGCCCCAAGAACTGGCCGATCATGTCATGGCGTTGACGCTGGACGATCACGCAGGTCAGTCGGTGATGGTCGAATGGAACGATCAGCGCGCTGGTCAATACGGGTTCTCGACAGGGTCTATTCATGGCGGGCTTGCACCTGTGGCTGCTGCCGGTGTCGTTGCAGAGGGTGCGGCTCCTGTGGCGTCGCTGGGCGGCGATGTGGCGGACCAGATTTCAAATATCCTGCGCAACCGGTTGCGCTTGCCTGCGGATGCGTCACTGGCCGGTGGCGGTGTGGGGATTACCCAAGGGTGGGATTCTTTGCGCCATATCGAATTGGTCCTTGAACTGGAGGGGGCGTTCAACATCCGCTACAACGCACAGGGTATGGAAAAAGTAATGATGTATGATGCGCTTGTGACTGTGACCAAAGATAGGGTCGGACAGGCTGGACAGGGACGGTAATGACACATGACTAACGCCACACCAGAGACCCCCGACCTCACGGCCATCGGCCAGCAGATGCATGACTTTGTGCGCGACCTGTTTCCGATCTGTCGCAGCCTGACAGGACCGGGTACGCGTGAAACGCTGGAGGTGATCAAGACCCATCTGCCCGACATGGTGATCCACAGCGTGCCAAGTGGCACCAAAGCGTTTGACTGGGAGGTGCCGCCAGAATGGACGATCCGCAGCGCCCATATCATCGGACCTGACGGGCAAAAGGTCGTCGATTTCGCCGATAACAACCTGCACGTCATGGGCTATGCCACACCTGTCAGCGCGCAAATGACACTGGATGAATTACAGTCGCATCTGTATTCGCTGCCCGAACAGCCCGATGCGATCCCTTATGTGACATCGTATTACCGCCCCAACTGGGGATTCTGCATGACAGACACCCAGCGTCAGACCCTGAAAGAGGGCACTTACACGGTGCTGATTGACGCGGATCTGGAGCCGGGTGAGTTGAACTACGGCGAGTTGATCATTCCGGGGGCGACCACCGACGAGGTGTTTCTCTCCACGTATGTCTGTCACCCGTCGATGGCCAACAACGAATTGTCGGGCCCTGCGGTCACCACATGGCTGGCCAAATGGATCGCACAGGCCGATCGCCGTTATACCTACCGGATCGTGTTTATCCCTGAGACTATCGGGTCGATCCTGTATTTGTCGCGCCACAAGGACCAGATGAAAGCGCATGTCAAAGCAGGGTTTAACATCTCTTGTGTGGGGGATGACCGCTGCTATTCCTATCTTGAGAGCCGCGCGACCAACACCCTAAGCGATCGTGTGGCCCAGCATGTGCTGTCGCATCACGCGCCTGATTATCTGCGCTACAGTTTTCTGGAACGCGGATCAGATGAACGTCAATATTGTGCGCCCGGTATCGATCTGCCGATTGCAGCGGTCATGCGGTCCAAATACGGCGAATACCCTGAATATCACACATCGCTGGATGATCTGACGCTGGTGACGCCCACGGGGCTTTCGGGGAACTACGAGGCTCTGCGCCAATGCCTCGAGATTATCGAAGCCAATGACACATGGCAGATGAATGTGCTGTGTGAGCCGCAGTTGGGCAAGCGGGGCCTTTATCCAAACACCAGTGTCGCCAATGGCGCACGGGTTGTAAAAACGTTGATGAATGTCATCGCCTATTTGGACGGAACCCATGATCTGATATCATTGGCCAATACGATCCAACGGCCTGCGTTAGAGTGTAAAGCACTGATTGATACGCTTGTCGCCCAAGGGGTTGCGACCCGTGTGGGCGAAAGATCGTCGCAGTAAAGACCCATTTTTAAGATAGGTGATTTTGATATGTCCAGTTTAGTAGAACGATTGCGACGCAGCCAGATTGCGGCTGTGGCGCGCCGCAACCTTCCCGAAAATATCCGCGTTAAATTGCGGAGCGCCGATACCACATTTGCGCTGACACCCAAGTCGCCGAACTTGCCGGTCGATGTTGCAGAGCATCACAAAAGAACCCGCATACTCCCCGATACAGAGCCGGTTGCCCCCGTCGAGCGTGTGTTGAAGACGCTCGAGCTTTTGGGAAGTCACGCGGCATGGTGGGACATGCTTGTCTATATGGAACGGTTCTCGGTGGCGGTGCTGGATCATCCTAAGGTGCAGGTCTGGAAAGGGCTGGCCTTACTTGCCTTGGGCCAAGAAACTCAAGGTATTGCGGCACTGGCCTATGCGATCCCTGTTGAAAACGAATACCGCGCCCATCCCGCAGCGGTGGCCCTGCTGACCCGCCATATACCCCTAGAAGATCTGGTCGAAGGCTTGCGCGAGAGCCATGATCCTGTACCCGAAAACCGTGATGTTCTGGTGCTGATTGCCGTGGCGCTGTGGAATGGTAAGGCGTTTGAAGACCTCGAAGCCTTCCAAGATGAAGTTGCGCATGTGTTCGCAGACGACAGTCATTTCAACTTGTTCCACGCCCGTGTTGTCCGCAAAAGCGGTGATATCGAGAAGGCTGCCGCTCTGGTGTTCAAAGCGCAAGAGCTGGACCCCGATGACCTACCGGCAGCGGTAGCGGCGATCGAGATCGCGGGCAACTGCCCGTCTGATACATGGATCGCATCCGGTATGGACGTTGCGGACCGCTTTCTACCACAGATCGCGGGATCTAGCCTCTCAGGACGCGCTGTTGCCGCAATTTCCAAGTTGTGCAAACGCTCGCCCGATACGGCGCGCGTGGTGGGGACACTCGCGCAGTTGGCCGAAATTCCGCTGGCGACCCCCAAGGATATTTTTGCGTTATCGCGCAGCTTTTTTGATATTGGCCAGTCGCAGCAATCCTATGACATCCTGGAGGCCTATCTGCCAAAGTTTCCGGGCAATGCCGATTTCATTCGCCGTATGGCGGGTATTCTGGCCGATCAGGCCCGCCCTCGTGATGCCGTTGAGTTCATCCACGAAAGCACGCCTGCCAAGGGGCGCAATAGTGACTATTACGGGCTGATGGGTCATATCTTGGCTTGGGCTGATATGATCGTGGAGGCGCGTCCGTTGCTGCAAAAAGCAGTGGAGCTGGACCCGCGAAATTACAGCGCGCTGGCGGATCTCGCATTTTGTTCCGAGCAAGAGCGCGCCTATACATTGGCCAACAGCCTGATGGAACAGGCGTCCACAATCATGGCCGTGAAGCAGCATCCCCAGACCTTGGGTCTGAACACGATGCACCTGAACCGTATCCGGCGCCGGATGATTTTTGTGAATGACTGTGCAGGCAACGCCCAGTTGGCGCGCGCGTTGATCAACGAGGCGATCATTCGCAACCCGCTGATTCTTCCCTATCCGATTGTTGAAAATTCGGGTGGGGATGCCACAGGCAAAAACGCGATTGTGTTGGCCGAACTCGGGATCGGCGACGAGCTGCGGTATACCTGTGTGTATAGTCGCAAGCTGACGGATTGTGCATCGGTGCTGTTGACCTGTGACCCGCGGTTGCAAACTCTGTTGGAGCGCTCGTTCCCTGATTTTAACGTAGTCCCGGTGCTGCGCGAATTCCCTGGCATCAAGGCCAGGCGTCTGGATGCCCGCAAGCTGGCCACGGACAATGCCACCCGCAAAGTCACGACCGATGCGGTGATCGAGGCAGGTCGTGATGCAGATGTATGGATACGTGCTATCCACCAGTTTGAAATCGACGCACTTCAGCACCCGTTTTATCAAAGTCCCGACGAGCCCGTGCTTAAACCAGACCCAGCGCAGATGAAGGCTTACCGCGCAGCTTTGGATGCGCAGGCACGCGGCCGCCGTGTGGTAGGACTGTCATGGCGTGGTGGTCGTCAGACCTATAACCGCACGCCGCATTACTTTGACATCACCCAGTGGGGACCCCTGTTGGACGCCCCTGATACTTGTTTTGTGAACCTGCAATACGGTGTGCATTCTGATGAGATCGCATATCTGCGCGAACAGTTGGGTGACCGGTTTATCGAATTTCCCGATCTTGATCTGTTTGATGATATGGAGGGCATCGCGGCCCTGTGTTCGCAGCTTGATATGACCATTGCGATCTGCACCAATGTGCTGGAACTGGCCGCGGCTGTGGGTACACATACTTTGTATCTGATGCGCTCGCCGCAAGCGACACATGCGCTGCGCCTGCATGGTGACACGGACCGGTTCCTGTCCCAGCAAGATAGCGTCTGGAAAGAGTGCCGTATTATTCCGCGGTTCAACATGACAGACGAGATGCTAGTCGATCAGGGTCTGGCTTATATGCAGAACTATCTGGCGGGTGCAGCCCCCACAGGCAAACCTGCCCCTAAAAAATCACGCGCAAAGAAGGCCGTAAAATGACCCAAGCCGATTTCCCATACGACAAAATGCCCGCCTCGACGTTCTCTTTGCAAGGGCGGCGTGCGCTGGTCACAGGCGGAGCAGGGCATCTGGGCACCGCGATCTCCAAGGGCCTTGCGGGTGCTGGCGCGCACGTGCTGCTGGTGGGGCGCAACATGGACAAGCTACAGGCGGTTGTGGATCAGATCACGGACGCAGGCGGCACAGCATCATGTCAGGCGCTGGACCTGATGGATGATGACGCATTGGCGGCATTCACTGCGCAGATGTGTGCAGACGGACACCCATTGGATATCTTGGTCAACAACGCCTACGGTGGCCCGACCAACACATTGGCCGCCTCCACGGCGGATCAATGGCGCAAGTCCTATGATATCGCGGTTGTGGCATCCGCCGAACTGGTGCGCGGGTTGGTTCCCGCGATGCGCCTTGCGGTCGAGACCAATGGCGATGCTTCGGTGATTAACATTGCGTCGATGTATGGCCACGTCAGCCCTGATCCTACGATTTACGGCACATCGGGCCAGAATAGCCCGCCGTTTTATGGCGCGGCCAAAGGCGCCTTGCTGCAATATAACCGCTATGCCGCCGTGCACTTGGCGGGGGATCGCATTCGCGTGAATGCCATCAGCCCCGGCCCTGTGCCGCCATTGAATTTCCGCGAGCAAAAGCCCGATTTTTACAAAGAACTGGTCAGCAAGGTGCCGCTACGCCGCATTGGCGTCGCTGACGATATGATCGGCCCGATCGTGTTCCTTGCCTCACCTGCCTCGCAGTTTGTGACGGGCACAAACCTATGCGTCGATGGTGGCTGGACCGCATGGTAAATTCTGCCTCCGAGTTTCAAGGTCAGCGCTACCGTGTGATCTTACAAGCGCGGACCAACTCGTCGCGCTTGCCAGCCAAAGTGTTGCTGCCTATGGGTGGTTTGCCGCTATCGGTGTTAGCCGCGTCGCGCATTGCGCGCGGCGGCGGCGATGTGGTGGTAGCGACCTCTGTCGAGCCCGCAGATGATCTGTTGGTAACCACGCTGACGGATGCGGGGTTGACCGTGTTTCGAGGCCCGTTGGATGATGTGAAGCAACGGTTTTTGATGGCTACGGCGGACCTGCCTGACGATGCGGTCTGTATTCGCATGACCGCTGATAATCCCGTGCCTGATGCGGCGTTTATCGAGACCTGCCTGTCGCTGTTTGCCCAATCTGGCGCGCAATACATCGCCTATGGTAATGACGGGCAGTGGTTGCCTTATGGCTTGTCGGCAGAGGTGTTTTTTGTAGGCGCACTGCGCAATACGCCCGCTGACGACGCCTATAACCGCGAGCACGTGACCCCTGCGATCCGCACCACCCATGCGCCACGCGTGCGGCCCGATTTCCCTGGGTTCGACACTGATTTGGGGCATCTGCGCTGCACCGTTGACACCCTTGAGGATTACCTGCGCATGGCGCATGTGTTTGGTCATGTGACCAACCCGGTGCAAGTGCCGTTTGATCACATCGTTGATCAATTGGCCGCTGCCGCGCCGCCGCCTGTGTCGGCATTGGTGCTGGGCACGGTGCAATTGGGTCTGCCTTACGGCGTGACCAAATCCGCAGGACTGATGCCTGATGCTGATGCCCATGACATCCTGCGCATCGCCCAAGACATGGGGTGTGCCGCCTTTGACACTGCGCGCGCCTATGGCCAAAGCGAGGCGCGCATCGGGGCGTTCTTGCAGACCAGCAAAACGCCTCCGCCGGTGATTACCAAACTTGACCCGATTGAGCCTGAGGGCATGAGCGTCGACCAGATCGCGGTGGCGGTGGATGCCAGTCTTGCCACATCCATGCAGGTGTTGGGCTGCGACCAGATAGATACGCTGCTGTTGCACCGCGCTGCCCATCTGGAGGCGGCTGGTGGTGCGATCTGGCTGGCGCTATGCGCTGCCCAAGACGCAGGCCGTATCACCCGCTTGGGCGTGTCTGTGCAATCGCCTGACGAGTTGGCCCATGCGTTGTCGGTCTTGCGTGTGACCCATATCCAAATGCCGTTTAACCCGCTGGACTGGCGCTGGAACGGGGTGATCGCCTTGCTGCGCTTGCGCCCTGATGTGACGGTGCATTTGCGCAGCGTGTTCCTGCAAGGGCTGCTGGTGCAGCCTGACGCCGCGATCTGGCCTGCTATCGCAGATGTCGACGGCGCGCAGATTATCGACACCTTACAGACCCTCACACAGGACTTGGGGCGGGGTAGCGTGATGGATTTATGCATCAATTATTGCCGCGCCCAGACTTGGGTTGATGGGATTGTGTGCGGTGTTGATAGCGGCGCGCAACTGCAACAATTGGGCGAGGTCTTCGCCAACCCGCCTCTGACATGGGCCGAGGTGGCACAGGTGCAAAATGCCTTGCCGCATGTGCCCGAGACGCTGTTAAATCCGGCGTTATGGCCCGCAAAATGACCTATGAACCGTTCATCGTTGCCCAAGAGCATGTGGATTTCTTGCGAGAGAACCACATCTTCTTTCATCCAAGCGGCAACTATCCTCCCGGCTGGTTCAAACCCGGATTGCGGTATCGGGCGCTGTTTGACCTAAAGGTCGAGCCATGGTCGGACCACCGCAATGGTCCGACGTTTAGTGCGCTGGGGGCGTTTTCTTATTCGCGGTCCTGCTTTGGGGCGGACGCACATATCGGACGCTATTGCGCGATTGGATTGGACGTGGCGGTGATGGCGGCCAATCATCCAACGGACCGTGTGTCGATGTGCGGGTTTGACTATGCGGCCCCTGCGCCCTTTGGCCCCTATGCCCGCCACCAAGGCGCGGACTTCCCGTTGGTGCCTTTGCCTGACGAGGTCTTCATCGGCGGTGTGGTGATCGAGCCTGATGTGTGGATCGGATCAAATGCACTTATCGCACGCGGCGTCAAAATCGGCACAGGCGCAATCATTGCGGCCAATGCCGTGGTGACCCGCGATGTGGCGCCTTATACGCTTGTGGCAGGCAACCCTGCGCGGGTGAAACGGCGCCGGTTTGCTGATGAATTATGCGACAGGTTGCTGGCTTCAAAATGGTGGGACTATCCGTTTGATGCGTTCGCTGGCATGACAACAACCGATCCGGCTGTGTTCCTAGACCAGTTCGATAAGGCCGTTGCCAACGGCGACATTCACAAGATGCCTGAAAACCGCATCAACATTCATGCAGCCTTCAAAGAGATCACGGCCAAGGTCCTGAAGGCCGAGGAAAAAGCAAAAGCCGCCGCCGCGCGTCAGGCCGCCGCAGATGCCGAGGCCGCAACCAAAGCTGCCGCCGATAAGGTCGCCGCCGCACAGGCTGCGACGAAGGCTGCAACTGACAAAGCGACCGCCGCCGAAGCCTGTGCAAAGGCCGCGATTGATAAGGCCGCTGCACAGGTTCGGGCCGCCGAGGAAAAACTGCACGCCGCAGACGAGCGCACCCGTATCGCTCAAACAGCAACACAGGCGGCCACCGACAAAGTCACCGCCATTCAAAGTGATCTGGACGCTGTCAAAGCCCGCGCAGGGCGCCGTGCGGCCAAGATCAAAGCCGCAGAAATCGAACTGGCCCGCCTGAAAACGCTGGAAAAGACCCATAACGCCCGTGTTGATGTGCGGATCAAACGCAAACTGCGCAAACTTACCGGCAAATAATGCGCCTTTGCGGCGGCTTTCTGATCGGCTGGTGCTGCGCGCGCGCAGTTGCAGCCTAGACGTGTAAAAGCCACCCGACTTGCAGTGAATCGCATTTTGTGCATGATAAACCTTTAAATTAACCAAAATATCAATGCTGCTTGCACAAAACCGCCCTTACGGCCTTACTTAACGTAAAGCATCTGAATTTTAACAGACCCATCCGACGACATGCGGATCGTAAGGCTTCAATTTTAGGGGGCCACTACCATGGCAACAGTCACATCCGATCCCGGATCCACGCAACCGGATACCTCATTCTATGACACTGACGTTGATGACGTCACAGTTTCCAATGCCACGACCTACAGCTGGGACACGTGGACGACCTCCAGTTCCGGTATTGTTGAGCATTCGGTCACGTTGCTGGGATCGTTCACCTATGACGGATCAGGCGACCTCGAAGTCACTAGCACAGTTGCCCAGATTTTGATGGACACAGATGGTGACGGGATAACCGATCTGACCATTGCCTATGATACATTTATAGCAGGCTTAATAACTGATCTTATAAGCGGAGATCTGTCCCAATTTTATGGCGCCGCGTTTTTCCAAGACGACAACATTACGCTTGGCGGCACACAAATAACTAGCAGCCGCGGGTTTTATATGGGTGGTGACGGGGCCGAGAGTGACGACACGATCACGATTACGGGCTCTGGTATTTTCGGCGGCGATGCGCGCAACTCAGATTCGGACACAGGTGGTAACGATGATATCACCGTCAATTCGTCAAACCTGAACACCAGCAGCACCATCGTTGGCGATTTTCGCAATGTGACAGCCATTGGCGCGGTGGGTGGTAATGATACGCTGCTTGATATCACGGCTGCGGGAGGAAGCTCGTTTTACTCTGTCACAATGATCGGTGACGTGCGTTATATGGGTCACGAAGCGTTTCAGGGCGGTGATGACACCATAACGGCGAACAATCGCAATGGCGTTTTGATCGGCGATGTTCAAACAATAACCGGAGACGGCGCTGTTCTGAACGGCGGTAACGACACGATCAATGGTGGCGTTGGCAATGACACTATCTTTGGTGACTTTGCGGCGGTAACAAGTGGGCATAATTATACGGTAAACGGCGGCGACGACAGCATCGATGGCGGTGCTGGTAACGATACCATTTACGGCGAAGGACCGATGTCTACCGTCGCAAATATTACCATGTCGGGTGGTAACGACACTATTAGCGGTGGAAGCGGAAACGACATCCTTTATGGCGGGTCAGGCAACGACACCCTTTTTGGCGGCGATGATAATGACATCCTGCATCACGGTGACGGCACGGACGCGTTCGTTGGCGGCACTGGCAACGACACGATCGATTTCTCAAGCAGCTTTTTTGGACTGACAATTGATCTGGCGGACGGGTCTAGTATGGGCACTGCGACGACGGGTGGCGTCTCCGAGCAGGTGTACGAAATCGAGAATATAATTGGCACGAATGTGAACGATGATATGATCGGTAACAGCGACGCCAACACGTTTACCGGCGGCGCGGGCACTGACACAATTGACGGTCAAGGCGGACAGGACGTTGTTGTCTATTCCGAAGCAACATCTGGCATCACCGTTGATCTTGCGCTTACCGGCGGTCAGGCCATTGGTGGCGGTCAGGGGACAGATACCTTGATCAGCATCGAAGGTGTTATCGGCTCTGATCATAACGATACAATATTCGGGGACAGTTCTAACGACGTTATCTATGGCGGTGACGGCGACGACGTCCTGCTGACAAGAAGCGGCACAACAAGTTACCCCGCACCTGGCACGGACTCAATGTATGGCGGGGCGGGTGACGACATTATGGGGCTATCACTTGACGGTGTTGGTCAATCGCAACTTGGCTTTGTCCACCACTTTGATGGTGGTTCTGATAATGACGGCGATACGTTCGTATTCGAGACATTTGGTGGTAATTACAGCGTCACCATTGATGCGTTTGGCGATGGTATATTCCAGCTTGTGGGGTCAGTTACTGTGATCGCCACTCTCGAAAATTTTGAACATGTCAGTGCTGGCAACGGCAACGATATTATCGATATCAATGAATTTGGCGACAGCACATTGTTTGGCAATGGTGGCAACGATGTTCTTGATGCGGGTCGCGCTGACAACTGGGTCGATGGCGGCGAAGGCAATGACACGCTGTTCACGGGCGATGGCGAAGACTCGCATTATGGTGGCAATGGCGACGACAGCATCAACGCAGGTGGTGGTAATGACTCCATTTTCGGTGGCGCTGACAACGATAGCATTGATGCTGGTCACGGCGATGACGTGATCTACGGCGACTTTGGTAACGACACGGTCGCAGGCGGCGGCGGGAATGACACGCTGTATGGCGGCTCAGGCACCGATACGCTATGGTTTAACGGGCTTGTTGGCTCGGTCGTCGATTTAGAAACAGGCACTGCAACTGGCGGCCAAGGCGACGACACGTTTACATCGTTTGAAGGTGTTCTAGGGTCGGATGCATCAGATACATTGATGGGCTCCTTAAGCAACGACACGCTGAACGGCAGTGGTGGTGATGATTCCATTCACGGTAGCTTCGGCACTGATGTGCTGTTCGGTGGCGATGATAACGACGTGCTGTATTTTGACGGTGTCGGCATTACCGACAGTGTCATTATCGATATGACCGCAGGCACAGCCACAAGTTCGGGTCGCACTTCGACGTTTTCTGAATTTGAAGAAGTGAACGGCTCTGACTTCATTGACACGATCACGGGATCAACAGGTAACGATACCATTGGCGGCTTGGATGGCAATGACCGTCTTTACGGTGAAGATGGTGATGACGTTCTATTTGGCGATTTCGACAATGACCTGCTGTATGGCGGCGGTGGCAATGACTATATGTATGGCGGCGAAGATCGCGACACGGCTTACGGCGGTGGCGGCAATGACGTGATTGACGGCTTTATCGGTAACGACCGTTTGGTTGGCGGTGGCGGTAATGACACCATCTACGGCGACGCGAATAACGACCTGCTGTATGGCGGTGCGAATGAAGATGAGCTGTATGGCGGCGGTAATGACGACAGCCTGTATGGAGGTGATCGTGATGACACGGCTTACGGTGGCAGCGGCAATGACTTTATCGTTGGCGGCAATAATGATGACCGTCTTTATGGCGAGGATGGGAACGACAATATCTTTGGTGGCGCGCATGATGATGTCGTCTATGCGGGCAACGGCAACGACGTCATTGATGGCGGATCTGGCAGCGACTACATCATCGGCAGCAGCGGATTTGATACCATAAGCGGCGGCAGTGGCAACGACTCGCTTTACGGTGGCACCAATGACGACGAGATATTTGGCGGCACTGGGAATGACACGGTCTATGGCGGTGATGCGAACGACGTTTTGAGCGGCGAAGACAACAACGACCGCCTTTATGGTGATGCGGGCATGGATGTTCTGGATGGTGGTGCTGGCAACGACCTGCTGTATGGCGGCAATGATAGCGATACGATGTATGGCGATGTTGGCCGTGACACGATGTATGGCGGCGGCGGCAATGATATGGTCTTTGGCGGTGTCGAGGGCGACCGGATCGTAGGCGGTGGCGGCAATGACGTCATTTACGGCGAGGACGGCGATGACCTGCTGTATGGCGGTGCCAACAACGATATCCTTTATGGCGGCACCGGCATTGATGCGCTTTATGGCGGCGGCAATGACGATACTCTTTACGGCGAGAACGGCGACGATGCCCTTGTCGGCGGTGGCGGCAATGATGACCTGTTCGGGGGCGCGCATGACGATACCTTGTCGGGCGGCGCCAATTACGACCGTCTGTTTGGCAACACGGGCGACGACACGCTGACGGGCGGCAGCAGCGGCGACCAGTTTGTGTTCCAGAACAACTTTGGTGTCGATGTGGTCACGGACTTTAATGTCAATGAAACGCTTGAGTATATCAACCTGTCAGGGGTCACGAATATCACCTCTTATGGTGATCTGACGGCGAACCATATGACGACCAATGGATCGGGCGATGTGGTAATTTATGATGGGGCTAATACGATTACCCTTAATGGAATATCGACGGGTGATCTGACGGTGAATGATTTTATCATCTAGCGCCGCTGCGACCTATAACCGGAATGAAACCGCCCCTAAGGAACCAACCTTTGGGGCGGTTTTCTTATGTCAGGGAATACGCTGCTTAAGGGTTACGATTTCATCCTTCAAACGCTGGGTCTCGCGGTTTTGCGCGTGGATCATCCCCTTAAGTCGATCATGCGCCACTTGCAGCTCTTGCAACGCGGCCAATGCTTTGGCCAGCACAATCTGGTCGGGTTCGGGCTTCAGGTCAGCGGACGGCAGTGAGGGGGCTGACAGGCCATCGGGATAGGTCAAGGCGATCCCGTATTTTTCAGCCAACGCCAGATTGAACGGGCGATAGATGTCGTAAATGCGCGCGCGCATTGCGGCATCAATCAGTGGCAACACAGGCCCGCTGGCAAGGTCGGGGCGCTGCATGAACTGACGCATTTTGACACGCTGCCTGTCGGTCAGAAGCGGGTTGGCATGTCTGGCCAGTTCCAGGGCAGCGGGAGAATAACTGATGTTACCTTTAGGCAGATCATCGCCCGCGACGGGATGCCCGATGATGTCTTCGAGCGGCTTCCACAGCCCAGTGGTTTTTCGCGCTTCGTCAAAATTTACCACATGCACGTTATCTTGGCCGTAGATTGCAGCGTAGCTATCGACCAGCGTGTCCCACCTGAAATCAACGCCCAGATCAATATCCGCTAGATAGTCATCCAGCGAGGTTGACGAGCCTTGATGGATGATCTGGCGATAGGCAGATTCGATGAAATCAGCCTGTTGTCGCAGATAGACGACCACCTGCACCGACACCGGTAGATCACCTAATGCATCTGCTAGAAATTGCGCTTGTTGAGGCGCGATTCGGTAGAATGCGATGTCTTCGGGAAGGTGCGGAAATTTGGCGATATGCCCGCTGAAAGCTTCCGAGCTGACGAAGAACGCCTTGGCGGTTGGCAGGGTCTCGGCGATGTCTTCAGCCAAAATCTGCACCGCACGCAGGGTCTTTTGCTCAGGCGTGCCTGTGGGTGTTTTGATCTTATCGGGGTCGCTTTGGGTAGGGGGCAGGATCCTACGCTAAGCTTTTGATTTCACCGTTTTGGCCACCTGTACTCACCTGT
>CAKZNT010000085.1 GCA_937132065.1 uncultured Loktanella sp.
CGTCTGGTCATCTTCCTGCAAGGGTGTAACTTCAACTGCAAAAATTGCCACAACCCGTACACCATAGATATGTGCGACAGTTGCGGCGATTGCGTGGTTACCTGCCCAACGAGTGCCTTGTCACTGACTCACAACGCTCAAGGTAAGCCTGAGGTTGTGTGGGACAGTGAACTCTGCACTCATTGTGATACCTGTTTATCAGACGAAGAATTTAACCGTCTTCGTCAGCATAAACTTACCGAAAACGAACGTTACATTTTGCAAGGTCAGCTTAGTGACTCTGTCAGCGGTGTTATGGAGCGCGGTTCTGTTTCCAGTAACAATTCATCCAAACAGGCCAAAATCCGCGAAGCCAAAGAGCGCCGAGCGACACAGCTTGTTGAGTTGGTTGAGCAAGTTCGCACCAATATCGAACAAATGAAAGCCAACATCAAAGCGCTGGAAGAATCATTCGAGAAACGTGACGGTGATGCTTGGCGGGAAAAACTGGCGCTTGAAATATTGGGTGAAGACGATATTCCGCAGGGCCTGTATGCAGCGCTCGATCTGTTTGACGCGGCCACGGACATTCACGATATTATGGGCCCCGATTTCGCCCGCGTCTATTCCATCGTTAAACGTGCGGAATATAACGAATTTTTGCAGGTGATTAGCCCATGGGAGCGCGAACACCTGCTGCTGAACGTCTGACATGAGCGCCCTAACCCGCAACGATAAACAGGCGACGTTTCCGCAATCTTGGTACGCGGCGACAACAGATGTACCGCCCTTGCGCGCACAACTGCGAGGCGCGCAGACAGCGGATGTTTGTATCATCGGCGCGGGATACACGGGCCTATCGGCGGCAAGAACGTTGGCTGCAAAAGGGCTGTCGGTGGTGGTACTCGAGGCGCACCGTGCGGGGTTTGGCGCGTCGGGCCGCAACGGCGGTCAGGTCGCATCGGGGTATAACGCGCCGCAACGCCTGTTAACCAAGATGCTAGGTGCTGATACCGCGCGCGACCTGTGGCACCTCAGCGAAGAAGCCAAAGCTGACGTCGCCGCGAACTGCGCCGATTTCGGGTCAAACACTCAGTATAAATCCGGCATTGCCCATGGATGTTACAGCGAAAAGGAACGCGCCGCGCATCACGCCGATGCCACCTTCCTCCAAGACACCTACGGGTACGACCAGATCAAGACCTACGACACGGCCCCATTTCGCGACGTGGTGGCATCCCCGCTTTATCAGGGCGGCACGATTGACTGGGGCGGTGCGCATATCCATCCGCTGCGCTATGTCTTTGGCCTTGCCCGTGCGGCAGAAGCGGCTGGCGTGCGCATTTTTGAACGCGCCGAAGTGCATCATATTGCAAAGGGCGACCCCGCCGAGGTCCGCACCGATAAGGGCCGTGTAAAAGCAAGATTTGTCGTGGTTGCGGGCAACGGCTACCTGCCCGGGATCGAGCGCAAGATTGCGGCGAAAGTCATGCCGATCAACAGTTTTATCGGCGCAACCGCACCGCTTGGAGATAAGGCCGCCTCTGTGCTCGCGCGTGATATTGCCGTGCATGACACCAAATTCGTCGTGAACTACTTCCGCATGTCCGAAGATAACCGCCTCCTGTTTGGCGGGCGCGCGAATTATGCGATCGGCTTCCCAAAGGACATCGACACCGCGCTGCATCACCGCATGCTGGCCTTGTTCCCCCAATTGGAGGGGGTCGGATTTGATTATGTCTGGGGGGGCACGCTGGGCATGACTGTGTCGCGCCTTCCTGCTGTGCAGCGGATTGCGCCCAACATCATGTCAGCCGCAGGGTTTTCAGGGCACGGTGTGGCGCTCTCGGGGTTTGCAGGCAAGGTCATGGCCGAGGCGATTGCCGGCCAAGCAGGTCGTTTTGATCTGCTCGCAACCCTGCCAACCCCCAGTTTTCCGGGTGGAACTGCTGCGCGCGCACCACTCCTTGCGCTTGCAATGACATGGTTTGCGCTACGCGACAGGCTCGGGATTTAACGGCGGCGCGCGCCGCTACTTTCCCATACGCGACAGCTTTTCCTGCATCGCGGCAAGCTGTTGCTTGATGGTGTCGAGATCATCGGCGTCTGCCTTTGGCTCAGCCGCGGGTGATGTCGACGATCCGCCCATCATGCCGCCGGTCATTGCCTTGAAAAACGCCTCTTGCTGCGCGCGCATCGCCTCGAAACCGGGCATGCCGCCCATCGGGCTGGCCTTGGTCATGTTTTCCATCGCCTTGGATTGGCCTTCACGTAACATCTCGAAGCTGGCGGTCAGGAATTGCGGCACGACCGAGGAGGCTTGCGTTGTATAGCTGCGCACAAGGTCGGTCAGAATATCGACACCAAGCACGCTTTCGCCGCGGCTTTCGTGCTCTGCGATGATTTGCAAAAGGTATTGGCGGGTCAGGTCATCGCCCGACTTGAGGTCCACAATCTGCACCTCGCGCCCGTCGCGAATAAAAGACGCGATATCTTCGAGGGTCACGTAATCGCTTGTCTCTGTATTATACAAGCGGCGGCTCGCGTAGCGTTTGATCAGTAGAGGTTTCGAAGTGTCAGCCACGCGCAGGTCCCTCCCAAGACATGTTGCAATGCAGAAAGCCTATGCCGCGTTTGCGTAAAAGGGAAGATAAATAAGATCGCGCGCCGTAGCGTTGCCAAGAACGCAAAAAGCGGCCTGCGTGAACGCAGACCGCCTATGCAAAGCTCATTGAACGGGAGGAAACAATCAGCCTTTAATAAGTAACTTACTTTGCAGCAGTTGCTTTCTTAACAGCAGCAGTTGCTTCTGTTTGAACTTTTTTCGCAGCAGATGTCATGTCCTCGGACATGTCCTTGCCAGCAGCCAAGACCAATTCCATAGTCTGTGTCTGAACCTTTTTCGCGATTTCAGCGAAAGCAGCCATGTGCTCGGAAGCAGCTTCTGCGGTTGCAGTTGCGAAGTCTGTTGTTGCTTTTGCGTAGTCAGCAGGCTCGGACTTAGCAGATGCTACAGCAGCGAACTTACCAAGTGTTTCCTGTGTCCACTTAGCGGAAAGCTCGGAAGACTTGTTTGCAGCTTCCAAAGCAACGTTGGACATTTTTTCTGCCAAAGCTGTTTGGGACTTGAAAGCTTCTTCCATTGCTTTTGTGTCAACTGGGAAAGAGCCCATCATGTCTTTGAATACGGCTGTGAAATCTTGTGCGTTTGTCATTTTATCAATCCTTGGGTGTTTGCGGCGGGAGGCACCGCGTTGTTTAATTCTTACCCTTAGATACATGCTGCACTGCGGCATTTCAAGTATTTTTCTGCACCGCAGCACAAAAAATGCTGCAAGTGCATAAGTTCCTGAAATTCTTACAAGTTAGCCCACGACATAGGTTCCCGGTGCGGCGCAAAGCACTGGGTGCTTCTCACTTCCCGGGCTGCGCGCCTCTACTTTTTTGCCGGATTTCGCGCTTAACCACTGATTCCACTGCGGCCACCAAGAGCCATTTGTCATCTCGGCCCCCGCCTGCCAGTCTTCTGGCGTCAGCCCCAATTCAGGGTTGAGGTAATGCCCGTATTTGTACTTGGTCGGCGGATTGACGATCCCCGCGATATGCCCCGATTCCGATAGGATAAAGGTTTTGTCCTTTGATCCCATCTTCTGCACGCCCCGATAGCTGCTTTTCCATGCAGCGATGTGGTCGGTTTCGCAGGCAATCGCGCAAACCGGCACTTTTACGTCCGCAAGCGTGACCGTGGTGCCTGCAACGTCAAACCCGGTTGTTGCCAAAGCATCCCCTTGGCAAAGCCCGCGCAAATACTCGACGGACATTTTGGCAGGCAGGTTTGTCCCGTCCCCGTTCCAATACAAGAGATCAAATGCGGGGGGCGCCTTGCCCAGCATATAGCTTTTGATCGCGGGCCCATAGATCAGGTCGTTGGAGCGCAGATAGCTAAAGGTGCGCGACATATAGAACGAGGAAAGCATCCCGCTCTCTCCCACTTCCGCCTCGATCCCGTCCACAAAGTCATTGTCCAAAAAGACGCCAACTTCGCCGCGATCGGAAAAATCGGTCAAAGTGGTAAAGAAGGTCGCGGAGTTCACCGAATTATCGTTGCGCTGTGCCATGACGCCCAAGGCCAGCGACAGCGTTGTGCCCGCAATACAATAGCCGACCGCATTGACCTGCGGCACATCGCAAATCTCTTTTACCTGCGCGATTGCGGTCAAATACCCGTCCTCGACGTAGTCGGTCATAGAGACATCGCGATAGCTTTCGTCGGGGTTCACCCATG
The DNA here is from genome assembly GCA_937132065.1 of uncultured Loktanella sp. Taxonomy (GTDB): domain Bacteria; phylum Pseudomonadota; class Alphaproteobacteria; order Rhodobacterales; family Rhodobacteraceae; genus Yoonia. The sequence goes on from CAKZNT010000085.1 coordinate 4,265, forward strand.
AGACAACAAACACGGTATAGCCCTGATCCACGGCCCATTTGATCAGACTGTTCTGCGGCTTGAGGTCGAGAATGTAGAATTTGTTGATCCACGGTGGAAAGATCAGCAACGGCACTTCATGCACCTTATCCGTTGTCGGCGTATATTGGATCAACTCGAACATGCGGTTTCGAAACACCACCTGACCCGGCGTTGTGCCAAGGTTTTCGCCAACCTTGAACGCAGTTTTGTCCGCCAAGGTCACGACAAGATCACCGTTATTGGCCTCAAGGTCCGCCACAAGATTTTCGAGCCCTGCAACAAGGCTTTCGCCTTCGGTTTCTGCCGCCAAAGCCAGCGCTTCGGGGTTTGTGGCCAGAAAATTGGTCGGCGACATCATGTCAATGATCTGCTGGCTAAAGAATTCGAGTCGTTTTTTCTCGGAACTATCAAGGGTATCGAGGTCCGAAACCGCCTGCTGCACCGCAGCGGCATTCATCAGATACTGTTGCTTGACGAAATTAAAATACGGATTTGTGTCCCACATCTCATTTGCAAACCGACGGTCACGCGGCGTGTCGTCAGACGGCGACCTTATTTGACCTTGCGTCAAAAGATGCTGCGCCTCGACGTAGTGTTTGACCGATTTGCCCCAGAACGCGACTTGATGCTCTATCAACTTCGCAGGATTGTTCATCATTTCAGTGATATAGGCGCCTGCGGCCTTCATATACAGGTCCTGACTTGGCCCTTGTAGCGCGGGCGGAACTTTTCGCCCCTTGCCCATCGCCGCCAGCATGCGCTGGGTCAAATCATCTATCCGCGCAAGATTCGCCTCAAGTTTTGGCAAATTTTGACCAGATGTTGCGCCGTCATTGGAATCACTTGTTGTCATATTAACTTCGAGCCCCTACTTTGCAGGTGCAGCATTGCGAAATCGCCATGCACCCCATGCGTCCTGAACGGAGATGTTACACATGAAGTATATGATGACCTACGACCTGATGGAAAGCATTCGAAATACAAATCAGTGGCTTGGCGCCTCTGCGCGCGCGATTGCGAGCTACCCGATGATGCAGATTGGCGCGAACCCTGCGATGGATTGGCTGCATGCTTGGGGCGAGGTCACAGAGCGCACATTTAGCCGCATGGTCGTGAAACCCGACTGGAACATCCCCCCTGTCACGGGCCAAAGCGGCAAAGATTTCCCTGTTGAGGTCGAAACCATTGTCACCCGCCCGTTTGGTGATTTGATCCGTTTTCGCATGAAGGGCCGCGACGAGCGCAAGCGCCGCGTTCTCTTGGTTGCACCGATGTCGGGCCACTACGCGACATTGCTGCGCAAAACAGTCATCAGCCTTTTGCCTGACTGCGAAGTTTACATCACTGACTGGCACAATGCGCGCGACATCCCCGTCAGCGCAGGCAAGTTCGATGTCGAAGATTACACGCTTTATCTTGTTGATTTCATGAAAGAGCTTGGCTCTGACATTCATGTCATTGCCGTTTGCCAGCCTGTGCCCCTAACGCTTGCGGCGACCGCTTACCTCGCTGAGGAAGACCCAAGCGCGCAGCCGCTCTCCCTGACCCTGATCGGTGGTCCTGTGGACCCCGAGGCCAACCACACCGAAGTCACCGACTTTGGCCGCTCTGTCACGATGGGCCAGCTCGAGCAGACAATGATCCAGCGTGTCGGCTTTAAATACGGTGGCGTTGGTCGTTTGGTTTACCCGGGCCTGTTGCAGTTGGCCTCCTTCATCTCGATGAACGGTGAATCTCACGCAAATGCCTTCCGCGACCAGATCATCAAAGTTGCCAAGGACGAGGCCTCCGAACATGACCGCCACAACGCGTTTTACGACGAATACCTTGCGGTGATGGACATGACGGCAGAATTTTATCTGTCCACGGTCGAGCGCGTCTTTAAGGGCCGCGACATTGCGCGCAACGACTTTACGGTCGCTGGACGCAAGGTGGACATCGGCAAGATCACGACTGTTGCGGTCAAGATTGTCGAGGGCGAAAACGATGATATCTCCGCACCGGGGCAGTGCCTTGCAGCGCTTGATCTGCTGACAGGTCTGCCTGATAGCAAAAAGGCATCGCACCTCGAACCAGGCGCGGGTCACTACGGTATTTTTGCTGGCGGCAGCTGGCGCCGGAACATCCGCCCGCTTGTGTTGAACTTCATTGATGCAAACTCGGGTGCGCCTGCCGCCAAGAAGCCTGCAAATCTGAACGCAGCCTCTTAATCGACGTCGGGGCGGCGATAGGCGAAATCGCTTTTGCCGCCCCAAATCTGCGCCCACCCCTGCGGGATTGCGGCCCTTAGCCCATCCAGATTGGGCGCTTCATCCAGAACGACCACAAGCCCTGCGGGTTTTAGGTAGCCGAGCAATCGCTTGAAGCCTGCAATACGCACATCAGTCGTGACCATGTGCAAAGTGCGATCAAACAATAGACAATCAAACTGGAGATCGGTTTGGAAGCTCTCCAGATCGGCCACCTCTGCCGTGATCGAGAGGTCTAGCTGCGTGATGAGATCTTTAAGCTGACCAATGCCAACGGTCGAGACATCAAAGCCAACCACGTGATGCCCGGCTTTTGCCAGCCAAACCGCATCGCGCCCCTGCCCGCACCCGACATCAAGCACATCTGACGGGGCGCGTAGTTCGCCTTGGAGCAATTTGACAAGCCGTGCTGTTGGCGGGCCAAGCGCATCGGCCCCTTCAGCGTAATACGTATCGTATTTGACGCTCATCGCAGCACAAGCGGCTGCTTTAACCAAGTGCGCAGGGCTTGGGTCACCGCATCAGCGTTCTCGAGCGTTGGCAAATGCCCCGCCTTCTCGATGATCTCCAGCTTGGCATAGGGGATCAATTCCGCCAGAAACTCGTGGCGGCGCAGGGTATTTTGCCCATCGTGCTCGCCGCACATCACCAGCGCGGGCTGTTTGATCCTGCGCATGATATCCTGCTGGTCTTTGCGCCGCTGCATAGCGCGCGACTGGCGCACATAGACATCAGGGCCAAGCGCATGGGCCATGTCTGACACCAGCGAGCAAACATCTGCGCGATACGGGCCGGGCGCGAGCCACGCAGGGTTCATTTCCGCGCCGATTGCATCGTCAAAGCGTCCCGACTTGGCCGCGATAATCAGCGGCTCGCGCAGGGCGGATATTTCGGGTGTGTCCTGCTGCGCATTCGTCGAGATAAAGGCCACGCGGGTCACACGTTCGGGGGCACGTCGTAGCACCTCCATCGCGACCATCCCGCCAAGCCCCATGCCCGCCAGCGCGAACTTTTGCGGCAACCATGACAGGATTTGCGAGGCAAGCTCTTCGACCCGCTCGCCCCCTGTTATGGGCGCAAATGTAATGGGCATAGACGCCGAAAGCGTGGCGAGCTGCGCATAAAACACCCGCGCATCGCAGAGCATCGGGGGGATCAAAACCAATGGTTCGATCATGCCGCTTGCCTTATCACATACATCGTTTTCGCCCCTGCATCGTTACGGGGACTTTGACCAAAGCGGGCGCGGGCCGCAAGGGCTGTCGCGCGCATCTGCGCGGCTATTCGCACCCTGCGTCGATCACCTCCTGAATTGTGGCGGTTGTCAGGGCCAAGCAGGCCGCATCCGAGAACCGATGGTCAGCCCCGTCCACAAGGGTCAGGCGCATATTTTCGCCTTGGGCATGGGCCAGCAACCGCAGGGCCACATCCATTTTCACGTCAACGTCAGCAGTGCCTTGCAAAAACCGCACAGGGAACGGCAGGTGTAGCGGGTCACGCAGCACAAGCTGGTCACGCCCCTCTTCAATCAACCGCTTGGTGATGATGTATGGCTCTCCGTACTCAGACGGCAAAGCCACCTGCCCGTCACGCGCGAGCGCCTCTTTTTGGGTATCGCTAAATCCGGCCCACATACTGTCTTGGGTGAAATCAGGCGCAGCCGCGATCGTCACAAGCCCCGCAATCCGCGCAGGCATGTGGCGGGCAACAAGCAGTGAAATCCAGCCGCCCATTGATGAGCCAACCAACACAAGCTCGCCCTGCACCAGATCAAGAGCCGCAAGCGCGTCCTGAAACCAGTCACCGATTGCCCCGTCGGTAAACGCCTCCGAGCTTTCGCCGTGCCCGGAGTAGTCAAATCGCAAGAACGCCCGCCCTTGCGCGCGCGCCCATGTCTCTAGGTGAACCGCCTTCGTGCCGCCCATATCGGACTTGAAGCCCCCAAGGAAAACCACGGTCGGTCCCTCTCCCTCCGTCAGGTGATAGGCGATGCGGCGGCCCTGTGGCGTGTCGAGAAATTGGGTCATGCTGGCTCCGTTAAACGAGGATGTTGGCCAACCATACCAAAAGGGCCGCAGCAAATGCTACGGCCCTTTCATTCTTCGCTGGATTTTCGCGCTTATTGCTCTGCGCCAAACACAACGCCGACGCCAAGCGTGCCGCGATCATCCTCAAAGGTGATCGTGCCTGTGCCCGAGCCGATAATCGCCTCTGCGCCGTTGCCCGCAAATCCGCCCGTGATATCAACGTCGACTGGCACATCAGGAAGTTCGCCGTTCAGATCAACAAATGCGCCGACCAATGTGCCCGAGAATTCGCCCGTTGTTCTGTCGATCTCTGCGTCAAGATCCATCTCGCCACCGTTTTGCGTTTCGTCCTCGGTGTCATAAAAATCCGAGGCCGTGCCCGCGATATCGTTGGTCGCAAAATCAACCGCGACGCTCAATTGTCCGACGGTGATCGGGTCACTATCGCCCGTGACAAGGCCAGTGCCGCCAAGGCCGATCACACCCGCATAATCCGCAGACCCTTCGGTCGGAAGGTCGCCAGCCCCGTTGTAGTCACCATTCTCGAATGCATCACCGTAGTCGGCCGTCAGAGATGTGGCGAGCGCGTTGATATCTTCGAGCGGCAGTGCGGAAATGGCCGCAACTTCGGGGCGGTTGGACCCACCACACGCAGCAAGCAGGGCAAGGAGAGGCAATGTAGCAATCGTTTTATTCACAGAATTATCCTTTTTCGCGGCAAAAGCCGACAGTTCATCGTTAAAATTTAGCAGTCGAGCAACAGCTCTATGCAGAGGCTAGCCCATGTTATTGACATAACCCGACATAGACGGCATCAGACCCCACATAACCCGCAACCGAGCGCGCAAGTTGGCGCTAAACAGACGAGGATGCCCACAGATGGCCCAAATCTCTCTTACTTTTCCCGATGGTAATGCACGCCAGTATGACGCTGGTGTAACCCCTGCTGCCGTGGCCGCTGACATCTCGAGCAGCTTGGCCAAAAAGGCGATTTCCGCGACCGTGGACGGCGCCCATTGGGACATGCAGTGGCCGATTGATGCAGATGCGCAAATCGCCATCAACACCATGAAGGACGAAGAGCCAGCCCTTGAGTTGGTGCGCCACGACCTTGCGCATATTATGGCGCGCGCCGTGCAGGAACTGTGGCCTGACGTGCAGGTCACCATCGGCCCTGTGATCAAGGACGGCTGGTATTACGACTTTGACCGCAAGGAGTCGTTTACCCCCGAAGACCTCGCCACCATCGAAAAGAAGATGAAAGAGATCATCAACAAGCGCGAACCTGTGCGCACCGAAATCTGGGAGCGCGAAAAGGCGATCCAGTTCTACAAGGACAAGGGCGAGCCTTATAAGGTTGAACTGATCGAAGCCATTCCGGGCGACGAGCCGCTGCGCATGTATTGGCACGGCGACTGGCAAGACCTGTGCCGCGGCCCACACCTTCAGCATACGGGTCAAGTGCCTGCTGACGCATTCAAGCTGATGTCCATCGCGGGCGCCTATTGGCGTGGCGACAGTGACCGTGCGATGTTGCAACGCATCTACGGCACGGCCTTCACCAACAAGGAAGGCCTCAAAGAGCACATGCACCGCCTTGAGGAAGCCGCCAAGCGCGACCACCGCAAGCTGGGCCGTGAAATGGACCTTTACCACATGCAAGAGGAAGCACCGGGTCAGGTGTTCTGGCATCCTAACGGCTGGACCATTTATACCGAGCTGCAAGACTACATGCGCCGCCGCCAACGCGCAGGCGGCTACGTCGAAGTGAACACACCCCAAGTCGTAAACCGCAAGCTTTGGGAGGCCTCTGGCCACTGGGAAAGCTATCAGGAAAACATGTTTATCGTCGAAGTTGACGAAGAGCACGCGCGCGAAAAGACCATTAACGCCCTGAAGCCAATGAACTGCCCTTGCCACGTGCAGGTGTTCAACCAAGGCCTGAAATCCTACCGCGAATTGCCGCTGCGCATGGCCGAGTTCGGATCGTGCAACCGCTATGAACCATCAGGCGCGTTACACGGCATCATGCGCGTGCGCGGCTTTACCCAAGACGACGGCCACATCTTTTGCACCGAAGACCAGATCGAAGACGAGACAAAAATCTTTATCGAATTCCTGTCCGAAATCTACGCGGAGCTGGGCTTTACCAACTGGGCGATCAAGCTCTCGACCCGCCCCGAAAAGCGGATCGGCTCTGATGAAGTCTGGGACAAGCTTGAAACCGCGCTCGGCAACGCGTGTAAAGCGGCTGGTTACGACTATGACATCCAAGAAGGCGAAGGCGCGTTCTACGGGCCCAAGCTGGAGTTTGTGTTGACGGACGCGATTGGTCGCGACTGGCAGTGCGGCACTTTGCAGGTCGACAGCAACATCCCCGAGCGACTTGATGCGACATATGTTGGCCAAGACGGCAGCAAGCACACGCCGTTTATGCTGCACCGCGCCACCTTGGGCTCATTCGAGCGGTTCATCGGCATCCTGATCGAAGAGCATGCTGGAAAACTGCCGTTCTGGCTCGCCCCGCGTCAGGTCGTTGTGGCCACGATTGTGTCGGATGGCGACGACTATGCGCATGAAGTTGTGACCGCGCTAAAGGCCGCTGGCGTGCGCGCCGAACTCGACATCCGCAACGAAAAGATCAACTACAAGGTCCGCGAACATTCACTTGGCAAAGTGCCCGTGATCCTCGCAATCGGGGCGCGCGAAGTGGAAGAGCGCACCGTGAGCGTGCGCCGCTTGGGTGAAAACCGCACCGCTGTAACATCACTGGACGAAATTGTTTCAGAGATGAAAATCGCGGCGACCCCGCCTGACCAGCTGTAACATTCCAGCGCAGGAACCTGTAACAAACCCGCCGTTGGAAACATCGGCGGGTTCTTTGTTTTCAATGGCTTCTGAAACCCGTTGTTTGTAAAGGGGCGCCGCCTGATCACACGACCTCACGGAAACGCGATGCACGCGCCTGTGAGTAGTGAAACGGCCATCCCCTCCCTTAGTGTTAGGACAACGCCACTTTAGCGTTATGAGTTAACACACTGACACATAAGGGAATTTAATATGTCCAACGTAACAAAGACAATCATCATCGCCTCTGCTGTAGCTTCTGCAATGGCCGGCCTTGCCACATCTGCCGCCGCTGAAGGCGATGTAAAATGCTACGGCGTATCACTTGCAGGCGGCAACGATTGCGCAGCGGGTCCGGGCACATCATGTGCGGGCACTTCAACCGTTGACTATCAGGGCAACGCTTGGTCCCTCGTGCCAGCAGGCACTTGCGAGACAATGGAACTGCCAGCGGCAATGGACGGCACTGCACGCATGGGCTCCCTTGAAGCGCTTGAGCGTGACATCCCTGCATAAGCAAAATTATGGTAGGGTGGGCATGCGTCCACCCTACTCCATTCCTAGCCCCTTTGGTGATTTCCATGCTTGATGCAACATCTGACAACCGCCTGCCGAACCGTGTTGGCGTCGGCTATAAGCCACAGCATTACATGGACATTATCCAAGGGACTGGCCCGCTTGGCTGGCTCGAGATCCATGCCGAGAACTATATGGGCGCGGGTGGACGCCCCATCGCCCAACTGCGCCAACTTGCGGAAAAATTTCCGATTTCGGTGCATGGGGTTGGTCTTTCGATCGGGGCCGAAGGCGCGCTTGACCGCGACCATCTCGCACGGCTGAAACACCTTTGCGACTGGCTCGATCCCGCGAGTTTTTCCGAGCATTTGGCGTGGTCAACGCACGATAGCCATTTCCTTAACGACCTTTTGCCCCTGCCCTACACCCAAAGGACATTGGCCCGCGTGGCCGATCATATTGATCAGGTCCAAGAGGTGATTGGTCGCAAAATGCTGCTTGAGAACCCGTCGAGCTATCTCGCATTTGCCGAAAGCGACATGGAAGAAACCGCGTTTCTGGCTGAACTTGCGGCGCGAACGGGCTGTGGGCTTTTGCTAGATGTAAACAATGTGTTCGTCTCGGCCACCAACCTCAAGACCTCGCCGCAAGCTTATATTGATGCCTTCCCGCTGCATGCAGTTGGCGAAATGCATTTGGGCGGGCACGACGAGGACGCCGACGAAACCGGCGCGCCGCTCTTGATTGACAGCCACGGCAAGGCGGTGGTCGATCCCGTTTGGGCGCTGCTGGATTATACCCTCGCCAAATCAGGCCCAAAGCCGCTATTGATCGAATGGGACAATGACGTGCCCGCGTGGCCGGTTTTGGCCGATGAATTGACGCGCGCAGATGGGGCATTGGCGCTGGCATGATCGTTACGCAAACCCAGTTTCGCCAAAGCCTGCTTGACCCTGCGCAGGCCGCTCCCGCGGGTTTGACGAACCCCGACGGCGCACAGGCCAGCAAGCGGTTTGACGTCTATCGTAACAATGTCGCCGTGAGCTTGGCTGACGCGTTGGAGTCCGCCTTTCCAGTCCTGCGCAAACTGGTCGGGGATGAGTTTTTCCGTGCGATGGCAGGGGTTTATCTGCGCAAACATCCCCCAACATCTCCGCTAATGATGTTTTATGGCGAAAAAATGCCGCAATTTTTGCAGCGTTTCGAGCCTGCAAAATCGCTCCCTTACCTGCCAGACATTGCCCGCCTGGAATTGGCCTTGCGCCAAGCCTATCACGCCGCCGATGCTGCCCCGATTGATGGGCAATCTCTTGCTGCACTGTCGCCAGATCGTCTTATGGCTACAAAGTTTAAGTTCGCGCCGTCCACTCAGGTGATCAGCGCTGACTTTCCGATCTTTGGCATCTATCTGGCCAACACCGCCGCGCAGGCGCCAAGGCCAGAAATGCGCGCCGAAGCGCTCTTGATTACCCGCCCGTCATTTGACCCGCAACAGCATCTGTTAACTGATGCAGCCGCCGCCTGCATCAGCGCGCTAATGGACGGTAATTCACTTGGGGTCGCGATGTCCTCTGCGGGCAATGATCTTGACCTCGGCGCAACGCTTGGCCTGCTTCTTGGGCAAGGCGCGATAACAACTTTAACCTGAAAGAACTTGATATGTTTGCATTTTATGACCGCCTGACCCGGCAACTGGATGCCTCTGGCAATATTGTTTTGCCGACACTTTCGCGGCTTGTTTTTGCAGGTGTTCTACTGATGTATTTCTGGAACTCGGGCATGACCAAGTTGGGTGAAGGCCTCTTCGGGTTTTTGTCGCCACGCTCGGGTGCATACGCCCAAATCTTTCCTAAGGCGTTCGAGGCAACGGGCTATGACACCTCGCAACTCACAGTGTTTCACTGGGCGGTGGTCACTGGCGGCACGATTGCAGAATTTATCCTGCCCCTGTTTATCATCATCGGGTTAATGACACGTTTATCTGCCGTCGCCATGATCGGTTTTATCGTGGTGCAATCATTGACCGACATCTACGGTCACGGCGGCGAATTGGGCGCTTGGTTCGAGCGCATCTCAAGCGATTTGATCGCCGATCAACGCGCATTCTGGGTGCTGGGCCTGCTGATCCTCGTCTTTAAGGGCGCTGGCCCTATCTCATTGGATCGATTGTTTAAAAATGCGCCTTAGGCGTGTCAGGTTTCCCCGCCGCGATCCCCAGTATCCCGCCAAGAGCCGCAAAGCCGATCGGGAACATTGTGCCGACGTTAAACCCGAAGGCCACGTAGAATAGCAGCGCCGAAACCAGCATCAACCCACCTCCCCAAAGCGCGCGTGCCTTGGCCATTGCGCCGCCAGCGATGGCGAGGAGCGGGGCGGTGAAGCTTGCGAATTTGATCAGGGTCGGGTTCTGGAGTGTGAACAGTTCGTTCACCTCGGGGCGGGCGGCGGAGAGTTCGGCGTAGCCAAACCCGAAGAGGCCGACGACCATTCCGATGAGGCCTGCGATGATGCCGAGCATGAGGGCTGCGTTGCGCATGTGAATTCTCCTTTGGTTTTAGTTAGGAATTCAGGACGGCGTTTGCAACGTCCGCCTTCCAACCTATTGACCAAACGCCATTTTTCTCGATCACGGGGCGCTTCATGAGGGTTGGATGCGCGGCCAAAAGCGCGGCTGGATCCCCCGCTTTTTCGGCGTCCGAAAGCCCCCGCCACGTGGTCGAGGCGCGGTTGATTGCGGCGTGACCGAACTCTGAAATGATGGTCGAAATGTCGTCGGATGATAGCCCGTCTGCGCGCACATCGATGACGGTTAGGGTCTGTCCCGAGGCCAAAATCGCCTTTTGCGCCTTGCGGCAGGTGTCGCAGGATTTGAGGCCGAAAAATTTCATGTTTTCAATACCTTTAGCTGATTTCATGCGCTGGATTGCGGGTTTGGTGACTTGCGTGCACAGAGCGTGCACCACGCGTGCACCGCTAGAGCCAGATTGCCTTGGCCGCGTCATCCCAGCCCAGCGTGTAGCGCGCACCATCGGTGATGACAGGGCGGGCCATGAGGGCGGGTGTGTCGGCGAGTTGCGCGTCCGCCTCGCTCTCGCGCATCCATGCGTTGAGGTTGCGGAAGGCTTGGGATTTGCGGTCAACGAGCCTGTCGCCGAACTCGGCCAGAAGCACGGCCCATTCGGCCTCTGACATCGGATCGCTACGCACATCACGGAAGGTGATCTCGGTCCCTGCCTCGGCAAATGACTTTAGCGCGCGCTTGCAATCGGGACAGGTGGAGATGCCATAGAGGATCATGGGGTTGGCTTTCGTTTGGGTCGTTCGTGGTAGGTTAGCTTCATATTGGGTTAACCACCATCCGTTATGGTCGCTTATGTCCAATTACCGCCGCCCGAAACGATCAGGTGCATGTGTTTTCTTCACCGTGAATTTGGCCGACAGGGCGTCGGATTTGTTGGTGCGCGAGGTTGAGATGTTGCGGCGTGCCGTGATGCAGACACGCCGCGAGCGCCCGTTCGAGGTTGATGCGTGGATAGTGTTGCCCGATCACATGCATTGCATTTGGACGTTGCCCGAGGGTGATGCGGATTTCTCGACGCGTATGGGTGCGATCAAAGCACGGTTTTCGATAGGGGTCCGTAGGGCGGGGTTCACCCCGCCACGCGTTCCAATCAGCGCGAAAGGTTTGCAAATTATAGGGAGTGGCGGGGTGAACCCCGCCCTACGGAAAGGACAAGTCGGGATTTGGCAAAAGCGGTTTTGGGAGCATCATATTCGGGATGATGCCGATTACGCCGCGCATGTGAATTATTGTTGGATTAATCCCGTGAAGCATGGGTTGGTGGATAGTCCCGAAGAGTGGCGGTATTCGTCGTTTTATCGGGGTGAGCGGTAGGGTGCGCGTTTATGCCCACGAAGGGTTTTTCGTAAATTCATGGGCCGATTTCGACAATCGCGTTCAAAAAAGACCGGCTTTCAATAGTGAATGGGGTTTCTCTGTTTGTTAACGACATTGGAGCGCAGGACCGATAAACTAAACGAAACTCGTTCTCAGCTTCAAAGTTCTTTGGTTTCAAGAAAACGGCTGTGTGATAGTCAGCTTCAGAAATTTCATTGCGGCCACCAGTTGTCCGAACGTCGTCGATTGAAGCCCTTGAAACCTTATCACCATAGTGGACTTCTCCTCCTAACAGCCAAATCTTCTCAGAACCTACTTTAAAGGAAGAGTGTTTCGGCAGTTCAATTTTCAGTCCATGTATCAGTTGATCAAGATCGAAGACGGCCCATCCCAATAACTTTGGGTTACCTTCATACCCACTTTGGTCACACCCATTGAGCATAAGTCGATGGTGGGTTTGACTATACCCACCCAACGAAGCGCAAAAGACGTATTCATTCACTTTACGTTGAACTGTGCAGTCTTCAAATTCGACGCTAGCTCCTGGGCCAATCAGGATCGAGTCAGAAAAAAGAGTGTTGTTTGAGTCGACTGTTCCAGAAAATCTCTTTGCAAGCAAACCCTCTTGATGGTCTAAGCGAGCCCCCATAGCTTGCAGATTTTCCAGTGCACCGTATTCACGAAGCGTGCCGAATCTTATGCTGCCTTTCTCAAAATACCTACGGTCTGCCCAATTGAAATACTTAGTAATTAGCCTGCGCGCCAACTACCCAACAGCCCCCATAAACTCACGCCATTCACCTTTGCTCATCCCAGAGGTTTCTTGCGTCACTTCTTCGCCTTTTAACATGCGGCGCACGCAGTCTAGCGCTTTGCCTGAGAGGGTGGCGCCGCCCAAGCGGTAGTCCTCGAAGGCGCCGTAGGCGCTTGGGACCCAGTCGGCGACAACTTTGCAGATTGCGTCGGCGTAGACCCGAATTTCGTATTGCGCGTGGCTGTCTGCACGCAGGCGCAGGAAGTGGAAGAGGTTGTGCAGGTCGACCTTCCAATACCACTGTGTGTAGATGTTTGAGGGCAGGTTCATGCGGGCGAGTTCGCGCGCGAGGCCTTGTTTTGCGTCGCCGTTCTCGTCGGTTTCCCCAATCATTTCAGCGTAGTGGTCGTAGGTTCGTGCCGCATCCCCTTTGAGGATTTCGAGGACCCGCGCCGCTTCATCGCCTGTTAACGCTTCGCCTCTACCTTGGTTGTTGATCACAGATTGTGCCGCCAATTGGGAGGGTTCGGGGATGTAGAATTCACGGTCGAGAATGGAATAGCGTGCGGAGTATTCGTTGACGTTGGCCGTCCGGTGCCTGATCCATTGGCGTGCGACAAACACGGGTAGTTTGACGTGCAGTTTGATTTCGCACATCTCGAATGGCGTAGAGTGCCAGTGGCGCATGAGGTAGCGGATCAACCCCTCGTCGTTTTGCACGGATTTGGTGCCTTTGCCGTAAGAGACCCGCGCCGCTTGGCAGATCGCGCTGTCGTCGCCCATGTAGTCGATGACGCGGATGAAGCCGTGATCGAGGACTTCGTGGGCGTTATAGAGGTGTTTTTCCATGCCCGGCGCGGTTGCCCGTAGGGTTGGTTGCGGGTTTGCGCGTAGAGCGTCGATTTCGGCCTGTTGGTCTGGGTGCAGCGGCATCGCGCTCTCCTTGGAATGAATGAGTCGCTGGCTACTATATATTGTGAGCGCCGCGCGGCTATACCTACATGCAGCGAAGTGTGAGAAACTCGCTATATTGGCGAAAGAAAGTGACTGCCATGGGGGTTCGTTATTGACTCCATGCCCCCCGCCCCAGATGATCCAACGAAATCCAGTTAACCGACAGGCCCATTGATATGTTTCGCATAATTTCAACAGTTTCCATTCTGACGCTAATGACGGCCTGCGGTGGTGAGCAGCCATTCGATTTCGGAACAACCGATGGTGATCAAACGACGGATCAGACGACGAATACGGATGATACGACGGGCACAACGGATGACGAGGCCTCGCAAGACACGGGCACGTTGGATACTGGCACCGGCTTGCCTCCGGGAACGGCTGAACCATCAGCTGACGGCGACATCTTGCGTTATGAAGCGCCCGACGGGAACGGCGGGCTGGTTCGCTCTGTTGCCTATAATGCCGAAAACGATACTTTCGCGGTTGATAACCTCGGGTTTGATGGCGCGAACGTCTACACGCGCGACAATCAGGTTGGCTCGCTCAATAGCTATGCCGTCTATGAGGCAAGCGCGGTGAGCACGGACAGCCTGACGGGTGATCCGATTGGCCAGATCACGCCATATCGTGCGATTCTCGGCCTCAGCAACAACACCAATGATGGCCAGACGCGCACCGCATTTGCGATTGTGCGCACAGGTGGCTACGTGGATTACGGGTTTGGCGGGTTCCTTTATTCTCGTGACGGTAGTGTCACATTGCCGACAACGGGTCAGGCACGATTTAGCGGTGACTATGCGGGTATTCGTGTGTTCAACGGCATCGGCGGCATGGAATATACCCGCGGCGACATGACGATCGACATTGATTTCCGTGACTTTAACACCAATGACGCCGTCAAAGGCCTTGTTTTCAATCGCGAGGCTTTCAACTCGGCTGGTGACGCGATCCCGTTGAATGGCGAAGGCGAGCTGGTTTTGCCAAACATCCCGTTCGTCGTGCAGCAAGGCTCTCCTAGCCTGTCACCAAACGGTGAATTGCGCGGCTCATTGGTCAACTCAATTTATGACACCGAGACTGGCACAATTGTTGAATACGAGTCGGGCACTTATTACGGGATCATCGCGGGCGACATGACGGACCCGGACGATGGTGGCGAATTGGTTGGTGTGTTTGTGGTTGAGTCAGAAGATCCCCGCTATGAGGGTATCACGGCGCAAGAAACCGGCGGCTTTATCCTGTATCGTTAACAGATGTTGATCCGTTCACTTTCCATCGCTTTGGCCCTTGTGGTCGCGCAGCCCGTTTTTGCACAAACAGCTGGCGACCAGATGAGCCGCACTGAATTTCTGGCGTTTGGCGTGGCCCTTGTACGCGATGACCGCGCACAAGATGCCGCGAATGTCGCGGATTCCTTGCTTGCTTCGCGACCAAACGATGCCTCGGCGCTTATTTTGCGCACAGAGGCCGCGATTAAACTGGGCAATTACGCGAATGCCGCAAAATTTGCGGGCCGTGCGTATCGCAATGCCAATTCAAACAACCAGAAGTTTGGCGCAGCGCGGCTTGCCGCCCTCGCCCATTCCCAACTTGAGCAGGATACCCGCGCCCAGCTTTGGTTGCGCCGCGCGCGTGAGTTCGCCCCCAATCGCCAAACCGCTGTTGAGGTCGCAAAGGATTATCAGTTTCTTCGCAATCGTAATCCGTGGTCAACCAACCTTCGCTTTGGCGTGACCCCGAGCAGCAATATCAACAACGGCAGCACGCGCGAAAGTGTAACGTTGTTTGGCCTTCCATTCGAGTTCGAGCTGGACGGTGAAGCGCGGGCGTTATCGGGGCTACAGATTTCTGGCGGCGTTGACCTGCGCTATCGCCTATTGCGCGCACAAAATTTCGAAACTCAGGTCATGGCCGATCTGGATTTCCGCACGTATACAATGAGCTCTGCCGCGCAAGAGCAGGCGCCCGATGCCCGAGGCCGAGATTTTTCCGATGGCACGTTTTCATTGGGTATCAATCACCGCCAGATATTAGCGGAGGGGCAGCGCCCCACAGATTTCACCCTGCGCGCCGGTCAGGTCTGGTATGCAGCTGTTCCCTATTCACAGTTTGTGGAAGCAAGCGTGTCGCATACTTGGGAGTTAGGCCCCAAGGACGGGTTGACGGTGTCACTGTCCCATCAAAACCGCAAAGTGCTTGATGATGACGACCCCACGTATAGCCAGATTGCCGGATTGTCCGCCCGCTGGTTTCATTCGTTTGAGAACAAGGACCGCTTGTCGCTTGGCATGACGCTAAGTAAAAGTCGCTCTGAGAGCATTGATTCCGATTATAAATCAGTAGGTTACCGCGCCTCATATGATATTGCCAAGCCGATCAACGGGATGCGCCTCGGTTTTGGCATCAATGCCGATACCCGCAATTTCGAGGCCTCCTCCTATGCGCCTGGCCCGCGCGAAGATAACGCGATTGGCGTCGACATGTCGGTGAATTTCACCAATTTGGAGTTCTACGGCTTCCAACCTGTTGTGAAACTCAGTGCGCGCCGTAACGAAAGCACCGTTGACCTGTTTGATCGCGACTACACAAGCATCGGGCTTGATTTGCGCTCGTCGTTCTAACCCCGTTGTCGTGCGCCGTGGCTGTGCTAGGTTCGGGGTAAACCGAATGGAGTTTACGCATGTCCCTCACTTATTTGCACACGATGGTGCGCGTCAAAGACCTTGATGCTTCGATCGCCTTTTACGGCTTGCTCGGGCTAGAGGAAACAAAGCGCTGGGAGAATGAAGCGGGTCGATTTACCCTTGTTTTCATGGCCCCTCCAGACCAACCTGATTGCCCTGTTGAGCTTACTTATAACTGGGACGGTGACGATGGATTGCCGTCTGATAGCCGTCATTTCGGCCATCTTGCCTATCGGACCCCGGATATTTACGCGCTCTGCCAAAAGCTCTTGGACAATGGCGTGACGATCAATCGCCCTCCGCGCGACGGTCATATGGCGTTTGTCCGCTCGCCTGACAACATCTCGATCGAGCTGTTGCAGGAGGGCGACGACCTTGCGCCAGCGGAGCCGTGGGCGAGTATGCCGAATACGGGCAATTGGTAGGCCGTTACATCTTATTTGCGGCGCTTGCGTCTTTTGCTTGGGCAGCACCTGTGCAGGCTTGCAGGTTGGCGCTTGTCCTTGCGATTGATGTCTCGTCTTCGGTTGATGCTGGCGAGGACGCTTTGCAGCGCAACGGTTTGGCATCTGCGCTTTTGGACCCTGATGTGCAGGACGCGTTTCTCGTGAGTGACGATCCTGTCGCATTGCACATTTTCGAGTGGTCAGGCCGGTATAACCAGCAGACAATTCTGGATTGGACTGTCGTGGAGTCGCCGTCCGACCTGTTTCGTGCCGCGGCCCGCGTGGCCGAGAGCGAGCGCGCAACTGACAAGTTTCCAACGGCGATCGGCTATGCGCTTGGCCATGCCGCGACCATGTTGCAGGCGGCCCCAGCATGCCTTGCCCAAACCGTTGATGTTTCGGGTGACGGGTTGAACAATGAAGGTTTTGGCCCCCGCCGTGCCTACCTCGCGTTTCCGTTTGAGGGCGTTGTCGTGAACGGCTTGGTGATCCGCGTGGCCGCAGACGGTGATCCCACCGCTTTGTTATCGTTTTATGCCGATGAAGTGGCCCGCGGCAGTGGCGCGTTTGTGGAGATCGCTGATGGGTATCAGGACTTTGCCCGCACGATGCGCCGTAAACTGCTGCGTGAACTGACCAGTCAGATGATCGGGCGACTGGCCACCCCATCGGCGGGGGCTGATGGGTGAAGTGGCTCGTCTTTTTGCTCATGCTTGCCCCTTCGATCGGGGTAGCCGCTTGCAGTCAGGCTTTGGTGTTGGGTCTGGATGTGTCCGGTTCGGTCGATCCGCGTGAGTATCAGTTGCAACGCGAGGGGTTGGCTACGGCATTGATGTCACCTGCTGTGGTGCAGGTTTTACTTGCGCCTGATCGCGCCCCAGTCGATGTCGCCGTCTTTGAGTGGAGCGGTCCTTATCATCAAGTTCTGATCCAACCCTGGACGACAATTGATGGTGAAGCCGCTTTGAACGCGGTCGCACAGAATTTGCGCAGCCGCCCCCGCATTAAGGGCAGCCCGACGACGGCGATTGGTGCGGCGATGCGCTATGGCGCGGCTTTGCTTGATCAACGCCACACATGTTGGAAACGCACGCTTGATATTTCCGGCGACGGTCAGGCCAATACAGGTCCAAGGCCGCAGGATGTGGTTTTGCCTGATTTCACTGTGAATGCCTTGGTTATCGGTGCGGCCCAGCGCCTTTCGCGCGATGAACGCGCTGCTGATATCAAGGAGTTATCCTCGTATTTTGACGCCTATGTCATTCGCGGTGCTGGCGCGTTTGTCGAGGTCGCCATCGGGTTTGAGGACTACGCCACTGCAATGGAACGCAAGTTGCTGCGCGAATTGCAGTCCCTTGCGTTGAGTGATGCCTCTGAAAACCCGCCGACCACGCGCGTCTTGCAATAAACAAGCTTGCCGCGGCAGCGGCTCCTTTGGATCACGCCTGCTAGTAGATATACCGGATTTGTTCTGTCCAGTATCGCTCGACCCGCCGCAGCGACATGGTGATGTCGTCGATGCCTTTGTGATCGAGCACCCCCTTGCCCATCAGCCCCGCCGCATGGGTCGCAAACAAGGTTCCGACGATTTTGCGCACGTCCCGCCCCTTTTGCGTGAGGCTGACACGCACAGAGCGGCGATCAATTTCGGATCGTTGGTGGTGCATGAACCCCATATCCACAAGCTTTTTGAGGTTATAGCTAACGTTGGACCCTTGGTAATAGCCGCGCGATTTCAACTCGCCTGCCGTGACCTCGTTTTCGCCCACGTTAAACAGCAAGAGCGCTTGCACTGCGTTAATCTCAAGCATCCCGACACGTTCGAATTCGTCTTTGATCACGTCCAGAAGCAACCTGTGCAGCCGTTCGACCAAGGTTAGTGAATCCAGATAACTACTCATAAATGCAGCCGCGTGTGCCGTGCTGCTGCCGTCTTCCTCTGGTTTAACGTCTGAATGGATGCTCATGTTTTGTCTCCGACTAATTCTGCTCTGCAACAGTTTTGGTCGAAAACAACGAAAATTCGGTTAAACCCTAAAATGCAATTTATCAGGCGGGTTTTGAAACGCCCTGCGCCCCTGCTGCGATCTGTGTCACAAGTGTCAGATAGTGTGCTGGTGTTGCGAACTGCCCCGACACCCATCCGTAGATGTCGTGATCGTTCTCTTCCAGAAGCGCGTCGTAATGTGCAAGCCCTGCGTCATCCATCCCCGCAAGTGCGCGGGACGCGAAATCAGAGAGGATCAAGTCCATCTCTTTGATTCCCCGCCGCATCGACCGCATTGTCAGCCGCTTGATTTTTGTCTCGCGTGCCTCGCTCATGCCTGCCCTCGCAGAATACCGCGCAACCGTTTTTCCAACTGCCCGAGCTTGGTCGCTGATTTTGCCATATCGACCCGCACCTTGCGAATGTCGGCAAGAATGGCCTCAACGTCCTTGTCCATCGTTGCGCCGTCTGCTGGCGCATCCGGCCCCTCGCCCACACCCGTCAAGAGCCACCGCAGCGACACCCCCAAGTGCCCCGTGAGCATCTGCAACCTGTTGGCCCGCGGTTCTTTCAGGTCGTTTTCCCAAGCCTCGATTGTCACATGTTTGACCCCGAGGTGTTGTGCCAGCATTTCCTGCGTCAGCCCCGCCGCTTCGCGTGCCCCTGCAAGTCGATCACCCAAAGTCGCGGTCTCTTCACTAAACCAGCCTGCATCATCTGTCGTTGTCATTTTTGCGTCCTTATACTTGCATCGGTTGCGTTGCTCACCCTATGACATGGATAACTCTAATTTGCCACTGGATGATCCTATGACCTTTTTGTCTGCGACACTCGACCGCGTGAAACCATCCCCGACGATTGCCGTCACCACAAAGGCCCAAGAGCTCAAGGCGGCTGGTCGTGATGTGATCGGCCTTGGCGCAGGCGAGCCTGATTTTGGCACGCCCGATAATATCGTCGCGGCCGCGATCGGAGCCATCCATGCGGGCAAAACGAAATATACTGCCGTTGACGGTATCCCCGAGCTAAAGCAGGCGATCTGCGCCAAGCTATTGCGCGATAACGCCCTGACCTATGCCCCCAATCAGGTCACCGTTGGCACGGGCGGCAAGCAGGTGTTGTATAACGCCTTTGTTGCGACGTTGAATGCGGGTGACGAGGTCATCATCCCTGCCCCCTATTGGGTGTCTTACCCTGATATGGTCTTGCTCGGTGGTGGCACGCCAGTTGTCGTTGAGGCAACCCTTGACGCCAGTTTCAAGATCACCGCAGCCCAGCTCGAGGCCGCGATTACCCCAAGGACAAAATGGTTCTTGTTCAACTCTCCTTCCAACCCCACGGGTGCGGGATATTCTTGGGACGAGTTGAAGGCTTTGACCGACGTATTGCTGCGCCACCCGCATGTCTGGGTGATGACTGACGATATGTATGAGCATCTCGCCTATGATGATTTCAAGTTCTGCACCCCAGCCGAGGTTGAACCCGCCCTTTATGATCGCACCTTGACCGTCAACGGCGTATCAAAGGCCTATGCGATGACCGGCTGGCGCATCGGCTATGCTGCCGGTCCCAAGCTGTTGATTGACGCCATGCGCAAGATCCAGTCCCAATCCACATCCAACCCCTGCTCTGTCTCTCAATGGGCCGCAGTCGAGGCGTTGAACGGCACACAGGATTTTCTGGCGACAAACAACGCCTTGTTTGAGGGCCGCCGTGATTTGGTCGTTCGTTTGCTTAATCAGGCCGAGGGCATCGTTTGCCCGACCCCTGAAGGCGCGTTCTACGTCTACCCTTCGATCGCGGCCTGCATTGGCAAAACATCCAAAGGCGGCGCCTTGATCGTGGATGACGAGGCATTTGCCACCGCATTGCTGGAAGAAACCGGTGTTGCAGTTGTGTTTGGCGCGGCCTTCGGTCTTTCCCCCAACTTCCGCGTCAGCTACGCTACGTCCAACGAAGCACTGGAAGAGGCCTGCAACCGCATTATCGCGTTTTGCGCTGGCCTGAGCTAAGGATAAGATGGGCGCTGAACTACCAGATTATTATTTCCGTATCCGCGAGAATGGTGCGGCTGTGTTTCGGGTTGATACCGAGAACCGTCAGCGCCGTATCGAGATGAACCAGATCGCCCTTGTGAACGTCAACAAGGGCGAGGTGAAACCCCACGGGGATACCGAACTTACCGATGCTGATATCACCGCTATTCAAGAGTGGCTCGACAAGCGCGTTTTGCTGCTCGCCCAGCGCGACATTGACGATATTCACCGTGCGGTGGACTATATGAATGTGACGACCCAGTGGGTCCAGTCAAAGGCCTCTGAGGCCCAGCTGGAAGATGTCACTGATGCCCTGCTTTTGGCGATGCATGATCTGCGCTCTGTGCTTGTGCGCAAGAAGGCGGATCGTTTGCTCAAGGCCCATGAGGCGAAGGCTGACTAGCTCTTAGGTAAGAGTTGTTGACCTACCCGATTTTCCGTGTCTAAATCCCCTCGTTAACTGGGAGGTGACGCGATGGATTGGACCACTATTTTTGCAGATCGTATGGGCCGTATGAAGGCTTCGGAAATCCGCGAGTTGCTCAAGCTGCTGGACCAGCCAGATATCATTTCATTTGCGGGCGGTATTCCTGATCCTGCCCTATTCCCGACCGAAGCCTTTCAGGCCGCGTTTGCCGATGCGCTAAGCGCAGGCAAGCAAGAGCAGGCGTTGCAGTATTCCGTATCAGAGGGCTATGCCCCTTTGCGCCGTTGGATCGCGGGCGAGATGGCAAAGATCGACGTCCCTTGCGACATCGACAACATTCTGATCACCTCGGGCTCCCAGCAAGCGCTTGATTATCTTGGCAAGCTGATGCTGTCCAAAGATGATACCGCCCTTGTTGGCTGGCCGACATACCTCGGCGCGTTGGGTGCGTTCAACGCCTATGAGCCACAGTTTGACCGCCTTGTTCCACATGGCAACCGCGCGGCCGAAGATTACGCCGAAACGGCCCGCGCAAAGGGGGGCCGCGTCAAGTTTGCCTATGCCTCGGTTGATTTTGCCAATCCGACGGGCGAGACATTAGACCGCGCCGCCCGCGAAAGCATGCTGACGTTAGCCGATACGCTTGATTGTGCCGTGATCGAGGATGCGGCCTATCAATCCTTGCGCTTTGACGGAGAGCCGATCCCGCCGATGCTCGCGCTTGAGATCGCCCGCAAAGGCAGCATTGACGCCTGTCGCACGATCTATTGCGGCAGCTTTTCCAAGACCCTTTCGCCCGGTTTACGGGTCGGTTGGATTTGCGCCTCAAAGGATGTGATTGGCCGCCTTGTCTTGATGAAGCAAGCCGCCGATTTGCATTCCTCAACGATCAACCAGATGGCGATTACCCATGTCGCCGAGACAAGGTTTGACGCCCATGTCGCCACGATCCGCGATGTCTATCGCGCGCGGCGCGATGCGATGCTGGAGGCCTTGGCAGCGCATATGCCCAAAGGTGTGCAGTGGACCAAGCCCGAGGGCGGCATGTTTGTTTGGGTCACACTGCCCGACCATATGAACGGTGCGGACCTGCTGGCCCAAAGCCTCAAGAGCGAGCGTGTCGCCTTTGTCCCCGGCTCTGCGTTTTATGCGGATGGATCGGGCACAAATACGTTGCGCCTTAGCTTTAGCCGCGCCGATGCCCCCACGATCACCGAAGGGATCAAGCGGTTGGGGGCACTGATTGCGGCCGCGTAATCCGCACGGTCCGCATCCAGAACCGCCACATCATCAAGACTGCCGCAACGGTCAACCCGACCACAAGCCCCAGCCATAGCCCTGCGGGACCAAGGCCCAATGTGAAGGCCAGCCCGTAGGATATCGGCAGCCCGATGACCCAGTAGCTGATTGTTGCAATGACCATTGGCACGGCGGTGTCCTGCACCCCGCGCAACAGCCCCATCGCGATCACCTGCCCTGCATCGGCCACCTGAAACGCGGCAGCATACAGCACCAGCACGGCGGCGATGGCGACGATTTGGGGGCGTACGGGGTCTGACGGGTTCACAAACCATCCCGAAACGGTCTCGTTGAACACAAACAGCAGGATCACTGTGATGAGAACAACAAGGGCTGAAATCACCGAAGCAGCTATCCCGGCGCGGCGCAGCTCCACCTCGTCCCGGCGGCCATAGGCCTTGCCTGCAAGGATGGTTGCGGCATTCGAAATCCCCAGATGCAGCAGGAACGGAAAAGACGCGACCTGCAGCGGGCTCCCATGTGCGGCCAGTTCGAACGTGCCGATCCATCCCACCAAGACTGCCGCACCAGTGAACAGGGATACCTCTGCCAGATTGGTCAGGCCAATGGGCCATCCCAACTGAAACACCCGGGAAAACGCTTGCCAATCCGGGCGCCAGATCCGGTGAAACAAATCATGTTCCGGAATGGATCGTGCAGCGTAGATGCACACCGCGACAAAGGCGAAAATATTGACCGAAACAGATGCAATCGCGGCGCCGCGAATGCCCAGCTCTGGCGCACCGAAATTCCCGAAAATCAGGAC
The DNA here is from genome assembly GCA_937132065.1 of uncultured Loktanella sp. Taxonomy (GTDB): domain Bacteria; phylum Pseudomonadota; class Alphaproteobacteria; order Rhodobacterales; family Rhodobacteraceae; genus Yoonia. The sequence continues at coordinate 27,179 of CAKZNT010000085.1, forward strand.
GTAGTTGATCAGCCCATTCAGGATCGCTGCTGCAATCGTGGTGTATAAAATGAACTGCGTCCGTTCCAGCCCGGTCAAATAGCCTTTGATGGCGTTCACGCCCAAGGCCGGGACGATCCCCCAGCCTGCAATCTTTAGATAGACCCCGGCCAATCGCGCGATTTCAGGCTCT
>CAKZNT010000086.1 GCA_937132065.1 uncultured Loktanella sp.
GAGATTAGCGGCCTGACACGAAACCCAGATCTACCTTAACAAGGCTGCAAACTGGTCGAAAAACTAGGACCACCTCTGATAATCGTAGTGTCCATTCCTCCGATTGTCTTACTTACATCAGCTAGAGAAGCGGGTTTTCCAATGCTAGCGTAACCTTGGATAATTTTGCTGATTTCTTGAAATGAAGAGCCTGGTAACTTGAATTCTTCTGACATTTGGGGTATCCGGAATATTGAAATACAATATATAGTAGTTATTGCTTTTTTTTGTGCAAGCACTGAATTGATGTTACACATTTTACCGACACAAGGACCCTCATTGTAACCGCAGAATGACGCTGGGCTAGCATGCAGTGAGGGCAGCATTCTTAGCTAACGTTGTTCGGTGTAACATAGAGTGGAAATGCAAATGTTCATGCAAATGCGGAGCATCGGTTCCGATAGTTCGAGATACTTACATTACGCGTAGTGGGCTGTTACGAAAAGCAATTGGCTCTCGTGACTTTAATTATTTAATAGAAACAAAATATTACATTTAGGTGGTACGTGTTACGTAGAGCTCTCATCGCTCAAGCTCGTATACACATGTTTATACTATAGTTTGAATCGCATAATAAATTGAAATATACGTAACATCGCAACATCCGTAACGGGGCGTTGTTTTTACACGGCTTTACCATATTGCGGCCATTCAGGTTTACCATAACAACCCGTATCGGCGGATATTTTCGGCTCCTCATGTGCAATCCATCCAGCAACGAACTGGGGACTGCTTTGGTGTAGTGCTGGAGCGTGCGGGCGTGATATGATTGATGCATCAGCGGTTGGACGTACCCCCCCCCATATAGGGGGGGTGGGGGTCCTTATATGCTGGGGACTCCTAATTTTATTATGCACCGGACTTTTGTACCTAAATTCCTTTTTTCGGGTATCTGACCCGCTTTGCACCAGTGTTTCCCTTGCGAGCGTCCACAGCGCCTCTGTGGACGCTATCGTGCTGATTCCAAAGCGCTGTCAGACATACCGCGTTCAATGTCTGCTATATGTCTGATTTCCCAAATGGACCAAAAACATAGCAAAGCGATTTTCGTGTAACATATTGATTTTTAAGGATTAAATGGTGCCCCCACACGGACTCGAACCGCGGACCTACTGATTACAAATCAGTTGCTCTACCAGCTGAGCTATAGGGGCACTTTATGCGGCGGATATAGCAGTAGGTTATTGGAAAGCGCAATGGGTTTTTATCGAAAAAGTGCATGTTTTTTGCGCGGTGTTTCGAGGCCTGATTGCGGTGTTTTATTCGTGCACCGCGTGTGCACCATGCGTGCACGAGTAGGCCCTTAAAAAACTGGCGGTTTGCAGCGGTGTTTGGTGACTTCGGCTGTTGTGCCTTGCAGGGCGTTGCGCCAATCTATGCGCATGCGCCACCTGATCATCACGCTTTCACTTTGCCCGATGCCCTTGATGGCAGAGATCCCTGCGCCGTTGACGGACGCCGATTTTGCGCCCGTGCGGCTGGAGGAGGCCGTGTTGGGGCGTGACCTCTTTTATGATCCGATTCTTTCGGGCAATCGCGAGGTCGCATGTGCGACCTGTCACCATCCCGATTTCGGCACGAGTGATGGGCTGTCGCTGGGCATCGGGGACGGGGGCATCGGGCTGGGCGCAAGCCGCGTGGCCGATCCTGACAATATGCCCGAAGCCCGCATTCCGCGAAATGCGCCTGCCTTGTTCAATCTTGGTGCGCATGACTTCACGCGGCTATTTCACGATGGCCGTATCGAGGTTGACCCAACGCGTGTTGGAGGGCTGCGCACGCCGCTTGCCGCCGATATGGTCGCGGGGTTCGCATCGCTTTTGTCGGCGCAAACGATGTTTCCTGTGCTAAGTCCTGATGAAATGGCGGGTCACTATTCGGAGAATGATGTGGCACGTGCGGTGCGCCAAGGGCTTTTGACGGGCGAGGGCGGGGCATGGGATATCATTGCCAAGCGGGTTGCTGATATTCCTGCCTATGCAGAGGCGTTTGCCCGCGTTTACCCTGATCGGCCCGAAATTGCCTTTACCGATATTTCCAACGCGATTGCCGCGTTTATGGCGTGGGAGTGGCGCTCGGATGCTGCACCGTTTGATGCGGTTTTGCGTGGCGAGCTGACGCTTGATGGCGCGGCGGCCACGGGCATGGCCCTGTTTTACGGCGCGGCGGGATGCGCGGGCTGTCATTCCGGCCCGTTCCTCACGGATCAGGATTTTCATGCAACGGGCGAGGTGCAAATCGGTCCGGGAAAGGCGGCTGCATTCGAGAGCCATGCCCGCGACGAAGGGCGGTTTCGTGTGACGGGCCATGCGGATGATCTCTATGCGTTTCGCACGCCGTCATTGCGCAATGTGCTGGTAACGGGCCCCTATGGTCATGCGGGCGCTTTTGGCGATTTGACCGCATATTTGCGCGCTCATGCCGATCCTGAAAGCGCCCTTGTCGATTATAATATTGGCGCGGCGACCCTGCCAGCGCTGGATGTTGTGGATATATCAGAGGATTTCGCCCCGATCAGAGCCGCGATTGGCCAGCCCGCTCGCGCCTTGTCCGAAGGCGAGATCAGCGCCTTAATGGCGTTTCTGGCGACATTGTCTGATCCGCTTGCGATAGAAGGCCGCTTGGGCGTCCCTGATCGCGTGCCCAGCGGGCTGACTGTTCCGAAGGCGGCGCCCTAGGGGTGCAGAGTTTGCAGGGTGTTGGCTGCGAGGCTGTGGCTGGTGGTGTGTCCTTCGGGCCATGTGACCTGCACTTGTGCCTGCATTTGGTCGCCCAGCCCGAAGTGAAGCGGCCCTGATTGCCCGCTTGCGTGCCCACCGCCAACGGTGACTTGCTGGCTCTGCCCGTTGACGACAACCTGCGCGCCGATGCCTTGGGTGTTGCCCGCCGTCCCAGCCAGTTGGACACCGATCCATGTGCCAGTGCCGGTCGTGACATTGCGGTAAAGCTCGATGGTTGCCCGTCTGTTGGCGACCAAGAGGTCAAGCCGTCCGTCTCCGTCAAAGTCGGCAAGTGCCGCGCCGCGCGCGCGTGCCGTGGTGGCGACCCCTGCCTGTGTTGCGGCCTCGCGAAAGCTGCCATCCGCGTTTTGCATCAGCAGGTTGTTGGGGTCGTCCATCGCCAGTCCGGGCATTTGGTCGACGTTCCCTTTTGCGATGAACAGGTCGTCGCGCCCGTCATTGTCGATGTCGCCAAATTGCGCGTGCCAGCCTGTTGAAGGCCGTCCGTCCTCGCCTGTGTGGGGCCGCTGTGCATAGGTTCCAATAGCAAAGGGCGCGGCCTGATAGCTGCCGTCAGCTTGCGCCAGTTGCATGAGTTGATCCCCCATCGAGGTCAGCACAACCTCGTCGCGCCCGTCACCTGAAATATCGCGAGAGGCGATCCCCATCCCCCAGACCATGAGCTTGGGCCAGCCGTCCTCGGGCCCGAGGAAGCGTTGCGTGGCGATGTCCCACATCTGTTCTTGCCCCGCTTGCAAGTAGTAGTGCCGGTCGTTGGAAATCCGCAATCGCCGCGCCCCTGTCGCGTCTTGTGCCGCGAGCATCGATAGTGCGCAAAACCCCGGTGTGAGGGTGGTCGTGCGATAGCCTTGCGGCGTGGGTGTCAGGATGGTGTTGTCGTCGCAGGTTCCAAATGGCCCTTCGGGGTCATCGCGATCGACATAGTTGCCGATGGCCAGCGTTGGCCGATCCCCGTCCCACCATGCGGAAAAGCTGGTTGTCCATGCGTCGCCAGCCGGTATCCCCCAGCGCGCTGTTGCGTCCGAGAACGTGCAGTCGCCGTGTCCTTCTAGTGCGATGTTTGCCCCGACCCGCATCACAAACAGGTCAAGGTTTCCGTCGCCATTGATATCGAGCGGGTAGGCGCCTGTTGCCCCTGTGATGGAGGCTAGTTTTGTCTGGGTGAACTTGAAGCTGCCGTCATTTTCCCAGAGTGCCGCCGGGCTGCTTCCACCTGCGGCAAAGATATCGGGCCGCCTGTCGTTGTTGCAGTCAAGGACCGCAACGCCCCCGCCGACAAAGTGTTCCCAGCCGCCTGTGTAGCTATGCGTGCCAAGCGCGGCGGAGTGGTCCTCGAAACGCGGATCGCAGATCGCGGGGCTGGCGAGCAAGCACAGCGCGAGCCGCATCATTGCGCGCGTGCTTCTGACAGGGTGGCGGTGGTGACTTCTGACAATGCCAGCGCGGTGGCCCCGCGTGCCCAGACCAGATCGCCCCAGCCGTGGATCTCGACGGGGCAGGGTGAGCGCCCGTCCGAAAGTGTGAGGCTTTGCATGTCTTTCATGACTGTATCGGCGTAGAGATAGTCATAGCGCATCCGCTCGCCTGACAGGATAATCAGTTCAGGATCAAAGAGTTGCACCACGTTGGATAGCCCAACCGACAGGTAGCGCCCCGCCCGTTGAAAGATCGTGCTGGCGGCTTTGTTGCCTGCTTTTGCCTGTGCATAGAGCCGCTCGAGGGTAGTGTGCTGATGCTGGTTGGGGGCAATGGGGTCGTCGAGGGCGGTGGCGGCTTCGCGCGCGAGGGCGTAGTCGGCGAGGTAGGCCTCAAGGCAGCCGCGTTGACCGCAACGGCACAGGGCGCCGTCTAGTTGCACTTTGGTGTGTCCCAGCTCTAGCCCCATGCCGCGCGAGCCGCGAAAGAGCCTGTTGTCGATGACAATGCCCATGCCGACCCCGTGTTCGATGGTGACGACAGCGAAGTTGGACAGATCGCGCCCGACCCCGAACCACAACTCGGCAAGGGTGAGCATGTTTGCGTCGTTATCTACGAAGAGCGGGCAGGCGTGACGCGCTGCGAAGCCTGCGTTAAGGTCAGCGTCCCGTTTGGTCAGGAAGGGCGACCAGACAACTGTGCCTGTTACGTGGTCAACAATGCCCGACAGCCCGACCGCGACCGCGCTGATATCAGCGATCTGCATCTGCGCCGACTTGAGCAGGTCTGCAATCAGGGTATCCATCTCGTCGAGGATCACGTGCAAATCCTTGCGCGCGAGCGGGGTGGTGAAGGATGCGTCAGCCAGAACATTCCCTGCAAAATCGGTCAGCACCGCCGTGTGCGTTTCGTCCGATAGCTTGATCCCGATCACGTGTTTGCAATCAGGCACGACCTCAAGGGCCACGGGCGGGCGGCCGCGCCCTTGCTCGCGGGCCAAGCCCTCGACCTCGCGCAACATGCCGCGCGCAATGAGGTCCGCCGTCAGTGTCGTCGCAGACCCCGCGCTAATCCCCAAAGCACGGGTCACATCGGCGCGGGCGGCGCGCCCCGAGGCGCGCACATAGTCGAACACTTGCTGGCGTAATGTCGTCGTATCACGCCCCATCACTGGCAAAACCGGACCACACCCCGTAGGGTGATCCGCGCTATCGCCTTGTTTTAATGGGGTATCATACATTCTTTATTGTCCGAAATAATAATGCTGCATTTGCACGGTTCCTGCGGGCTTGCGGGTAGATTGGCGAATAATTACCCGCCCGACTACCCGAAAAATGAAAAAAACCGAAAATCTGGTAAATTTTTATTTTGACAACTGAAATAAATAGAGCAATTCTGGATTGCATAGGGTCAGGAGGCCCGTGTCTCTGCATTCGCAGAGTCGCATTTCTGGGAGGATACAATGCATAAATCTATTATTGCTGCTGCGATTGCGGTTGTTGGCTTTAGCTCGGCGGCTGTTGCTGAGGGTTTGACTGTTGGCGTGAGCTGGTCGAACTTTCAAGAAGAGCGCTGGAAGACTGACGAAGCTGCGATGAAAGCGGCGATCGAAGCAAACGGCGACACATATATTTCGTCCGATGCGCAAAACTCTGCTGCCAAGCAGCTGACTGACGTTGAGGCGCTGATTGCGCAGGGCGCAGATGCATTGATCATCTTGTCCGTGGATAAAGACGCTGTTGGCCCTGCGATTGATGCGGCGGCGGGCGAGGGTATCCCTGTTGTCGGCTATGACCGTCTGATCGAAGACGACCGCGCGTTCTACCTGACGTTTGATAACAAGGGCGTTGGCTCCATTATCGCGCAATCTGTCATGGCCGTGCAGCCAACAGGCAACTACGCGATCATCAAGGGCGACAAGGGCGACCCGAACGCATTGTTCCTGCTTGAAGGTATGATGGAAGTCATCGGTGATGCGGTCTCCGCGGGCGACATCACGATTGTTGGTGAAAGCTTTACCGATGGTTGGAAGCCTGACAACGCGCAAAAGAACATGGAGCAAATCCTGACCGCAAATGACAACATGGTTGATGCTGTTCTGGCGGAAAACGATGGCATGGCGGGCGGTGCGATTGCCGCGCTTGCCGCGCAGGGTCTTGATGTGCCGGTTGGTGGCCAAGACGGTGACCACGCTGCCTTGAACCGCGTTGCCCGTGGCACGCAGACGGTGTCGGTTTGGAAAGACGCACGCCAGTTGGGCGCGGCGGCTGGCAATATCGCGGCGGCTCTTGCTGGCGGCGCAGCGCTTGACGCAATCGACGGCGCGGTGAAGTGGTCGGGTGGCGCGAATGGCGTTGAGATGAACGCGATCTTCCTGTCACCAACGCCAATCACCAAAGACAACATCAATGTAGTAATTGATGCGGGTCACATCGCAGCCGACAAGGTTTGCGAAGGCGCAATGGACGGTGTTCCTGGCTGCTAAGCCAAATCCTCCTTCGGTCGGCGCATGAACTGCGCCGGCCAACTTATTGAATTTCCTTTAGATTTGAATGGTTCGATGTCTCTTGGCGCTTAAGTCAATTTGAGGCTCCGCCATTGGTTTCTCGCTTGCTGACCAAATTGGACGCACACATGACAGATACAAACGCACCCCAAAGCGAAGGCGCACAGACGCCAAACGCGAACCCGCTCAAGCGGTTCCTGAATGCGACAGAGATCGACACGCGCCTGTTGGGCATGGTGGGGGCTTTGCTGCTGATCTGGGTCGGGTTTCACCTGACGGGCCATTTCAAGAACGGGTTTGCCGCGTTTTTGACGCCGCGCAACTTGTGGAACCTGTCTGTGCAGACGGCCTCGATCGGGATCATGGCGACGGGAATGGTTCTGGTGATTGTCACCCGCCATATTGATTTGTCGGTCGGGTCGATCCTCGGATTTTGCGCGATTGTGATGGGCGTTGTGCAGGTGAATATCCTGCCGCAATACCTTGGCCTTGGTCATCCGCTTATTTGGATTATTGCGGTGATGTGCGGTATCATTGTGGGCGCAATGGTCGGCGCGTTTCACGGCTGGTTGATTGCCTATATGTCGATCCCTGCGTTTATTGTGACCCTTGGTGGTCTGCTCGTGTGGCGTGGTGTTGCGTTCCTTGTGGCGCGCGGCGAGACGATCTCGCCTGTGGACGAGACTTTTGCCTTGCTTGGCGGTGGTCCTTACGGCGCGATTGGTGCAACGGGAAGCTGGATCGTCGGTCTGATCGGCTGTGCTGCGATCCTGTGGATATTGATGTCCTCGCGCAAGCGTCGATTGGGGCACGGCTTTGCGCTGCGCCCTGTTTGGGCAGAGGCGGTGCTGGCGGCGTTGGGATGTGGTGCGGTGTTGGGGGCAGTGTTGCTGGTGAACGCCTACACATGGCCCAAGGGTATTGTGCGCCAATACGCCGCCGCCAATGACATTGTGGTTCCAGCGGAAGGCCTGTCGATTTCTTACGGCTTTGCGATCCCTGTATTGATCATGGTTGCGGTCGGCATTGCGATGACCATTTTGATGACCCGCACCCGCTTTGGCCGCTATGTGTTTGCGATTGGCGGAAACCCTGAGGCGGCGTCACTGGCGGGGATCAACACCCGCTGGATGACGGTCAAGATTTTCGCGTTGATGGGTATGCTGGCTGGATTGTCTGCCGTGGTGGCCTCGGCCCGATTGGGGTCGGCGACCAACGCGCTTGGCACGCTGGACGAGTTATACGTGATCGCGGCGGCCGTGATTGGCGGCACGTCATTGGCAGGGGGCGTTGGCACGATTTATGGCGCAATCCTTGGTGCATTTGTCATGCAGTCGTTGCAGACGGGTATGGTTCTGATCGGGTTTGACAGCGCGATGCAGCAGATTGTGGTGGGCTCTGTGCTTGTCCTCGCGGTCTTTATCGACAACCGCTACCGCAGCAAATCGAAGTAAGGAACAGAGCAATGAGCAAGACACAAACACCCCTTGTGGACATCCGCGAATTGTCCATTTCCTTTGGCGGTATCAAGGCCGTGGATCGCGTGAGCCTCGACCTCTATCCTGGTGAAGTTGTTGGCCTTTTGGGGCATAACGGCGCGGGGAAATCGACGCTGATCAAGATGCTGTCGGGCGCTTATCAAAGGGATAGCGGCGAAATCTGGATTGATGGCAAGAAGGCCGACATCCGCAGCCCCCGCGACAGTCGCGACCACAACATCGAGACGATTTACCAGACGCTTGCGCTGGCTGATAATCTGGATGCGGCGTCGAACCTGTTTTTGGGTCGTGAACTGACCACGCCGCTCGGCTTTGTCGATGACGGGGCGATGGAGGCCGAGACCCGCAAGATCATGGCCCGTTTGAACCCGAACTTCAAAAAGTTGAAAGAGCCTGTCAGTGCCCTGTCGGGCGGTCAGCGGCAATCCGTGGCGATCGCCCGCGCGGTCTATTTCAAGGCGAAAATCCTGATTATGGACGAGCCGACTGCGGCGCTTGGTGTGCATGAAACCAAGATGGTGGCAGATTTGATTAAAGAGCTGAAAGCCCAAGGGCTTGGCATCTTTTTGATCAGCCATGACACCCGCGAGATGATGGAGCTATGCGACCGCGTGGCGGTGATGAAAAACGGTCAGTTGATCGGCGCCGAGCGGGTCGAGGACGTGACCGAGGATGATATCTTGTCGATGATCATCATGGGCAAGAACCCCAAGAAGGCGGCCTAAATGTATATCGGCCTTGATCTTGGCACGTCCGGCCTTAAGGCGATCCTGATTGATGATGCACAGGCGATTGTGGCCGAAGCCGCGGCGCCGCTTGACGTGTCGCGCCCGCACCCTGCGTGGTCGGAGCAAGCGCCTGCGGACTGGATCGCGGCGGCAGAGATTGTGATGGCCGCGCTGGCGGCACAAAGTCCGTTGGACGGGGTCAAAGGCATCGGCCTTTCGGGGCATATGCATGGTGCGACGCTTGTCGATGCGGACGGCACGGTTTTGCGCCCCTGCATGTTGTGGAACGATACCCGTTCGGCAGCACAAGCGGGCGCAATGGATGCGGACCCTGCGTTTCGCGAGATCACGGGCAACATCGTCTTTCCCGGATTTACCGCGCCAAAGGTAGACTGGGTCCGCGAGAACGAGCCTGCCGTCTTTGACAGGATTGCAAAGGTATTGCTGCCCAAGGACTATCTGCGGTTCTGGCTGACGGGTGAGGCCGTGGCGGAGATGTCGGACGCTGCGGGCACGAGTTGGCTGGACACAAGCGCGCGCGACTGGTCGGATCCGCTTTTGGCAAAGTGCGGCTTGTCGCGCGAACAAATGCCGCGTCTGGTCGAGGGGTCAGAGGTTTCGGGCGTTTTGCGCGATGATCTGGCGAACCGCTGGGGGCTGCGGCGCGGCGTTGTGATTGCGGGCGGCGGGGGCGATAATGCGGCCAGTGCCGTTGGTGTCGGCGTTGTGAAAGCGGGCGATGCCTTTGTGTCGCTGGGCACGTCGGGCGTCTTGTTTGCCACCACGGATGCCTACCAACCCGACCCTGCAACTGCGGTTCATACGTTTTGCCATGCGCTGCCGCATACGTGGCATCAGATGGGTGTCATCCTTGCCGCGGCTGATGCGCTGAATTGGTTTGCCAAGACAGTGGGGCAGGACGCAAAGGCGCTGACGGGGGCATTGGGCGCGTTGCAAGCCCCAAGCCGCGCGATGTTCCTGCCTTTTCTGGGCGGTGAGCGCACCCCGCACAACGATGCGTCGATCCGTGGTGCGTTCCTGCATCTGGAACACGGCGACGACACCAAAGCGTTGACCCGCGCTGTGCTTGAGGGGGTGACCCATGCCTTTGTCGACAACTTTGACGCGCTCAGGTCGACGGGCACGCAGTTCAACCGCTTGATCGGGGTCGGGGGCGGCACGAAATCGGATTACTGGGTGCGCGCGATCGCGACTGCCTTGGATATGCCTGTGGAGTTGCCCGTTGCGGGTGATTTTGGCGGCGCATTTGGGGCCGCGCGTTTGGGCCTGATGGCCGCGAACGGCGTGGGCGCCGAGGTGGCCACACCGCCAACAATCGCAAGGGTCATTGAACCCGATACGACCTTAACAAGCGCCTTTCGGGACGCTCACGCAAGATACCGCGCCAGCTATCGCGCACTAAAGGACTTAACATGACCGACTTTTTCAAAGGCATCGCGCCGATTAAATTTGAAGGCCCGCAGTCGCAGAGTGACTTTGCGTTTCGCCACTACAATGCGGATGAGATGGTGATGGGCAAGCCGATGCACGCGCATTTACGCTTTGCTGCCGCCTATTGGCATTCGTTTGCTTGGCCCGGTGGTGATCCGTTTGGCGGCCAGACATTCGAGCGCCCGTGGTTTGGCGACACGATGGAGCTGGCCAAGATGAAGGCCGATGTTGCCTTCGAGATGTTCCAGATTTTGGGTGTGCCGTATTACTGTTTTCACGATGCGGATGTGCGCCCCGAGGGCGCGGATTTTGCCGGGAACACCCGCAATCTGGACGAGATTGTTGATTACTTTGCTGCCAAACAGGCCGACACGGGCGTCAAGTTGCTCTGGGGCACGGCCAACCTGTTTTCGCACCGCCGTTTCATGTCGGGTGCGGCGACGAACCCCGATCCAGACGTGTTTGCATTCTCTGCGGCCACGATCAAAACCTGCATGGATGCCACGCAGAAGCTGGGCGGTGAGAACTATGTTTTGTGGGGCGGGCGCGAGGGTTACGAGACGCTCTTGAACACGGATATGGGCCGCGAACGCCGTCAGGCGGGCCGCATGTTGCAGATGGTTGTCGATTACAAACACAAGATCGGTTTCAAGGGCGCGATCCTGATCGAACCGAAGCCACAAGAGCCGACAAAGCATCAGTATGACTATGATGTTGCCACTGTTTACGGGTTCTTGAAGGAATACGGGCTTGAGGGCGAGGTGCAGATGAACATCGAGCAGGGCCATGCGATTTTGGCCGGCCATTCGTTTGAACACGAGCTGGCGATGGCGCGCGAATTGGGCATTTTTGGGTCCATTGATATGAACCGCAACGATTACCAGTCCGGCTGGGACACGGACCAGTTTCCTAACAATGTCCCCGAAATGGCGCTGGCCTATTACGAGGTTTTGCGCGCGGGCGGCTTTACAACGGGCGGCACGAACTTTGATGCGAAGCTGCGCCGTCAGTCCTTGGATGCCGAAGACCTGATCTTGGCCCATGTCGGTGCGATGGATGCCTGTGCGGCGGGCCTGAAGGCGGCGGCTGCGATGTTGACGGATGGCAAGTTGGAAGCGGCGCGTGATGCGCGATATGCAGGTTGGGACGCCCCAGACGGGCAGGCGCTTATGGCTTCGGATCTGGATGCGATCACGGCGAGGGTTTTGGCCGATGGCACGAACCCGCAACCCAAATCGGGACGTCAAGAGCGCCTTGAGAACCTCGTGAACAGGTATCTGTAAGGGGCTTGTGCCTTGGCCTGCGCCTTCTTACACGTCTGTTGTGAGGATTTTTAGGGGCAGGCCATGATCACCCAAGACCAGTTTAACGCCGTTGTGACGCGTGCCAATCTGGCGCCGTCTATCCATAATGCGCAGCCTGCGCGCTGGCGGTTGCGGGGCGATGTGATCGAGGTTGCGGCCAGTCTAGCGGTGGTTTTACCTGCGGCTGACCCATCGGGCGCGGCCATTGGCTTGTCGTGTGGTGCGGCTGTCGAAGGCACGGTGCTTGCGCTAAGCGAGATCGGGTTTGGCGCGCAGGTTTCGGATGTCTGGGATGACGCGGATGTGCATTCATGGTCGGGCCACCGCATTGCTGCGCGCATCGCCGTCATAGGTGAGGGGCGCCTTGACCCGTTGGCGGCGCAATTGGCGCGCCGTTTTACGTGGCGGGGTGTGTTTATGGATGCCCCTGTGCGCCTGTTTGGGTGGACCCGAGAGGACTGCGCACTTGTCATGGATACGCCAACCCGCAATTGGATAGCAGGGCTGAATGACGCGGCCAGCTTGGGCATTTTGCGCAATCGCGCGTTTCGCCAAGAGTTGCTCGGTTGGATGCGTCTGGAACGCAAGCACCCGCGCACCCCTTATGACGGGCTGTCGCTTGCGGCGCTGCGCATTGATCGCAATATCGCTAAAAAGGTGCGGCTCGGATTTGGACCGATGTGGTCGCTGCTGGATATGTTCGGGCGCACCAAGCTGCTGACGGCGGAGGCGGAGGTCACGATGACCGCGCCGGTATTGGCCTGCTTTCATCGCCCTGCCGCCGAAAGTGCGATAGACACGGGCCGCGCCTATTTGCGGTTCTGCCTTGAGGTGGCACAATTGGACATGGCCGCATGGCCAATGGCTGCGTTGACTGATGATGTGCAGGCTGCACAACAGATCAAGGAGCATCTGGGGATCGGTGCTGATCGCAAACTGGTGCAAGTGTTGCGGATCGGTGTGCCGACGGGGGAGCAGACGCCGCGTGCGCGGCGCCCACTGGCCGAATTGATCACTTAGCTTTCGTGAAACGCGCCGTATTTGCTGCCGTGGAACACAAGCGGGTCGCCGCCGTGGTGATGTGCCTTGGTCACGCGCCCGATGATGATCGCGTGATCGCCCGCATCGTGGGTGGCTTCGAGGTTACATTCAAACGTTGCAAGGGCCCCTTCGATAATCGGCATGCCGCAATGTGAAAGGTGCGTGGGCACTTTGCTAATCGCGGTTTTTGAATCGAGGATCATCTTGCAGATGTCGTATTGATCAGCGCCCAGCACATGAACGGCAAAGCGGCGCGAGCCGTGGAAATGCTCATAGCGGTGCGAGGATTTTGCAGGCGACCAAAGCACGAGTGGCGGGTCAAGCGAGACCGACGCAAAGCTGTTGGCGACCATCGCAATCGGGCCATCAGGGCTATCGGTTGTGACGACTGTAACGCCTGTCACAAAGCTACCGAGGGCAGCGCGGAAACTATCGGCGTCTGTGGACGGGTCAAAAGCGGGAGTAGGGTGGGCGTCCGTCATGGCTGTGCGTCTCCTTGAATTGCAGCGGTTAACCCACGTTATACGCATCTGCCCCCGCCGCAATCGGTTTTCAGGGGGGCAGGTGGTATTTCAACCTTAGGTGTGCAGGTCGGGAAAGACATTTGTGCGTTTCACCACGCCGTAGACAAAGCTGGAGTCAATCGAGTTGATCCCGCCGATGGGGTGCAAACGTTCGCGCACAAACCGTTCGTAATCTTCGAGATCACTTACAACGACCCGTAACAGGTAATCGGATTGCCCTGTCATCATGAAGCAGGCCAAGACCTCTGGTGTATCGCGCATTTTGCTCTCGAAGCGCACGATGTTGTCTTTGATATGCTTGTCGAGTTTGATTTGCACCATGGCCTCGACGGGCAGCCCGTAGGCCTTGGCGTCGACACTGGCGCTATAGCCCGTGATGATGTGGTTGGCCTCCAGAATGCGAATGCGCCGCAAGCAGGGCGAGGGCGACAGGTTGACCGCCGCAGCAAGATCGAGATTCGTCATGCGCCCGTCGCGCTGTAGCGCGCGCAGTATCTTGCGATCTGTGGCATCTATTTTGTCAATTGTTGGCATAATATTCTATTATTTGTTGCATTTGAGGATAATATAGCAATTAAAAACCTGACGTCCTAGCGAATAATGACCCCAGTTCTGAACAGGGGAAATGGCATGGACAGCACCAAATTCGACTTTTCGACCCGCGCAATTCATCATGGGTATGAACCGGGCAATGAACAGGGATCGTTGAACCCGCCGATCTATTTGACCTCGACCTTTGCGTTTGACACCGCAGAGGAGGGCGGCGAGATGTTTACCGGCGAGCGCGAGGGCCATTTTTATTCCCGCATTTCCAACCCCACGCTTGACCATCTGGAGCAGCGGATTGCGAGCCTAGAGGGCGCTGAGGCGGGGCTATGTGCGGCGTCGGGCATGGGCGCGATTACCTCAACCCTATGGTCGTTCCTGTCGGCGGGTGACGAGATCATTGCCGACAAGACCCTTTATGGCTGCACATTTGCGTTTATGGCCCACGGCTTGCCCCGTTTTGGTGTTAAGGTCACGTTGGTGGATTTCACCGACGCGGATAACCTGGCGGCTGCGATTTCGGATCAGACCAAGGTTGTCTATTTTGAAACCCCCGCGAACCCGAACAACCGCTTGGTTGATATCGCGGCTGTGTCAGAGATTGCCCACAGCGTTGGCGCGAAGGTTATCGTGGACAACACATATGCGACCCCTGTGATTACCCGCCCGATTGCGCATGGCGCGGACATCGTTGTTCATTCTGCCACCAAGTTTCTGAGCGGCCACGGCGATGTGATCGCGGGTCTGATCGTTGGCTCCAAGGAGGATATGACCCATGTGCGCCTTGTTGGTCTCAAGGACATGACGGGGGCTGTCATGTCTCCGTTAACGGCGATGCTTTTGCTGCGGGGCATCAAGACGCTTGAGTTGCGCGTTGCCCGCCATTGCGAGTCCGCAGGCAAGGTTGCCGCATTCCTAGAGGCGCATCCGGCGGTCAAGTCCGTGTCGTATCCCGGACTTGCAAGTTTTGCGCAAGCTGACCTTGCCCGCCGCCAGATGGCCATGTTTGGTGGCATGATCCCGTTTGAGGTTGTGGGCGGCAAGGCGGGCGGTATCGCGATGATGAACCGTCTGAACCTGATTACCCGTGCTGTCAGTCTGGGAGATGCAGAGAGTCTGATCCAGCATCCAGCCAGCATGACCCACGCGACATATACCCGCGAAGAGCGTGAAAAGCACGGGATTGCCGAGGGTCTTGTGCGTCTTTCGGTCGGGCTTGAGGGCGTGCAGGATCTGATTGATGACCTGCAAACCGCCCTGAATGCCCACAACCAATTCGCGGCGTAATCCGCAATACCAACCCCAAAGAGGGAAGCCCGCCATGACACTGACTGATCCTGCCCAGCTGAAAATCATCGAACAGCGATTGTTGTGGCTTTCCCATTGGATGATCCATAACGCCAACCATCTTCGCCCGAAGGTGGACGGGATCAAGGTTGGCGGGCATCAGGCCTCATCGGCGTCGATGGTGTCCATCATGACGGCGCTCTACTTTAGTGCGCTGCGCCCCGAGGATCGTGTCGCGGTAAAGCCGCACGCCTCGCCCGTTTTCCATGCGATCCAGTATTTGATGGGCAACCAGACCCGCGAAAAGATGGAGAACTTTCGTGGATTCCAAGGGGTGCAGAGTTACCCGAGCCGCACCAAAGATATTGACGATGTTGACTTCTCGACGGGGTCGGTCGGACTTGGCGTGGCGATCACATCGTTCGCGTCCATCGTGCAGGATTATATTGCCGCGAAAAGCTGGGGCGATGATATCCCGCTTGGCCGCATGGTCGCCCTTGTTGGTGATGCGGAACTGGACGAGGGCAATATTTACGAAGCCCTGCAAGAGGGTTGGAAGAACGATCTGCGCAATACGTGGTGGATTATTGACTATAACCGTCAGTCGCTTGACGGGGTAGTGCGCGAAGGCTTGTTCCAGCGGATCGAGCAAATATTCGATGCGTTTGGTTGGGATGTGGTCAAGGTCAAATATGGCGCTTTGCAGCGCGCGGCCTTTGAGGAGAAGGGCGGTGATCGACTGCGCGACTGGATCGACAACTGCCCGAACCAATTATACGCGGCTCTCACGTTTATGGGCGGTGCGGTTTGGCGCGAAAGGCTGCTTGATGCGCTGGGTGATCAAGGAGATGTGACCCGCTTGATCGCGGCGCGCACAGATGCGCAGCTGGCGGCGTTGATGGAGAACCTTGGCGGCAATTGCGTGCAAACAATGGCCGAGACATTTGCCGCAATTGATCACGACCGCCCCGTCTGTTTCCTTGCCTATACGGTCAAAGGCTGGGGCACGCCGATTGCAGGGCACAAGGACAACCACGGTGGCTTGATGAACAAGACACAGATGGCCGCGTGGCAAGCCCATATGGGTGTGCCAGAGGGCCAAGAATGGGAAAAGTTTGCAACTGTTGCCGACCCGGACGCCTTGCAGGCGACCCTTGATAGCGCCGCGTTCTTTGCCAAGGGCCGCCGTCGATATAACGATGATATGCTAGCGGTTCCTGCGATTGCGCTTAGTGCGGATCGCGAGATTTCAACGCAGATGGCATTTGGCAAAGTGCTAGATGATCTCTCGAAGGGCGACAGTGCGCTTGCTGCGCGGATCGTGACGATGTCCCCTGATGTGACTGGCACAACGAACCTTGGCCCGTGGGTCAATCGCCGCAAGCTGTTTGCGCGCACCCCGCAAGCCGATACGTTTATGGACGAAAAAATTCCGTCGACGGCCAAATGGGAGTTTACCCCAGAGGGCCAGCATATCGAGTTGGGCATTGCAGAGATGAACCTGTTCTTGCTGCTTGGCGCGGCAGGGTTATCGCATTCGATCTTTGGCAAACGGGTGATCCCGATTGGCACGGTTTATGATCCGTTTGTGGCCCGTGGCTTGGACGCACTGAACTATGCCTGCTATCAGGACGCGCGTTTTATGATCGTGGGCACTCCGTCTGGCGTGACGCTTGCGCCAGAAGGCGGGGCGCATCAATCAATCGGGTCACCCCTGATCGGAATGAGCCAAGACGGGCTTGCCAGTTTCGAGCCAGCATTCGCCGACGAACTGGCCGTCATCATGCAATGGGCGTTCGCCTATTTGCAAAAGGACGGCGCTGGCGACCCTGACGAGCGCACATGGCTGCGCGATGAAACGGGTGGCTCTGTCTATTTGCGCCTGACGACCAATCCCATTGAACAAACGGGCAAACGGGTCGATGAGGACTTCAAACAAGGCGCGATTGACGGCGCCTATTGGTTGCGCAAACCGGGGCCGAACTGTGACGTGGTGATTGCCTATCAGGGGGCGGTGGCGCCAGAAGCAATCAAGGCCGCAGGGATCATCGCCGAAAGCCGCCGCGATGTCGGTGTGCTGGCTGTCACCTCCGCGGATCGCTTGAATGCGGGATGGACTGCGGCGCAACGTGCCCGCTCTCGGGGGCAGAAAGGCGCGCAAAGCCATATTGAAACTTTGCTCGGGCAGGTGGCCACACATAGCAAGATTGTGACAGTGATCGACGGGCATCCTGCGACACTTGCGTGGCTTGGGTCTGTGGATGGGCATCAAACCATCCCGCTTGGCGTCGAGCATTTTGGCCAGACAGGCACGATTGCCGATCTATACGCCCACTTCGGCATTGATGCTGCGTCTATTGTCGCGAAGGTGGCGGGGCTAACTGATGGGCGCAACCGCTTTAGCGGTGTCCCCTAGGGCGGCCATGAACATTGCTATTTTGCGATGCACCGCCATAGTAACGGTATTGATTTTGCAATTCCCCTTATGAGGTGAGATAAAATGCCGGCAAACTCCGTTGTTTACAAAGATATTCTCGGGAAGAAAGTGCCGTTTTCGGACCTTTATGAACATCGCGACATTGATCCGCGCGCCAACCGTGAATTTGCGATGCAGTCCGCGATTGACACCTTTTATTTTGATACGTTCTTCATGCTGAAGATGAACAAGATTGAAGGTGATTATCTGGAGTTCGGGTCGGGCAGCAATGTCAGATCGTTTCGGTTCGCGCTTAAATACAATCGCTTAGAGGCATTTGGCGACCGCATGCTGTATTCGTTTGACAGCTTTGAAGGCCTCCCTGAACCTGTCGGAATTGACACCCACGAACAGTGGAAGCAGGGCGCAATGGCCGTGTCGCTCGAGCAATTCACCGAAATTCTGGCGCAGTATGATGCGCATGCGGGCACTGACTATAAGACCGTTAAGGGTTTTTACAACGACACGCTTGATGGAGCAAAACCAGCAGAGCGCGGGATCACGCGTGCTGCGTTTGTGCATATTGATTGCGATCTTTATGAATCGACGAAATCGGCTTTAAACTATGTGACCGACATTTTGCAGGACGGCGCAATTTTGTCGTTTGACGATTGGTTCTGCTTTAACGGTGATCCTGACAAGGGCGAACAGCGCGCGTTTCGCGAGTGGGCCGACCAGCATAAAGATGTGCTCGGATTTCTGCCTTATGCCAAGTTTGGCTGGCACGGGATGTCGTTCATTGTGCAGCGTCTTGATCAGAAGTGACCCAGATCCCGCATTGCCACAGAATGCCGTGAGCACCCGCCTATCGTTGTCGCTCTAAATCTGCATTAACTGCACTTACTGCGCAGCGCAAAGTGATGGGTTCGACACGTGACAGAGAATAAGAGTTTCAATCTGGCCGAAAATGCCCGCCTATCCGTGGCCCCTATGATGGATGGGCCGGGTGTCCGCTGAAGAGTCTTATTTTGTTGACGTTGTGAACTTCGGCGGATTTTTTTAGCACTAAATGTAGCAGCCGGAGAGAATTTCTGTTTGCGACTGTTTCGACCCTCATGTCTTTGACAGATGATAGCAGGCCGCGTCGACATCAAACGCTGAAATTCGATAGCCTTTGGAAAATGCCGTAGTCAGTGCCTCCCGCACGCGAAACCGTTCGGCAATCGCCTTCTCCAAATCGGTTGACAATAGTTTATCCAGATCATTCGGAATTTTTACTTTCACGCAGTTTTCGGAAGATGCCGAGGCGGCGGCACCATCCCTCTTTGCACATTTCGCCAACGCCTCGACATGGGGCGCATTCAAAACCCAGTCTGCCACCAGACGGTCTGAGGCGACGCCGGCGTTGATGCCCTCCATTTTGCCGTAGTAATCCTCGTGATATGTTCCGGCTGTGGCACCGAGGCGCGTGATGTTCAGCCCTGCATTGATGCGGCGCAGTGGATCATAGGTCCAGCGCACCAAGGTGATACCCCGCGAAAGGCACCAGTCGCGCTGGAACCATTTCAGTTTCAGACCCAGCCCCATGCCGCGGCTGTCGGGATGCACGGCGAGCCGGTGGGAGTGTTGAACATGCGCCTGTGATGTCGGAAAACCGAAGAGAAAACCCAGCATCCGCCCATCTTTGAACGCGCCCGCTACCAGCCCACCTTCGTGTTGGATTGCAAGCATAAGGTCGGAGTTGTCGGGCTGGTCGTCCTCTCCCCAAACGGTTTTCTGGAATTGTTCCGAGTCTTTGAGTTCTGCAACACCCGACAGTTCTCGCAGCACCAGGCCCTGGTTCTGAATGTTCATGTCTGGATCTCCTCGACATGGTCAGTGACGGTTGCAAGGTAATCGTAGTCCAACGTGACGCCGATGCCCGGTCCATTTGTGGGCACCGGCATCTGGCCGTTCGCAGCTTCGAGCGGTTCGTTGATGATATCGCGTTTGAAATAGCGGCTGGCGCTGGAAGTGTCGCCAGGCTTGGTGAAGTTCGCTAACGTCGCCAGATGGATATTGTGCGCGCGGCCAATGCCGCTTTCCAGCATCCCGCCACACCAGACCGGTGCATCAAAGGCAGCACAGGTGTCATGGATGGCGCGAGCGGCCATAAATCCGCCGACGCGGCCCACTTTTATGTTGATGACCCTCGCTGCACCGATTTCCAAGGCAACGCGCGCATCCTTGGCGTTTCTGATGCTTTCATCCAGACAAATGGCGGTCTTGACTAACTGTTGCAGTTTGGCATGATCGTGGATGTCGTCAAAGGCGAGGGGTTGTTCGATATAATCCAGCGCGAACTCGTCCAGAGCCCGAAGCACAGGCGTATCAGAGAGAGTATAGTCCGTATTTGCATCCACCGTGAGTTTGATGTCGGGGTGGGCGGCGCGCACCGCTGCTACAATCTTTACGTCATGGCCCTGCGCGATCTTCAGTTTAGTGCGCTTATAACCCTGTGCGACGGATTCATCGACGCGCTCAAGCGTTTTTTCAATCGGCGCAATGCCAAGGCTTACGCCGACATCAACATGGTCACGAACCCCGCCAAGCGCGGCTTTCAATGGTAGGTTCAGGGTTTTGGCCCAGAGATCCCAGAACGCCATTTCCACCACCGCCTTGGCCATGCGGTTTCCTCGCCACGGCGAAAGGATTTGCTCCAGCTCGTAAGGTGTCGCAAAACGCTTCCCGACAATCTGCGGCAACAGCACGTCGCGCAGAAACGCCATGGCACCGGGAATGGTTTCCTCCAGATAATCGGGTGTCGGGTCCATGACGCCTTCGGCCACGCCCTCCAACCCTTCGCCCTTCAGCACAAGAAGGGGAAAGGTTTTGCCGGTCATGGTGCCGGTCGAGATCACAAACGGGGTCAGCAGCGGCAGGCTGACAATGCGCAGTTCGGCGGCCTCGATCAGGACGCCGGGACGTGGAGCGGGTTGAGATTGCAGCATCTAATTTGTCTTTCGTTCGAGTAGGGGCTTACATCACCTTGGCGATAAAGCGCTGGAATTCTTCGGTTTTTGGGTTGGCGAACATCTCGGCCGGCGGGCCTTGTTCCGCGATGCGGCCTTCGTGCAGGAACACCACTTCCGAGGACACCTCGCGGGCAAATCCCATCTCGTGGGTGACAACGATCATGGTGCGCCCTTCGGCGGCCAGATCCTGCATGACTTTCAGAACCTCGCCCACCAGTTCAGGGTCCAGCGCAGAGGTGGGTTCGTCAAACAGGATTGCGTCGGGTTCCATCGCCAAGGCGCGCGCGATTGCAACGCGCTGTTGCTGGCCGCCAGAAAGCTGCGAAGGATACATGTCCATCCGCTCTTCCAGCCCGACCCGGTTCAGCAGGGCTTCGGCCTTGTCGCGCGCCTCGGCCTTGCTTTCGCGTTTGACCTGAATCGGGCCTTCCATCACGTTTTCCAGAACGGTGCGGTGAGTCCACAGGTTAAATTGCTGAAACACCATGCCCAGATGGCTGCGAATTTCTTCAATATGACGCGCGTTTTCTGGCTTGCCGTTTTTGACCAGCACTTCTTCGCCATGCACAGTGACTTTGCCCGAGGTTGGGGTTTCCAGAAAATTCAGACAACGCAGAAAGGTGCTTTTGCCGGACCCGGACGATCCGAGAATCGAGATCACGTCATGTTTGCGTGCTTCAAGCGAGATGCCCTTGAGCACTTCGAGTGAGCCAAAGGATTTGTGTATGTCCTCGGCTTTCAGAATAAGTTCCGGCTGGGTCATGCTTGGGTTTCCTTTTTGGCCGGCACATGGGCACGTGGTTTTCCGGGGCGGTCGATATGGCGGCTGAGGCGGCGTTCAGATTGGTGCCAGAGCAGGACAAAGATCGCGGTGATGCACAGGTAGATCAGAGCCGCCCACAGGTAGACCGAAAAATCGAAACTGCGCGAAAATATCTGGCGTGTGCGCCCCATCAGGTCGAACACGGTCACGATGCTGGCCAATGCGCTGGCTTTCATCAGCAGGATCACCTCGTTGCCCAGTGCGGGCCATGCAATGCGGTAGGCGTGCGGAAATATCACGCGGCGCAGGGCGCGCGCGCGGCTCATGCCGATCGCCTTGGCCGCTTCGATTTCACCTTGTGGAACGCCCATGATGCCGCCCCGCAGAATTTCGGTTTGATAGGCGGTGGAGTTCAACACAAAGGCCAAAAGCGCGCAGTTGAAGGGATCACGAAAGAAGGCCCAAAGGCCCCATTCTTGTAGAAAGGGGCGAAATTGGCCCGAGCCATAGAAGATCAAAAATAGCTGCGCCAGGATTGGTGTGCCGCGCATGAACGATATGTAAAGGCGCAGCGGTGCTTGTGCGATGGGCGAGGAGTGCACCCGGACCAGGGCAAAGAACGGCGACACCATGCCGGCAATAAGCGCACCCAGCAGGGTCAGCTTGATCGTCATCAGCGTGCCGTCCAGCAAACGCGGCCAATATTGTATAAGGATATCCATGGGATTCATTTCACGCCCTCCGGATGCCGCGATTGGCGCGGCGTTCCATGCGCGCCAGCACAATCTCTGACAGCACACACATGGCCCAGTAGATCAGGCACGCAGCAAGGTAGAAGGTGAACGGCTGTTTGGTCACGCCCACCGCCACCTTGGTCATGCGCATCAGATCGCTAAGCGCGATGACAGAAACAAGCGCGGTGTCTTTCAGCATGTTGATCCACAGGTTGCCCAATCCCGGCAGTGCAAATCGCCACAGCTGGGGCAACTGGATGCGGCGAAAGATTTGCGCGTCAGTCATTCCGATTGCGCGCCCGGCTTCGGTCTGGCCGATATCGAGCGAATTGAATGCCCCCCGCAGCACTTCACCCGCAAAGGCCCCGAACACCATCCCAAGTGCTACAACTCCTGCGGCAAAGGGACTGAAGTCAATGAACGTGGCGTCGGGGTTCCACCACTTCAGGGTTGCGTTCAGCAGCAGTCCAACACCGTTGTAGACAACAAACAATGTCAGGATTTCCGGCAGGCCGCGCATGATGGTCGTGTAACCAAAGCCAATGGCACGCAATGCACTCAGCTTTGACTTGGATGCAAAGGCTGCGAGAAAGCCCAGGCAAAGCCCGACAGGTAGCGTGACGATCGCCAGTTGCACCGTGATCGCCAGCCCCCGAAGGATTTCGTCCCCCCAGCCGGTATCGCCGTATGAGAATAGTTCAAACATAGATGACCTTTCTTGCCAGGAGAACGAGGGAGATTACTTCATCGTGTAGACATCGATGTCGAAATACTTGTCGTTGATCGCCTTGTAGGTGCCGTCGGCGCGGATCTCGGCCAGCGCGGCGTTCAGCTTTTCGCGCAGGTCATCGTCTTCCTGACGCACGGCGATGCCCACGCCTTCGCCAACAAAAGCCGGATCGGTAATAGGATCACCGGCCAGTTCGCAACAGCCGCCATCGTCGGACTTGGTGGTCCAGTCCAGCATTGGCAGCATGTCACCGACCTGCATGTCGATACGACCGCTGGCCATGTCCAGGTTCACTTCATCCTGCGTTGGATAAAGGCGGATATCGGCATCGGGGTAGGTGGCCTCGATGAAGTCGGCCTGGGTGGTGCCCGATTGTGCGCCGATCACCTTATCCGACAGGGCGTCATTGGTGAATTCGGTGATGCCCGCGCCTTTGGGAGTGACATGGGTCATTGCTGCCAGATAGTAGGGATCGGTGAAATCCACCTGCTTTTTACGCTCTTCAGTGATGAACATCGACGCGATGATGAAATCGTATTTGTTGGCCAGCAGGCCGGGGATGATCCCGTCCCAGTCCTGCGCAACCAAATCGCATTCGACGCCGATGCGGTTGCACAGCTCCAACCCGATCTCGACGTCGAACCCGGCGATCTTGCCATCGGCTTCGATGTAGTTGAATGGAGGGTATGCCCCCTCGGTCCCAAGTCGCAGGGTCTCTGCGGATGCAATTTGCGCTGTAGTTGCGACAAGTATGGCTGACGCCAGTATGTTTCTGAGTTTCATTTGGTTTCCTCCCATTGGATTTCAGTTTTCTTCATTTTGCGATAGTTGCGATCGGGTCACCGACATGGCCAGTAATGCTGCCGTAAAGTTTGGCAAACCGGCTCAGGCGGTCTTCGACGTCGGGCCCGAGTTCCATGCAGACACTGTTGATCATTAGGTTTGACAGGCTTGCCATCTGCGCTGTCGAATCCCAGAACTGGTTGAACTGGGTCGGCACCGCAAAAACCTCGTCAGCGTTGTCCCGCGCCCAGTCGCAAAACAGGTCGGTGACAATGGTCACTGGAACACTGGCCGCTTGCGCTTCCTGCGCCAACACCTTGGCCATCCGGGAATACCGGCGCGCCTCGAATATCACCAGGCATGCGTCCTGATCGGAGGCCAGCACTTCGGCGAAGTTGCCACCCGCCAGATCAAGCAGCATCACGCGGTCCCGCAGGTATTGCATCTGGTTGGCAAAATACTGCGCCAACCCGCGTTCGGTCTGGAAGCCTGCCACATAGACATTGGCTGTGTGGGCCAGCCGTTCGGCCACAGTCTGCCATTCTGGTGTTCCGGCATATTCATAGATTCGAACCACTGCGGCGATTTCCATTTCCATGCCGTCGGTCAGATGGGTATTGTCCTTGCGGGCACTGCTGTGCATCTCGTTCAGCCGGTCGCTCACCAGCCATGGGTGATCTCCCAGATCGGCTTTCAGGTGCTCTTTGAGGTCCTTGAAGCTTTTATATCCGGCTGAGCGACAAAAACGCCCGACTGTGGCCTCACTCACCTCAACCTTTGCGGCAAGGCTTGCGGCTGTCTCAAATGGAACCTCAGCCAACGTGCCCAACATATAGTTCGCGATGGATTTATCGGCTTTGGAGCCTGTTTTTAGAGCATTCGATAATTTTGAACGAACGGTCATTGGCAAGGGCAAACTTTCCGAGAGGCGCAGTGGGAATCTGAGGTTATGGTGAAAGTTTTCTGACATTTAGTCAAGTGCTGCATGTAATCTGTCAGGTTGGCGTCACTAACGGAGCCCGGCAGCACTTTGATTCAAAGTAGGTTTTTTGCATCAGCTGGGACTCAAAGTGATGAGTTCAAGCGGCTGGACACATTGATCTTGCGGTTGTTAGCCATAGCCACGTGCAAGGCCATCTCCCCCTTGATGGATGGGGCGACGCAATCTGAAAGCCCTTTAATTGTTGGGCTTAGGAGGTGTCGTCGGAATTTGTAGCATTGGTTGTAGCATCGCTATGGTCATGACACCTTGGAGAGAAGTCGTAGCACGAGTTCGCTTGGAGTTTGCATAGGCAATTGGCGGACTTCAAGTGCTGGATGGTTTTGCGCCCGCATAGGTTGACATTGAAGTCTTGCCAACATATTTGGATTGGAACGGCTTGATCGGCCGGTGGCACTTACGAAGTTCGGTGTAGGTGACAAAGAGATCACAGCACATGCTGCGCCCAAAATGTTCTGCTATTCCACCGAACGTGGAGAAGCAAATATGACCAAGACATCATCAAAAATTTTGTCTAAATACCTTCCGTTTGGCGAATTTCATGTCGCGGAGCTGACTGATACCAAACCCGACCATATCCGCGGGGCGGCCCGCCGCTTGAGGCGCGATAGAGAAGACATAAAGTATAACAGCGCATTGAATTTCATTTCCAAGGAGATGGGGTTCCGCGAAGGGTTCGCTGGCTACAAGAAGAGCTATGCACGCGAAGTTAATGAATTCATGCGGCGTCACGGCCTCGTCAAGTCGGGCCTTTCTGACCCAAAGACTTTTGATCGACCCATCCGCATAGGGTTGGAACAGATTTCACACCGTTGGTTTCGATCAGAGCATGAGCGTCCATCACGCGTTTTTACGGGAGCAGGGGTTGAGTGGATCGATCTCTTAATAGTGGCCCTAGCTATGCCGGACTTTAAGGTTGTGAACCCTCACACTGGAGAAACACTCTGCCACCGCGAAGAGATTGACCGTGTTCGGCGGGATCCTCCCAACCAATGGGTTATTCATGGCGGAGTGCACAATCTCACCTTTTCAAGGTGTTTTGAGCTGAATAATTTGTTGGGAAGTCAGCTGTTGTCATTTGCGGATGAGGCGGATCCCAAGCCGAAAACTAATGTGTCTCAGTTATATTTCCCCAATTCAATGAAGCCAGAGGACGCAGCCTCGGAACAGATGGAGAGCCTGGACGGAGCCGGAATTCTTGCGCGTGTGATTGCGGATTTGAAGCAAGGTTGGGTCGACATCATTCCGCTTAACAAGAAACTGGTTTTCTTGCGAGACTGGCAGGGTGGTTTTGATTTTGTGTTTCCACGATTTCGCGCGGAACCTTTCAACCATAACATTCACGCCGCCTACCTAAAGAATGCAGATGTTCCAAAGTCGGATGATAGCTACCATTTCCAACGTTGGCTTTACTTCGAATACGACGGTTGGAGAGAGCTGGATGAGCATGCCGCCGAGACCGAATTTTATGCCCAAGGTGGGCTGGCAAGAAATTATCCTGGATCAGGCGAAGTTTTGCGCTCTTACCTGCTGAAGAATGGCCGCTACTCGGCGCCATCCAAGAAGGCTCGTTTGGCTGATGGGTTCAAAAAGGTGAGGGTTGGCGACAAGTATCTGGCGGTGTCAGATCCGATTTCGATTTCTCGGTTCCGTGAGTTTATGACAGTCGAAAATGAACACTATGCAGCGTATCGCCCCACGGCGCCGGATCAAGATGATTGGCAGCAATGCAATTCGGAAGGGGATGTGGCCACGGCGCCGGCATCTGTGACTTGGTATGACGCCTGCGCCTACGTGACTTCCGTCAGCAAGAAGAGAAAACTGCCAGTTCGACTTCCTACCGAAGAGGAATGGCTTGAAATATGTCACGAATTTCGCTCAGCACTTCAAGTGGGTTCGATGGATACTCACTACGGGGAGGCAGATCGTGTAGTGGCAACAGGTGAGTGCAGTCCGGTTCACGGATTTTTTGGCACCAGATACAAGTGCTCCGAAGCTGAAATTCCGTGTGAGCAGACTAAAGACGGTGTCAGCTTGCTCAGAGCTATCGACTTTGGGGAATGGCTTTTGCCCAAAGGGGCTGCGATAAATTCACGTCATTTTGGGGCGATGAATATGGTGCCTCTTCATCTTATGGATGAGCAAGACACCGTTGCGAACGGTGGTGCCAGTGTTTCGCCAAAGTGGGGCGATAGAGTTTCCGCGACGCGGGATCGGATGCCACTAAAGTCTACAGGTGCATACAAGGGGTGGCGGATTGGGTTCAGGCTTGTCTACGAAATTGACGTAGCGAGTGAGCCAGGGGACGCATATCCGGACACGAAGTTAGCCGGTGCCTAAGCATGCTCAACACCGCAGGGCAAATAATCACTACAGAAAACAATCTAATCAAGGAGAGTAACAATGGGTAAAGGTCAAGGAAGCGGCGGCGGATGGCCAAGCACGACAGGAAATCCGTCTGGTGGTGGACGGTCGAATGGTCAAGCCGGTGGCGGCAAAGGTAAATAGACTATCGGGAGCGGGGGCGTTGATGCCCCCGCTTTCCACGAACAGGGATGAGCGATCAGCGCGAGCGGATATCTTTCGGTAGAAATCTATCAAAGAGCGGTGCTCCGAAGTGCAGTGTCCCTCCTGAAACCGTGACATAGTTGCCTGACTTTTCATTGATCGTTCCCGGAAGCCGGAACACGCGGGCAGGGTCACTGCAGAGAGGATCAGCTCCAAATCGTGAAGAAAGACCGATGAGTGACATTGAGGCTGGTCGTAGTCTGACCATATTTGAGAAAGGATCGCCTCTTACCAGTGTGTTTCAAAAATGGCGGCTGCGATGATCTTGTGCATTGGGACGATACGCGGGTTAGCTTGATGTCTGGAGCAGAAATACTCCATCAGCATATCGAGTTCTTCTAAAGAGGGGCGACGCGAGCGCGTGTCGGATTTTTTTACCATCCTATGATGTTTAAGGGTGCGCATGGCTTCTTCGAACTCTGAAACTGGCATCGTTGCTCGGCAGATAGGCCCACCGTAACGAATGAGCGTTCCCAACGTCACCATGTATCCATTTACCGTTTGAGGCATACGTGGTTTGAGCGTGTAGTGCGCAGGCGTGTCCAGCTTTGGGTCGATCGGAGGTGCTTGGACGCCGAACTCGAGTCTGTGCAATGTGCTGAGCATCTGGGCTTTCGACTTTCCAAAACCAAACGGGGATGCCGTGGAATAATCATCAATGCACCGTGATACGGACTTGCGTGCCTTTGCACGGACAGCTCGCTCCATGCCTCCTTTCCGATTAAGGTCACTTTTTCTGTCATTCAGCCAGCTTTTTGCGGCTGCTCGGGTGGCAAATGTCTCTACCAAATTGAGAATGACTTTACCCTTCCGTTTCTTTCGAATTTGCGCGGTAAAGCTCGGCTTTCCATCTTTCTTTTGACGTTCAACAATGGTTCCCATGGAGTTTCTTTCCAGTCCGGGATTTCGTTAGTCGGAACATCTGATCGTTTGTTTTTTAGATCAGCGGGTCTTTTAAGGTTTTGTCTGAAATCGGTGGTGATCGGGCCGAATAGGAAGGAGTGATTCCACTGATTGAGCAGAAGCCCATCGTCTTATTGTGCGAGGTGGAAATCCCATGGGGAAAAGTGCTACATCCCGACACCAGTGCTACATCGTGTAGCACCGCGCCCAAAAACGAGGGTAAATCGAGCCGAAACGAGGAAAACGTGAGAAATGTTTGATCCAAAAAACCAAGAAAAATCAGGGTTTTCCGATGTTCAGCGGGCTGCGCGTCTATCCGTGGCCCCGATGATGGACTGGACAGACCGGAATTGTCGCTACTTTCATCGGCTTATGTCGCGCCATGCTCTGCTTTATACAGAGATGGTGACCGCGCCTGCGGT
Source organism: uncultured Loktanella sp. (assembly GCA_937132065.1). Classification (GTDB taxonomy): domain Bacteria; phylum Pseudomonadota; class Alphaproteobacteria; order Rhodobacterales; family Rhodobacteraceae; genus Yoonia. The sequence continues at coordinate 28,417 of CAKZNT010000086.1, forward strand.
GATCCACGGGGATCGCGCAAAGCTGTTGGATTTTAGCGCCGCCGAGCAGCCGCTAGCCTTGCAGCTGGGTGGGTCGCACCCTGATCAACTCGCTCAGGCCGCGAAAATCGCCCAAGACTGGGGTTATGCAGAGGTGAACCTCAACTGTGGTTGCCCCTCTGATCGTGTGCAATCGGGCTCGTTTGGCGCGGTCCTGATGGAGAATGCGCCGCTGGTGGCCGAGTGCGTGGCGGCGATGCGCGCCAAGGTGAACGTGCCTGTCACAGTCAAATGCCGTATCGGCGTTGATGACCAGACGCCCGCCGACATTTTGCCCGATTTCCTCGCGCGGGTGAGCGCGGCTGGCTGTGATCGCTTTACAATTCATGCCCGCAAAGCGTGGTTGCAGGGTCTGTCGCCCAAAGAGAACCGCGATGTGCCGCCGCTTGATTACATGCTTGTGCACGAGATGAAGGCGCTGTTCCCGCATCTACATCTTTCGGTAAACGGCGGTGTAACGACGCTTGATGATACGCTGCGGTTTCTGGAGGCTGGCTTGGACGGGGTGATGATCGGGCGCGCGGCCTATCATAGCCCTGCCAACATCCTGCTGGACGCCGATCGCTTGGTCTTTGGCGATGGAGAGACCCGTAGCGCCCATGAAATCGTGCATTTGATGTTGCCTTATATCGCGGACCATATTGCGGCGGGCGGCAGATTGCAGCAGATTACTAGACATATGCTGGGCCTTTTTCAGGGCAGGGCGGGCGCACGGATGTGGCGTCGCCATCTGTCGGAAAACGCCCACCGAGATGACAGTAACGAACGCACCGTGCTTGAGGCATTGGCGTATGTAACGGAGATGGTCGCGTAATGGACATGAGCTTGGTCATCGGCATGGGGGCCATGTTGCTCGTGATTGGCGCATTTACGGGCGTGCTGGCAGGGTTGCTTGGCGTTGGCGGCGGTATCGTTCTGGTTCCAGCGTTTTTCTACGCGTTCCAAGCGCTCGGCTACGACAGCCCGCAGTTGATGCAGATGTGTCTGGGCACGTCACTGGCGACGATCATTGTGACCTCGGCCCGTTCGGTGCTCGCGCATCACAAAAAGGGGGCTGTGGAGTGGTCGATCCTGCGCGGATGGGCGCCTGGCATTGCGATTGGCGCGGTTGCCGGCTTTTTCATCGCGTCCTCTTTACGCTCGACGGCGTTGCAGATGATCTTTGGCATTCTGGCGATCTGTGTCGGGCTTTATATGGCGCTGGGCAAAATGCATTGGCGATTGGGTGATGCAATGCCAAGGGGACTGTTTCGTGTGCTGACCTCTCCGGTTATCGGCTTTCTGTCAGTCTTGATGGGGATCGGGGGCGGGTCGTTTGGCGTGCCCACAATGACCCTGTTTAGCGTGCCTATCCACCGCGCTGTGGCAACGGCGGCTGGATTTGGCGTCATAATCGCAGTGCCCTCTGTTATCGGCTTCATGACGGTCGACATGGCCGTTTCGCCGCCCTTTTCGCTTGGTGCGGTTAACCTGCCTGCGTTTGGTTTGATCGTGGCAATGACAATGATTACAGCACCTTGGGGCGCAGCATTGGCGCATAGGCTCGATCCGAAACCGCTAAAGCGGGTGTTTGGCGTGTTCTTGATATTGGTGGCGTTGAATATGCTGAGAAAGGCGCTTGGATGGTAAGAGCTGGCTATGAGGTGCGCGGGTTTGACCCCGCGGTGGCGGCTTGGGCGCAAGCGGCGCATCTCGCGGCTCTCAAGCTGGATCGCTCCGAGCGCCGTCATGGCGACACGTGGTTTGTCGGTGTGGATGTGCTTCCCAATGCGGCAGATGGATCGCTTGATGGTGTGCCTTTGCCGTTTGCCCAGATGGCCCCGTCTTGGCATCGTGGCCAGCTTTCGGTTGTCTACCCCGACTACCCAAAGCGTGATGCGACCGAAAGTGACGCGGCCCACCGGTTTCGCAAGACCCGCGACGCGGCCCATATGGACGGACTATTGCCCGAAGGCCCCGACAAGCGCCGCCATATGCGTGAACCCCATGGCTTTATTGTCGGGATTGCCTTGAACGAGGCGACGGCGAGCCCGCTTGTTGTCTGGGAAGGGAGCCATTTGATTATGCAAGCCGCGTTTGCCGCCGCATATGCAGATGTGCCGCCAGAGCACTACGGCGATGTTGATGTGACGGATGTGTATCAAGTGGCGCGCCGTGCGGTTTTCGAGCGCTGTCCGCGCCTTGAGATACCAACGGTTGTCGGAGAAGCGGTGTTTTTGCACCGCCACCTGATCCACGGCGTTGCACCTTGGGAGGGGCATGCGCCTGTCGAGGGGCGCATGATTGCCTATTTTCGCCCGATGATTGCCCCTGTCGACTGGATCAAGCCTTGATGCCTCCGGCGGGAGTTTGATTGGACATAGAAAGTTTGCGGGCGTTAAAGGCGGCAAGTGATTTGCCCGCTTCATCGACAAAGAGGCTCGGCAGAACTTTGACGGCGCTGCATTGATCGACCCGCAGCTCTGTGAAATCGCTGATTTTTTCGTTCCAGACCACGCAGGTCCACAGCCGTCCCCAGTAATCCAGTTGCAACGGCCGCACGACGATATCGGTTCCGTCCAGAGTCAGGCGCAGTTTCTGGCGGGTGCGGATGGCTTGTCGGATGACGGGTAGAAACTGGAAGCCGCGCGCCGCATCTGCAAAGGGGTAGATCGCAAATCCGTAGCCTGTTGGAGCGCGCGTTCTGTCCTCTGGCATCACCGCATCAAGCTTTGCCGAGAGCGAGCGCGCCGCTGCGCTGAGTTCGCTATCTGCGTTCTGGCCCACCGCCTGAAGACCGATGTGCAGCGCCTCGACCTCGGTCATTGTCAGATTGAGCGGGGGCAGGGTGATGGCCGCCGTCACACGGTAGCCAATGCCGCGCGCGCCTTCGATCGGCACGCCCGAGGCGGCAAGCGTCTCCATGTCGCGATAGATCGTGCGCAAGGACACCTTTGTCGCCGCCGCAAGATCGGCCGCTTTATGCAGCGCCCCGTCGCGTAAAATCTGAACAAGTGCCATGAGGCGGTCGGCGCGGCGCATCACTGATTCCAATCGTGTTTTCCCAAGTTTTGTCAATTATCTGGCAACTGACAAGTTTTTGTCACAAGAAACAGGAAATACCTGCTAAATGGGCGGTTTTTGCGCCTTCCATCGCCTGCTTCTTCGCCCTATCTCTAGGGGAGAGAGTTTAATGCGGCACGCCATGTGCCTGCGAAGTGGAGAATGAAAAATGCTGAATAATATTGGTTTGCCTGGTCTTTTGCTGATTGCGGTTGTTGTCTTGGTCCTGTTTGGCCGCGGCAAGATTTCGTCGTTGATGGGCGAAGTGGGCAAGGGCATCACCGCATTCAAGAAAGGCGTTGATGACAGCAAGACCGAACTGGAAGACAGCCTTGAGTCTGCCAAAGACGTCACACCTGCTGACGAAAAAGACAAAGCCTAATCTAACCCAACTGAGGGAATACGCTGATGTTTGGCCTTGGCTGGAGCGAAATGGTGCTGGTCGCCATTGTGGCGCTGATTGTGATCGGCCCGAAAGACTTGCCTGGAATGTTCCGCACGTTGGGGCAGTTCACGGGCAAGGCAAAGGGCATGGCCCGCGAGTTTAGCCGTGCTATGGAAGCGGCGGCCGACGAGTCTGGCGTCAAGGACATCTCGAGCAGCCTCAAGGCCGCGGCGAACCCGCAAAAGTTTGGCGTGGATAAAATCCGCGAGGCGACTGGATTGCAGGCTGGCCCCGCCACCCGCGAGTTGACCGAAGAACGCGCAAAGGCGAAAGCGAAAGCATCCGAGGCGATGGCCAAGGCCGCAACAGAGCGCAAAGCCCGCGAGGCTGCACAGGCAGAAGCGACGAAGCCTGTGGCGGACCCTGCACCTGCGACCAAGAAGGCGCCTGCCAAGAAAGCAGCTGCGCCCAAAAAGCCGGCTGCAAAGAAAAAGCCAGCAGCAAAGAAACCTGCCGCAAAGCCAAAGGGTGACGCATGAGCGCGAATGACGAAATCGAAGACAGCTCTGCCCCGTTGATGGAGCATTTGACCGAGCTTCGGTCACGGCTGATCTATTCCGTGCTGGCGTTCATTGGCGGCATGATCATCGCGTTTACGGTCTGGAACCCCGTTTTCAACTTTCTGACATCGCCGCTCTGTGATGCGCTGATCGCGCGGGGGCAGTCATGTGATTTGCAGTTCATCGCGCTTGAAGAGGGTTTCTTTGTTGCGATTTCGATCTCGCTTTTGGGGGGGCTTGTGATCGGGTTTCCGATCATCAGCTACCAGATGTGGCGGTTCGTGGCCCCTGGCCTATACAAGAACGAGCGCGGCGCGTTTCTGCCGTTCCTGCTTGCTTCGCCGCTGATGTTTTTCATGGGCGCAGCGTTTGCCTATTACGTTATCACGCCGCTTGCGTTCAACTTTTTCCTCGGGTTCCAGCAAGAAAATGTGCTGACATCCGATCAGGATGCCACGGCGGTTGCGGCTGGCATCATTTTCCAAGGGTCAGCGAAGGCATATCTGTCGCTTACTATTAAATTCATCGTGGCTTTTGGGCTGTGCTTCCAGCTGCCTGTGTTGCTGACGTTGATGGGCAAGGCGGGGCTTGTTTCGGCAAAGGGTCTGCGCGGCACACGTAAATATGCGATGGTCGGCATCCTGATCGTGGCCGCCCTTGCGACCCCGCCGGATGTGATTAGTCAGGTGATTTTGTTTGTCGTCGTTTACGGTCTTTATGAAGTGTCAATTCAGCTTGTCGCCCGTGTTGAGCGCAAGCGCGAAAAGAAGTTGCGCGCCGAAGGCCTATGGGATGATGACATCCACGGCGATCAAGCGGATGGCGACGAGGAGCCAGACTTGTGAGCGAGTTGGAGCGGATTGCGGCAGCGCTAGAGCGGATGAGCCCTGCGCCTGCTGGCGCCCCCGACTTTGCGGAGGCCTCTGCGTTTGTCTGGCATCCTGATCCCGACCGCCTTGTGCCTGTTGCCCGCGTCAACCGTGTCGCGGTTGATCTGCTGGTTGGCGTTGATCGGTCGCGTGACACGCTGCTGGCGAATACGGTGCAATTTGCCAAAGGTTTGCCCGCCAATAACGCCCTGTTGTGGGGCGCGCGCGGCATGGGAAAGTCGAGCCTTGTCAAGGCGATACATGGTGCTGTTCATGCAAAGCATGAAGGCTTGAAAGTCGTCGAGGTGCAGCGCGAAGACCTGCCGTCTATTGGCCGTTGTCTGAACCTGCTGCGCGGCCGCCCCGAGCGGTTTATCATGTTCTGCGACGACCTGTCGTTTGGTGCAGACGATGCCCATTACAAATCTCTCAAGGCGGTGCTGGATGGTGGTATTGAGGGGCGTCCCGACAATGTCGTGCTTTATGCCACGTCGAACCGTCGCCATTTGATGCCCCGCGACATGATCGAAAACGAGCGGTCTACCGCGATTTCTGCGGGTGAGGCGGTCGAAGAAAAAGTGTCGCTTTCGGATCGGTTTGGCCTGTGGCTTGGCTTCCATGCTTGCGATCAGGATCAATATCTGGCGATGATCCGTGGCTATTGTGATGCTTACGGTGTCACGATTGATGCGGCGACTTTGCGCGCCGAGGCGATTGAATGGCAGGCCACGCGCGGCAGCCGTTCAGGCCGCGTTGCGTGGCAATATTTCACTGATCTTGCAGGTCGCCGCGGTGTGACCCTGCCCTAGGGCAGGAAGTCCGCTGGATCAGCCGAGGTCAGGCCGCGCCGCACCTCAAAGTGCACAAAGCTCGGGTCGCCTGCGCGCACCTTACCGATAGATTGCCCCTTTGATACGCTTGCCCCTTTTGCAACGGTGACGCCATCAAGGTTGGTGTAAACGGTCAGCAATCCGCCGCTATGTTTGATCACGACAATCGCCACGCCGCTGGTGTCGGTGGTGACGGCTGCAACCGTGCCGCTGGCTGCGGACTTAACGGATGTGCCAGCGGGCGCGCCGATGTCGATGCCTTCGTTGCGACCTGCGGCATAGGCGCGGATGATCGACCCTTGCACAGGATAGGCCAGTGTCGCGTTCGCATTGGTTGCGGGCTGGGCTGCGGGTGTGCCAAGGTCAGGCGCTTGTGGCACAGAGGCAGCAGGAATGGGGGCTGACGGTGTTTCGTCGGGCAGGGGCGTCGAGGCGCTAGGCGGCACGGGTGTCTGGCTTCCCGCGCCTGGTGCCGTTTCTTCTGCGGGGGGCGTGGCGACGGGGGCGGCACTGGCTGTGCGCACGGGCGCGGTTTGCCCCGCGGCGGGGATCAACAGGAATTGCCCTTCGCGCACAGAAAGCTCGGGGCCAACGCCGTTCCAGTCAGCAATGGATTTCACAGGCACATTGTAGAGCCGCGAGATCGAGAAGATGGTTTCGCCGCGCGCAACCTTGTGCTGCACTGGCTCTGAGCCCGTTTGCACGACGGGGGCAGTGGCATTCATCGGGGCGGTTGCCACGGGTGTTTGTGGCCCTGCGCGATCAAGGGCCGTTGTCGCGATTGCAGCCACGTCAAGCGTGCCTGTTGCGGGCTGGATCGGCCCTGTCTGGGCTGCTCCTGTTGCGGGTGATGGTTCGGCCACGCGCTTGGGCAGGGCAACCAGTTCGTCGCGCCGCAGCTTGACGTCAGCGCCGATTCCGTTGTGGCTGGCCAGCTCGGCCGCGTTCAGCCCGAGGCGGCTGGCGATTGTGGTGATCGTGTCGTCGCGCTTGGCAACCACAACTTGATAGTTCGGATAAGAGATCACGCCGCGATCATCGGGGCGCGGGCGTGACGGCATCGCAGCGACCGCGTCAGAGGTATCAAACCCCTTTGCCATATCGCGCAGATCAAAGTCGAAGGGTTTGTCACATGCGGCCAGCAATCCAAACGCTACGCTTGTGATCAATACCTGTTTCATCATCGTCATCTGCTCGTCTCCTCATACCGCGGCTGCCCAAGTTTGCATGGGTTCTCGCCGTTTACTGGTTTTAATCTGCACCAAGCCCTTCAAGCAAGGGCACAAAGCGCACCGCGCGCAACTCTTCGTAATCATAGCCCGTTTCGGAGCGGGTCACACGGATCAGGCTTTGCACTGTGTCGGACTGACCCACGGGTAAAACCATGATCCCGCCGACCCGCAATTGCGCCATCAGTGGCCCGGGCGGGTCTTCGGCGGCTGCGGTCAACAGGATCCGGTCAAAGGGCGCTTGTTCGGGGTAACCGTGGCTGCCGTCGGCGGTGAATGTCGTGATATTGGTGATGTCTTGCGCTGCAAAAATTGCCTTTGCCTCTGATACTAATCGTTTGAAACGATCGACGGTGTAAACGCGGCGGGCGAGTTGGGCGAGGATGGCGGCTTGGTAGCCCGAGCCTGTGCCGACTTCGAGCACCTTGTCACGCGGTTGCACGTTCAGGGCTTGGGTCATGATGCCAACGATGGAGGGTTGCGAGATGGTTTGCCCGCATGAAATCGGCAGGGGCATATCGTCATAAGCGCGCTCTGCAAAGATGCCTTTGACAAAGGCGGCGCGGTCAACCCGCTCCATTGCGTTGAGCACACGGGCATCCGTTACGCCCTTTGAGCGTAAGGCATAGAGGAACTGCATCTTGATTTCTGCGGAGGCGCTCACGCGAGTAACCCTTTGAGATTGCTCACTAAGTCATGGGCTGTCAGGTCGGCCCGCATCGGCGTGATCGAGGTATAGCCGTCAAGGTTTGCCTGCGCGTCCGTGCCTTGTGCGGTTGCCCCGTGTTGTGGTCCGCCACGCACCCAGAGGAAGTCGCGCCCTGTTGGGGATTTGTCGGCTTGCACCGAGAAGTTGACCCCGTCGCGCCGCCCTTGCGTCGTGACTTTCATCCCCTTTACGGCGCTCGCAGGCACGGGCGCAAAGTTGACGTTATAAAAGACAGAGTAGGCCTCGCCTTGGGTCCAGATGCCCTGTTCTAACAGTGCACGGACCGTGCACGCACCGTGCACCGCTGCGGCCTCAAATGGATCATCGAGGTCTTTGTTATCGGGGCCAAAGAACTGGCTTAGGGCGATAGCGGGAATGCCTTGCAGGGCTGCTTCGATCACAGCGCCGATTGTGCCAGAGTAGAGCGTATTTTCGGCAGCGTTGTTGCCACGGTTCACGCCTGACAGCACCAGATCGGGCGGGCAGTCTTTCATGACGTGGTAAAGCCCCGCAAGCACGCAATCGGCGGGGGACCCTTCGGCGGCGAACCGCTTGTCTGCGAGTTTGGCGATCATTGTGGGGTGGGTATAGCTGATGCAGTGGCCAACGCCTGATTGCTCAAAAGCGGGGGCGACTGTCCAGACCTCACCGTCCGGCCCTGCGATCTCTGCGGCGATTTTGTGCAAGGTCGCGAGGCCTGGTGCGTTGATACCGTCGTCGTTCGTAATAAGAATGCGCATTTGCCCGCCTTTTGCTGTCCCAATACCCCTAATGCGGACAAGGGTTTTGGGCAAGCATGGTGGTGAATTTTAGCGATTGCGCCCGTGCAAAGTGCCTAGGCGCTATGCGTCTCGAGAAACTGGTGGGCCTGTTCGAGCGTTTGGGTCAGTTGCCCGAAAAAGTCGCCGCTTGTGACGTCAACGAGTGTGTGGCTTTGCGCGGCGGGGGTTCTGATGTCGAAGGGCAGGTTTGCCAGAGACTTTAGCTCGCGGTAGCTTGCTCCAGTGCCGTGCTTGATCACGCTCACAGCCACAGAATACTGATGCACCTTCAGCGCGAGATTTGAATTTCCGTTATCTGCCAGCAGTTTATGCAGCTTCTTGTAGAAGGGGCCGCGCTTGAAGTGGTGCTGCATGCGCGCCTCGAAGGCGGCGGCAAGTTCCACGCTGGCGGCCTCGATCTGTGCAGGCGACAGGTTGTCCGCCTTTGCGGTGGCATGCGCGGCGTCGAGAAGGTCGGTGACATTCATAGCGGCAGCGTGGCCAAAAGGCGTGCGGCCTCGTCTGCGGGGGCGGCAAGCGGTGCGCGGTCTTCGCCGGGATAAAAGCGGGCGCGTGTGGCCGTGGGCATCGGGTTTGGTGTGACGATATGCACATTCGGCCCCGTTTTCACGGATTCAGCGGCCCACGAGCGCGCAAGCGCGATTTGCGCCGCCTTTGATGCCCCGTAAGCGCCAAAGAATTGTGCGCCGCCGCGCGGGTCGTCCGTAAAGACAGCGTGCCCGTCTGCGCCCAAGAGCGGGCCAACGTAACCGATCAAGCGCGCCGTCGCCTCGACGTTGATCGCCATGGATTTGGCAAGATCCTTAGGGCCGATGTGCCCTGCTGGCGCGAGTGGAGCGGCGTGGATGGCGGTATGCACCCAAAGGTCCAGCTTGCCCCAGCGGTCAAAGATCGAGCGGCAAAGCTGCTGCATGGCGCCGTCAACGGTGATGTCCATCGGCGCGAGGGTCGCTTGTCCGCCCGCCGCCTTGATCAGGTCGTCGATTTCTTCCAAAGCGCCTGTGGTTTTACCAACTGCGACGATGTGATGGGTTGGTGCAAGGGCCACGGCCATTGCCGCGCCAAGACCGCGCGAAGCGCCAGTGATAAGTGCTGTTCTCATGGAGTTCTCTTTGTCTCAAGTGTGATGTCGTGTCCAGCCTCGCGTAGCCTGTCGTTCAGGATGCGGATCAGCAGGGTTTCGGGAATCGGCTTGGCAGGCGTGAATTGCACACCGCTTTTAGAGTGTTTGTAGCCGAGCGCGTCGAGGTCGGCCGCAAATGTGGGGACAATATTGCCCGAATGCGGGAAAAAGCCGAGGTGTTTGGCAAAAGCAGCATAGCCCGCAACGACGGATTTGCCGATTTTATAGCTGGGCATCGCGTATGCCATGACCCGCTTGGCATCAGGCAGCAGGGTGCGCAACGTTTTGTCCAGAGCCGTCAGCGCCGCCCGTTGATCGTCGGGCAGGGCGGCAAGATAGCTCTCGATTTCATCCATTATTCTGCCGCGATTTTTGGCTTGAAGCCCTTTGCGATCATGTCGCTTGGCTTGACGGGGTATTCGCCCGAGAAGCAGGCATCGCAGAATTGCGGTGATTTGGCATCGCGCCCGTTTGCCTCTCCAGAGGCGCGGTAAAGCCCGTCGAGCGAGATGAATTTGAGGCTATCCACCCCGAGGTGGTCGCGCATCTCGGTCTCGGACATGGTCGCGGCGAGCAATTTGTCCCGCTCGGGCGTATCAACTCCGTAAAAGCAGGGCCACTGTGTCGGTGGGGAGGCGATCCGGAAGTGAACTTCGGCCGCACCTGCTTCAAGGATCATTTCCTTGATTTTGCGGCTGGTTGTGCCGCGCACAACGCTGTCGTCCACGAGGATCACCCGTTTCCCTTTGATCAGGGCGCGGTTCACGTTGAGCTTGAGCCGCACACCCATGTTACGGATGGATTCTGACGGCTCGATGAAGGTCCGCCCCATGTATTGATTGCGGATAATCCCCATCGCGTAGGGGATACCGGATTGCAGGCTGTAGCCGATCGCCGCTGGTGTGCCGCTATCTGGCACAGGGCAGACGAGATCAGCCTCGACGGGCGCTTCCTTGGCCAGTTCCCGTCCGATGTTTTCGCGGATTTCATAGACGGACTTACCGCCGAGGATGCTATCGGGGCGCGAAAAGTAGACGTTCTCGAAGATGCAGAACCGTGGCTTTGCGGGGCGGAACGGGAAGTGGCTGGCGACCCCTTCGGCATTGATCACAACCATTTCGCCCGGCTCGATTTCGCGCACGAAGTCAGCGCCGACAATATCAAGGGCGCAGGTTTCGGAGGCCAGAACCCAACCTTCGCCAAGCTTGCCGAGCATGAGCGGGCGGACCCCAAGCGGGTCGCGGCAGCCGATCAGTTTGGTCCGTGTCATCGCAACAATCGAGAATGCGCCTTCGACCTTGCGCAACCCTTCTTCCATGCGGTCAGGGATCGTTTGCCCCATCGAGCGGGCCATCAGGTGAATGATGCACTCGGAATCAGATGACGACTGGAAGATCGACCCGCGCTCGATGAGTTCGCGCCGTAGGGCGTCCGCGTTGGTGATGTTGCCGTTGTGGGCGATTGCTGCGCCGCCCATCGAGAACTCGCCAAAGAACGGTTGCACATCGCGCAGGGCCGTTTGCCCCTTGGACCCTGCTGTTGAATAGCGCACGTGCCCGATACCGATTGTGCCTGGGAGGGAGGCGATCATGGATGAGGAGGTGAAGTTATCGCGCACAAGGCCCATGCGTCGCTGTTGGTTGAACCCGTTGACGGGGTCGTGGGTGACGATGCCGCCAGCCTCTTGGCCCCGATGTTGCAGGGCGTGCAGCCCAAGCGCCACAAAGTTGGAAGCGTCGGGAACATTCACTACGCCAAATACGCCGCATTCCTCCCGCAATTTATCATCGTCAAAGGGATGGGCGGGGGGCATGTGATGGGACAAGGCGGGGCAGCTCCGAATCCTAGGGGTGTGGGTTGCCCCCGTCTTAAAGTGTCTTGCGCCAAGTGTCACCCAGCGAAAGACCTGTTGTTTACCCGCAATCGCGTAAGATGGGTTTTAACCCATGTTGCTTACTCGGCTGCGGCGCCACAGTTCCCGACGAGTTGTTCATACTGCGTTGTGATCCAGCCCAAGGCTGCTTCGGGGTCGCGATCTTCGATCTGACCTGTCATTTTACCAAACACTTTGGCCGAGCGGCTGTTTTCAACCATGTCGATCTTTTGGGTCGAGAGTACGGTTTGATAGACAAAGAACGCCACCGCGACCAACAAGATCCCGCGCAGCACCCCAAACAAGAACCCGAACCCTTGGTCCAAGCCACCCAGTGCGGAACGTTGCACAAGGCTTGAGAACAGCGGCGTAAAGATCGACACCACAACCAGCGCAATCGCAAAGACCGCAGCGAATGACGCGATAATCGACAGTTCACAGCTATCCCCGATGAAGTCGCCGATCACGGGCAAGCCGCGGATCAATGGCTGCACGGTGTCGGCAAAGATGAACGCGAGGATAGTCGCCCCGATCCAGCCTGCAATTGCCATCGCCTCGCGCACGAAGCCACGGCTATATGCCAGCAACGCCGATACGACGATCACAACAGCTACGACTCCGTCGATGATTGTGAAACCTTCCATGCGCGTCTCTCACTTTTTACTTTTCGGGGCCACGATCCCCGAATATCTCTACAACAAACGTGGCCAAGTCTTGCATTGGACGCAAGGTCAGCCCCGCCACCGCGACCTTCTTGGTCTGTTGCGGTGTGATTGCGGACGTAAAACCAAGTTTTTGCGCTTCTTTCAATCTATTTTCGGTCTGAACCACAGGTCGTAGCGCTCCTGAGAGGCTTATTTCCCCAAAAACCACCGCATCATGTGGCAAAGGTGCATCTTCGCGCGCAGAAACCAAGGCCGCCGCGACAGCCAAATCAGCCCCCGGATCGTTGATCCGCATCCCGCCAGCCACATTCAAATAGACATCTAGCCCGTTGAACGGCACGCCGCAGCGCGATTCTAGCACCGCGAGGATCATACCCAACCGCCCGCTATCAAGCCCGACAACCGAGCGTTTGGACTGGCTATGGGGCGAGGGCGCAACAAGCGCTTGTATCTCGGTGAGCACGGGGCGTGTCCCCTCGATGCCCGCAAAGACGACTGATCCCGGCGCAGGTTTCCCCCGATCCGAAAGGAACAGGGCAGAGGGGTTTTTGACCTCGGCCAGCCCCTTGCCAGTCATCTCAAAGACGCCGATTTCGTCGGCGGGGCCAAACCGGTTCTTGACCGAGCGCAAGATGCGGAACTGGTGCCCGCGCTCTCCTTCAAAGTAGAGCACGGTATCGACCATATGTTCGACAACCCGCGGCCCTGCAATAGAGCCGTCTTTGGTCACGTGCCCGACCATGATCACCGACATCGCGTGGGATTTGGCAAAGGTTGTCAGCTCGTGAGCAGAGGAGCGCACCTGACTTACGGACCCGGGCGCACTGTCGACATTGTCGGCCCACATCGTCTGGATCGAGTCGATGATCGCCAGATCAGGTTTTTCCGCCTCAAGCGTTGTCAGGATGTCGCGCAGGTTTGTTTCCGAGGCCAGTTTAACAGGGCTTTCCGTCAGGCCCAGTCTGCGCGCCCGCATCTGGATTTGCGAGGCCGATTCCTCGCCCGAAATGTAGATAACCTTTAGCCCGTTACGCGCAAATCTCGCAGCCGCTTGCAGCAGCAGCGTCGATTTGCCGATGCCCGGATCACCGCCCACGAGTAGCGCGGAGGCCTGCACCAGCCCCCCCCCAAGCACCCGATCCAGTTCGCCAACACCTGCAAGCGTGCGCGCAGGGGGCGCCTCTTGGGTTGCCAGATCAGTCAGCGCAACCCGCTTGCCGCGCATCCCCCCCAAGGACTTTTTCGCCGGTCCAGTGCCGAGCGGTTTATCCTCGACAATAGAGTTCCACGCGTTGCACGCATCGCACTGCCCCGACCATTTGGTGTGGGACGCGCCGCATTCATTACATGTAAAGATTTTCTGTTTAGCCATGTTCACGTGTTGCCCCATTAACTATGCTGTGGCAATGGCGAATGTTCAGCCGCCTACGGCGTGCATATTTTTGCTCTGAAGAAACTTGGCAGTGAGGGCCGATATTACGATCGAGGCCAAGATGCAGACCGTGAAGAGGTAAAGCCCCCATGCGGTTTCCAGTTTGCCGATGCCGATCCCTTTTGAAACGACAATATAGAGTGCAATCAAGAAGATATCGGCCATAGCCAACTTGCCCATCCAGCCTAGAACGGGCAGCAGTTTGGGGCTAAGCAGATCAAAGTGGATGAGCGCCAAGCCGATCGTTTTGAGGTAGGGCGCAAAGAGCGCAAAGACGGTGACGACAAGCGCGAGGAAGACGTCAGTGCCCCAGAGGCTTTGCAGTCCCGAGATCACGCTGATTTCGGAGAGCTTGAACAGCGGCAGGATGCCCGCCCGCAAAAGCGGCGCGAACCACGCGACAGGGAACAGGATCAGGAGCGCCAGATTGGCGATGACGAGGGTGCTGCGCATGGGCGTCTTTATTCAGCCGCCGGCTTTTGAGCCAAGGTGACGACGTTGTCTTCCTTGCGGCTCAGGCTGTAGCCAAGGCCGGGCAGGGAGGCTTGCAGTTTTTCGTCGAGCTGTTCGAGTTGCGAGGCGACCACGCTTTCTTCCAGATCGACTTGCTGCGCCCATGTGCGGATTTCCTGAACGGCGTGCAGCGCATTGACGATGCGTTCTTGCTGCGCTTCTGCCTCTTCTTGGCGTTGCTGCAAGAATTGCTTGGCACGGGCCACTTTTTCGTCCGAATAGACATCCGCGAGGTGGCGCGATTGTTGCGACATCTGGGCGGCGACTTCGAGCACCTCTGGTTCGAGGCGCGACAGGTCGGGATGATCGCGCAAATAGGCGAGCCGCTCGCGGGTTGCGTCAAATTCGGAGCTGAATGTGAACACGCCCGCCCGATCAGCCGTATGGCAGAGGTGATAGGCGCGTGCGACGTCGTCCATGCCGATGTGGAAGGAACGGTGGCTGCGTTCGAGTGCGTTCATGCGCAAGTTGGTCGGGATCATCAGCGCAACGGCCGCAAGGACGATTGTGCCGCCAATCTGGAGATACATGCCGAAGTCGGCGATCAGGGTGTCCCCGAAGGTCATGGGCATGTCGAGCCACGCAGCCCCGCCAAACGCACAGACGACAGTGTAGCAAATCGCCGCGATTGCGATGCTTGCCGCGGCAAATATTGCTGCGCCTTGTAAAACACGCAGTGTGATCTGAATGAACGAAACAACTCGCAACATGGCATCCCCCCGGAAGCTCAAAAACTCTTGCCCTCAGAATAGTTGATTTTAGGTAAGCGTTCACAGGGGAAAATTGGCGAAAACTTGCCTATGGCTGTTTGCGCAGGACAATCCCCGCGATGAAATCGCATTGTTGCGCAGCGTTGAATCCGTCGCGAATTTCCAGAAGGCGCTGGGATCAGGGCATAATCTGGCAATGTGGGGTTGTTTTTAAGGAGATTTATGCACTTTCAAACATCGTTCATAGCGTGCATTTGATCGCATTGATGGCCAAGTGCCTGAAGGCAACACCTGATTGCAAAAATGAGGGCTTATGACCCAAATCACAGCGAGAAATGCGGTTTGCGCGGCCAAGTGGAGCGAATCGCCCGTTTAACCGCCTTTGGTGCGGCGGGTGTAGCGCGCCCCGAGCGAAGTCAGGATTTCGTAGCCGATTGTGCCTGCTGCCGTGGCCAGATGATCGACGGTCTGCTGTTTGCCAAGGAGCGTCAGCGCGTGCGGTTCTTCGGGGAGGTCGGTGATGTCCACGGTGATCAAATCCATCGAGACCCGCCCGATGAGCGGGCAGGGATCGGCGCCGTAGTAAAACGTGGCCTTATCGGACATGGCGCGCAGTAATCCGTCCGCGTAGCCCGCAGCAAGCGTTGCCACTTTTGAAGGGCGCTCTGCCTGCCAAGCATTGCCGTAGCCCACGACTTCGCCCTCGCTGATGTGGCGAATTTGCACGACGGGCAGGTCCATTTGCACAACGGGTTTCGCCTTTGTGAAGGGGGCGCCGCCATAAAGGCCGATACCCGGACGGGTCAGATCAAAGTGGAAGTCTTTCCCGAGCAGAATGCCCCCAGTGGCCGCAAGCGAGCGCGGCACGGATATACCGTCCGTCATTTGATGAAACACGTCTAGCTGGAACGCGTTCATCGGGTGATCGGGCTCGTCGGCGCAGGCAAGGTGGCTCATCACAAGGGTCGGGTGCTGGGCGAGAGCGATTTCTGCAATCGCGCCCCATTCGTCCCATTCCATGCCAAGCCTGTTCATGCCTGTATCAAGCTGGATGCCAAAGGGTGCGCCCGGCAGCGATTCAAAGTGTCGCGAAATCTGGTCAATCGAGTTGAGCATCGGGGTCAGCCCGAGATCACCGATCATATCGGTGTCGCCGCGCATATGCCCCGAAAACACGTTGATTTGCACCCCTTCGCCAAGCGCTTGCCTGATCGCGGCCCCTTCTTCGGCGACGGCGACAAAGAACTTGCGCGCCCCCGCTTTGGCCAATGCCTTGGCAACCCGACCCGCGCCAAGCCCGTAGCCGTTGGCCTTAACCACGGCTGCGGTCTCGGTTTTGCTCATTTTATCCAACGCCCGCCAGTTCGCGATGATGGCGTCGAGGTCAATTGTGATGTGTCCAGTGCTCATGGTGCTCTTTTGTCAGGGGATTGCTGAGCCGACAAGGGGGCAATGGCGGACGGTTTTCCCCGAATGCCTGCGTCAGCGCGCCGATTGGCGAAAATGCGCGTATTATTGCGCGGCGTTAATGGCAAAACGTGATGCATTTGCGGCTTCTAAGTGACCTAAGGCGCGTGCGGTCGAGCATGATCATTTTGAACCTGACCGACCGTAATAGATGCTGCGATAGCCGTTGTGAGATACTGTCGTGGCCCTGACCACTTCCCTAGTATTCTTCGCTTGGTGTGCCTTGCCAAGGTTGTGCGAGGTTGCCGAAGCGCGTGAACTGCCCTTCGAACGACAGGCCAACCGTGCCAATCGGGCCGTGCCGCTGCTTGCCGATCACAACTTCGGCTTTGCCGTGCAGGCGTTCCATCTCGTCTTGCCATGCTGCGATTTTGTCGTGCTCGTGATCACCCGGCTTTTCGCGCTCTTTGTAGTATTCCTCGCGGTAGACGAACATGACAACATCGGCATCTTGCTCAATCGAGCCTGATTCACGCAGGTCGGAAAGCTGTGGCCGCTTGTCTTCACGGTTTTCAACCTGACGCGAGAGCTGTGACAGGGCGATGACGGGGATTTGTAGTTCCTTGGCGATGGCCTTGAGACCCATCGTGATCTCGGAGATTTCGTTCACGCGGTTTTCGGACCGACCCGTGCCGCGCACAAGCTGGAGGTAGTCCACGACCAAGACGTCAAGCCCGTGGGTCCGCTTGAGGCGGCGCGCGCGTGCGGCGAGTTGGCTGATCGGCAGGGCGGGCGTGTCGTCGATGAACAGCGGGCAAGCCTCGAGGTTCTTGGCGGCTTCGACAAAGCGGCGGAACTCTGGCTCGGTCATGTCACCAGAGCGGATTTGGTGCGAGTTGACCTCGGAGGCCTCGGAGAGGATACGCGCGGCAAGCTGTTCGGCTGACATCTCGAGCGAGTAGAACCCGACAACGCCGCCGTCTACTGCGCCCTCGGTCCCGTCTGGCATCGTGCCTTTGCGATACGCCTTGGCCACGTTGTAGGCGATGTTGGTCGCCAGCGATGTTTTCCCCATCGAGGGGCGTCCTGCGAGGATCAAAAGGTCGGACTTGTGCAAGCCGCCCAGTTTCTTGTCGAGATCAACGAGGCCCGTCGAGATGCCCGACAACCCGCCATCACGCTGGTAGGCGGCGTTGGTGACGTTCACGGCTTCGGTCACCGCCTTGAGGAAGGATTGGAACCCTGTCTCGGAGGATCCTTGTTCGGCCAAACGGTAAAGCTCTTGCTCGGCCTCGACGATTTGTTCGCGCGGTTCGGAGAGCACGTCCATTTTCGCGGCCTTATCCGAGATATTGCGGCCCACTTGGATCAACTCGCGTCGCGTGGCCAGATCGTAGATCATTTGCGCATAGTCGCGCGCCGCAAAAGCGGAAATCGCGGCGCCAGCAAGACGGGCGAGATAGGCAGGGCCGCCAAGTTCCTTGAGCCCCTCGTCGTCCTCGAGGAAGGTTTTGAGGGTCACGGGAGAGGCAAGCGCGTTCTTGGCGATACGGGTCGCGGCGGTCTCGAAAATGCGTGCATGCACCGGATCGTAAAAATGCTTGGGGCCGACAATCGACGCGATGCGGTCAAAGATATCGTTATTGGTCAGGATCGCGCCAAGAAGCTGCTGTTCGGCCTCGATGGAGTGGGGCATCGTATCGGTGGTCGCCTCGGCAACCCCTGTCGCATTAAATGTCGCAATCTCGTTCATTGGTCACCCTTTCCCACATGCAGCCCGTCTGGTGCGACATACAAAACAGCCACGCAGAGCGCAAATTGTATGTTTTTGTGGATAACACAGCTCATAGCATATGTGGGAGGGTTAGCCCAGAAAAACACCAGATAAAGTGTATTTCCGGGCGTTAACGATAATTAATTTTCGCGCGCGGCCGACCAGCCGGCAGGGTCGCGCAGATAGGCTTCGACCTCTGACAGGGTCTCGCTGTCATAGGCGCCGCGTGCCTTGGCTTCGGCGAGAACGTCCCACCATGTGCACAGGTGCAAGAGCTGGATACCGTGGTCGCCCAGTGTCTTTTCGACGCCCTCAAAGATGCCGTAGTAGAAGATCACCGCCGTTGCCGAACATGTCGCGCCTGTTTCGCGGATTGCGTCCACGAACGAGAGTTTCGAGCCGCCGTCAGTTGTGAGGTCTTCGACTAGGAGCACGCGCTGCCCTTCGGTCATCACCCCTTCGATGCGGGCGTTTTTGCCGTAGCCTTTCGGCTTTTTGCGCACATAGGTCATGGGCAGGGCCAGCCGCTCGGCCACAAGCGCAGAGAACGGGATGCCAGCGGTTTCGCCGCCTGCAATGTTGTCGAATGCCTCAAAGCCCGCTTCGCGCATGATCGTGACCGAGAGAAAATCCATCAATGTTGAGCGGATGCGCGGGAAGGAGATCAGCTTGCGGCAGTCCACATATGTTGGCGCTTGCTTGCCCGAGGCATGGGTGAACGGCTCGCGCGCATTGAAGGTAATCGCCCCGATTTCCAAGAGCATGCCAGCGGTCAAACGGGCGATTTCGTCTTTTGCGGGGAAGGAAGAAGGGATCATTTATTACGCTTTCGGGTTAGTTTGTTTGCACGGACCAGTGAAGGTCAAAGCCGGGATTAAACACGGTGACGGGGCCGTCTGGTGTTGGGATGGCGCTTGGGTAACTGACGGGCTCGCCCTTGGTCAGGGTGATGGTGCGCGCGTTCGGTTCCAGCCCGTAGTAGCGCGGCCCGTTCAGCGAGGAGAATGCCTCGAGTTTGGGCAATGCGCCCGCTGCGTCAAAGACCTCTGCAAGGCATGACATCGTGTTCGTGGCGGTAAAGCAGCCCGCACAGCCGCAAGCCTGAAGCTTGGCCGGATCGGTATGCGGCGCGCTATCTGTCCCGAGAAAGAACCGCTTGTCGCCAGAGATCGCGGCCTGCACAAGGGCCACGCGGTGCAATTCCCGTTTGGCCACGGGCAAGCAGTAGTAATGCGGCTTGATCCCGCCCACAAGGATGTGGTTGCGGTTGATAATCAGGTGATGCGTGGTGATCGTCGCGGCCAAGTTCTTGGGCGTATCGCGCACGTAGTCAACCGCGTCTTGGGTTGTGATATGTTCCATGACGACCTTGAGGTCGGGCACTTTCTTGCGCAGGGGCTTCAGGACTTTGTCGATAAACACGGCTTCACGGTCAAAGATATCAACGTCCGCGTTCGTGACTTCACCGTGCACGCACAAGGGCATGCCGATCTCGGCCATCTTTTCGAGCACATGGCGCACTTTGTTAAAGTCCGACACGCCAGAGGCCGAGTTCGTCGTGGCCCCTGCGGGGTATAGTTTCACGGCCGTAGCGATCCCTTCGGCATGGGCGGCCGCCACGTCGTCTGGGTCGGTTTCCTCGGTGAGGTAGAGCGTCATCAGCGGGATGAATGTCGAATCTTGGGGCAGGGCGGCCATGATCCGGTCACGGTAGGCCACCGCCTGTTCAGCCGTCACAACAGGCGGGATCAGATTTGGCATGATGATCGCGCGGCCAAAGTGGCGCGCTGTTTCAGGCAGCACCGCTCGCAGCATATCGCCGTCACGCAGGTGCAAATGCCAGTCATCGGGCTGGCGAATTGTCAGGGATGTGATGTTCTTATCTGTCATACAGCCCGATTACACCTTTGTGAGCGCGGTGACCAGATGCGGATTATTCACCCTTGCGCGCCGATTGTGGCCCGCAGATAAGCGTGCGACCTCATTTTGCACTGGAGAAAGCCGATGCTTGGATTTTTGGCCGCGATTGTCGCGGGTTTTGTGACACCTCAACTGGACGCCCCTGTTGGACATCCGCTGGCCCGCATGCTGGGCAAGTATATGACGCTTGACGTGGTCGAGACCCGCCTGTTGTCGTTCATGGCGGCTATGCTGGCGGCTGGCGTTGTGAGTGTGTTGCTCGATAGCGGTTCGGCGTTCTGGGTGATTGCGGGTGGCGCTATCGGCTACTTTGCGACCCGCATTGTTGCAGCGGCCCGTGATGCAATGGACAAGCGCAACGCCCGCTAATCCCGCTTGCGCGAAATCGAAAGGGCCGCGTTCACCTAATGTGACGCGGCCCTTTTTTTCGTCTGTCTTGCGGGACAGGTTATGCGGCTGAATATTTCAGTGGTGTGCTTGGTGCGTGTCCTGCGTTTTCAAGCTCTTGTAGCTTTTTGGCAAAGAAGGCGTCTTCGCCTTTGCGCAGCACATATGCACAGACATTGGCCGCCATGACTGGATGGTCGGTCTTGATCATATGCGCGTAGAGCGTGCGCAGGTAAGGGATATGGTCGCGCCGCGCGCTCATCGCTTTCAGGAATTCGCCCTCGGTCAGCGTCTTGTTCATCGCACTGACGATCAGGTCGTGGTGCACGCCCATTGCGTCAAGCGCGACATCGGGGCGGTTGCCCAGACCCGTGCAGCGCAGAGGCGTCATATTGACCCGTGTGAACATCGCCGCATGGATCGCGTCAAACCGCTGGAGCGGGTCAAACGCGATGAAGGCGTGGTTGGCTGCGTCGATCATATCAGGCGCATAGCCGTAGCGATAAGTAAAGTTCTTGCGCCGCTCACTGATATAGCGCGTGTCCCAGCCCGCGATTCTCGGATCAAGTGTTGCTTGCGGGCGCAGTGCCAGAACCGTGCAGCCAGGTGCAGCGACACTATAGGCAGCAGCCGCGTAGCCGCCCCCATGTGCGCCGTGAAACAGCACGTTGTCGAAGTCTTCAAAGAAACCGTCGTCGATCAGGCGGTCAAAGTAGCGGTAAATCGCGGGATCGCGAAACCAGCTTTCGGATTTGCTGATGATGGCAAGATGCGACCAGCCCTCGTGTTTTGCGTAGTGAAAACCGCGAGGTTCGGCGTCTTGGTTGAACTTCTGGATGTGTTCAACGCTTTCGAAAGTCACGAACAGGTTTGTGCCTGCGTCCAGAAACGCCGCGCAGTGATCTTTGCCAAGTGGCTCGAAATATCCGAGGTCGTCGGTCACTTCTTCGAGACGCGACATCCAGTCGTCGGGCTCAAGGCCGGTCATTTCAGCCTCAAAACTCAGGCGCATATCATTCATCACTGCTCTCCGATCCGGTGGGTTCCGGTTACTCTTTGAGGTTAACTGACAGCCATTTGTGTCGAAATTGGGTAATTTGGCTGCCAGTTTTAAGGAATTTCAGCGTCAGAAGAAAGCTTGCAGCCCTGTTTGTGCCCGCCCGAGGATGAGCGCGTGCACGTCATGTGTGCCCTCATAGGTGTTCACTGTTTCAAGGTTGACCATGTGGCGCATGACTTGGAAGTCTTCGGAAATACCGTTCCCGCCATGCATGTCGCGCGACATCCGCGCCACGTCCAAGGCCTTGCCGCAGTTGTTGCGCTTCATCATCGAGATCATTTCAGGCGCAGCTTTGCCATCATCCATCAGGCGACCAACTTGCAGCGATCCCTGAAGGCCCAGCGTGATTTCGGTCTGCATGTCGGCCAGTTTCTTTTGGAAAAGCTGGGTTTGCGCCAAAGGCTTGCCAAACTGCTTGCGATCCAGCCCGTATTGCAAGGACGCATGCCAGCATGCCTCGGCGGCGCCCATGACCCCCCAAGAGATGCCGTAGCGCGCGCGGTTCAGGCAGCCGAACGGTCCCTTGAGCCCTTGCACGTTGGGCAAGAGGGCATCTTCACCGACTTCGACGTCTTTCATGACGATCTCGCCTGTGATGGATGCGCGCAGCGACAGCTTGCCGCCGATCTTGGGTGCTTCCAGTCCTTTCATCCCCTTGTCGAGGATAAAGCCGCGGATTTTGCCGCCGTGCTCTTCGGACTTCGCCCATACTACAAAGACGTCCGCGATAGGCGCGTTGGAGATCCACATTTTTGAGCCAGAGAGCGTGTAGCCGTTGGCGGTTTTCTTTGCGACCGTCTTCATGCCGCCCGGATCGGAGCCCGCGTCAGGTTCGGTCAACCCGAAGCAGCCGATCAGCGTGCCAGCCGCAAGGCCGGGCAGATATTTCTTGCGCTGCTCTTGCGAGCCGTAAGCGTGGATCGGATACATCACGAGTGAGGATTGCACCGACATCATGGACCGATACCCCGAATCCACCCGCTCGATTTCGCGCGCAACAAGGCCGTAGGTCACATATGACGCGCCAAGCCCGCCGTATTCCTCGGGGATCGTGATCCCAAGGAGGCCCGCATCGCCCATTTCGCGGAAAATCTCGGGCGCGGTTACCTCGTCGCGGTAGGCTGCTGTTACACCCGGCTGGAGTTTGTCCTGTGCAAAGGCATATGCCGCATCGCGCAGCATCCGTTCGTCTTCGGTCAGTTGATCCTCTAGGCGAAACGGGTCTTTCCAGTCGAATGGTCCAAGATCAGGGCCAAAGCCCGCGGCTGCATGTGATGTGCTCATGGTATGTTTCCTTTACGTTTGGCGGCACGATAGGCGCAGGATTTCAAAGGGGCAATCCGTTGTCGCCATGGTATTGCGCTAACATTGCATTACTTGTTCCAAGAAACGGGGTCGGCACGGCAGTGCGGCTGCGCTAGTGAGGGGCGAAGGGGACCAAAATGCCGATTTATGATGCACCGACTGTCGCACAAGCATGACAGGGCCAGAGATCACAGCGCTTGCCTTGGCGTGGCATGAGGCGGGCCGCAAGGTCGCGATAGCCACTGTCGTGCAGGCATGGGGGTCAGCTCCGCGCCCTGTGGGCAGCCAGATGATCATCGCGGCTGATGGCGCCCTTGAGGGGTCGGTCTCTGGCGGCTGTGTCGAAGGCGCCGTTGTCACAGAGGCCCACGAGGCCATCACAGAGGGCAAGGCCCGCCTGCTCGAATACGGCGTCAGTGACGGGGATGCTTTTGCGGTCGGGCTGGCCTGTGGTGGCACGATCCGTGTGCTTGTGGAGCCTGTGGGCGCTGTGTTCCCTATAGAGGTGCTACGCGACCTTGTGGCCCATCAGGCCCGCCGCGTGCCTGTCGCTTATGTGGTCGATTTGCAGGGGAGCGCGCGTCAGCTTGTGGCGCAAGAGGCCCAACTGCCTGATCGCTCGGGGGTGCGCGCTGACGGGCGCACCTTTGTTGCGGTGTTTCACCCGCCGATGCGCATGGTGATTGTCGGGGCCGTTCATATAGCGCAGCCACTGGTGGCGATGGCGTCGCTGTGCGGTTACGCGCCGATTGTGATCGACCCGCGCGCCGCATTCGCCACGATGGCCCGTTTCCCGCAAGCGCAGGTCCACACCGAGTGGCCTGACGATGTGCTAGGCGAGATCGGATTGGACGCCCGCACATGTGTGGTGGCCTTGGCCCATGATCCCAAGATTGATGACCCTGCATTGATTGCCGCTTTGCGCTCGGATGCCTGTTACATCGGTGCGCTGGGCTCGCGGCGCACCCACGATGCCCGCAAGGACCGATTGGCCGCCGCTGGCCTCACCGCGTCGCAGATTGCCCGCGTGCATGGACCTGTCGGCTTGCCACTTGGGGGGCGCAAACCTGCCGAGATTGCGCTGAGCATCATGGCCCAAGTCACCCAGGCTGTCAGTGGATTGTGAACTTGAGCAAGGCCAGTGCGGCCCCGATGCTGCCTGTGAATGCCGCATGCAACATCCCCGGGATCACCCGCCCGTAGATGACCCAGCCGATACTAAAGCCATAGACAACCAGCAGGATGGTCGCAGCAAGTTGGGCAATCCCGACGGCCATATCGTAGCTATACCAGCCCGTTGCCGCCGTCGCGATCACAAGTGTAGGGATATTGGCCGCGATCAGTGTCGGGCGGCTATGATGCCAGCCGTGCCGAACGGCGTCCCACCCGATTGGCTTGCGATTGTGCACGGCGTCCGATGAAATCTTGGCGAATGTTTCCGCCAGCACAATCGCAAGGATCGACCCGAACAGGATAATCGCCGTTTTGACAGGCGTGGCGCTGCCGTGTTCTGCGCTCAGGAGTAACGCCATCACGGTGACCGATCCGTAGATCACCCCAAATGCGTTATGTTCGATACGCGATATCAGTTTTGTGAGGTCGTTCTCATTCATGGCTACATCCCATATGAAAGCCCGCGCCGCAGTGATCCTTGAGGCGGGCGGTGTCTAATTCTGTCCAGTTAGCGGGGTCGGTGACAGCAACCCAAGGCCCGATGTAGTCGGGGCCGTAGTAGGCATGCCCGTGCCCGTCAGGGGCGGTATTGGCAAGCGCCATATCGACGGCAAGCTGGAACTGCGTGACCACGGGCATAAACCGCATATCGGGGGACACATCAGGGCCGGCCTCTTCGTTCATCCATTCAGGCGCACGAAAGACGGAGGCGGGTTCGTAAAATACGATCGGGTCGCTGGCATACTGGAGGTAGGCGATCCGCATATCGCCCCAGCCGTCAGGTCCGCCCGCATCGCGGGTATGCGAGGCAAACCGCACAAGGGCTCCGTTCCCGAGGGTTGGCGCGACATATGCGCTATCGGCGTTGCGTGAGCCGACGATCCCTTGCCACATTGTCGAGGGGAAGGGCGGCCCAGCCCAGACTGCACCATTGATCGGATCGTCGAGCAGGGCAAACAGGTCTGTGCCATGCATGGACGACCACGCGCCAAGGCTAAGCCCGTGGATATAGAGCCTAGGGCGCGCGTCCTTGGGCAGTGAGCGCCAGTAGCTATGCACCGTGCTAATGAGGGCTTCGGCCTGATCAAGCCCCGAGCGGGTTTCCAGAATAAGGGCGAGGGGGGACTGCAAGTAGGAGTATTGCACCGCAATCGTCGCGATATCGCCGCCATGCATATATTCGACAGTGTCCACGGCCCCCGGATCAAGCCAGCCAGTCCCCGTAGGAAGCGCCACGATCAGCACCTCGCGCGTGAACCCGCCTTGGCGCTTCAGCTCTGCGAGGGCGATGTCGGCGCGCTCTTGGGCGCTGTCGGCCTGTGCGCGGCCAACATAGACCCGCACAGGGTCAAGCGCGTCACGGTCTGTAAAAGCCGTGATTTCAGCGGCAGTCGGGCCAGTTGTCACATAATCGCGTCCGGGTTGGCCCAAGGCGCCCCAATCCACAAGCGACCCAATGCCTCCGGTCGCAATGCCATCGGGCACAGGAGGGGCGGTCTCAAACAGCTCTTGGGCAACCGTTACCGAGGTGTCGAGCCCGGCAATCACGCGGTCCAGCACCCCGTCACGTGTCAATGTCAGAACGATGAAGGCGGTGAGCAAGAACCCTGCAACATTCGCAGTGCGGGCAGGCATGTAGCGGTAAAGCCGAAACCGAACGCGATCAAACAGCCATTGGAGCGCATAGCCCAGCAAGACAAGCACGGCGAACACCGCAAGGGCGAGCAGAAGCATCTGGACTGTGTGCGTGCTCTCGACAAGGTCCATCCCCATGCGGCTGCGAATACCGTTTTGCCAGTCGCGGGCTTGGGCAAGGGACAGGGTAAGCGGGATCAGGATGGGCACGCCAATAACCAGACGAGCAATCAGGACGATGCGCCCCTGAGGCTCTGGTAGCGCCATCAAGCGCCATATCGCAACAACCGCGCGCCCGATCAGATAGCCAAGCGCCATAACGATCCCGCCGAGCGCGCCTTGCACCAGCCAGTTGCGTGGAATGAGGGATGGGGTCAGGGAGGCTGCAAGAAACAGGATCCCGAGGAACAGGGGCAGAACATATAGCCCCGTCATTTTGAAAAACCGCATCGCGCCCTCACACAGAATTATCATTACCTGGTCTGATTAGATCATACCGTGGCGCTGGGCAAAAGTGCGCAAGAAGCGGGGGCAAGGGCGCATGACAGAAATTTACCTGTCGGGCGAAGTGCGTTAGGCGTGGTGAAGCACAACGTCAGCACATGCGAAAGGGCCGCCCATGAAACCACTAATGAGCTTGTTGAGGGGGCTGCGTGCCGCATCGGGAGATGCGCGGGTGCTCGGCTTGTTGGGGTTCACGTTCACGCTGATTGCGGTGGCTTCGGTGTTTTACCACTACGTCGAAGGGTGGGGCTATATCGACGCGACCTATTTTGCCGTGATGACGATCTCGACGGTGGGCTATGGCGATATTGCGCCGCAAACCGCCTTTGGCAAGGTGTTCACGATTGGCTACGTCTTGGTCGGGCTAGGTGTGTTTGTGACAACGGCCTCTGCTGTCGCTGATGTGCTGTTGAGCCAACGCACAGGTGAGGATCGCAAAAACCAACGCTAAATGTGCCTAGGTGTTGCGCTGCCGTGCGCGCAAGTATTTCGAGGCTGATCGAAAGTGGCTAGGTCCAGCGGCCTCTGCCCAACGCCCTGTTGTCCATGCATTGTGCGCGCCCTGCATCGGTGCGCCATAGAGTGCATCGTCGGAGAGCGAATTGATCAGCTGCCTGAAGGTCTCGTAGCGGGCATTGAGCATCGCAATCGCGTCGGGCCAATTCAGGTCTTGCTGGCGTTTGCGCAGGTCCGCGTTGTAGCGGATCAGGTCGTTCCATTTGTAACCCGGTGCGGGAAAGGCAACGGGATTGCCGGCCTGTCCATCGTGATACCAGCCTAGAAACAGGTCGATCCAATGGGCGCGGTGTGCGATCACATCCTTGATCGACGTGTCGCTGTCGTCTTTGCGAATTGCCGTCTCGGGGGCGATTTGGGCGGCCAGCCGGATCAATTTTTCAAATTCGGCCTGCGTGACCTTAATGAGTTCGCTTTTCGTTGTTGCGGGCATTCTGCGCCTCCTTACCTCAATGTAAGGAGAGGGGCGCGGCGCGGCCTTGCGCTATGTCAAACTTCTGGCGCGCTGGGCCACAAAAATAAGGCCCCGCAATTGCGGAGCCTTGATGTCACGTAACCGATTGGTGGTGCTTACTTGGGCACAAACGACGAGAGCGTCTGTGCCAAGCGGTGCTTACTTAGGCAGTGGGCCGATCAGCATGACCATTTGACGGCCTTCCATTTTCGGGAAGTTCTCGACCTTGCCGCTGTCTTTGGTGTCTTCTGCAACACGCTCGAGAAGGTCGCGGCCAAGTTCCTGGTGCGCCATTTCGCGACCACGGAAACGCAGGGTGATCTTCACCTTGTCGCCGTTTTCCAAGAACTTGAAAACATTGCGCATTTTCACATCGTAGTCGTTGTTATCCGTGTTTGGACGGAACTTGACTTCTTTGATCTCGATGATCTTTTGCTTCTTACGGGCCTCAGCTTCTTTCTTCTGGGTCTCGTATTTGAATTTACCATAGTCCATGATCTTGCAGACAGGCGGGTTCGCGTTTGGCGAAATCTCGACAAGGTCGAGGCCAGCCTCTTCGGCCATTTCCATGGCACGGTCTGGCGTCACAACGCCTACGTTCTCGCCGTCCGCCCCGATCAGGCGGATATCGGACCCGCGAATACGTTCGTTAATGCGGGGGCCGGTGTCGCGCTGTGGTGGCGCGTTATGTGGTCTGCGTCCTATGATCTTTATCCTTTTGTCGTTCTAAGGGTGCAACACGCAAGGTAGCCCTCGCCAGCGTAGCATTCAACCCGCAAAAAAGCGGTTTTGACGGTGAAATTCCCCGCAAATCGCTGCTTCCACTTTTCTATGGGTTCTGACATATGATCTGCAAGGCTCACTGGGGGCCGTCATGAGACTATATTGGAAGGACATGACCAATGAGAGCAATCATTATTCTTATCGTTGCGGCGATTCTCGGCTTTTTCGGCTATCAGTATGCCGCGAATGGCAAAGGTCCAAGCGAAGCGCTTGGCGCATTGACAGGTCAGGCATCTGACATGGCAGGCGACGCGGCTGACATGGCGTCTGATGCGGCTGATGCTGTTGCGGATACAGCTGACGCGGCAACCGAAGCTGCGGGCGACATGGCTGATGCGGCTGGCGATGCGGTTGAAGGCGCGGCTGATGCGGTTGCTGACACGGCTGCGGCTGCGACGGACGCTGTTGGCGATGCGGCTGCTGCTGCAACTGACGCTGCTGGTGACGCGGTTGAAGCTGCGGGCGACGCGGTTGAAGGCGCTGCCGATGCGGTGACTGACACGGCTGCTGCTGCAACGGACGCTGCGGGTGACGCAGTTGAAGCTGCTGGCGACGCAATGGCCGACACTGCCGATGCGGCAACAGACGCTGCTGCGGACGCGGCTGCTGCGGTTGAAGAAACTGCTGCTGACCTGACCGAAGAAGCAACTGCCGCCGCAGAAGAAGCCGCTGCTGCTGCCGCTGAAGAAGCTGCCGCTGCTGAAGCTGCTGCACAGGCTGCTGCGGACGAAGCCGCTGCTGCTGCTGCCGAAGAGGCCGCCGCTGCTGAAGCTGCTGCTGCCGCTGCTGAAGCTGCTGCTGCTGAAGAGGCCGCCGCTGCCGCTGCTGCCGCAGAAGAAGCCGCCGCTGCCGAGGCTGCTGCTGCTGAAGAAGCTGCCGCCGCTGCTGCGGATGCGGCCGTCACAGCGACAGAAGCCGCTGACGCTGGCATGGCTGACCTGCTGACACCTGAGGGCTTTAACGCTGACAAGGTTGCAGAGATGATCAACAACTCTGAATTGTCAGCAGTTCAAAAGACAGTTTTGACTGGCGCTGTAAACAGCGTGAAGGACAATCCTGCTTTGCTTGAAGCAACACTCACACGTTTGAAAGAAGCACTGGGCATGTAAGCCCTCTGCACTTAAACAAAAGAAGGGCCGCGTCATCACTGGCGCGGCCCTTTTTCTTTGTCTTGTCGGGCGTTTAGCCGACGAATGCTTTCTCGATGACGAACTCGCCCGGCTCGGAGTTGGCGCCCTCGTTCAGGCCCGCTTTCTCCATCAGCGCCTTGATGTCGACGTTAAACGCGAGGCTGCCACAGACCATCGCGCGGTCGGTCACAGGGTTAAGCGCAGGCACGCCAAGATCGGCAAACAGCTCGCCGTTTTCGATCAGCGTGGTGATGCGGCCCATCTTGGCAGAGGGCTCGCGGGTTGTTGTCGGGTAGTAGCGGATCTTGGCGAGGTTCTCGGCGCCAAGCAGTTCGATCATCATCTCGTCCTGCTTCAGGTTCTCGATCAATTCGCGCCCATAGGTCAGCTCTTCAACATCACGGCAGGTGTGGGTGATGATGACCTCGTCGTAATTCTCATAGGTTTCAGGCTCGCGCAGCAATGACGCAAACGGGGCAAAGCCGGTTCCCGTCGAAAAGAAGTAAAGCCGCTTGCCCGCAGGCAACAGGGCGTCATGCACAAGCGTGCCGACAGGCTTGGGACGCAAGATAATCTCGTCGCCCACGCTGATGTGCTGCAATTTGGATGTGAGCGGGCCGTCAGGCACTTTGATCGAATAGAATTCCAGCTCTTCATCCCATGACGGTGAGGCAATGGAGTAAGCGCGCAGCAGCGGCTTTTGCTTGCCTGTTTCGGGGTGCGGGTCACCCATCAGACCGATCATCACGAACTCGCCCGAGCGAAACCGCAGCGAGGCAGGGCGCGACACCCGAAAGCTAAACAAGCGATCGGTGTAATGGGTAACTTTGGTCACGGTCTGCGCATCGGGCAGGGCGGGCACTTTGGCGGCTGTTTGCGTGTTCACTGGTTTTTGCTCTGTCATAGTTCAATTGGCGACCCTGATAAGGGCCGCCCTCCATGTAGTCTTTGATTTCGATCAGGGGAAGGCTTAGCCGCGAAGGCGCGCCTGATAGTTGTGCGATTGCCAGTCTGCGTGGGCCAGCCATTGGGCCTCGGGCTGGCGATTGGCGAGGGCCGCGTCGATTTCGACCTCGTCAAAACCAGAGCGGCGCGCCATCGCGTATTGATCGGCCAAAACATGCCCGCGCGCGCGCAAACGGCCCGCAAACCCCAAGCGGCGCAGCATTGCAGCCAAGGTAAAGCCGCGCCCGTCTGCCGAGGTCGGGAAATCAATACGGATCATCTTGGCGACCAGATACGCATCAAGCGTGTCCGGTGCGGTATCAGAGGGCAGATCAACAGCGCAGGCACAGTCATTGGCAGGATGTTGACCAACCTCGCAGAAACCATGCGCCCAGTCGTCAGCACCAAAGCCGGTATCAGTGACAATCACGCTCATGCTGCTACTCCTTTGCGGCTGGTTTGACCGTCTTCAAAATGAATACCGCATTCGGTTTTGGGGGCATCGCGCCAGCGGCCCGCGCGCGGGTCTTCGCTCTCGCTGACACGGGTTGTGCATGGGCTACAGCCGATAGACGGGTAGCCCTTGGCGACAAGCGGATGGCGCGGCAAACGGTGCTGATCCATATAGGCGATCAGATCATCACGGGTCCATGTCGCGAGCGGATTAACCTTGATTTTGCGCGCGTCTTTTTCAAAATGGGGGATGTCTGAGCGACTACCAGACTGGAACCGCTTGCGGCCTGAAATCCAACCGTCAAACCCTGCAAGGGC
The DNA here is from genome assembly GCA_937132065.1 of uncultured Loktanella sp. Classification (GTDB taxonomy): domain Bacteria; phylum Pseudomonadota; class Alphaproteobacteria; order Rhodobacterales; family Rhodobacteraceae; genus Yoonia. The sequence continues at coordinate 58,942 of CAKZNT010000086.1, forward strand.
ATCCTGCAACGGCTTGACCTTGCGCAGGTGGCAGCAGGCATCAGTGTCAGCCTGATGCAAGAGCCCGTCCACGTCATTTAACAGCACGTCGTTGCGGTTTGGCGTGATCACGCGCACATCTGTCAGCCCAAGCTTTTCGGCGACATCCCGTTGATATTGCAGCGTTTCATCAAAAAGCATCTCGGTATCAATAAAGATGATCGGCGTGGTTTTGTCGATTTGAGACACCATGTGCAACAGCACAACGCTCTCGGCGCCAAAGCTGCTGACTACGGCGACCTTGCCAATTTGAACGTCATCAAGCGTGTGCTTGAGGATCGTTTGTGCGTCAGACTTGCGGTGCAGGATGTTGCGGCGCTCGGCCAGTTCCTTAAGCGGCATTTTTCTGCGCCTTTTCTGGATAAAGGATGTTTTTGAACGGCTCCGCACCAAGGCGGCGGTAGGCCTGCAAAAATGTCTCGCTGCTGTCACTGCGCAGGTCGAGGTAACCAAGAACGAGCCGCTCGATGGCGGGCACGATGTCGTCCGCGCCAAAGCCCGGGCCAGCGCGTTCACCGATTGTGGTCGTTTGTGTGCCGTCACCGCCAAGCGTGATCTGGTAGTTTTCAACGCCTGCGCGATCCAGTCCGAGGATGCCGATATGCCCGACGTGGTGGTGACCACAGGCATTGATGCAGCCCGAAATCTTGATCTTGAGCGGGCCGACATCATGTTCCAGTTTTAGTTCGTCAAAGCGGGTGGCGATCTGTTGGGCAACGGGGATCGAGCGGGCGGTGGCAAGCGCGCAATAATCCATGCCGGGGCAGGCGATAATGTCGCTGATCAGGCCGATGTTTGCGGTGGCCAGATCAGCAGCGCGCAAGGCGGCGTAAATCTCGGGCAGGTCCGATTTGTGCACATGTGGCAGGATCACGTTCTGCTCGTGACTGATGCGCAGCTCGTCGTGGCCAAATCGTGCGGCGAGCTCGGCCATCACCCGCATCTGGTCCGAGGTCGCATCCCCTGGGGTGGCGCCATGTTTCTTGATCGAAATGGACACGATTGCGTAGCCGTCTGCGCGGTGCTCGGCGAGGTTGGTGTCTGACCAAGAACGGAACGCAGGGTTGGCAAGGCGAGCAGCCTCGTAACCGTCAACCGATTTGCTGACGAAAGCGGGCGCTGCAAAGGAATGTTCGATTTCTGCAAGTAATTCCTGATCAACACCGCCGAAGAGTGGGGCGATTTGTTCGAAACGTGACTCAACGAGGTCTTGAATTTTCTCCAACCCGTTCTCGTGCAGCGTGATTTTGATCCGTGCCTTATACTTGTTGTCGCGGCGACCAAGGAGATTGTAGACGCTCACAATCGCCTCGCAGTAGGGCAGCAGGTCGGCCTTGGGCAAGAAGGTGCGCAGCACTTTGCCGACCATCGGCGTGCGCCCTAGTCCGCCGCCTACGATGACTTCATACCCGATCTCGCCTTCGCCGTTACGCACAACCCGCAGCCCGATATCATGGGCGCGGATCACGGCGCGGTCGGCTTCGCAGCCTGTCACGGCGATCTTGAATTTGCGCGGAAGCGACTGGAATTCGGGGTGATCCGTCGACCATTGGCGCAGTAGTTCGGCCACTGGACGCGGGTCTTCGATCTCGCCTTTTGCGGCGCCGGCGAAATGGTCGGCGGTGACGTTTCTGATAGTGTTTCCAGAGGTTTGGATGGCGTGCATGCCAACATCTGCGAGGTCCGACAGCATGTCAGGCACATCGCGCAGGTCAGGCCAGTTATACTGGATGTTCTGGCGCGTGGTGAAGTGGCCGTAGCCCTTGTCGTAGGTGTCGGCAAGGTGGGCGAGCTGGGTCATTTGCGCGCTATTGAGCGTGCCATATGGCACGGCGACCCGCAGCATGTAGGCATGCAATTGCAGGTAAAGCCCATTCATCAAACGCAGTGGTTTGAACTCGTCTTCTGTAAGCGATCCGTCAATGCGGCGGGCCACTTGGCCGCGGAATTGCGCCACACGTTCGCGCACAAAAGCCTCGTCGAAGTCATTGTAAACATACATGATTTAAGCTTCCTGTTTGCCGTGGGCATAGTTGGATGGACCGCGTGTGCGAAAGGCCTCGCGAAAGTGCGTTGGTGCGGGGCCGTTGTCGGAAAGTTTGGCCTCTGCGAGGTAAACACCTGCAACAAGGGACTGGTCGGCGCGCGCCTCGAGGAGGCGGATGTCGGCGTGGGCCTCATCGGTGATGAATTCGGCCTCTGCGATGTCGCGCGACCATGTATCGTCCTGTGTGAACCAGATCGCATCACCCTCAAGAAGGGCGTTTGCGGTGATAACTTTTGGGGTAAACGCGCGTGGCATTAGATGGCCTCCGAAGGGTAGAAATTGGATGTCACAGCGCGTGCACCGGACGTGCACCGCGCGTGCACTGCGGTGTTGCGCTGCTGGAAGGGGATAATCTCGGCGCTGGCGAGCGGAATGCCTGCGATCAAGCTATGCGAAACACCAGCCGCGATGGTCGCAACAAGTGCGACTGTGTCACAGGTGTCGCCACGGCTTAGTCGCACAATGTGGTGACCCTGTGCGGCATGTGATTTGATCAATGCGGCTGCATCTGTTGTTTCGGCGTCGATAATCACCGCCTCGCGGCGCGCCAGTTCAAGAATAGCAGGCGCAATATCGCGGTCATGGATAATCACGTCTGCCCGATCAACCGATTTGCGTGCCTTAAGTGTGAGCAGTTCGGGGTCGCCCGGCCCAGCCCCCACGAAATCAACATGCCCAATGGCCGGTTTTGCGGTGATGTGGTCATCAAGCAGCGTTTCGAGCGCAGGGATCACCCCGCGCTGGCCATGCGCATCAAGCGCCGTTGGCCCCGCCTTGAAGTAGAAGTCGGACCAGAAATTGCGCCGCTTGCTGCCAAAGGGGAGCACATCAACCGCGTGGCGGAATGTCTTGCCGATTTTCGCAAGCGTGCCGAGCGACGCGGGTAGCTTTGCCTCTAGGTCGGCCTTGATCGCGCGGGCGAGCACGGGGGCAGCGCCCTCTGTGCCGATGGCGATGGTCACAGGGTCACGGTCAACGATTGCGGGGGTGATAAAGGCGCTATCGGCGAGGTTATCAACGATGTTGACCAAAGCGCCCGCAGATTTGGCGATTGCCGCACCGCGTGCATCCTCATGGCTGTCCTCGGTTGCGCCGTAAAACAGCACGGCATCATCCGCATCGCCGTTCTGGAGCGCGCGCAGGGTCAGCGTCAGTTTGCCCTCATGCGCCCACTTTTTGATCTCGGGGCTGGCGGTGGGGGCGAAGACATGGATGTTTGCCTCGGTCTTCATCAACAGGCGCAGCTTTGCCATCGCCGCATCACCACCGCCAGCAAGAACGATCCGCTTGTCAGTGACTGCGAGAAAGATTGGAAAATGCTTCATTGCCTGTCTCCTTTGAATTACCTCTCTAATATAGAATATTGTTCTGGATAGTTGCTAGATGCGCGGCTAAACAAGGACAGTTGTTCCAGTATGGTGGCCAGCAAGGTGGAATTTTCCACAATAACGGGGAAATCAGAATGTCAGTGCGTATAGACGAGATAGATCGGAAAATTCTGGCGGCGATGCAGGCTGATGCCTCGCGCTCGTTGGATGATATTGCCAAGGAAGTCGGCTCTTCCAAGACCCCGGTCTGGAACCGGATTCGCAAGCTGCGCGAGGCTGGCGTGATTGGTCAGCAGACGGTTATTCTGGATGCAGAGGCGCTTGGCTTCGAGGCCTGTTTCTTTGTTCTGATCCGCACATCCGAGCACGATAAGGGCTGGCAGGAACGGTTCTTGGCCGCTCTGATGGCCCGCGACGAAGTGCAAGAGGCGCACCGTCTGGCGGGCGACATTGATTATATTCTCAAGGTGCGCGTCCAGAACGCCCGCGCCTATGACACGTTCTATCAGGCTCTGATTTCAGAGGTAAAAGTGTTCAACGTCACCGCTCTTTTGTCGATGGAAGAGATCAAATCTACGATGGCGCTGCCGCTTTAGGTTTGCACCATCAGCGCCTCTAGCCCGTGGAAGTGGAACACGTCCGCGTATTGCGGCGCTGCTGCAAGTTTGAGGTGCGGGCAGCGCTCGAAGAGCACCTCGAGCGAGATTTGTAGCTCTAGCCGCGCCAAGGGTGCGCCGACGCAAAAATGGATGCCGCCCCCGAAGCTGGCGTTCTTTGGTCCGTTGCGATCGGGGTCAAACAGCGTTGGATTGTCATAGGCCGCAGGATCGCGGTTTGCCGCCGCCAGAAGACAGCCGATCTGGTCGCCCCGCTTTAGTTGTTCGCCGTAAAACTCCATGTCTTCATAGACATAGCGGGTGAACATATGCAGCGGCGGATCATGTCTGATGATCTCTTCGACGAGTGTCGGGGTGATCGTATTGTGCCCCGTTTCCAAGAGCGTTTTGGTCCCGTTCCCGAGCGTGTGCACAGTTGCCTCGTGCCCCGCATTGAGCAACAGGATGCAGGTGGTGATCAGTTCATCGTCGGTAAGTTTATCGCCCGCCTCATTGGCCGCAATGAGCGTCGAGATCAGGTCATCGCTTGGTGATTCGCGCTTGATGGCGATGTAGTCGCGGATGAACGCGCTAAAGGCGTTGGTGGCGGCGATTGCCTCGGTTTCGATCTGCGGGGTCCGTTTTGCCTGATACATGGCGACCATGGCGTTGGACCACTTGAGCAGGTTATCGCTTTGGTCTTCAGGCACGCCGAGCAGTTTGGCAATGATGCGCACGGGCACGGGCTGCGCGTAGGCTGTCAGTAAATCAAAGGGTTCGCGCGGGAATGCGTCGATCATTTCGTGGCAAAGCGCGCGGATGTCGGGCGCGAGATTGGCGATTGTCCGGCTGGTGAACGCCCGCAGCACAAGCCCGCGCAGGCGCGTGTGCCGTGGCGCTTCCAGTTCGAGCATGGAGTGAGCCTCGATGGCGTAGAACGGGGCTAGCGCCTCGGGGATGTCGGGTGCAAATTCCGGCGGGCATTCGCGCCCCATGCGCCGGTCGCGCAGGGCCGCTTGGGTTGCCGCGTAGCTGACCGTGCAGGCCATTTTGTAGTCTTCCCAGTAGAATAGATCGCCTGCGGCGCGTGTGCGCTCGTAAAACGGGTAGGGGTCTTGGACGAAGGCGGGATCACTGGGATTCTGGATGAAATTTTGCATATGCCATGTTTGGCGCTGCTTGCTGGTCAATGCAAGATGCTGCGGCTAAAGTTGTCGCTATGACAGGACCTTACCGCAATAGACTGATTGGCATTTCGACGTATTTGCTGGCTGTGGCTACATTTGTTGCGGGCGTTTGGTGGTATGGTTACGGGGCTGCGCTTGATCAGCTGGACAAGCGCGCGCAGTCGGATCTGGCACTTGCGTCTGACGGGTTGCGGGGCGAACTGGCGCGGTTTCGCGAATTGGCGGTATTGTCAGCGGATCATCCGCTTGTCGTCGGTGTGCTGAACGGGCGGGGATCGGTGGATGCGGTGACCCCTGTTTTGCAAGAGATTGCGGATAAGACGGGCGCGCTTGATCTGGCGTTAGTCGATGCGCAGGGGCGGACTTTGGCGGCGTCCTTGGGGGCGGATCGTAGCCCGCAGCGCGGTGTGGCGCATTTCGAGCGGGCGATGGACGGGGCGTTGGGCGTGGCCCATATGCTGCGCGCGGGGACGGGTTTGCGCGAATTTGTGTTTGCTGCGCCCGTTTTTGCGCGTGATGGCCGCGTGCTGGGCGCGCTGCGTGTTTCAACGGGTGTCGAGGCGGTGGAGGCCACGTGGCGTGGTGGCGCGCCGGTTTTGTTTTTCACGGATGCGGATGGCATTGTGTTTGTCGCTTCGCGCTCGGAGATGGTGTTAACCGATCAGGACGATCCGTCCTTTGTGACCTATACGCCGCGTAAGGTTCATGGCTATGCGGTCTGGCAGGTGGATGGGGGTCGTTATCTGCCGCGCCGTGCGTTGCATCTGACCAAAGAGTTGCCCGTTATTGAGATGCGGGGGCAAATATTGGTTGATCTGGCGCCAGCCCGCCAGCTTGCGTTTTTGCAGGCGGCGGCTGCGGGCGCGCTTTGCCTTGCGTTCGGGGCCATGTTGTTTCTGGCGACACAGCGGCGGCGCACCTTATCAGAGGCGAATGCCCGCCTTGAAACGCGTGTGCGCGACCGCACGGCGCAGTTGCAGGCGGCCAATACCGACTTGCGCCGCGAGGTTGTGGAACGCCGCGCCGCCGAGGCCCGATTAACCAAGGCCCAAGCGGAATTGGTGCAGGCGGGCAAGCTGTCGGCGCTGGGGCAGATGTCGGCGGGGATCAGTCACGAGTTGAACCAGCCGCTGATGGCGATCCAGTCGTTTGCCGAAAATGGTGTCGGGTTCCTTGAGCGCGGTCGGATCGAAACTGCGAGTAACAATCTTGCGCGGATATCCGAGCTAGCGCATCGCATGGGCCGCATTATCCGCAACTTGCGTGCCTTTTCCCGCCAGGAAAGCGAGCCTTTCACCGATGTGGATGTGGGCCGCGTGATTGATACAGTGCTTGAGTTGCTCGCGCCCAAAATCGCGCAAAATGACGTGGATGTGCAGTGGACCCCACCGCAAGGCGTGATCGTGCGGGCGGGGGATGTGCGACTTCAGCAGGTTGTGCTAAATCTGGCCTCGAATGCGATTGATGCGATGGCGCTGTCGGATCAGCGTCAACTCAGCATCGCGGTGCGCCGCAGTGCGGACAAGGTCCTTGTTTCGGTCAAGGACACAGGCCCGGGGATCGAACAGCCCGAAAAGATATTCGAGCCGTTTTATACCACAAAGGCCGTGGGCGCGGCGGAAGGGATGGGGCTTGGCCTGAGCATCTCTTATGGTCTGGTCCAAAGCTTTGGCGGCGCGATCCAAGGGCGCAATGACCCGCAAGGGGGCGCGGTCTTTACCGTCGAATTGATCCCGTCCGTGCAGGAGGAAGCCGCATGACAACCCGTGTTTTGCTTGTTGATGATGATCCCGCGATCCGCGAAGCGCTAGGCCAGACGCTTGAGCTGGCGGGGCTTGAGCCTGTGCTTGCGGGGTCGTTTCTGGCGGCCAAGGACCATTTGACGCCCGCGTTCGACGGGGTTGTGGTCACGGATATGCGGATGCCCGGACGTGACGGGTTTCACCTTTTGGACCATGCCCGCCAGTGTGATCCCGACTTGCCTGTCATCTTGCTCACGGGGGAGGGCGATATCCCGATGGCCGTCAAGGCGATGGGCTTGGGTGCGTATGATTTCCTTGAAAAACCCTGCGGTCCCAAGCCGTTTCTGGCCGTGGTCACCCGCGCGTTGCAGGCCCGCACCTTGGTGCTGGAGAACAGGCGATTGGCCCGCGCTGTGCAAAAGGGGGATGCCGCCGAGCGGATGATTTTTGGCCAGTCCCAGCTTGTGAAGGATATGCGCCATCAGGTGCGCCAGATTGCGGGGTCGGGGGCTGATGCATTGATCACGGGCGAGCGCGGGTGTGGCACGCCAAAGGTGGCGGAGGTGATCCATCTGTTGTCGCGCGCCGCAGCCCTGCCGTTTGTGAAACAGTCCGCCGCCGCCCTGAGTGTTGACAGCTTGAAAGCGGCGCTTGCGGCAGCGCAGGGCGGCACGCTTTACCTTGATGAGGTGGGGCGTTTGCCTGCCGAGACCCAAGCGGCGTTGATTGCCGCCATTGAGGGCGGGCAGATGCCGCGCCTTCTGGCGGGTGCGACCAAGGCCTTGGAGGAGGATGTCGCAGCGGGTCGCTTACAAGAGGATCTGTTCTTTCACTTTGACATGACGGGTGTCCGTATCCCTGCGCTGCGCGAACGCACCGAGGATATTCCGATCCTGTTTCGCCATTACGTCGCGCAGGCCTGCGAACAGGCGAACCTGCCCGTGCCCGACATCCCGCCGCAGGTGATTGCAGGCCTTATGGCCCAAGACTGGCCGGGCAATGCGCGTGCGCTGATGAATGTCGCGATGCGCTTTGCGATGGGGCTTGATGATGCGGTCGAGGATCAGGGGCACGGGCTGGTGGCGCAAATGGCGCAGGTTGAACGCTCGCTTCTGATTGCCGCGCTGCAACGCCATGAAGGGCGCGCGGGCGAAACGGCGCAGGATTTGCAGCTGCCCCGCAAGACGTTTTACGACAAGCTTGCCCGTCATGGCCTGCGCGCAGAGGATTATCGCACGCCCTAGGCATGTGTGAAAATCCGCCCTGTTTGCCCTATCATCTGTGTGGAAATCCGCACACTGTCTTGCCCGATCGGTCACGAGTTCGTGAAAACCTGTTTCTTGTCAGTGGCTTGTTGTGTCCGTTCTGATCGGCAAAACTCCGCTTGCCAGCGTAATCCAGAGCGCGTTCAATCATGCCATCGGCCCCAGTTGCGGGGCGTTGTGATACGTTCTGGGAGGAACACCATGAAGTTTTTGAATAAAGTTGCCCTCGTGGCTGCCATGTCTGTCGCTGCAAATGCGGCCTTTGCTGAAAGCCACGCTGCGGGCTGTGACGAGGGCGAAATCGTCGTCAAGTTCAGCCACGTTACCAACACCGACAAGCACCCTAAGGGGATCGCGGCGAGCCTGCTGCAAGAGCGCGTAAATGCCGAAATGAACGGCGTGATGTGCATGGAAGTGTTCCCGTCGTCCCAGCTTTATAACGATGACCAAGTGCTTGAGGCGATGTTGCAGGGTGACGTCCAGATGGCTGCGCCGTCCTTGTCCAAGTTCGAAGCATTCACCAAGCAATTCCGCATTTTCGATCTGCCGTTCATGTTCAACGACATCGACGCTGTTGACGCGTTCCAGAACTCCGAGACGGGTCAGGCGATGAAAGACAGCATGCAGCGCCGTGGTCTTCAGGGGCTTGCGTTCTGGCACAACGGCATGAAGCAGTTCTCTGCTAACGTGCCATTGAACCTGCCAACGGATGCGGCTGGCCTCAAGTTCCGCGTGCAGACCTCCGATGTTCTGGTCGCTCAGATGGAAGCAATGGGTGCTTCCCCGCAGCCAATGGCATTCTCCGAGGTTTACGGCGCGTTGCAGACAGGCGTTGTGGACGGTCAGGAAAACACTTGGTCCAACATCTATGGTCAGAAGTTCTTTGAGGTTCAGGATGGGGTCACCGAGACAAACCACGGTGTTCTGGACTATATGGTTGTGACTTCGACCGACTTTATGGACAGCCTTGATGCGCCTGTGCGTGACCAGTTGATGACAATCATGCAGGAAGTCACAGAGACCCGTAACAGCGAGAGCTTTAAGGTCAATGAAGCTGCCAAGCAGTCGATCATTGATGCGGGCGGCGTTGTGCGCCAGTTGGACGCAGAGCAGCGCGCGGCTTGGGTTGCAGCCATGAAGCCGGTTTGGGAGCAGTTCGTTGGCGACGTAGGCCAAGAGAACATCGACGCGGCTCAAAAGATCAACATGGAAATGTAAGTTTCCAAACCGATCTGTTTCGGGGCGGCATTGCGATCGCCCCGAGACCACGACCTTCAATGAAATTTTGACGGGGAGGGGGCCGCAATGTCGGGAACCCAGAACGCGCCAAGCAGTCGCTTTGGCCGCATTATATCCAATATCGAAGAGACATTTATTGCCCTGCTACTGGGGCTGATGACGCTGGTGACGTTTGCGAACGTGCTGCTGCGTTACGGCAACGGCACGTGGCTGATGAACAGCATTGAAAGCCTGTTTGGCGTTGATTTTCCAGGCTCGTTGCTCTGGGGGCTGGAGGTCACGTTGATCTTGTTCGCATGGCTGGTTCTGTTCGGTATTTCATATGGCTTCAAGATTACCGCCCACCTTGGTGTTGATGCGGTGATCAATGCGGTTGGCACGCCTGTGCGCCGCACGATGGTCGTGCTCTCGGCCCTTGCCTGTGTCGCATATGGTGGCCTGATGATGAAAGGCGCTTGGGATTACTGGGCGCCGTTTGGCGGCTATCAGCAAACCACGGGCCGCATGTTGCCCACGGGGTTTGATGAAACGACCCGCGATCAGGGCTGGTATGAAACCGAGCAAGTCCCGTTCCCGTTTGGCCAATCCTACCTCGAAAAGACGTTCAACATGGGCGAGGAATACGAGAAGCTGCCGCGCTTTATCCCCTATTTCATGCTCCCGTTTGGCGTAGCGCTGATGCTGTTTCGCATTTTGCAGGCGACAGTTGGCGTGATCCGGGGGCGGCGCGAAAGCATGATCGCCAGCCATGAAGCAGAAGAGGCGGTCCAAGAGGTTGCCCACATGAATAAGGACGCATAAGTCATGGAAGTTGCTCTATTATTTGGCATGATTGTTGGTCTGCTGTTGATCGGTGTGCCGATTGCTGTGTCCCTCGGTCTGTCGTCGATTATCTTTCTGCTGGCATTCTCTGACACCTCGTTGGCGTCAGTTGCCCAGTCGCTTTATCAGGCGATGGCGGGTCACTATACGCTGCTTGCGATCCCGTTCTTTGTGCTTGCATCTTCGTTTATGTCGACGGGCGGCGTGGCCAAGCGGATCATCCGTTTCGCGATTGCCTGCGTCGGCCACTTGCAAGGTGGTTTGGCGATTGCGGGTGTTCTCGCCTGTATGATGTTCGCGGCCCTGTCGGGGTCCAGCCCTGCCACGGTTGTGGCGATCGGGTCTATCGTCATCGCGGCGATGCGGCAGGTCGGTTACACCAAGGAATTTGCAGCCGGCGTCATTTGTAACGCGGGCACATTGGGGATCCTGATCCCGCCGTCCATCGTGATGGTTGTCTATGCTTCTGCCACAGATGTGTCGGTTGGCCGTATGTTTCTTGCGGGTGTAATCCCCGGCATTCTGGCGGGCGTCATGTTGATGGTCACCATCTATGTCATGGCCCGTATCAAGAACATGCCCAAAGGCGAATGGCTAGGCTGGGGCGAGATTTTCGCCAGCTTCCGTGACGCCGCTTGGGGTCTGCTATTGATCGTGATCATCATGGGCGGGATTTATGGCCACCCTTGGGTTGGCGCGGATGGTCTGACGTGGAAACCGGGCGCGTTTACCCCGACAGAAGCGGCGGCGGTTGCGGCGGTCTATGCCTATGTCGTGGCGACGTTTATCTACCGCGATATGGGTCCGCTAGCTGCCAAGAACGGCGCGCAGGGCGCATCCTTGCTGCGCAAGCCTTGGACCTTGGTTACCGCAATGTTTCATGAGGATACTCGCAAGACCCTTTATGAGGGTGGCAAGCTGACAGTGACGCTAATGTTTATCATCGCCAATGCGTTGATCCTCAAGCACGTGCTGACCGACGAGCAAATCCCACAGCATATTGCCGAGGCCATGCTGGGCGCGGGGATGGGACCGGTGATGTTCCTGATTGTGGTCAACGTGATCTTGTTGATCGGCGGTCAGTTCATGGAGCCATCGGGCTTGATTGTGATCGTTGCGCCGCTTGTGTTTCCGATTGCGATTTCGCTGGGCATTGACCCGATCCACCTAGGGATCATCATGGTTGTGAATATGGAAATTGGCATGATTACGCCGCCAGTCGGGTTGAACCTGTTTGTCACTTCTGGTGTTGCGGGCATGCCGATGATGGCTGTGGTGCGTGCGGCGCTGCCGTTCCTTGCGGTGCTGTTCGTGTTCCTGATTATGGTCACGTATATCCCTGCAATTTCGACCTATCTGCCGACGAAGTTCATGGGGCCGGAGTTGATATTGAAGTAAGTGAGCGCTTGCGCGCAAGTCTTTGATAGCATGACGAAAGGGCGCGGCTTGGGTATCAAGTGGCGCCCTTTTTTGTTGGGTGGTCAGCCTCCGGCGGGAGTTTGATAACGGACATGGAAAGTCAGGCCTTGGCGAGCGCATCCATGATGGGTGTGAAGTCGGCAGCTTTGAGGCTGGCGCCGCCCACGAGCGCCCCGTCGACATTGGCAATGGCGAAGATTTCTTGTGCGTTGCTTGCCTTGACCGAGCCGCCGTAGAGGATGCGCATGTCGTTGCCATCAGCAAAGCGGTTTTGCAGATGCGCGCGGATGTGGTCGTGCACCTCGCCGATTTGTGCGGTGGAGGGGATTTTGCCTGTGCCGATGGCCCAGACGGGCTCGTAGGCGATCACTGTGTTGAGGGCCGTGGCGCAGTCTGGAATGGATCCTGCGAGTTGCCCGTCGATGATCGTCAGCGTGCTGCCGTTTTCCCGTTCGCTCAGTGTTTCGCCAATGCAGATGATTGCGATTAATCCCGCGTCGATTGCGGCGACAGATTTGGCGTTGATCATGGCATTTGTTTCGCCGTGGTCGGTGCGCCGTTCGGAGTGGCCCGTGAGGGTGTAGCTCGCACCTGCGTCGCGGAGTTGTGAGGCCGCGATGTCGCCTGTGTGGGCGCCTGCGGAGTTCGCATGACAGTCTTGCCCACCCGTGCCCAAGGGCAGTGCGGACATTTGTGCCAGAAGTGTCGCGGGCGGGCACAGAACGACGTCGATTGCATCGGCTGGATGATTTGCAATGCTGGATGCCTCTGCAAGATCACCCTGCATGGCGTTCATTTTCCAGTTCCCTGCTGCGATTTTGCGGCGCATGTGTCGTCCTTTCAAAGATGTCATGCCCTTGGTAGCAATTTGCCAAAGGGGTTGCAAAGGTTAGGCGGCTTGCGCAATGACGGGGCAGGCAAGTTTTGGAGAGGTCGACATGATACCGAGAATTGATGCTGCTTTGTTGATGGCGGGTGATCCCGAGGCGGTGGCGCTGGCGAGTGAGGCAGCGACGGGTGTCGGGTTTATGACCGTTTATAATACCCCGTTGTCAGCGGCCACAGTGCAGGGTGTGATCGACGCCTATAGCGCGTTTTTTCACCTGCCAGCCGCGCAAAAATCGCAGTTTGATATGGCCAGAACCGGATCAAATCGCGGCTGGGGGGCTGCGGGTGCAGAGCAGGTCGATCCAGATGCCAACCCTGATTATAAGCAGGTTTTCGATTGCGGGTTTACCTTGGCTGATGACGATCCGATTGCGGCGCAGAACCTGTCGTTTTATGCCCCGAACCTATGGCCTGATGCCCCTGAGGGTTTCTCTGACAACCTACGTGCGTATTACGGGGAAGCCACTGATTTTGCGCTGGATTTACTATGTGCGCTGGCAACAGCTGTCGGCGAGGACGGGCAGTATTTTCGCGCGAGGTTTGACCGGCCTATGGCGCTTTTGCGGGGCAATTTTTACCCCGAGCGGCCTGCTTGGGCGACGGATAAGGATTTTGGCATTGCAACGCATACTGATTACGGGTGTTTGACGTTGCTGGCCACGGATGGCTCTGCGGGTCTGGAAGTGCGCAAGCGGGGCGGGGGCTGGATTCCTGTGTCGGCGCCACCCGGTGAATTTGTAATCAACTTTGGCGAGATGCTGGAGATGTGGACGGGCGGGAAGGTCAAGGCCACACCTCATCGTGTTGTTGGCACGCAGGCCGAGCGCATTTCTGTGCCGCTATTCTTTAACCCGAACCATGACGCGAATGTTGCGCCTGTCGGATCAGACGAGACAATCGCGGCTTGGGTGCACCTCAAGAAGCGTTACGACGAGACCTACGTGCATTTGCAAAAGGATTAGTCCAGCAGATCGCGCAATGCGTGCCGCCCCAGATCACATGCAATTGTCGGGTCTTCCAGCGCTTGATCGGGCAGGGACCAGTAGGGCATGTTGTGAAATTGCGTGCCGCCATCTTCTGCTAAGGTGTTGGCAAGGCTGCCTTTTGCCTTAAGGAAGATCGAGCCATCGCTGCTGACGACGCTGAAGATTGTGCCATCGTAATACAGCCCAAGACCGCCAAACATTTTGCGATATGTGACGGGCCCGAGGTCGGAAAACAGATCAAGCGCAAAAGCGATATCAGCGTCGGAAACGCTCATTTTGTGGTGCTGAGTGTTTCGTCGAATTTGATCGACTCGCCGCAGCCGCAGGCATCAACGACGTTTGGATTGCGGAACTTGAAACCTGATTCCAGCAAGGACGTTTCGTAGTCGATCTCGGTTCCGAACAGAAACATTTGCGCCATCGGGGCGATCATGACCCGCGCGCCGTCAAGCTCCACGGTTTCATCCAACGGATTGATTTCGTTGACGTATTCCATGGTGTATTCCATGCCCGCGCAGCCGCCTTTTTTCACACCGATCCGCAGCCCTTCAGAGCCATCTTTGGCCATGAGCTTTGCAATCTGCGCGGCGGCTTTTGGTGTGATTTCGACGGCTTGTTTTCCGGGGATACCGAACATGTGAATACTCCTTATCCTACCTAAGATAGGAGCTGGGGTTCCGTTTTCCAAGACCCTTGGTAGGGCGTTGAATTTATTACATAAAGCCGAGTTCGAGGCGGGCCTCGTCGGACATCATTTCCATGCCCCATTGGGGTTCGAAGGTCATGGCGACATCGACGTGTTTGACGCCTGGAAGGGGTTCGACGGCATCGGCAACCCAGCCCGGCATTTCACCAGCAACAGGACACCCGGGCGCGGTTAACGTCATTGTAATGTTCACCGCGTTATCCTCGTTGATAAGGATCGTGTAAATCAAGCCGAGGTCATAAATATTCACTGGAATTTCAGGGTCATAGACGGACTGGCACGCCTGCACGATATCCTCGTAGAGGGGGTGGTCGGTCGTGGAAGGTGCGATGAGTGGTGTGCCTTCAACGGGGGTGCTTGCGTCTGTCATGTGAGCTGTCCTGCTATTCCTGACTGTTCATATAGGGTTTGAACGCGGGGCCGTAAAGGGTGTCACAGCATGTGCACCGGACGTGCACGCCGCGTGCACCGAAAAATGGAGGAGGCAACGGTAAAAAACTGGAATTGGGGGCGTCGCAGGCGGGCTAATCCGCGCGTTGCGGCGCGTGTTATCGCAGGCTGATCCGTGCGAGGGCGCTCATCATATCGGTGCGGGTCACAATGCCGACGATGGTATGGCCGCGGATGATTGGCACGGCATCAACATCACCGTCAGCCATGAGCGGCAGCAGCGCCGCAACGGGTGTGTCGATTGCGGCGCGCGGGCCATCGGTGGTCATGAGTTCGGCAGCGACAAGGGCGGTATCGGCTTGCTGGTTCAAAAGGTGGCGCATCGCGTGGCGGAACCTGATGTGAAGGCCTTTGGCGTCATTTTGGGCAACGCGAATGAGGTGGATTTGAAAGATGACGCCGAGAAAGTCGCCTGCGGCGTCAATGACGGGGAGAGCCGTGAACCTGTGACGTGTGAAGAGGGCCGCGATGTCTGAAAGCGGCGTATCTGCATGCACGGTCGTCAGGTCGTGTGACATGATGTCGCCAGCCGTCATCGGGGTGGTTGCGTGCCCCACCGCCTGAAGTTCGGCGGCGCCGATAAGTCGCGCCAGATCCTCGACGCCGAGGTTGAACGATTGCCGATACCGCCCGAGAATCTCGGTCAGTTCGGCCTCTGACAATCCGAGCCGTTCGCTTGGTTTGGCATCGTGTTTCGCCGCCGTGTCAGGCCCGTCGAATTGCCGGAACGGGTAGTGCCGCCCTGTGAGCCGCCCGTAGGCAATCGCGATTGATACGAGAATGATGGTCCCGAGCGCTATGGGGGTCAGCGCAAACATGAAGCCGAGCTCTTGCACGGCTTGCGGGCTCATGGCGGCAGTCATGGCAACCGCGCCGCCCGGGGGATGAAGTGCGCGGCAGAGGATCATGGCGGAAATGGCGAGGCTCACGGCCAGTGCGATCCGCAAAATCGGGTCGTTGATTAGCAAGCAGATGGCAATTGCGACACAAGCGGAGACCGTGTTGCCGATGATCGCCGACCACGGCTGCGCAAGGGGGCTATTGGGGACCGCAAAGAGGAGGACCGCGCTCGCCCCGAAGGGGGCAACCAAATAGAGCCCGAGGCGCAAGTCGATTGCTGGTGCGAGCACAAACAGGCCCGCAACCGCGAGCCCGATGAACGCGCCAAGCCCTGCGCGCAGGGCTTCGATGGGGGAGGTTGCGCCAATGGCGGGGCCAAACGAGTGGAAATTCATGACGCTGTCTCTGCTGCTTGGGGCGGGTCGGGCTGTCTTGGCCGTTGGTTTGAAAGGCTTGGGCGTCTGTTAACTTTATCGCGGGTCGAATTGGAAGGGGCTTTTCCTTCTGCTCAAGTTGCGGCAAGAGGGTCGGATGACAAAACGTATCTCATTTGACCTCCATGCGACAGACGGCAAGGCCCGCACTGGCGTGATTTCCACACCGCGCGGCGATATTCGCACGCCTGCGTTTATGCCCGTGGGCACGGCTGCAACTGTCAAGGCGATGATGCCCGAGAGTGTGGCTGCGACCGGCGCGGATATTCTGCTGGGCAATACCTATCATTTGATGTTGCGTCCGACGGCCGAGCGCATTGCGCGCCTTGGTGGCCTGCACAAGTTTATGAACTGGGACAAGCCGATCCTGACCGATAGCGGCGGATTTCAGGTGATGAGCCTCGCGGACTTGCGCAAGATGTCGGAAAAAGGCGTTACGTTTAAGTCTCATATTGATGGCTCAAAGCACGAGTTGACGCCCGAGCGCTCGATGGAGATCCAGAAGTTGCTCGGGTCTGATATCGTCATGTGTTTTGACGAATGCCCTGCGTTGCCCGCGGATCGCGCCCGCATTGAAGAGAGCATGCGCATGTCGATGCGATGGGCGCAGCGCTCGCGCGATGCCTTTGGTGATCGTCCGGGTCATGCGTTGTTTGGCATCCAGCAGGGTGGCCTTGAGCAAGATATGCGCGAAGAGAGCGCCAAAGCCCTGACCGATATCGGGTTTGACGGCTATGCGGTTGGCGGGTTGGCCGTGGGCGAGGGACAAGAGGCGATGTTCAAGGTGCTGGATTTCGCACCTGACCAGCTTCCTGTTGATAAGCCCCGCTATTTGATGGGCGTGGGCAAGCCTGATGATATTGTCGGCGCGGTGAAGCGTGGCATTGATATGATGGACTGCGTTTTGCCGAGCCGTTCGGGGCGCACGGGGCAGGTGTTTACCCGCCGCGGTGTGCTAAATATCAAGAATGCCCGTCATGCCGATGATCCGCGCCCCTTGGACGAGAATTGTAGCTGCCCTGCCTGTTCAAATTATTCCCGCGCCTATCTGCACCACGTTTTCCGCGCCCAAGAGATGATCTCGGGGATGTTGCTGACATGGCATAACTTGCGGTATTTTCAGGATATTATGCAAGGGATGCGCGACGCGATTGCGGCTGGCACGTTTGCGGCTTGGGAGGCTGATTTTCATGCGGGCCGCGCCCGAGGGGACATTGATCCGCTTTGATCCTGTGGGCGTGTGCGCTAGGGTCGTGAAAAAGAAGTCTGTGAGGGTCGTGCGATGAAGGTATTTTTCTTAGGTAACTGTCAGGTGAATGCCATGCGTGGCCTGTGCCGTGAGATGTTTCCGAGCCTCAAGGCCGGCTTTCAGACGATCACCCCGTATTGGGGCACGTTTGACGAGGACGAGACCCGCCGCGAGCTGGCCGAGGCCGACCTTGTGATCAGTCAGGCCATCGCAAATCCGACCACGACCTTTAACGTGGATGATGTGCGTGCGAGTGCGAAGGGCGATGTGGTGTTTGTGCCTTACGTTTATATCGACGGGATTGCCTCGCTTGAGATTATTGCCTCCAAGGGCCGTTCTGTCATTCGTGGTGCTGATCAATTGCTACGCGGCCAAGAGGGCCGCAAGCCGATCCATATCTTCAATGACTACTGTGATGGCAAGATTGATATGGAGTGCGAGCAGCGGGTCCTGTCGTCGATTGATCGCATCCGTGAAAAGGAAGAGGCTGACTGTGATATCGCGATTTCTGATTACCTGTCAGAGACTTGGCGCAAGCAACCGACCCTATACGGGATGAACCACCCGACCCAGCCAGTCGTTTTCGAGATGTTTAACCGTCTGTGTGATAAGGTGGGCTGGGATTATAACCCCGACCATCAGAACGATCCTGTGGCGTGGGGCCGCCGTGCGTTGCCTGCCTCTCAGCGGAGTTTTACGCCCTGTGACGTGGCGTCGATGAATATCGAATATCCCTGCGACACACATTGGTATGGTCAGGGCTACAAGCTGTTGAACCTTGCGCTAAAGGCGCAGGAGCGCGAAGCCGCAGAGGCGGCAACAGCTTAACGTTTCTGCTTGAGTTTTAGCTACTCGGTCCTTGCGAACGTGGGCCATGGCGGGCATTGTGTCACAAAATCGTTGGACAGTTGAAACGGGTGCTCTGTCGCCCCATCTTAACAAGTTCAAGGGATCGGTTGGACGGCTGCAAAAGCGGGGTTCGACTGATTTGCTAAAAAAGGAAAGAGCATGAAAGAACCGTTGAGTTCATCCTACCCCGTATTGCCGCTGCGCGATATTGTGGTTTTCCCCCATATGATTGTGCCCCTGTTTGTGGGTCGCGAGAAGTCTGTCCGCGCCCTCGAAGAGGTGATGCAGGACGACAAGCAAATTCTGCTGTCTAGCCAGATTGATCCCGGTGAGGATGATCCCGCGCAGGATGGCATCTATAAGTCTGGCGTATTGGCCAATGTTCTACAGCTTTTGAAATTGCCTGACGGCACAGTGAAGGTGCTTGTCGAGGGCCGTGATCGCGTGCGCATCACCGATTTCATCGAGAACGCAAATTACTTTGAAGCGGCGGCGGAATACCTTGATGAGGTGGCTGGCAATGCGGATGAGGAAGAGGCCTTGGTGCGCAATGTCGCGGCTGAATTCGAGCGTTATGCCAAGATCAAGAAGAACATTCCCGAAGAGGCGATGGCCGCTGTTGGTGATGCGTCCGAGCCTGCCAAGCTTGCCGATCTGGTCGCAGGGCATCTGGGTATTGAAGTGGATCAAAAGCAGGGTCTGCTTGAGACATTGTCGGTGACAGAGCGCCTTGAGAAGGTTTACGGGCTGATGCAGGGCGAAATGTCCGTGCTACAGGTCGAGAAAAAGATCAAGACCCGCGTCAAAACCCAGATGGAGCGCACCCAGCGCGAATATTATTTGAATGAGCAGATGAAGGCCATTCAGAAGGAATTGGGTGATGGCGAGGACGGGGCGAACGAGGTCGCTGAACTTGAGGCCCGTATTGCCGAAACCAAGCTTTCCAAAGAGGCCCGCGAGAAGGTGGATGCCGAGCTTAAGAAGCTCAAGAACATGTCGCCGATGTCAGCGGAAGCCACGGTTGTGCGCAACTACATGGACTGGATTTTGGGCGTGCCGTGGGGCGTGAAGTCGCGCACCAAGAAGAACCTTGGCGCGGCGCAAGCGGTGCTTGATAACGACCACTATGGCCTTGAAAAGGTTAAGGAACGCATTGTCGAGTATTTGGCTGTGCAGCAGCGCTCTGCCAAGTTGAAAGGCCCGATCATGTGTTTGGTCGGCCCGCCAGGTGTGGGTAAAACGAGCCTTGGTAAATCTGTGGCCAAGGCCACGGGGCGCGAGTTTATTCGTATCTCTCTTGGTGGCGTGCGTGACGAGAGCGAAATCCGTGGCCACCGCCGCACTTATATTGGCTCGATGCCCGGCAAGATTATTCAGGCGCTGAAAAAGGCGAAAACCACGAACCCGCTGATTTTGCTCGATGAAATCGACAAGATGGGTCAGGATTTCCGTGGCGACCCTGCGTCTGCGATGCTTGAGGTGCTGGACCCCGAACAGAACGCCACATTTGTGGATCACTATCTGGAGGTTGAGTATGACCTTTCGAATGTGATGTTCCTGACCACGGCAAACTCTTACAACATGCCCGGCCCGCTTTTGGATCGTATGGAGATCATTTCGTTGTCGGGGTATACCGAGGACGAGAAATGCGAGATTGCCCGCCAGCATTTGCTGCCCAAGGTGATGAAGAACCACGGCCTGAAAGCCAAAGAGTTTAGCATTTCCGATGATGCCCTGTTGTCGATGGTTCGCGTCTATACCCGCGAGGCGGGTGTGCGGAACATGGAGCGCGAGCTGGCCAAGATCGCCCGCAAAGCGGTCACCAAGATTGTGAAGAAAGAGGCGGAAGTGATTGAAGTCACTGCGCAAAATCTGAACGACTATCTTGGCGTCAAGAAGTTCAAGTTCGGTCTGGCCGAAGATCAGGATCAGGTTGGTGTTGTCACTGGCCTTGCATGGACCTCTGTTGGTGGTGAGCTGTTGAACATCGAAGCCCTGCGCTTGCCGGGTAAGGGACGCATGAAGACCACGGGTAAGCTTGGTGATGTGATGAAGGAGTCGATTGACGCCGCTTCGTCTTATGTGCGCTCGATTGCCCCAGAGATTGGCGTGAAGCCGACCAAGTTTGACGCGATTGATATTCACGTGCACGTCCCTGATGGCGCGACCCCGAAGGATGGCCCAAGTGCCGGTCTGGCGATGGTCACGTCGATTGTGTCTGTGCTGACGGATATCCCCGTGCGCAAGGATATTGCGATGACGGGCGAAGTTTCGTTGCGCGGAAACGCGATGCCGATTGGCGGCCTCAAGGAGAAGCTGTTGGCGGCGCTGCGTGGTGGCATCAAGACGGTGCTGATTCCTGTGGACAACGAGAAGGACCTGCCCGAGATCCCTGACAATGTGAAAGAGGGGCTGACGATCATCCCTGTGAAGCATGTGTCAGAGGTGTTGGAGCATGCGCTTGTGTCCAAGCCCGAGCCGATCGAGTGGGACGAGGCGGCTGAAGAGGCTGCCGCTGCCGCCGCATTGGCCAAAGGCGCGGGCGGGCAGGGTGCGACTGCGCACTAAGCTTTTCCAAGTATTACAATTCGGGGGCGTGCCAGTAGTGGCGCGCCCCTTTTTTGTGCTTGCATTGTTTTCGTTTGCGCAACAATTATCATTTTTCCGCCAATACCTTATGTTAAACGGCTGCGCTGTGACCTAGGGTGGGTGCAACAATGTCAGGAGACCCAGATGTCCGGTAAATCCAAAGCGTCCTCAAAGACGGTGAAACTCAAGACTGTATTGCCCGATCCCGTGGTGACCCCGTTGAACGTGACGGCCCCGACGACCAAGATCGTTAATCCTGCGGTTTCTGTGCCCCAAGGCGAGATGATCAAGAAACCGGAGTTTCTCGATCGCGCGGTGTCACGCACGGATGTGAAGAAACGCGATGCAAAGCCAGCGATCGAGGCCGCGCTTGCGGTTCTGGCCGAGGCGCTGTCCAACGGTGAAGAATTGAACCTGCCCCCGATGGGCAAGCTGCGTGTGGTAAAGTCCAAGGATATCGGCGAGGGCGCTAAGGTTCTGACCCTCAAGCTGCGCACGATGAAAGACGGCGCGGGCCTTGGTGCGGGTCCGTCTGATCGTGATGCCGACGAGACCGACGAGGTATAACCGCGCGGTGATCCGCCCGTTGCCTTATCCCGAACTTTATATCTTGCGGCATGGTCAAACCGAATGGAATGAGCAGGGCCGCATGCAGGGCGCGCTAAACTCGCCGCTGACTGCGCAAGGGGTTGCAGAGGCGACCCGTCAGGGCGAGATTTTGCAGCGCATTGATTTGCAAGATTTCTCGTTTATTTGCTCGCCGCAGATGCGCGCTGTGCAAACCGCGGGAATCGCATTGTCACATGTTGCCGGTTTTGTGCAAACCGACCCCCGCCTTGCCGAAATTACCGTCGGTGAGTGGTCGGGCTTGTTGCGTGATGACCTGCCGATGGAGGATGGCCCCGACGCGTTTATGGCGCAATATGAGGCCGCCCCCGGGGGGGAAGGCCTGGCGGGTGTGACCTGCCGTGTCACCGCGTTTCTTGCTGATTTAAAAGGGCCATCGGTCCTTGTGACACATGGTGTGACCAGCCGCGTCTTGCGTGGTTTGGTCGTTGGTGAAGATGCAATCGGCGCAGCATCGGTGCACGGCGGGCAGGGCACGGTTTACCATTTAAAAGATGGTATGCAAAAAGTTCTCAAATGAGGCTTGCACCCCGCAGCCCGTTGATCTAAATGACCGTTATCGGGTGATTAGCTCAGTTGGTAGAGCGCTTCCTTTACACGGAAGATGTCGGGAGTTCGAGCCTCTCATCACCCACCATCCTATCCCATTGATATAAAAGAAAACCCTTGCATTGCAGGGACAAAGCCCGTTTCCAGGTTACCTACGGGTTGCATAAAAGTAGGTGCAAAGCGGCATACGCAAGTCATTGAAAACCTATGCGTACACCATTGCCAACGAACCAAACGGGCGGCTTCGGAAAATCGACGAATCATTAGAACATTCGCTGCGGACGGTCACCTATGTCGGCTATGTGGCAAGGGCACTGGTCGTGTAGCCGCTTTGGAGTTTCGAAAGTCCCGTCACCGAATTGCGTATCCATCCCCGTCAAAGAAGTGCAGGTTCTCGCGCGCGAATGACAGCCCCACAGCCGTGCCGGTGCTAAGTTCAGTGTCTCCGGTGACACGCACAGTGACTTGGCCAGCGGCGCCGCCTGCAATAATCACGAAGGTATCCGCACCTAGATATTCCAGGACATCGACGGTTCCCTGCAGGTGCCCGTCCCCCGCTTTGACCAATGCGATATGTTCGGGCCGGATGCCAACCGAAACGGCCTGATCGGGCGAACCGACTGACGGAACGGCCTTTGCAGGCATGACGTTCATCCGTGGCGATCCGATGAATTGAGCCACAAAAAGGTTCGCTGGTTTTTCATAGAGCTCGCGCGGGCTGCCGACTTGGGCGATTTTACCAAATTCCAGTACAACGATCCGATCCGCCAGCGTCATCGCCTCCACCTGGTCGTGGGTGACATAGATCATTGTCGATTTTAGTGTCTGGTGAAGCTTGGCGATTTCATAGCGCATTTCGACCCGCAGGGCGGCATCGAGGTTGGATAGCGGTTCGTCAAACAAGAACGCCGTGGGATCGCGCACGATAGAGCGGCCAATGGCCACGCGCTGGCGCTGGCCACCGGAAAGATCCTTGGGGCGTCTGTCCATGTAATCGTCGAGCTTGAGGACACGCGCGGCCTCATTGACCTTGGCTTCGACCTCTGCCTTTGGGAGCCCCGCGGATTTGAGCGGAAACCCAACGTTGTCACGCACGGACATGTGCGGATAAAGGGCGTAGGATTGAAATACCATCGCGAGCCCACGTTTTGCAGGTGGCTCTGCCGTCGCATCGCGATCATCAATGATGATTTGGCCGCGGCTGGTTTCTTCGAGCCCGGCAATCATACGCAAAAGCGTCGATTTCCCGCACCCAGACGGGCCGACGAAGATAATGAATTCACCCTCGGAAATGTCTAGATCAACCCCTTTGATAACCTGAACATCGCCGAACCATTTTTCGACGGATTTTAATGCGATAGAGCCCATTTAGAACCTCCCCTTGGCATGCGGTGACGCCCATGTCAGCCAGATTGCGGCGGTCCAACTAAAGTTGTCTCCACCTTCGGGCGTGCCAATATAGGGGTCAAAATATTCAAAGAACCCATGTTCCGCGATCAGGCTTTGCGTGGCTTTGCGTAGCTGCTCTGCCTTAGTGATATGGTGCATTTCAGCCAGACCAATCGCAATTAGCGCGTTCACGTTGGACCACGTCGGCCCACGCCAGTAGCGTTTTGGGCTAAAAGTTTCTGCCGCGGGGTCGTTGGATGGCACGCCAAACGGCACCTCGTCCATTATTCGTTCATAATGTGCCTGCATTTGCGGGTGATCGATCCCCGCATACCAACACAGGAACGACCCGGTACTCAGT
>CAKZNT010000087.1 GCA_937132065.1 uncultured Loktanella sp.
GACGGCTACAAATCTGTGTCGCATCGTGGCTACAAAAACATGATCCTCGAGTTCGACGACTGCCGCCTGCCCGATGCTCAGGTGCTTGGCGAGGTTGACGGCGGATTTGCGGTCATGAACGAATGGCTCTACGCCACGCGGATCACGGTCGCGACAATGTCAGTGGGGCGCGCGCGCCGGGTGTTCGACTATGCCTTGAACTACGCCGCAGAGCGCGAACAATTCGGCCAACCCATCGGCAAATTCCAAGGGGTCAGCTTCCAACTCGCCGACATGATCACCGAGATTGACGCGGCCGATCTGCTGACACTCGCCGCCGCCGACAGGCTCGACCAAGGGCTTCCAGCCAACCGCGAAATCGCCAGCGCCAAGCTTTATGCAACCGAAATGCTCGCGCGCGTTACAGATGCCACAATCCAGATTCACGGCGGAATGGGCCTTATGGACGACTATCCCCTCGAACGGTTTTGGCGTGACGCAAGGGTCGAACGGATCTGGGACGGCACATCCGAAATCCAGCGCCACATCATTTCGCGCGACCTGCTACGACCGCTCGGAGCATGACCCGCGACCTGTCCCGCCTTCTGCGCCCGCGATCAATCGCCATCGTTGGAGGCGGCGCATGGTGCGATGCCGTTATCTCGCAACTTCTCAAATCGGACTACGGCGGGGCCATATGGCCCGTGCATCCCAAGGGCGGTGAAGTCCGCAAAATCAGTGTCTACAAAGCCCTTTCCGACCTTCCCAATGCACCAGATGCCGCCTTTATCGGGATCAATCGCCTTGCCACAATCGACACGGTGAATGCGCTCGCCGCAATGGGGGCGGGGGGCGCCGTCTGTTTCGCGTCAGGCTTCGCAGAGGTGGCGGACGGGCAAACCCTCAACACACAACTCCTCGCAGCAGCAGGCGACATGCCGATCCTTGGGCCAAACTGTTATGGCATGATCAATAACCTCGACGGCGCACTTCTGTGGCCTGACCAACATGGTTGCACGCCCGTGACCAGCGGCGTGGCGATCCTTACACAATCGTCAAACATCGCGATCAACCTGACTATGCAGGCACGCGCGCTCCCCATTAGCTACGTCATCACCTGCGGCAATCAAGAACAGACAACGCAGGCACAAATCGCCCTCGGCCTGCTCGACGACCCCCGCGTCACGGCGATTGGACTGCACATCGAAGGGTTCGGCGACACCGCCGCTTGGCAAACTCTCGCCCGCGCCGCGCACGCCAAGAACATCCCGCTCGTCGCTTTGAAAGTCGGCAAATCCACCCAAGCCCAAGCCGCCACAATCTCGCACACTGCATCCCTCGCAGGCAGCGGCGCAGGCGCAAGCGCACTGTTGAAACGCCTCGGCATCGCCCGCGTCGATGACCTCTCAACCCTTATCGAGACCCTCAAAATCTTGCATGTCACAGGTCCACTTGCGAACACAAACATCGCGACAATCAGTTGCTCTGGTGGTGAAGCATCCCTCGCCGCTGACCTCGCACACGATCTCGACCTCACCTTTCCGCCGCTCAACAAAAGCCAGCACACGGCCCTCTTCAACGCCCTCGGCCCCAAAGTCACGCTCGCCAATCCGCTCGACTATCACACCTACATCTGGCGGGATACTGGCGCGATGACTGCCGCGTTTTCCGCCATGATAGACCCTGTTTTGGCCCTCACACTACTTATCGTCGACTTTCCGCGCGCCGACCGTTGCGATCCGTCTGATTGGGACTGCGCCGTGCAAGCCGCACTCGAAACACGCGCCCAAACCGGAGGCAACATCGCCATGGTCGCAACCCTTCCCGAACTCATGCCCGAACCAGTCGCGCACCGCCTTCTCGCAGGCGGCGTGATCCCCTTCAATGGACTGCGCGATGCACTGCACGCCACGTCTCACGCGCAATCCCAAACGGCCGCTGACCTCGATCTCGACCTCATTCAAGCAACCCAAAACGACGACAGCCACCTCCTCAACGAAGTCCAAGCAAAGAGCGCGCTTGCAGAACACGGCCTGCAAATTCCCGCAAACATCGCGACCAGTGAGATCACAAAGGCCGACATGTCGCACCTGCACTTTCCCGTCGCCCTCAAGGGCACTGGTTTCGCACACAAAACCGAAGCAGGCGCAGTCATCCTGAACCTGCCGACACAACAATCCGTCATCGATGCGGCGACCCACATCGACACTGACACCTTTCTGATCGAGGAAATGATCACCGACACTGTCGCCGAACTTCTGGTCGGGATCGTCAAAGACCCCGTTCACGGGTTTGTCCTTACTATCGGCGCTGGAGGCATTCTGACCGAACTCCTTAACGACACGACCTCCCTCCTCCTGCCAAGCAGCAAGAACGCCCTGAAACAGAGCCTTAAATCGCTCAAGATTTCCGCATTGCTCGAGGGTTACCGCGGTAAACTGGGCGCCGACCTCGATGCCATAATCGACGCGATCCTCGCCGTGCAAAACTACGTGCTTGCGAATGCGGACAAGGTTGAAGAAATTGAGATCAACCCGCTTATCTGCACAGCCTCAACCGCAATTGCCGCAGATGCCCTCATAAGGATAACAAAATGACAAACCCAATTGAGACCAAGCGCGAGGGCAACATCCTGCATGTGACCCTAAACAGGCCAAAAGCGAACGCAATTGACCTCGCAACCTCCAAAATCATGGGTGAAACTTTTGCGGCTTTCCGCGATGATCCTGATCTAAGGGTTGCGATTATTACTGGTGCTGGCGACAAATTCTTTTGCCCGGGGTGGGACCTCAAGGCGGCCAATGACGGGGATGCTGTTGACGGCGACTATGGCGTTGGTGGTTTTGGCGGGCTGCAAGAACTGCGCGACCTGAACAAGCCCGTCATCGCAGCCGTCAACGGGATCGCATGTGGTGGCGGGCTTGAACTCGCGCTTTCGGCTGACGTGATTCTCGCTGCTGATCACGCGACCTTTGCATTGCCCGAAATCAGGTCGGGCACAGTTGCCGATGCCGCCAGCATCAAACTCCCCAAACGCATCCCCTATCATATCGCCATGGAACTACTGTTAACGGGCCGTTGGTTTGACACAACGGAGGCGCTCGGCTGGGGGCTGGTTAACCACGTCTATCCTGCCGACAAGCTACAGACTGCCGCGTGGGAAATGGCGCGCCTCATCGCTTCTGGGCCGCCCCTCGTCTATGCCGCGATAAAAGAGGTCGTGCGCGATGCAGAGGACAGCAAATTTCAGGACGCAATGAACAGGGTAACGGGGCGGCAACTCGCTAGCGTCGACAAGCTCTATTCTTCCGAAGATCAAGCCGAGGGCGCACGGGCCTTCGCAGAAAAGCGGGACCCCGTCTGGAAGGGTCGCTAGGCTTTACGAAACACAATCAATGGGGCAATGGTGTCACCATGTCCGAAAGCGCAGCATAGACTTGCATCCTGACAAGTCTTGGCGCACGACTAACACATGACAAAAACACTTCTCTCATTTGGGCACGGTTATACCGCACGCGCTCTTTCCCGCATTCTTTTGCAACAGGATTGGCGGGTCATCGGCACAACGCGCAACGAAGACAAGGCCGCGCAGCTTATGGCTGACGGTATCGAGCCGCGCATCTGGCCGGGCGCGGATATGCAGCCTGCTCTTGATGGCGCGACACACCTCCTTATTTCGGCAGGGCCATCCGAGGTAGGCGATCCAGTTCTCGCCTTATTAGAGTCTGAAATTGCCGCACGCGCAGAGCAATTTGAATGGGTCGGATACCTGTCGACAACTGGTGTCTATGGTGACCACAATGGCGGATGGGTCGACGAAACAACGCCACTGACCCCCGCCACAAAAAGGGGTATCGCGCGGGTCAACGCAGAGGCAGCATGGCAAAGCATCCCGAATTTGCCTCTCCACATTTTTCGACTAGCAGGCATTTATGGGCCTGGGCGCGGACCATTTGCAAAGGTGCGCAACGGGACAGCGCGACGGATCATCAAAGAGGGGCAGGTCTTCAGCCGAACCCACGTTGCCGACATCGCGCGCGTGCTTTCCGCCTCGATCAAGCGGCCAAACGCTGGCGCAATCTATAATGTATGTGACAACGATCCCGCCCCGCCAGAAGACGTGATCGCCTACGCGGCGTCACTTCTGGATTTGCCTGTGCCAGAGGCCGTTGACTTTGAAACCGCGGAAATGAGCGAGATGGCGCGAAGCTTTTATGCGGAAAGCAAAAAGGTCAGCAACGAACGGCTCAAGAACGAACTTGGTGTCGAGCTACTCTATCCTGACTTCAAATCAGGACTAAAAGCGCTTCTCGCCCAAGAAATCGGATCCTAAGCGCGCTTTACGTCAATTTTGCCAACGCCAAGAACTTCAAGCACCTTGGTCTCGATATCCGAGGCATTAAGACCCGCCATATCATACATATCGCGTGGGCTGGATTGGTCGATAAACGTATCGGGAAGAACCATCGAGCGGAACTTGAGACCGTGATCAAACACGCCTTCATCCGCGAGCAATTGGGCTACATGTGATCCGAAACCGCCAACAGCGCCCTCTTCGATACAAATAAGAGCCTCGTGATTGGCCGCGAGTTCAAGGATCATCTCCCGATCCAGCGGCTTGGCAAAACGGGCATCGGCAATCGTCGGATTGATCCCCTTTGCAGAAAGCGATTCCGCCGCCGCCTCGACCTCTTGCAATCGCGTGCCAAACGACAAAATCGCGACACGGGCGCCCTCTCGCACCAAGCGGCCCTTGCCGATCTCAAGCAGTTCAGGGTTTGCCGGCATTTCAACGCCAACTCCTTCGCCACGTGGAAAACGGAATGCGATAGGCCCGTCATCATATGCCGCAGCAGTTGCAACCATGCGAACCAACTCGGCTTCGTCAGCCGCCGCCATCACGACCATGCCCGGCAAGTTTGCCATAAACGCAATGTCAAACGCACCTGCATGGGTCGCGCCATCGGCGCCAACCAAGCCAGCGCGATCAATCGCAAATCGCACAGGCAGGCGCTGAATGGCGACATCATGCACGACCTGATCATAACCACGCTGCAAAAACGTCGAGTAAAGCGCACAGAATGGACGCATCCCGCCAGCCGCCAAAGCGGCGCTAAATGTCACCGCATGTTGCTCTGCGATACCGACATCAAAGCAGCGGCTCGCATAGCGCTCCATGAATTTATTAAGACCTGTGCCATCAGGCATCGCGGCCGTCACAGCGCAAATTTTAGGGTCTAACGCAGCGTATTTCAGCAATGTCTCGGCAAAAACGCTCGTATAAGAGGGCGCATTACTCGGTGATTTCTTCTGCTCACCAGTGGCGACATCAAATTTGGCAGTTGCATGGCCCTTGTCGCGGGCACGCTCTGCGGGACCAAAACCCTTCCCCTTTTTGGTTATCGCGTGGATCATAATCGGGCCTGTGGCACGATCCTTCACCGTGCGCAAAACCTGCAACAACTGCTCCATGTCATGCCCGTCAATCGGGCCTAAATAGGAAAATCCCAGCTCCTCGAACAACGTGCCACCAACGGTCATATGCTTGACCATATCCTTGGCGCGGCGCGCACCCTCGCGTAGCGGTTCGGGCAGCAGCGAAACCGCGCCCTTGGCAGCGGCCTTCAATTCCTGAAACGGCTCGCCGGCATAAAGTCGGCTTAGATAGGACGACATTGCGCCAACGGGCGGGGCAATCGACATCTCGTTATCGTTCAAAATGACAATCAAGCGCTTGCCCAAATGGCCCGCGTTGTTCATCGCCTCATAGGCCATACCAGCCGACATCGACCCGTCGCCAATTACTGCAATCGCATCGCCACCATCGCCGCCCAAATCGCGGGCAACCGCAAAACCAAGGGCTGCCGAAATCGACGTGCTCGAATGCGCCGCGCCGAACGGATCATAGGGGCTTTCGGACCTCTTGGTAAAACCCGAAAGGCCGTCTTTCATGCGCAACGTGCGGATACGGTCGCGGCGGCCCGTCAAAATCTTATGCGGATAGCATTGATGCGAGACATCCCAGATAATCTTGTCTTTTGGTGTGTCGAAAACGGCGTGCAACGCAACCGTCAACTCGACCACACCAAGACCAGCACCCAAGTGACCACCCGTGACGGACACAGCCGAAATTGTCTCGGCGCGGACCTCGTCAGCCAGCTTGCGCAACTCGCGATCCGTCATCGCCTTCATATCAGCGGGGGATTGAACGCGGTCCAAAGTCGGGGTCACTGGATTGGTCATAACAGCCTCTTACTTTCGACGCGCGATAACAAACTGCGCCGCTTCTTTCAACGTGTCGGCATCTTCACCATAGCACGACAAGCGGTCACATGCCTCTGCGACCAATTCGGCAGCGCGGTTTTTAGCGCCCTGAAGGCCAAGCAACGTCACAAACGTGGCCTTGCCAGCATCGGCATCCTTGCCAACGGCCTTGCCCACTTCGGTCGCATCCCCTTCGATGTCCAGAATATCATCGGCAATCTGAAACGCGAGGCCCAGACAATCGCCATAAACATCCAGCGGATCGTGCGATTTCCCCGCCATGCGCGGACCAACCATTGCCGACCAGCGAATGAGCGCGCCCGTTTTACCAGCCTGTAGCGTCGTGATCTCATCTAAGTTCAAAGGCGCTTTGGCGGTCTCTGCCGCAATATCCATCGCCTGTCCGCCAACCATGCCACGCGCGCCCGCCGCAACAGCTAGCGTCGACGTAAGCGTCAGCCGCGCCTCAAGTGGACAGCCGACCAGAGCAACCAATTGGAATGCCAGCGCCTGCAAGGCATCACCTGCCAAAACCGCAGTCGCCTCGTCCCACTTTTTGTGAACCGTTGGTTGCCCACGCCGCAGATCATCATCGTCCATGCATGGCAAGTCGTCGTGCACCAGCGAATAGGCGTGCAAAGCCTCAATCGCCGCCGCAGCGCGACCGGATCGGCTTGCATCAAACCCGTGAAGCCGCGCAGACTCAATCGCAAGAAAGGCGCGCAAACCTTTGCCGCCAGCCGTGGCATACTTCATTGCGTCAGGGATCGGGCCACTCAAACCTGTCAGCGCAAAATCGATGTTCCACTGGGCCGCAGCCGCGGCATCCGCCAACGCTTGCGCAAACGGCTTGCGCGACAAATCCACAATTTGCCTGTCGTCAGATCGCCGCAGATCAGGCATCAAGCGGCGCCGTTGCAGCGGCGTTGCCATCTCCATCCAGCGTCAGCTTGGCAACCTTTTCCTCTGCACGCTTCAACTCGTCCTGACAGCGCTTGCGCAAGGCCGCGCCCCGCTCATAAAGGGCGATGCTCTCATCCAGTGCGACATCGCCGCGCTCCAACTGGCCCACGACCTTTTCCAACTCGGCAATCGCCTGCTCGAAACTTAGGGCGTCAACTGCTTCTGACATGTCGATCTCTCCTTCAAAACACTGACATGGGCGCGTGCGCTTGCACCCAGTGCGGCCAAATCATAGCCGCCTTCAAGGCTGGATACCACGCGTCCTTTGCAATGACGATCCGCAAGATCGCACAAGCGCTCCGTGATCCACGCAAAGTCGGCTTCATCCAAATTCATCCCCGCCAATGGATCATCGATATGTGCATCAAATCCGGCGGATATGATCAGAAGTTGAGGAGAAAACGCATCAACACGTGGTAGAACAACCCGTTCCATCACATCACGAAATACCTTGGAACCAGCACCATCAGGCAGCGGGCAGTTCAACACATTATCAACGCCGACCTCATGGGCCATGCCCGTGCCGGGGAATAGCGGGCTTTGGTGGGTCGAACAAAACAGAATACGGGGATCATCCTCGACAAGATCCTGCGTGCCATTGCCGTGATGCACGTCAAAATCCACAATCGCCACGCGCTCTAGCCCATGATGCTCAAGCGCGTATTTTGCGGCAATCGCCACATTCCCAAAGAAACAAAACCCCATCGGGGTCTCGCGCTCGGCGTGGTGGCCG
The DNA here is from genome assembly GCA_937132065.1 of uncultured Loktanella sp. Lineage (GTDB taxonomy): Bacteria > Pseudomonadota > Alphaproteobacteria > Rhodobacterales > Rhodobacteraceae > Yoonia. Next base: position 7,940 of record CAKZNT010000087.1, read on the forward strand.
GGCGGGCGCATCGCGACAAACGCATTTTGCGCTTCACCTGCCATCACCAGATCAACCGCGCGGGTCACTCCGCCGACACAGCGAAACGCGGCCTCAAGTGTGCCCACGGACATATGTGTGTCCGCATCCAGCGAGCGCCAGCCGCTTTCGGGGGCGGCATCGCGAATAGCTGTGATATGGACCTTGGGGTGGGCGAGCAAAATATCGTCCTCGGCCCCCAACGGCGCCTTGACGCGCAGCAAATCCAGATCGCGCAGCGCACCCAGAACGGCATCCAATCGGGCGACCTGCTCGGGGTGGCCCTGCGGTGTCACATGGTCGTAACAAGCATCGTGGGTTAGCAAAGCTGTCGTCATATCTGGGCCTCAAACCGTGCTTTGATCGGGGGCGAGCATGTAACCCTCGCCGCGAACTGTCTGCAAATAGCGGGGCTGCTTTGGATCGGCTTCGATCTTGCGGCGCAAGCGGGTGATCTGGACGTCAACCGCGCGCTCTTGGGTCTGACTACCCGATCGACTCAATTCCTCAACAAGGGTCGCGCGGCTAATCGGCATCGCGGGAGCAGCCGAGAAAATCTTCATCAACTGCCCCTCGGTCGCGGTCAGGCGAACCTGTGCATCACCCTGCCACATTTCACCGCGCTCGATGTCGTAGCGGACCTCGCCAAGATGCAGCACCTTTGGCGCAACCACGGCTGGCTCTGCGGCAGGGACACGGCGCAAAATCGCATTGATCCGTAGCAGTAATTCCTTGGGTTCAAACGGCTTGGCCAGATAGTCATCCGCACCAGCCTCCAGACCCGAAATGCGATCACCTGTCTCGGCCTTGGCCGTGAGCAACATGATCGGCGTAGTCAACTTCTGACGCAAATCACGGCACAGCGTAACGCCGTCCTCGCCCGGCATCATAACGTCCAAAACGATCAGGTCGAACTCCAACCCCGACAGAATACGGCGCGCATGGGCTGCATCGCGGGCGGTCGTCACCAGAAAGCCGGAGCGAACCAGAAACTTCTGAAGCAGACCGCGAATACGCTCGTCATCATCAACAATCAGCAGGTGCGCGTCATCGGCCATCATTCGGGTCTATCCTTCATCGCCACATAGTGGTGGCGCATTTCTTCATCCATCATAGCCTCCAGCACCTCGCGGAAACCAGCAACCGCCTCAGGGCCAGCCGCACGATACGCAGACCGCATGCGATCCCGCTGTGCATCCGACAATTCGCGCTCCAACGCAGCACCCGCATCAGTCAAATGCAAATGGCGTTCACGCTTGTCGGCCTTCCCAACCGTGCTCGAGACTAAACCGTCTGCAATCAAGCTGCGCAACACACGATTAAGAGATTGTTTTGTAACGCCAAGGATCGCGAGCAGATTATTCACCGTTGTGCCGGGACTACGATGGATAAAATGCACAGCGCGATGATGGGCGCGACCATAGGCCTTCGTGGCCAAAATACGATCAGGATCGGCCGTAAACCCGCGATAGGCAAAGAACATCGCCTCAATCCCGATGCGAACCTGCTCGTCTGTTAAAAACAGCAGGCTTTGTCCGCTAGGGGGTTGTCCACCGTGGGCCATATTCAATATCCTTCAGCAAGTCCTAGGGGACAATACGTCAGCTTTGTTGACATTCCAAGAATCAACTGCTAGCGAATTGATGATTTCACGTAACTTTATGTCACAAATGAACATATTTACGTAACTAATGCAAAATAGAGGAACATGACATGGCTGGTGGATACGACGACCGTGACGGCAAAATCTGGATGGACGGCAAGCTCATCGAATGGCGTGACGCCAACGTCCACATTCTGACCCATGCCATGCACTACGCCTCGTCCGTGTTCGAGGGCGAGCGTTGCTATTCGGGCAAGATCTTCAAATCTCGCGCCCACACCGAACGCCTGCACACATCTGCCAACCTCATCGACTTTGAAATCCCGTTCTCCGTGGACGAAATCGAGGCAGCCAAGCGCGCAACTCTCGACGCAAACGGCCTTACGGACGCCTACGTGCGCCCCGTGGCATGGCGCGGCTCTGGCGAAGACATGGGCGTCGCCGCAAAGCGCAACCAAGTCCACCTCGCTATCGCAGTCTGGGAATGGGGCAACTACTACGGTGACGCAAAAACCAAAGGCGCAAAGCTCGACATCGCCAAATGGAAACGCCCGTCCCCCGAAACTGCGCCATCCCAAGCCAAGGCCGCAGGCCTCTACATGATTGCAACCATGTCCAAGCACGCCGCAGAGGCCAAAGGCTGCTCTGACGCACTCATGTTCGACTACCGCGGCTACGTGGCCGAGGCGACAGGCGCGAACATGTTCTTCGTGAAAAACGGCGAGGTCCACACGCCAACCCCAGACGCCTTCCTCAACGGCATCACCCGCCAAACCGTCATCGACATGCTGCGCGAGAAAGGCATCAACGTGATCGAGCGGCACATCATGCCCGAAGAGTTAGAGTCCTTCGAGCAATGCTGGCTCACAGGAACCGCCGCCGAAGTCACCCCAGTCGGCCAAATCGGCGACTACAACTTTGAAGTCGGTGCAATGGCGCTGGATATTTCAGCAAGCTACGAGAAGCTGGTGCGGGCATAAAAATCGGGGCGCTTCGGCGCCCTATTTGCTTCGCATAAAGCAAAGGTTAAGCGTTATGCATCCAAAGGACGTTTCGGTCCCTTTAGAAGGTGTAGCCCTATTCATTTCGGTCGCAAAACAAGAAATTTACGACTTTGACTTGGCTGGCTTTAACATCTCGACAGGCACGCTACAGAAGTGGCGTTCAATGAACGTCGGTAATCTCGTTTTGCTGCCAAATGGACAAGTGCGTGAAATTATCGGCGCTGATTTCGAGAGCCCAACATGGTCGAATATTTTCAAGTCTTTCTTGCCGTTTACTTGCACCAAGCTTCGCATTCATACGGCAGTGTCTCAACGGCCATTTTCGGAAATCAAAGAACTGGTCTTAAAGGGTTCACGGGACGTCTACGAAAGCTTTGGTGGTGACGCGGACTTCAAATGGAAAGTTGCTCATACGGACCCAGATTCTATGGCATTAGAAATAGAGGCGTGTAGAAGCGGCGTTGACCTTATCAGAGTACTTGATCTGCCCGAAAAAGGAGAAGGACTCTCCAATCTTTGACCATTATGGAAGATCACTTCCCCCCAACATGCCCCATCGCCTTACGCTGCTGCGCCCGTTGCAACCCAAGCGACCGCTCCCGCCAGATAATCAAAAGCCCCGCGAAAATCACTACGCCGGCCCCCGCGATCATGGTTCCCGTTGGCACTTCGCCAAACACGAAATACCCGACACCCAACGCCAAGATCATCGACACATATTCAAACGGCGCGACCAGAGATGCATCCGCATAACGGTAGCTCGACGTCAGCAAAATCTGCCCGACACCGCCCAGCAATCCCGCAAGCGCCAATAGCATAAACGTCGAAACCGACGGCACGGCCCACCCCCACGGCAGGCTCAACAGCGACATCAGCGTGGCCGTAATCGAGAACCAGAACACAATCGCCGCCGTGCCTTCCGTGGCCACCAGCTTGCGCACAAACACCTGCGCCAACGCCGCACAAACCGCGCCCATCAACACAACAACCGCGCCCAATGTTTCCGACGTGCCCAACGCCGCACCAACCGACAAACGCGGCGACAACACGATCATCACGCCGATCATCCCCAAGGCCACCGCGCTCAATCGAAATGCGCGCACCTCTTCATTCAGAAACATCGCGGCAAATACGACCACCAAAATCGGCGCCGCGTATCCAATCGCCGTCACCTCGGGCAACGGCAGCAATCCGAGACCAGCAAAGCCAAGCCCCATCGCCGTTGTCCCGACAATCCCGCGCCAGACATGGCCCATCGGGTTTTTGGTCTCCAACCCATGTCGCAACTCACCGCGCATGATCAACCAGACCACGATCACAGGTAGCGCAAAGATCGAGCGGAAAAATACCGCCTGCCCCGGCGGCACATCTGCGGACGTGGCCTTGATCAAACTCGCCATGCAAACGAACACACAGACGGACAAAATCTTGAATACAATGCCGCGCATCGGTTGCATTATGATAACCTTTCAATTGCCCAACAGGCTGCATCGACAACCGTTGCGTCTTCGTCATTCATCAAGGGATACACAGAGTCTAACAAGGCCTTATCGCCCGAATTTCCAATCGCATAGAGCACATTGCGAACAAACCGGTTGCGCCCCACCCGTTTCACAGGTGACCCTGAAAACAACGCGCGAAACGCAGCATCATCCAAGCCCACCAAGTCGGCCAACGGCGGCGCGACCAAATCCGCCCGCGCGGCATAACGCAACTCTCGGGCCTCCACCGCGAATTTGTTCCAAGGACAGGCCGCCAAACAATCATCGCAGCCATAAATGTGGTTCCCCAATTTGCCCCGCAACTCCAGATCAACAGGGCCGCTATGCTCAATCGTCAGATAAGAGATACAACGGCGCGGATCGAGCCTGTAAGGCGCAGGAAACGCATCCGTTGGACAGGCATCCAGACAGGCCGTGCAAGACCCGCAATGGCTCGTTTCCGCCTTGTTAGTGTCGAATTCGACCGTGGTAAAAATCGCACCCAAAAAGAACCAAGACCCCAGATCGCGCGCGAGCAGGTTCGTGTGCTTTCCCTGCCACCCCAAACCCGCCGCCTGCGCCAACGGCTTTTCCATCACGGGAGCGGTATCAACAAACACTTTGATCTGCGCGTCAGGTTCTTGCGAAATCAGCCAACGGCCAACATTCTTTAGGCGCTTCTTAACGATGTCATGATAGTCTCTATTCTGGGCATAAACCGAAATTGCACCCGCCTCAGAGCGTTCAAAAACCGTGGTCGGGTCATGCTCGGGGGTATAGGTCTCGGCAAACATGATAACAGTTTTCGCCTCAGGCCATAGCGCCGCCGCCGACCCGCGCCACGCCATGCGCTCTGCCATCCACCCCATCTGCCCATGCATACCCGCATCCACCAAGGCCGCTAGTCGCTCGGGCAATTCAGGGACGGCATCAGGCCTGCAAAAACCAACCTTGGCAAACCCCGCCTCAATGGCATAGTCGGCCAAGCGTTTCTGCAAATCAGTCATCTGAACTTAGAAATCTAGGTCGGCGTAATGACGGGGCGGCAAAAACCCGGGAACCTGATCAGCCAGCAACGACCGGAATGCAGGGCGGGATTTTATCTTCGCATACCAATCCTTTACGACCTCGGATCGGTTCCAGTCCACGTCAGAGATATAGTCTAAACAGGACAATTGCGCCGCTGCCGCAAAATCCGCTAGGGACAAATCATTGCCAGCGAGCCAACGGCGCTGATCCAGCAACGCGGCCATGTAATCCAGATGATACTTCACAGCGCGCGCGCCCGACTTCACATTTGCGCTGTCAGGATAGCCAGTTCCCATCACCTTGCGGAACACGCGCTCACCCATCAACTTCGAAGTCACCTCGGCATGAAACTTGTCGTCAAACCACGCGACCAAACGGCGAACCTCATAGCGATCCTCGGCAGATTTGGGCAGCAAGGACGGGGTCGGAAACGCCTCTTCCAGATACTCGCAAATTGCCGTGCTATCGGCAAACGTGCGGTTGCCCATCTTCAAAACGGGCACTTTGCCAGCGGGATTACGGCGTAGAAAATCCGGATCCTGTTCCCAGTAACGCTCTTCAACCAGTTCAACTTCGATGCGCTTTTCAGCCAGCGACAGGCGAACCTTGCGGGAAAACGGGGAGAGCGGGAAATGATAGAGCCGATTCATAGGTCAATCTTTATGTTTGAGGTGATACCCCTTCAATGCCGCATGCTGGCCCGCGTTTCAATGGGGGATCAATCGGTAAAGCAACCCGCGCGGCCATCCGCTGCTATTGTTGCAGCACCATCAAGGATCGAAGCAGAGCGGCGGCGCAGATATGTCGTCGGGTTCGACGCACTGCGATCTTTGGGCGCAGGAAGGACCGCCGCGAGCCGCGCAGCCTGCACCGCGGTCAGGTCAGACGCATCAACGCCAAAGTAGTGGCGCGCAGCCGCCTGCACGCCAAACACCCCGGTGTCGAACTCGGCGACATTGAGGTATAGCTCGAGAATACGGCGCTTGCTCCAGATCACCTCGGATAGCGGGGTCCAGAATGCTTCGGCTGACTTGCGAACCCAGCTGCGGCCATGCCACAGAAACACATTCTTGATCACCTGCTGGCTAATCGTCGATGCGCCCCGTGCGCCACCAGCATCCAGCGC
>CAKZNT010000088.1 GCA_937132065.1 uncultured Loktanella sp.
CAACCTGTCAGTCGTGCCTTACACGGGGCGTTGGTCCGACCTTGGCGACTGGGCTGCGGTCTGGCGCGAGACGCAAACGGATGGCGTGTCACTGTCGGGGCCTGCCACGGCGATTGACTGCACCAACACCCTGCTGCGCTCCGAAGTTGAAGGGCAAGCGATTGTGGGTATCGGTCTAGATGATATCGTGGCCGTCGCCATGCCTGACGCTGTCTTGATTAGCCACAAGGGACGCACCCAAGAGGTCAAGCAAGCCGTGACCGCACTTAAGGCCAAGAAGGCGCCACAAGCCGAAACATTCCCGAAAGACCACCGCCCTTGGGGCTGGTTCGAAAGCCTCGTTGTGGGCGACAGATTTCACGTCAAACGGATCGTTGTGCATCCGGGTGCGGCGCTATCGTTGCAATCGCATCACCACCGCTCCGAGCATTGGATCGTGGTCGAGGGCACGGCAAAGGTCACGGTTGATGACGAGGTCAAACTGGTGACTGAAAACCAATCCGTTTACATCCCGCTGGGGGCCGTGCACCGCATGGAGAACCCGGGCAAAGTGCCGATGGCCTTGATCGAGGTGCAAACGGGGAACTACTTTGGCGAGGATGATATCATCCGCTACGAAGACGTTTACGCCCGCGATTAACCCCCATCACAAACGTATCAGGGCGCATATTGCCCCCGTCACACATCTTGCGTGGCGGGGGCAATACGCCTTAGTGTCTGCCAAAGTAAATGTGCCATTTCATCTATGATATAAGCGAGTGACCGATGCCTGATACAATTTCTGCCAATACCAACACGACGGCCTCGATGGGCACAAACGCCACATTTAACGGAACACTGGAAACACCGGGCGACCGTGACTGGGTGCGGGTGACCCTGTCCGAGGGGCAGGCGATCCAGATCAATCTTGACGGATACGGGTTTGACGCGCTCGAGGATCCATATCTGCGGGTCTATGACGACAATGGCGACGAGCTGGCGCAGAACGATGACTTTCAGGGTCGCGATTCCCAGATTACATTTCAAGCGCCCTCCGCTGGAGACTACTTTATCGAAGCATGGTCTTACGAAAGCCCGTTTGCAGGCTTTAGTGACGGCGTTTACCGGATCACCACACAAGAGGTGATCCCGCCGGGTCCGCTAGATAGTCTTGGCTGGGGCACACAGCTCGAAGATCAAACCGTCAACGTCTATTTCGCAACCAGCGGGCAAACGTTCGACGGATATACCTCCGAGGGGTTCAACGCCTATGAGCGTGGGCAAATTCTCGAAATGATGGACAACCTGTCCAGCGTCATCGATCTGGAATTCAACGTGGTCTATAACGCATCGCAAGCCGACCTGACGTTGGTGCTCGACCTTGATGAAATCTCGAGCGAAGCCAATCCGTATCTCGGGTATTTCAACCCACCGGGCGAAAGCGGTGAAGGGATCGGCGTGTTTAACGGCGACCTCTGGGACCGCACATCAGGGGGCGATCTCGAACGCGGCGGTTACGGCTATGTGACGGTGGTGCACGAATTGCTGCACGGCTTGGGCATGGCGCACCCGCATGATGATGGCGGCACGTCCGGGATCATGACGGGGGTTGATGCCGCGTTTGATGACTACGGAAACAACAACCTGAACCAAGGTATCTTTACCGTGATGACCTATAATTCGGGGTATTTCACAGGCACGGACGGCAGCGCACCCGCCAACCCGTCTGGCGGTGATTTCGGCTTTGAAGGCGGCGCAATGGCGCTTGATATCGCGTATCTGCAACAGCTTTACGGGGCCAATACCAATTTCGCGAGCGGCACGAACGTCTATACGCTGGCCACAGAAAACGAAGGCGGCACATATTGGGAAGCGATCTGGGACACGGGCGGCACGGATGAAATCCGCCACCGTGGCGCGGACGATGCCACCATTGATCTGCGCGCCGCAACGCTGGCTTATGAAAACGGCGGCGGCGGTTATGTCTCTGCGGTGGACGGGGTCGCAGGCGGGTTCACGATCGCAAATGGTGTTGTGATCGAGAACGCAACAGGCGGGTCGGGCGATGACAAAATCATCGGCAATGCAGCAGCCAACAAGTTGAAGGGCGGCGGCGGCAATGACGAGATATCAGGCAATAACGGCGCTGATAAAATCCTCGGCAAAGGCGGCAACGACGACCTCTCTGGCGGCGGCGGGCGTGACAACATTCGCGGCGGCACTGGCCACGACGAGATCAACGGGGGCCGTAGTGCAGACGTTCTGATCGGTGGCACTGGCGTTGATACCCTGAACGGCGGCAGCGGTAGCGACACCGTGCGCGGTGGACGCGGCGACGATATCGTCAACGGCGGCAGCGGGCGCGACACATTGCTGGGCGGCACTAAGAACGACGTGCTAAACGGCGGCGGCGGGCGTGATGTTCTGACAGGTGGCAGCGGGGCAGACAGCTTTGTCTTCAGCAGCCTCTCGCATAGCCGCAATAACAACGTCGACACGATCACCGACTTTAGCCGTGGTTCAGACTCTATTGACCTGTCGGCGCTTGATGCCAACAGCACGCGGGGCGGCAATCAGTCATTCGACTTTATCGGCACGGCCGGCTTTAGCAGTGCAGGGCAAGTGCGCATCGCACGTGATGGGCGCGACCTTATCGTGCAAGCGGATGTTGATGGTGACGGGCGCGTTGATTTCGAAATCAATGTTGATGATCTTGGCTGGATGTCGGCGAGCGACTTCATCCTTTAATCAAGGTTACCCCTTAGTGGCGGGGCGCAATGAAAGCGGCCTGCCCACGACCCTGTCAGTGAACTCTTGCATCACAGTGTTGCAATAATCCTCGCCATCAAAATCTTGCGTGACGCGCTGCCCTGCGAGGTAATCGCCCATGCCCGCAGTGATGCCTGTGGCGCTGGTCGCCACAAGCATGGCTTGGGTCGGATCAAGCACAGAGCGCGTGCCTGCAATGTCAGTGGCAATAATCGGCAGCTCAAGCGACAGCGCCTCAAGCAAGACCATCGGCTGGCCCTCGTAATCAGACGACAGCACAAAGCAATCGCAGCGGGCCATGATCGCAAAGGGGTTCGCGCGATGACCTGCAAAAATCACGTGGTCGGTGACGCGCGCCGCCCTTGCCGCAGCCTCGAGATCTTCGCGCAGCGGACCATCACCGATCAGCACCAGTTCAACGGCCTGCCCTCGGGCGCGCAAGGCGGCAATCGCCTCGATCATGCGGTGCTGTGCCTTTTCGCCCGACAGACGCCCGACACTGACAAAGCGGGTGGGGCCGTCAGCCAGATCAATATCCTCGGGGAGCGGTGCAAGTGACTGCGCCCTGATCCCTGCGGGATCAATCATGTTGCGCACAGAGGTGGCCGCTTCTGGCGTTGCGTAATAATGCGCAAGGTTGCTGCTATTGAGCGCGCAGGTGGCGGGTGACACGGACACCACCGCGTCAAAATACTTGTAGGTCGCAAAGACGCCGCGCAAAACATCAAAGCGGATACTGGCCTCCGAGAGCATGTCGTTGTGCTGATAGATCACATGGCGATCCGCAGGGGCGGCTGCGATCAGCAATGACCAGAAGCGGGAATAACCGCTGAAATCAATCGCCACATCAAAGGTCATATCACCGAACATACGGCGGGCCTCGCGGGCAAACACATCGCGGACAGTGGCCTCTTGGGCGGCATCGCTAAACACTTGCCTGTGATAGAAATCATCAAGCTGCGCGCGTTCGGCAGGGGCGAGGTTCATCCCCCCCGCGCGGTGGATAATATGGGTGTTGGGGTGCAGGCGGCGGATGTTATTGGCGTATTCTTCGGTGCGATCAATCACCACGCCATTGGTCGCAACATAGACGTCCACATCGTAGCGGCCCAAGGCATCAAGCAGGTTGATGATCGAGGATGTGATGCCGTTATTCTTCCATGCGCCGCCGAAAATCAGGATGCGCGGGCGGGATGCTATGGCGGTTGGGGCAGGGGTGGTTGGCGCATGAAACACCTGTTCAATCGCGCGTTTGGTGGCCTGCCCGTCGTCATTTGAAAAATACAAATCGCGGGCGGCAGCGTAGCGCGGATCAGCGTCAGAGCGGCCCCCCGCTTGCACTGCATCCACCACGGCATCAACATCCATGCAGACTGGCGCAGGGAGCGTGGACAGGTCGGCAATCAGCCCACGGGTGGCTGTATAGTCCTCAAGATCATAGGCGAACAAAACCACCTGCCGTCCCGTTGCAAGGAAATCGAACATGATACTGGAGTAATCCGTGATCAGAATATCGACGGCGGAAAGGAATTGATTTGTTGTGCACTGGGCGTGCACCGCACGTGCACGGGTATTTGGCGCAGGCACGAAGTCATGCATCTGCACAAAGATCATAAACCGCGCAGGATCAAGCCCGTTAAGACGGTCCAGCAAGGCATCAATTTCGGGGGTTTCACTGTCGCCATCCCCGATCGTGCCCCGCCATGTCGGTGCAACCAGAATGACCTTGCAGTCGGGGGCAATGCCAAGGGTATCGCGCAGCGCTTCGCGGTCGGGACCAAGGGTTAGATCAACGCGCGGCGCCCCGACGCAATGGATATTGCGCGCCACCGCCTCGGCCACATCCGCAGAAGTCATCAAGGCATCAGCCGTATAGGCATTGGGCATCAACAGATGTGAAGCCTGCAAGAAATTG
>CAKZNT010000089.1 GCA_937132065.1 uncultured Loktanella sp.
GGCGCTTTGATATCTTCCAGATTGATGCCGCCAAATGTTGGCCCCATCAGACGGACGGCGTTGCAAAATGCATCGGGGTCTTCGGTGTCGAGCTCGATGTCGATCGAATTCACATCTGCAAAGCGTTTGAAGAGGACCGATTTGCCCTCCATCACCGGCTTACTCGCCAGCGCGCCAAGATTGCCAAGGCCGAGAACCGCAGTGCCGTTGGAAATGACCGCCACGAGGTTGCCCTTGTTGGTATAGTCATATGCAAGCGCAGGATCGGCGGCGATATCTTCGCAGGGCACGGCCACACCCGGAGAATACGCGAGCGACAAATCGCGCTGCGTGGTCATCGGGACAGTGGCGTTGATTTCCCACTTGCCCGGTGTTGGATCCATATGAAATGCCAATGCATCTTCGCGTGTTAACTTCGTCTTGGCCATTTGCCCGTTCTCCCATTCGATCCGACCGACATTGATGGAAATCGCGCGCGCTGACAACGCCAGACTTTTGCACTTTCGTCGCAAACATGTGGCGAGTAGTGTCGCCGTGATTGATCGGGGGATACATGAGCACCGCAAAACCAACCGCAACGCCAATGATGGCGCAATATCTTGAGTTGAAGGCGGGGTATCCCGATGCCTTGCTGTTTTATCGCATGGGCGACTTTTACGAGATGTTCTTTGACGATGCTGTTGCGGCGGCGGCGGCGCTAGATATTGCGCTGACGAAGCGCGGTAAGCATCTGGATCAGGACATTCCGATGTGCGGCGTTCCGCATCATGCGGCAGAGGGTTATTTCCTGACGTTGATCCGCAAGGGGTTTCGTGTTGCCGTTTGCGAGCAGATGGAGAGCCCTGCCGAGGCGAAAAAGCGCGGCGCAAAATCGGTCGTGAAACGCGATGTTGTGCGGTTGGTCACGCCCGGCACATTGACCGAAGATTCCCTGCTGGATGCCCGCCGTCACAATTATCTGGCCGCGTTTGCCGAGGTCCGTGGTGAGGGCGCATTGGCATGGATCGACATCTCGACCGGATCCTTCCATGTGATGACTTGTCCGCGCGTGACGCTTGGCCCTGAACTGGCCCGTCTAACCCCGCGCGAAGTGATCGTCGTGGATGGTTCCGAGCCAGATTATGCAGCGTTAGTGTCTGATTCTGGCGCCTCGCTCACGACATTGGGTGGCGCGGCTTTCGACAGTACAGCTGGCGAGAAACGTCTAACGGCGCTGTTCAAGGTGGGGTCACTTGATGCCTTTGGCAGCTTTGAGCGCGCGCAGGTTTCTGCGATGTCGGCTGTGGCCGAATATCTGGAGATTACCCAAAAGGGGAACCTGCCGCTTGTCCGTCCTCCTGTCATTGAGGGTCAGGCATCGGCGATGCAGATTGATGCCGCCACGCGGCGGTCATTGGAGTTAACCCACGGCACTGGCGGTGGTCGCGCAGGATCGCTGTTGTCTGCGGTTGATCGCACGCTGACGGCGGGTGGCGCACGGCTGCTTGAGCGCCGGTTGTCCAGTCCGTCGTGCGCGTTATCCGTGATTGCGGAGCGCCAAGACTCCATTGCTTACTTGTTTGAAAGCAGTCGCTTGTCTGCTGATTTGCGCGATGGATTGCGCGGGGTGCATGATCTTGATCGCGCACTTTCCCGACTTGCATTGGGGCGCGGGGGTCCACGTGATATGACCGCGATCCGCAACACGATTGGGCAGGCGGTCGCGCTAAATGACAAGCTACCCGAAGAATTGCCACGAGAATTGCGCGATGCACGATCAGCGCTGCACGGGCACGATGATCTTTTGACGTTGCTCGATGATGCGCTAGTTGCCGAGCCGCCGTTGCTGGCCCGAGATGGCGGTTTTATAGCGCCGCAGTTCGACGCCGAGCTGGATGATGCGCGCAAGCTGCGCGACGAGGGGCGGTCGGTGATTGCCGCGATGCAAGCCGAGTTCGTGAAGGTCACGGGCATTTCTGCGCTGAAGATCAAGCACAACAATGTCCTTGGGTATTTTATCGAAACCACCGCAGCTCATGCCGAAAAGATGTTGGCCCCACCGTTAAGCGAGAGATTTATCCATCGCCAGACCACGGCGAACCAAGTGCGGTTTACCACGGTGGAATTGTCCGAAATCGAGACCCGTATTTTGAATGCCGGGGGCAGGGCGCTTGAGATTGAAAAACGACTATATGAGAGTCTAACGCAGGCGATTATTGATCAAGCTGGCCCAATCGGTGCGCTTGCGCGTGCGCTTTCGGTGATTGATGTCGCGGCGGGATTGGCCCATTTGGCAAGTGCGGAAAACTGGGTACGGCCCCAAATTGATGACAGCCGCGCGTTTGAGATTTCGGGCGGGCGTCATCCTGTTGTGGAGGCGGCGCTACAAAAGACGGGCGCGCCATTTGTGGCCAATGATTGCGATCTGAGCGGCACGCCGATCTGGTTGCTTACGGGCCCGAACATGGCGGGTAAATCGACCTTCTTGCGCCAGAATGCCTTGATCGCGATTTTGGCGCAGATGGGTGGATTTGTGCCCGCAAAGGCCGCGCATATCGGGATCGTAAGCCAGATTTTCAGCCGTGTTGGCGCCTCGGATGACCTCGCGAAGGGGCGTTCCACGTTTATGGTCGAAATGGTCGAAACGGCCGCGATCTTGAACCAAGCGGATGACCGTGCGCTGGTCATTCTGGACGAGATTGGTCGTGGCACGGCGACCTATGACGGCTTGTCGATTGCTTGGGCCACATTGGAGCATTTGCATGACGTGAACCGATGTCGCGCGCTGTTTGCGACGCATTACCACGAGATGTCGCAGCTGTCTGATAAGTTGGCGGGGGTGGATAATGCCACGGTGTCGGTGCGCGAGTGGGAAGGTGACGTGATCTTTCTGCATGAGGTCAAAAAGGGGACGGCTGATCGCAGCTATGGCGTGCAGGTCGCACGACTGGCGGGCTTGCCACAGGTCGTTGTGGATCGTGCCCGCGTGGTTCTGGAGGCGCTTGAAAAAGGCGAGCGCGAGGGCGGTGCGGCGCATAAGGCGATTGTCGATGACTTGCCGCTATTCGCCTCGACGCCGACACCCGCGCCAGCAAAGGCCAAGGAGTCGGAGGTCGAGGATCGACTGAAAGCGGTTTTGCCTGATGATTTGACGCCTAAGGCCGCGCTTGCGTTGATCTATGAGCTACGTGATCTGCTGGAGTAATGCCTACCAGCTACCTGATGCGCCACCGCCGCCCGAGCTACCGCCGCCACCGCCAAATGATCCGCCGCTAGATGATGAATCTGTCAGCATGGGTAGGGTTTTGAACACGGAATAGTAGGCATCGCAATGGTTACATTTGAAGTCAGTTCGCCGTTCCCCTTGCGCGGAATATGTCGGTTGATAGGTCACCTCTGTGTGGTCGCTTTCGAGTGTATGAAACCCGCATTCTTTGCAGAGTGACTGACCGCTAAACCAGCGGCGAAAGCCGTGGATTGTGACATGATCGCACTCTTTGCAGATCCAGACATCGTATTCTTTTGAGGCTAGTGCCTCTTCTTTGACTTGGCCTGTCGACAGGTGTTTGTCTTCAAATTCTTCGAGCACGCGCGGCATCCAAGACCCGTCGTTCGGGCAGCGGCGTGGCCGTTTGCGTTGGGCGATACGGTAGGCGCGATGGATCAGCCAGCCAAGTGGCGCAAGACCGAGAAGAATGAAGCCGCCAAGCCATACCTTGAGGTCGGTCCACCAACGCGTCACCGCGTTTGATGCGTATTGATCGGGCCAAACACCCGCGATCTCGCGGATCGTGTGGTCAACGCCATCGGTGATGCCAGAGCCATAGTTATCACGGCGAAAATCGGGCAGAACGACCTTGTCGATAATCCGTTGAAGTGGTTCGTTCTTGTGATTGCCGTAGCCAAGACCAACCTCGATGCGCATGTCGCGGTCAAATCGTGAAACAAGGAACAGCACACCGTCATTTCGGTTGCGGTCACCAATGCCCCAGTTGTTAAACAGGTTGGTTGCGAAGACTTCGTTGCTCACGGCTTGGCCGTAGTCGCTTCGCCGCGAGATAGTTAGCACGGTCATTTCGATGTCGCGAAATTTGCGCAGGTCCACAAGTTTGCGGCGCAATTCGATTTCTTGGGCGTCGCTAAGAAGATCGGCGTAATCGTTCACGTAGGGATCACGATCAAGCGGATAGGTTTGCGCCGTGGCGGGGAGGGAGGCCACCAGCCACAGCGCGATTGCGAGAAGGGTCGAAATGATCCGACCCGTCATGTTAGGATGCCGGCATGGATGACACGCCAACCTGCGC
>CAKZNT010000090.1 GCA_937132065.1 uncultured Loktanella sp.
AGGTAGCGCTCGACTTGCATGTGTTAGGCGTGCCGCCAGCGTTCGTTCTGAGCCAGGATCAAACTCTCAAGTTGAAAGCATCTTGCGATGCTATCCTTGACGATTGAACCTCTGCACATCGTTCCATGTTGCTCCGGCTAGGAAACAACACAAAACAGTCATCTGTTTTTCAGTGTGCTTCAGTTTCAAAAGAAACCGAAACCTACATCAAACAGTGAAGCTGACACTAGATCATCGGGTTGCCCCTACTAGCGCGATATACAGACGTCGATCCATCGAAATGAACCAAACCGCCCACATATCTCTTCAGTTACTATCAATTTCAAACAGCGTAGAGACAAAAGTGACCAGATGCGCCCTAACTTAGATGGCGCGCCCCGCCTCGATAACCTCTGATTTTAGTCTTCCGCCTCGTTTCCGTCTGTCTGCGTTTCCGCTTCCGTCTGGCCCGTCTGGCGCCCCGTAGGAGCGTCTCTGCTCGTCCGGTAAGGGGGGTTCTAAGGTTAGTGACTGGGACCCGCAACCCCTTTTTTTGGTAAATTCACATTTTTCCTCACATTCCCTATTTTCCCTATGTTTTAGGGGGGTTAGGGCAATTTTTGATCGTGGACCTAGGGTCCTATCGCAACTTTATTAGCTGGCCGTCATCTGCGGCATACCAGATTTTGGGTTATCCACAGACATAGCCACAAGACTCCTCAAGACTCGGCCTGACCAAATGGTCAATTTTGGCAAATCACTCCCGATTCAGTCGCCGTGAATCGATTCACGATCAAAGATTCGGCCGATTCACCCCGAATGAATCGCGATTCTGACGCCGATAATCAGGACTCGCGTGATTCACTGCCCCCCAAGGCGGGTGACAATGCGATTCCCACCATCAAGAACGGCAAAAGCGCCGCCAATCCGGTGCGCAGCGTGAATGTTTCGGCCAGGAAACCGATCATGGGTGGCCCAACCAAGAATCCGCAGATCGCAACGGACGACATGATCGCGATATTCCCGCTTTCGTAGGTATCGTCGAGAGCCGCCACCGCGGAGACGCCCAAAGGAAACCCGACCGAGGCGCCCAAACCGACAAGCGCAAAGCCAAGATAGGCAAACACAATAGGAAGTGGGGCAATCAAACAGGATAGCCCGACAATCGCTAAGGTGAGTGTAAGACGTGCCAGCCCGACAACGCCCAGCCTCACCTTGAGCGCATCGCCAATCAAGCGACCCGCCGCGAGGAAGCCCGCAAAGATCGTGACAGCTATCCCCGCATGTGTCGCCCCTTCGGGGAGGCGTTCGGCCAGATAGATCGCGGCCCAGTCCGACATTGCCCCTTCGGTCATCGCAATCGCGAGCACAAAGATCGAGATGTAGATTAGCGCAAGCGGCAGCTCGCGCAGACGACGGCGGGCGGGGGCCGTTGCGCCGTCATCTTCGCCAGCAAGTTTTGGCAGGCGCAGTGCGGCGATGATCCCGGCAATCGCAGACGGGATCGCAATGATCGCCAGCGCCGTTGCCGCGCCAAAACCGATGACGAGTATAAGGAGGAGTGAACCCGCCATCAGACCCAAGGCCCAAAACCCGTGACAGCGGCTCATGATCGTGGCTTCTGTCTGCTTCTCTAGGCGTCCCGCATAGACGTTCAGGCTCACTTGGGTCATCGCCGTCACAAAGCCCATGACAAGCAACGCGCCAAACAGCGCCCCTTGGCTGCCCGCTGCAATTGGCAACATCACAACAAAGGGTTGCGCAAAGAGGCCCGCCGCCAGCAACCGTCTTGGCCCCAAGCGGTGCAAGATGCGTGTCGCGATCTGCAAACTGGGAACAGTTGCGATCGGCATGCCCAGCAAAGCAAACGCAAGTTCGGCCTTGTTGAGGTCCAGCGCCTCTTTCACTTGCGGGATGAGCGCAAGCCACGCCCCGAATGCGAGAGGTTGAATGGCAAAGACTGCCATCGTCAGATAAAGCGCGCGCTGCGTGTCAATTTTTGTCATGGCGGCGACCCTAGCGAAGCGCCCGTGAATAGGAAGCCACTATTTTGTCGGGCGCGCCCATTTTAGTCTGACAGCAAGCAGGCCCAGAATGATCGCCATGTAGACGATTGGCTCGATCTGGAATCCTTTGACCAGCCAGAGAAAGTGAACGCCCGCAAGGATCGCAATCGGATAGACAAGCTTATGCAGCTTGCGCCACGCCAATGGCCCCATCTTGCGGATCGAAAGATTGTTAGACGTTGCGGCCAGCGGGATCAGCAAGACAAATGCGGCCATCCCGACGGTGACATATTTGCGCTTCACGATCTCGGTCCAGACGCGGGCGAATGTCTGCACATCCAGAACCGCCCACACAAGGAAGTGGGCGAGGATGACAAAGAATGTCGTAACACCCAGCGCACGGCGAAACTTGATCAGGTTGATTCCCGTCCAATTGCGTAGCGGCGTGACAAGCAGCCCCGCAATCAAGAGCTTCAGACCCATCTCGCCGTAGGTGCGCTCTAGCGTGTTGATCGGCTCGGGTCCGATCTGGTTGGTTGCCGCGAGATAGAATTGCCAAACCACCCAGATGCTCGCGACCACATAGATCGACCTCGCGGGCACTTTGCGCAAAGCGCCGTTTATTGTCGCAGAAATACTCATGATCAGGGTCCGTCAGGTTAGAATTTAGCGGTGCACGTCTGGTGCACGCGCTGTGCACGGATAAAACAGGGGCGTTTTAGAAGTTTTCGCGCAGGTCCATACCTTCATACAGGCTGGCGACCTCGTCATATCCGTTGAACATCAAAGTGTCCTGACGGCTGGCAAATAGCCCGCCCCCGATCATGCGCTCGGACCCTTGCGACCAGCGCGGGTGATCGACCTCGGGGTTCACATTACTATAGAAGCCGTATTCGCGGGCATTGATCTTGTTCCACGTTGTTGCAGGCTCTTGGTCTGTCACCGTGATGCGCACAATCGACTTGATCGACTTAAAGCCATACTTCCAAGGCACGACCAACCGGATCGGCGCGCCCGACTGGTTGGCAAGCGGCTCGCCGTAAATACCAGTGGCCAGCATCGTCAGCGGATGCATCGCCTCATCCATGCGCAATCCCTCAACATAAGGGAAGTCCAGAACGCCACGGCGCACACCAACCATCGTTTCAGGCTGCATGACAGTTTCAAAGGCCACGTATTTGCCTCCCGCCTGCACCCCTGCCCTGTTGAGAATATCGGCCAGCTCAACGCCATTCCACGGCACAACCATCGACCATGCCTCGACACAACGGAACCGATAGATGCGCTCTTCTATATCAAGCCCCGCAAGCAGGTCTTCGACACTATACTCACCAGGATTATCGACGAGACCATCAACCTTGATCGACCAAGGCGAGGTGATCATTGCGCCTGCGTTCTTTGCCGGGTCACCTTTGCCCGTGCCGAATTCGTAGAAGTTATTATAAGAGGTAATGTCCTCAAGCGAATTGGGAACCAGATCTTGCGCCGCTGCACCCGACGCCGCGCCAATCGCACCCAGCCCCACAGCCCCCGCCATAAACTTGCGGCGGTTAAAGAACACCTCCTGAGGGGTTACATCTTTCGGGCTTAGGTCATTGGTCCAGCGATAGGCCATTTGGCATCTCCACATTCAATACGGTCAAACTTGCTTACTCTATATACGCATGAAACCCGTGAAAGGTTTCTCACGATGCCGCCAGCGGGTTGAAATGTTTGCAAGCACGCAGGCCGTGACCCGACAGCCCGCCACAATTGAGGGTCAAAGCGGAAACAATCGGGGTGTGGCGCACCTGATTTGTGTCAAGTTCAGGCACAATAACCCATGAAATAAGGCACTAAATTCTTAAACCGTTGTTATTAGGTGTGAATTTTCTTAGGATTAAGTCCTAATTTGAACGCATTTTCCGTAAACCATTATGATCGTTAAAGAGTTTTCGGTTCCTGTAGTGAATCAATTTAGAATGCGCCCGCAAATGGGCCACGATGTAACAACCGGGGGAAGACCATGCCTATTACAACTATCGAACAATTCATTTACGACACGGTATATAGTGCCGACTTTTTATCCGAAGGGCCGACATCGGAATCGGATGTGATTGCAGGGACTATCGGTCCTGATGTGATGGACCTGCTTGGCGGTGATGACATTATGGCCGCTGGCGGTGGCAACGACAAAATCAAAGGCGGCGACGGCAACGACAGCATCCTTGGCGAGAACGGCAACGATGCGCTCTTTGGTGGTGATGGCGAAGACGCCCTGTTTGGTGGCGCGGGCAAAGACAGCATTCGCGGCGGTGACGACGATGATATCGTGTCGGGCGGCGACAGCGACGACAAGCTTTGGGGCGACGCGGGCAATGACCTCGTCGACGGCGGCGAAGGCAATGACCGCATCGATGGCGGCCTTGGCGACGATGAAATGTATGGCGGTGCTGGCAATGACAAGATGTCCGCTGGTGCGGGCAGCGATGTGCTATTTGGTGGTGCGGGTTCCGACATCATGAATGGCAACAACGGTGACGATCTTGTTGACGGCGGCGAAGGCAATGACGCGATCCGTGGTGGCGCTGGTGACGATGCGATCAACGGTGGCGCGGGCAACGATAACCTGTTCGGCGATAGCGGCGACGACAGCATCGGCGGCGGCGAAGGCCGTGACAAGCTGACAGGCGGATCAGGCTATGACACGTTCATCTTCTCCGAAGGTGACGGCGCAGATACTGTGCGGGATTTCAACGCCGCCGAAGATCAGATTGATTTCACGGGCGTTTATATCGGCTATGAAGGCCCATACGAAATCTACTTCCCGATTGACGGCGATTTCTTCTACTACCCCTACGAAGAATTTGCGTCTGATGTTGGCTCCGATGTCGTGTTTGACTTCGGCAATGGTGACACGCTCACACTTGCGAACACATCCGTAGAAGATCTTTCGTTCGAAAACTTCGTCATCGACGATTACTATTTCGTTCCTGAAGTTCTCGGCTAATAGTTCACCTTAAAACAAAAAGGGCCGCGTCAATGATGACGCGGCCCTTTCTCGTTTCTACTATCGCTTAATGCACAACAGCATCCTCTGGTTTCGGACGCTGGCTTTCGGACACGCGGTCACCAACGATCAGCCCATCAGCGCCGACATCAACACTGACGGTGGCCCCGTCCAAGACCTCACCCGCCAAGATCATCTCGGCTAGCGGGTCTTGCACGGCGCGTTGGATCACCCGCTTGAGGGGGCGCGCACCGAACACGGGGTCGTAGCCCTCATCAGCCAGCCATGTAAGCGCGGCATCTGACAGGTCCAGCTTGATTTCGCGACCCGCCAGCCGCTTGTCGAGCAAGCCAAGCTGGATCGTCACGATCCCCGACATGTCCGCGCGGGCCAAACGATCAAAGATGATCGTTTCGTCCAGACGGTTCAGGAACTCGGGGCGGAAGTGTGCCCGCACCGCATCCATCACATCGCGTTTCGCATCCGATGCATCGGCCCCATCAGGCAAGTTGCTAAGCGCCTGCGCGCCAAGGTTTGACGTCAGGATAATCAGCGTCTGCTTGAATGAAACAGTCCGCCCTTGCCCGTCCGTTAGCACACCGTCATCCAAGACCTGCAACAGCACGTTGAACACATCAGGGTGGGCCTTCTCGACCTCGTCGAACAGGACAACCTGATAGGGACGCCTGCGCACGGCCTCGGTCAAGACCCCGCCCTCGTCGTAACCGACATAGCCGGGAGGCGCACCGATCAGACGCGAGACCGCGTGCTTTTCCATGAACTCCGACATGTCGATCCGCACCATCGCGCTATCGTCATCGAACAGGTATTCGGCCACGGCCTTGGTCAACTCGGTCTTACCAACACCCGTTGGCCCAAGGAACAAGAACGACCCAAGCGGGCGGCCCTCGTCATTGAGACCCGCGCGCGCACGGCGCACCGCATTCGACACCGCCTTGACCGCCGCGCGTTGCCCGATCACACGCTTGCCCAACTCGTCTTCCATGCGCAGCAGTTTGTCGCGCTCGCCTTCCAGCATCTTGGAGGTCGGCACTCCAGTCCAGCGCTCGACAACTTGCGCGATTTGCTCTGGGCGCACAGCCTCTTCGACCATCAAATCGGATGCCTCGTCAGCCTCGCCAAGTTTACGCTCCAGCTCCGGAATCACACCGTAAGACAGCTCTCCGGCTTTCGCCAAATTGCCTTCGCGTTTTGCGATATCCAGATCGGCGCGCGCACGATCGAGCTTTTCTTTCAGCTCGCGCGACCCTTCCAGCTTGTCACGCTCTGCCTGCCATTTGGCGGTCATCTCGGCGGCGCGGTCCATCAGGTTGGCCAACTCTTCTTCCAGCTTGCCCAAACGGGTCTTGGAAGCAGCATCGTCCTCTTTCTTGAGCGCCTCGGCCTCGATCTGCAATTGCAAGATAGAGCGATCCAGCGCATCCAGTTCCTCTGGCTTGCTGTCCACTTCCATACGCAGCCTGCTTGCGGCCTCGTCCACAAGGTCGATCGCCTTATCGGGCAAGAAACGGTCCGTGATATAGCGATGCGACAATGTCGCCGCCGCCACCAAGGCGCTATCGGAAATGCGCACACCGTGGTGCATCTCGTATTTGTCCTTGATCCCGCGCAGGATGCTGACCGTGTCAGACACCGTTGGTTCCTCGACAACAATCGGCTGGAAGCGGCGGGCAAGGGCCGCGTCCTTTTCGACATACTTGCGGTATTCGTCCAAGGTCGTCGCGCCAATGCAGTGCAATTCGCCACGGGCCAGCGCAGGTTTGATCAGGTTGGCCGCGTCCATCGCGCCATCCGCTTTACCAGCGCCCACAAGGGTGTGCATTTCGTCGATGAACAAGATGATTTCGCCAGCGGCATCCTCGATCTCTTTGAGAACTGCCTTGAGGCGCTCTTCGAACTCACCGCGATATTTCGCACCTGCAATCAGTGCCCCCATATCCAGCGCCATCAACTTTTTGTTGCGCAGGCTTTCGGGCACGTCGCCGTTCACGATGCGCAGGGCCAATCCTTCGGCAATCGCGGTTTTACCGACTCCGGGTTCACCGATCAGAACAGGGTTGTTCTTGGTGCGGCGCGACAGCACCTGCATGGAGCGGCGAATTTCCTCGTCGCGGCCAATAATCGGGTCGATTTTGCCCTGCTCTGCGGCCTCGGTCAGATCGCGCGCATATTTGGCAAGGGCGTCATACCCGTCCTCGGCGCTCGCGCTATCGGCAGTGCGTCCTTTGCGGATATCATTGATCGCGGCGTTCAGGCCTTGGGCCGTTACCTTGCCGGCATCAAGCGCGTCCTTGGCCTTGGATTTCACCATCGCAAGCGCCATCAATAGCCGCTCAACGGGAACAAAGCTGTCGCCCGCCTTCTTGGCCAGACTTTCCGCCTCGGCCACAACCTTGCCAGTCGTGCTATCAAGATACACTTGGGCCGCATCGCCCGACACTTTGGCGATTTTGGACACGGCAAGATCAACGGCTTCGCGCACCGCAACGGCGTCACCGCCCCCGCGTGTGATCAGATTGGCAGACAATCCTTGCTCGTCGTCCATCAATGCCTTGAGCAGGTGTTCAGGCGCGAGGCGTTGGTGGCCTTCGCGCATAGCAATGGTCTGGGCAGCTTGCACAAAGCCGCGCGACCGCTCGGTGAATTTCTCTAAATTCATGGGTCTCTCCTATATAAAGCACCCGACTGTGACGCGCCCGATATTCGGCACACGCCCGCTTTGGGCCTTACACTCTAGATGGGAAGCCTTGGGTATCCTTGCAAGATTACAACCACTCAAAAGGGGGAAGACCCGACAGAAGTTCCCCAAGTAATCCCCGCACAGAAGGCGCATATAGAAATCACGGAAAGGGGTTTTCATGATTATGTCGGATGAGACGAACAAAGACACTAAGCCTCAGGGCCAGTCACAGGCGCTGCGCGATTCTATCGTGCAACGGCTTCGGGCCCATGATGCAGCGGTGCGTTCAACGCTTTCGACCGAAGAAAAGCCCAAATCGACAGCAAAGCCGAAAGACCAGTAATTTTGTTTCAAGTATTCTAGGCGATTTTCTCCCCAGTTTTTCGCTTGGATGTTCAGGTGCTGTCGTCACCGTGAACCTCAAGACGCGGTTGCCCCCAATGCAGCCGCGTCTTTTGCTTTTGTTGAGGTCAGTTGCGCATAATGCCTGCAACAGGTAGACCGCGCAAAATCATAATGGAGTGCGCCTAATGTCTGATGACCGCCTGATCGTCGCCCTTGATGTTCCCAATGTTGTCGCGGGAATGGAACTTTCTCAAAAACTCGGAGATGCCGTTAGCTTTTACAAAATCGGCCTCGGTATGTTGACGGGTGGCGGCTTGGCCCTCGCCAACGAACTCAAGTCAGAACACGGCAAAAAGATCTTCCTCGATATGAAGTTCTTTGACATCAGCGCGACTGTCGAGGCGGCTGTGCGCGGTGTCGCGCAGTTCGATCTTGATCTGTTGACGGTGCACGGTGATCCGCATGTTGTTTCGGCAGCACGTGAAGGGGCATCTGGTTCGGACATGAAAATCCTTGCGGTGACGATCCTGACATCCCTTGATCGCGCTGATCTTGACGGGTCACTGATCAAGGCGGGCGATATTGTTGATCTGGTTCAGGAACGTGCGGGCCGTGCCTTTGATGCGGGTGCGGACGGCGTGATCGCGTCACCCCAAGAGGCCGCGCTTATCCGCGCCCTACCCGAAGCAAAGGGCAAACTTATCGTCACACCCGGTGTGCGCCCTGCGGGTGCGGCCCTTGGCGATCAAAAGCGGGTGGCCACACCTGCGCAAGCCATCGCTGACGGTGTTGATCATATCGTGGTCGGTCGTCCGATCTGGCAGGCCGCCGACCCGCGTGCAGCCGCGCTCGCGATCACCGCTGAAATGGCTGGTAAATAAGCCGTTCACACCAAATATACGTTGATTCACGAAAGCGTGAATCAACGTAATTGAAACTTTTTTCCTTTAGCCGCGTTATTACATCAAGAAGCGACGAAAAAGGAAAAGACATGCGTATCAACAATCTGCACTACAATGCCCGTTCAGGCGCGTTTGAAGCCTCCGTTGACATCCAGCGCGACGGACGCACGTTCCGCTATCCTTGCGAACTTGTCGGACCACAATCAATGGACCCTGCGACTGTCGCGGCGGGCCTTGCGCATCGCGCGATGAAAATGTCCGACACGGCGCGCGTTTAAGCGATCGCAGAATTGGAGATAGACATGCAAACAGTAAGCCTTGGTGATGTTCGCTATAACGCAACCGCTTGCGCGTTCGAGGCCTGCGCCGATGTGCAATCAGGCACGCAAACCTTCCGCTATCCCTGCGAGGTTGTGGGCCCGATGACGATGGACATGAAACGTGTCCGCGCGGGCCTAGAGCAACAAGCGCGCCGTATGTCGGTGCGCGGGTCAGGGTTGCTATCCCATTCATGAACAACTGCCGATCAAGACTGTAACGTCTGCCTCAACTCTCGACGAAACATTCCCAGTGTCTTGATCAACCTAGCCCGATGCATCGCGCATCGGGCCTTTTTAGTTAGTCGTTGATGTCGCGATCCCAGATTTTCACCGACCCGGACTTAAGCCCGAAAACGCGGCGCATCAAAAGATACGCGATCAGCGACAGCACAGCGAAGACAAGGATCGTCATCGCAAAGCCGCCCAACGGGATCTGCACCAAAAGCAGTAGCCCAAGCGCAAGTGCGCCCAGCGCAAACCCCAAAAAGATGTAGCCCGGTGCGAGGACTTCAAGTGTCGCGAGTAACACCGCGCCCGACATCCACACCCACCATTGTTCCCACAGGATCATGTCACTTTCCTTTCAGCATCTTGAACGCATCGCCAAAGGCATCAAGCGCATTGGCAGGCAAAACAATCGTCTGCGATCCAGCCGCTGACCCCATAGAATTCAGCGCCTCGACCTGTTTCAGGGCGACCTGATACTGCGCGGCCTCCAGCCCGTTCTCGGCAATCGCATCCGCAACGGCGCGGGTCGCATAGGCTTCGGCATCCGCAGAGACGCGGCGCGCCTTGGCGGCTTGCTCGGCCGCGTAAAGCTCGGCATCCGCGTTCAACTCGACCGCGCGCTTTGTGCCCTCGGCCTCTGTTACCTGCGCGCGGCGGGCCCGTTCGGCGTTCAGCTGTTGCAGCATGGCGTTGCGGGTTGCCTGATCAAGGTTCACATCCAGAATTTCGGCGCGGGTCACTTCGATACCCCAGTCATCAACCTGCTGGGCCACCTGTTCGCGCACTGCCTCAATAAGACGAGAGCGATTCGCCTGCACTTGATCCAACTCCATGCGGCCAATCTCGGAGCGCACGATGCCTGCAACCGTTGTCGAGATCGCAGCATCCACATCACGGATACGGTAGACCGTCTTTTCAGGTTCAATGATGCGGTAGAACACAGATGTTTCGACCTGCACCAGCACGTTATCTGATGTAATCGCGTCCTGTGTCATCGCAGGCAGCTGGCGCTCGAGCACCGAAACCTTATGGCGCACACGATCTAGGAACGGCACGATAAAGTTGATGCCCGGCCCAAGAACCGTGCGCAGACGCCCGAGCCGTTCAACAACAAACTTCTGGCTTTGCGGCACGATCCGCACACCCGCCATAATGCTGATGATAATAAATACGGCGATTGCGAGGAACAGAATATTCTGCCCTGCGATCTCTGATAACAATTGCTCCATGAAACGACCTTTCTAACAAAATCCTGACATCTAGGTAGGTGTGTTTGCCGCATTTATCAACAAACTCTCGCCGCCACTTTGCAACCAGTCACGCACCCTTTGGGGAAAGGACGGCACGACACGCGTCAGCGCAAAGAACGCGGGCAGCTCCATGAGTTGCCATTCCTGCCCCTCATCGCCAAAGACGATCTCAAGCTCGACCCCCGCTGGCATCATCGCGACGAAAAACCAACTGGTTTGCGCGCGATCACCCGTGCTTGGATATGGCCTTTGCCACACAATTGCCGTCTCTGGAATGACAAGCCCGACCTCTTCCCAAACCTCGCGATGTAGTGTCTGCAAAGGCGCTTCGCCCGCTTCGCGCCCACCACCGGGGAAATCCCAAACATTGGGAAATGGGATATGCGCAAAATCATCGCGCAATGTCACCAGCAACTTGGTCCCGATAAACAGCGCGACCTTTGACCCTGTAAATTCATCATCCATGAGGTCCACCTTAACCGTTGTCGCCCGCCGCCGCGCCCCCTATCTTGGCCACATGCCGATCCTGTGCAAAGACTGCCTGACCACCTTCGAGAGTGGAACCCGCTGCCCCGCTTGCCGCAGTCCACGCAAGATATCGCACCCCGAATTATTCGACCTGACTATCGCCCATATGGATTGTGACGCCTTTTATGCGAGTGTCGAGAAGCGGGACAATCCCGCATTAGCAGACAAGGCCGTCATCATTGGTGGAGGCCATCGCGGCGTTGTTTCGACCGCCTGTTATGTCGCGCGGATCAAAGGCGTGAAATCAGCGATGCCAATGTTTCAGGCGCTGAAGCTTTGTCCCGAGGCCGTTGTCGTGCGCCCCCGTATGGACGCCTATGTCGAAGCATCGCGCGCAATTCGCGCGATGATGGACGAGCTAACCCCAAAGGTAGAGCCATTGTCACTCGACGAGGCATTCATGGACATGACAGGCACGGCAAAGCTGCATGGCGCGCCCCCCGCCGTCATGTTGGCCCGCCTGATCAAGCGGATGAAGTCCGAAGTGGGGCTGACGGGTTCAATCGGGCTGTCTCACAACAAGTTCTTGGCAAAGGTGGCGTCCGATCTTGATAAGCCGCGCGGGTTTTCGGTGATCGGCGCCGCGGAGACCACCGCGTTTTTGCGCCCCAAGCCTGTGCGCCTGATTTGGGGGATCGGCCCCGCAGCACAGGAAAGCCTGTCAGCCGCTGGCATTCGGACTTTTGACGACCTTCTACGCTGGGATCGGCGCGAATTACATGACCGTTTTGGCGGCATGGGCGAAAGGCTCTATGCATTGGCGCGGGGCGAAGACGGACGGCGCATCTCGCCAAATGCCCCCGTGAAAGGGCTGTCTAACGAGACCACCTTTGACGTTGATACAAATGATCCCGATATCCTTGACGGGCATCTCTGGCGGTTGGCCGAAAAGGTATCCGCTCGCGCCAAGGCCAAGGACATTGCAGGGCGGGTCGTGAACCTCAAGTTAAAGACCTCCGGCTTCAAACAAATCTCGCGCCGCCAGTCGCTGCATCATCCGACCCAACTGGCCGACACGATTTATCGCACCGCCCGCAATCTGTTTGACCAAGCGGCACACATGGGCCCGTTTCGCCTGATCGGCGTGGGCATTAGCGAATTGGGCGAAGCGGGGGACGCCGACCGGATTGGCGACCTTTTAGACCCTAACGCAGGCAAAAGGGCGCAAGCAGAGGCAGCGGCTGACAAGATTCGCGAGAAGTTTGGCAAGGACGCGATTATCAAGGGACGTGCCCTGCGCTAGGGCGGCACTACGTAGGATGGGTCTTGACCCATCACCCTCGCCAAAACTAGGCTGGACATATGAAACAGATCACAACAGGAGGACACATGCTGAGCACCCGCATCACGCGACGACTTCAGCACGGTCCCACGCACGCCCTGTAAATACGTTTGCAGGGCCGGCCAGAACACGGGTCAGCCCAAAACGCGCAGCCGCGCGATCCTTTGTGCCTGAAAGACATCCATGAGCCTATTTAACATTCAAAACCTAAGCGTCACGCTTGGTGATCCCCTCTTTTCCGATCTGAGCCTAACCATCTCAAAAGGAGACAGGCTTGGCCTTGTTGCCGCCAACGGACGGGGCAAGACAACACTTCTCGGCTGCCTTTCAGGCGAAGCTGAACCCACCAGCGGAGAGATCACCCGCGCCCGTGGCCTGCGCATCGGACATGTTGCGCAATACGTGCCCGAGGCCGACCTGGACCTGACCCTCTATGACAAGGTTCTAGCAGCTCTCCCCCCCGAGCAGGTCGATTTCGAAAGCTGGCGGGTGGACGTTGTGCTTGATGAATTGTCGGTTCCCTATGACCTGCAACAATCGCCTTTACGCGCCCTTTCCGGAGGCTGGCAACGCACCGCGATGCTCGCGGCGGCGTGGATCACCCAGCCAGATGTGTTGCTTCTTGACGAGCCGACAAACCATCTGGATTTGCACCGAATAGCCTTGTTAGAGACTTGGTTGGGTAACCTGCCCCGTGATGTTGCAGTGGTCATAACAAGCCACGACCGCGCCTTTCTGGATACAACGACCAATCGCACGCTGTTTTTGCGCGAGACAAGCAGCCGCGACTTTGCCGTGCCTTTCAGCCATGCGCGCGCGGCTTTGGACGAGGCCGATGCCGCCGACGAACGCCGTTTTGCCAATGATCTGAACAAGGCAAGCCAGTTGCGCAAACAGGCGGCGAAGCTCAAGAATATCGGGATTAACTCGGGGTCCGATCTGCTGATCACCAAGACCAAACAACTGACCGAGCGGGCCGCAAAAATCGAAGCTGCCGCCAAACCTGCGCACCGCGAAAAAGGGGCGGGTGACATCAAACTTGGAAATTCGGGAACCCACGCCAAGGCGCTCGTCACGCTGGACGATATCAAGGTCAATACGCCTGACGGGCGGTGGCTATATGACACTGGCGCGAAATGGATCACGCCCGGAGATCGGGTCGTGTTGCTTGGGGCGAATGGCACAGGCAAAACCCAACTCGTTGAAATGGTGCATCGCGCGCTAACGGGGCGGGAAAGCCATGTGAAATCCGCGCCATCCGTTACGATGGGCTATTCGGACCAACACCTGAGCCAGTTGTCTGACACCGACACACCCATGCAGGCCGTTGGCGGATTCGGGCTAGGCGATCAGCGGGCGCGCGGCCTTTTGGCGGGGGCAGGTGTTACCATCCAAATGCAAGACACCGCGCTTGGCAAATTGTCGGGCGGGCAAAAGGCACGCCTTGCGATGCTTGTATTGCGGCTTCAACACCCGAATTTCTATCTGTTGGACGAACCGACAAACCACCTCGACATCGAAGGGCAAGAGGCGCTGGAAGATGAGTTAACGCGTCACGATGCCGCCTGCCTGCTTGTCAGTCACGATCGCAGCTTTGTGCGCAATGTTGGAAACAGGTTCTGGTGGATTGACCGGCGCAGGTTGGTTGAGGTCGAAGACCCCGAGGCCTTTTTCAAAGGGCAGATGGGTTAAAACCCGTCCTACTCAGCTGCGAGTGCGGCCTGCCGATCGCGCCCGATCTCTGCAATTTGCCCGATGACATCCGAGAGAGTGGCGCGCACCTCTTCAAAATCCGCGACAGGCTCCAGCGTGGTTTCGTTCATATAAAGCGCGCGATCCAGCTCGACCTGAATCGTATGCTGGCGCCGTGACGGGCGCCCGTAGTGCTGGGCGATATAGGCGCCTGCAAAAGGCATGTTGCGTGCCACCTTCAAGCCCGCCGATTTGAAAATTGCCTCGACCTGTTCAACAAT
Source organism: uncultured Loktanella sp. (assembly GCA_937132065.1). Classification (GTDB taxonomy): domain Bacteria; phylum Pseudomonadota; class Alphaproteobacteria; order Rhodobacterales; family Rhodobacteraceae; genus Yoonia. The sequence goes on from CAKZNT010000090.1 coordinate 14,504, forward strand.
TGCAGGTGAGGCAGATGCGCCAAAGCGATCCCCAAGCACCACGTCAGGGCGCTCGTTCCCCGACTGGATTACATTTTCCAAGGCCTGATGTGGCATCGAATGGCAATCAATCAGGATAGCGCGGCCAAATTGGCTATGACTCTCGTCGATCAGCATTTGCAAAGCATCATGATAGGGCCGCCAATAGGTCGCGATCCTGTGGTGGACCTCCTCCAGCGAAAGCTTGCCACGATAGATCGCCCGACCGTTGGCAACAACGCGCGGCACAACGCCAAGACCGCTCGCAACACGCGGATTTTGCGACACGCGGCGGACGCCCGCGATCAAAGCGGCGTCCAATTCCTCGGGGCCACGGTTCAGATCAAGGTATGCGCGCGGCGCGCGTGCTGTCAAAAGCGGCGCACCATGGCTTGGCGCATCGCCGTAAAGAAGATCAACAAACGCATCCTCGGACGAGCGAATCTCGGCTTTATCCAATGCCACGGACTGCAAAAAAGCAGGCGGGTAATCGCGCCCGCTATGAGGGGATGCGAAAATTACGCTTGTTGTGCGTGCATCAGGCTTGGCTAAATGATAGGCATCGCTCAACATTGTTGCTCCTTTGCCAATACGATAGCCCATTAAATGAGTTTTTCAAAAGGCCTTGATCCCCCCTTCGACTCCTTTTATAGACCGCACGACTGACGCGGTGATTTCCGCGTCCTATTTTGTTGTAGGGCGCATAGGAACCAAGACAGACATGGATGATTAGCTCAGCGGTAGAGCACTTCGTTGACATCGAAGGGGTCACTGGTTCGATCCCAGTATCGTCCAC
>CAKZNT010000091.1 GCA_937132065.1 uncultured Loktanella sp.
CCTGATTTTACGCGGCTGTCGTCTACGGCTTTGTCGACGGCTTGTTGTCGTGCGAGGGGGTCGTCGGCGATTGTGAGTTCTACGGCTTCCAGGCGTTGCACCTCGTCGCGCAGGCGTGCGGCTTCTTCGAATTCGAGGTTCTCGGCGGCTTTGCGCATGTCGGATCGCAAGCCTTCAAGGACGGTCTGGATGTTGCCGCCTGCCATGCCCTTGTCGATCTTGGCTGTGACGCGCGATTGATCGGTGTCGCCTTTGTAGAGGCCCGCCAGAATGTCCTCGACGTTCTTCTTGACCGTGAGCGGGGTGATCCCGTGTTCGATGTTATAGGCCTCTTGCTTTTCACGTCTGCGGTTGGTCTCGCCGATGGCGCGCTCCATCGACCCAGTGATTTTGTCGGCATACATGATGACGCGCCCTTCGGCGTTACGCGCGGCACGCCCGATGGTTTGCACAAGGGATGTTTCCGAACGCAGGAACCCTTCCTTATCGGCGTCCAAGATCGCCACAAGCCCGCATTCGGGGATGTCGAGCCCCTCGCGCAAAAGGTTGATCCCGATGAGCACATCAAACGCCCCGAGCCGCAGGTCGCGCAGGATTTCGATCCGCTCGATCGTGTCGATGTCGGAGTGCATATAGCGCACGCGGATGCCCTGCTCGTGCAGGTATTCGGTCAGGTCTTCGGCCATCCGCTTGGTCAGCGTGGTGATGAGCGTGCGCATCCCGAGCTCGTTCATCTTGCGGATTTCGTCGAGCACATCGTCGACCTGTGTGGTGACGGGGCGGATTTCGACCGGCGGGTCGAGCAGCCCTGTGGGGCGGATGATTTGCTCGGTGAACACGCCCCCCGTTTGCTCCATTTCCCACGCGGCGGGGGTGGCGGAGACAAAGACCGATTGCGGGCGCATTGCGTCCCATTCCTCGAATTTCAGCGGGCGGTTATCCATGCAGGACGGCAGGCGGAACCCGTGGTCGGCCAGCGTCATCTTGCGTCTGAAGTCGCCTTTATACATGCCCCCGATCTGGGGCACGGAGACATGGCTTTCGTCCGCGAAAACGATGGCGTTATCGGGGATGAATTCGAACAGGGTGGGCGGTGGTTCACCCGGTGCGCGCCCTGTCAGGTAGCGTGAATAGTTTTCGATGCCGTTGCAGACCCCTGTCGCCTCCAGCATTTCGAGATCGAAGTTGCACCGCTGTTCAAGCCGTTGTGCCTCGAGCAGTTTCCCTTCGTTCACGAATTGGTCGAGCCGCATTTTCAGCTCTTGTTTGATCTTGACGAGCGCCTGCTGCATCGTCGGCTTTGGCGTCACGTAGTGCGAGTTTGCGTAGATCCGGATTTTCTCGAAGGTGTCGGTTTTGTGCCCTGTGAGCGGGTCCACTTCGGTGATGGATTCCAGTTCCTCGCCAAAGAACGACATCGACCATGCCCGATCATCGAGGTGCGCAGGCCAGACGTCGAGATTGTCGCCCCGCACCCGAAAGCACCCGCGCTGGAACCCTGCGTCGTTGCGTTTGTATTGCTGTGCCACAAGGTCGGCGATGATTTGCCGCTGGTCGTAGAGTTGCCCGACGTGGATGTCTTGCGTCATGGCCCCGTAGGTTTCGACAGAGCCGATCCCGTAGATGCACGACACGGAGGCCACGATGATCACGTCATCCCGCTCAAGGAGTGCCCGCGTGGCCGAGTGCCGCATCCTGTCGATCTGCTCGTTGATTTGGGATTCCTTCTCGATGAAGGTGTCGGACCGCGCCACATAGGCCTCGGGCTGGTAGTAGTCGTAGAACGACACGAAGTATTCGACCGCGTTGTCAGGAAAGAACCCTTTGAATTCGCCGTAAAGCTGCGCGGCCAGCGTTTTGTTGGGCGCAAGGATGATCGCGGGTCGCTGTGTTTTCTCGATCATTTTCGCCATGGTGAAGGTTTTACCCGTCCCTGTGGCCCCCAAAAGCACCTGATCGCGTTCGCCGTTTTCAATGCCTTCGCAAAGTTCCTTGATCGCTGTTGGCTGGTCGCCCGCCGGTTCGAATTCTGTGTGCAGCACGAACCGCTGTCCGCCCTCAAGCTTTTCGCGCGTGCGCACGTCTGGCGCGGGGTTCGCCATGAGCGGCATTGTCTCGATGTCACGTTTGTCAGAGTGCGCGAAAGCCATGCGGAGGAATCCTTTTCGGGGTTGCCCTATAGTTGATGCCTATTGCCGGATGTTCAAGGGTCGCTCCTGACAGGTATTGGCAGTAACCGCCATTTCTGCCCCTTGCGGACCCAAGGTATTGCCCACACATTGCACCCAATGATTGTAGGAGAGAAAAGATGATTGATCCCGTAAAGCTTGACCGATTGGCAGAAGTGGCTGTGCGCACTGGTGTGAACCTTGGCGAGGGTCAGGAGCTGGTGATTACCGCCCCGATCGAAGCCTTGCCGCTGGTCCGCCGTATCGCGGTGCATGCCTATAAGGCGGGCGCCTCGCTGGTCACGCCGATCTTTGCCGATGGCGAGATGGTGAAGGCCCGCTACGAGAATGCCTCTGACGCCAGCTTTGATGCGGCGCCTGCGTGGCTTTATGAGGGGATGGGGGCTGCGTTCAAGGCGGGTGCTGCCCGCATGGCGATTACCGGCGACGACCCGATGCTATTGGCCGAGGCCGACCCCAAGCTGGTTGCCCGCGTTGGCAAGGCGACCTCGGTTGCAGCAAAGCCTGCGATGAACCCGATTGTCGGGTTTGAGGTCAACTGGAATATTGTTGCATACCCCGGCGCAGGCTGGGCGGCGAAAGTGTTCCCTGATCTGCCAGTCGAGGCGGCCCAAGCCAAGTTACTGGACGCTATCTATGATGCCTCGCGGATCGGCGGCGATGACCCTGTGAAGAACTGGGCGGACCACACAGCCGAACTAAAGAAGCGCGTGAAGTGGCTGAATGACCAGAACTTCGAGACGTTGCATTATACGGGGCCGGGCACTGATCTTATGCTTGGTCTCGCGGATGGTCATATCTGGAAGGGCGGGGCGTCCCCTGCCTTGAACGGGATCGTGTGCCAGCCAAATATCCCGACCGAAGAAGTTTTCACATGCCCGCATGCCTATAAGGTTGATGGTTGGGTCGCCGCCACCAAACCGCTGGCCCATCAGGGATCGGTGATCGAAGGCATTCGCGTTCGCTTTGAGGCGGGTCGTATTGTCGAGGCGACGGCAAGCAAGGGTGAGGATGTATTCAACGCCCTGCTCGAGACCGATGAGGGCGCGAGCCGTATCGGTGAAGTGGCCCTCGTGCCGCACTCTTCGCCAATCAGCCAGTCGGGCGTTTTGTTTTACAACACATTGTTTGACGAAAACGCGTCTTGTCACATCGCGCTGGGCCAGTGTTACGCCGACACGATCGAAGGTGGCAGCGAATACACCCCCGAAGAGTTGAAGCAAAAGGGCGGCAACGGCAGTATCATCCACGTTGACTGGATGATCGGCGCGGGCGACCTTGATATTGACGGGATCGGCAAAGACGGCAGCATCACCCCTGTTTTCCGCAAGGGTGAATGGGCCTGATTATTTGCTGAGGCGGGCGCGGTTGCTGCTGACTTCACGTTGCAACGGCGCCATGCCAGCCGCCATGATCTGATCAGGGCGATACCCCGAAAGGGCGGCATTGGTGAGCGCGTTCAGAGCCTCTGCGAAAGCGGGGGCTTTTTCTTCGACCATACGGGTGTTTTCGTCGTCCTCGGACGGGATCGCGCCGACCATGCCCATCATCCGCAAGGACATCACCGCATGCGTATCCAGCATCAAGGTGGAGAACGCGCTTTGCAGTTTCATCATTTGTTCAGGTGTCATGGCTATTCCTTTCAGGAAAGCGGTTGCCACGGTCATAGGGCAATGCTGCAATGCAGCATAGGGGGAAATTTCTGGCATCTTGCGCTGTGCGACAGATTTGCCGATAAGGGCAGTAACAAATCGGAGATCACCCATGCGCGCACGAATCTATAAGCCTGCTAAAACCGCCATGTCCTCGGGCACGGCAAAGACAAACCTATGGGTTTTAGAGCATGTGTCGGGCACGCCCCGTTCGGTTGATCCGCTGATGGGGTGGACATCGTCCAGCGACACCCAAGCCCAAGTAAAATTGACCTTTGACACCAAAGAGGCCGCCGTTGAATACGCGCAGGCCAAGGGGATCGACGTTGTTGTGCAGGAACCGAAAGTGCGCAAACCCGTGATCCGCCCCGGTGGCTACGGCGAAAACTTCGCAACGAACCGTCGCGGAGCCTGGACGCACTAACCTGCGCCCATTCTGTCGATTGACACCATCCAAGGGCGGCCACATCGGCCGTCTTTTTCTTTTGCAAGCCGTTCTGGAGCGCCCGAAATGACCATCACCCACCTGATCACCCACTCTGGCGGCTTCCATGCAGACGAGCTTTTATCCTCGGTTATCCTGACCAAGCTTTACCCCGATGCGCAATTGCTGCGCAGCCGTGATCGCGGCCTTTTGACCCCGTCCGCCGAAAAGATCATTTACGATGTGGGCGGCGATTATAACGCCGAGGCGCAGATTTTTGACCACCACCAGCGTCCAAGTCCGTTGCGCGAGGACGAGCAGCCGTATAGTTCGTTCGGCCTCATTTGGGCCCATTATGGCCGCGCTTACTTAGCGGCGATGGGCGTGCCAGAGGTCGATGTTGATCCGATCCACGCCACGTTTGATACCAAATTCGTGCTGCCGATCGACCTGCTTGATAATGGCGCGATGGAGCCTTCGGTCGCGGGGCCGTTGTCGATCCTGACCCTGCCGTCTTTGCTGGGCAGTCTGAAGCCTGTTTTCGATGATCCGTCCCCCACGGCGGATGATGATGCCTTCATGGCCGCATTGCCGATTGCGCGCAGTTTTGTCGAAGCGATGGTGGGCAATATGGCGGCGAAGGCCCGCGCGCAGAGCATCGTTATGGCGGCAATCGAGGCCGCTGGCACATCCCCTATTCTCGAGCTGCCGATGGGCATGCCTTACCGGTCTGCGCTTGATAAGGCCGAGGCCGATCACATCCTGTTTGTGGTCACGCCGCGTGGCGGTGACTGGACGATTGGCGGGATCAAGCTGTCTGGCGATACCTTTGACCAGCGTGCCGATTTGCCCGCGTCTTGGGCTGGTTTGACCGACGCAGCCCTAGAGGAGGCGAGTGGCGTGAAGGGGGCAAAGTTCTGTCATAACGCACGCTTTATCGCGGTCGCAGACTCGCGTGACGCGATCCTTGCGATGGCGGATCTGGCTGTGAAAGCCCTCGCCTAGAGGTTTGCCAGTGCCTTGCGGTCCACCTTTGAGGCGTGCCGTTTGTCCATCGGAATTTTCGCAATCTGTTTGATCCGTGTGATCCCGAGTTTGGCCGCTTGGGCCTGCCAGTCGCCGCTTTCTCCCTCGATGAACAGGGTCGCGCCGTGGGCTGTGTCCATGAGCGCGCATTGCCGCACGCCGTTCCATCCATGTGCCGCGACCTCGATCGAAAACGGGTAGAGGTCACCGACCTGTGACCCTGTCCGTCCCCAAAGCCAGAGCCGCCCGAGATCGTCGGTGTAGCCCGCGTCACCTGTCCGATGCCAGATGGTTTCGCCATCCCGAATTTTGTTTTCGCTGTCGTGTCGCGGGTCAAGGTAGCCGCCGTTGACATGCCCGCCTGCCACCTGAATTTCGCCGTCATGGATGCGCAGTTCAAGCGCGGGCACAGGTTTTCCTACCAATAGCCCGTGCCCCGCTTGCATGTGCGCGTGGTCGGTTTCGGTGATGTCTTGCGCGTCAAGGTGCGCGATGGGTTCGGCCTCTGTGGAGCCGTAAACGCAGATGATCGAGAGGTCAGGTTTGGCCGCTTGTAGTTTCGCAAGCAGGTCCGGGAAGACCGGTCCACCGCCCGTAAAGATGGTGTGTAACCCTGCGGGCAGGGCAGCATCCGCGAGCTTGTCCGCAAGCGAAGGCGGGATCAGCGCGCGGGTCGCGTTTTGGGTTTCCAACCACGCTTGTAGCGCCGCAGGGGCGAGGCTGGTCAGCCGCGACATTTTCCAGTTGGGCAAAATCGAAGTGCGTCCGCTGGCGATATTGATCAACACAAAGACAGGGAATGCGACAAGGTCGCGCTCGTCGTTTTCGCTGTGCAGGAGCGGGGCGATGGCATGGTGCTGCGCGCTCAGGAATGCGTGGCTGCGCGGGATCGCCTTGGGCGCGCCGCTGGTCCCCGAGGTGAAGGATATCAGCGCGATGTCATCAGTGTCGGGGGCAGGGAGCGTGAGTGTCGGCCCCTGCGCGGCATTGGGGCGCAGATGTTTGAGCGGCCATAGCGCGGGCAGTGCCAGCTTGAGCAACCCGTAAACCCCGCCACTGCAAAACGCGGTAACGCCTGTCACCTTTGCTGCATGCTTGAGCCCCGCGAGGCCCATTGCCGGCTCTGGCAGAACCACGGTCGCGCCAAGGGACCAGAGCGCGGCGAGGCTGGCGTAGAGATCGGCGTCTACTGGCATGGCCAAGAGCACGCGATCACCTCTTTGAATGCCCTGCGCGTGCCAAGCGCGCGCGAGACCGTTGGCACGGTGTTGCAGGTCCGCAAACCGCGTTTCGCGCCCTTTGCCATCAACAATCGCGATCCGTTGCGGGTGGCGCTGCACGGCTGCGGCGAAGTCTTGCAGGATGTTAGTCATCAAGTTTCAGACCGAACAAACCATAACGGCGAAAGATGTCGGCCCCTTCGGCGGCACTGCGCATAGCGGACAGATTGTCGTCGTGGATCAGCGCGTGAATAGCTGTGTCATAGCCCAAGCGGACCGCGGCCTTGTGAAATGCGTAGGCCAGATGCTGCCCCGCGCCCCGCGAGAGGCTGGCGTAGGTCTTGAGGATCGCGCTTTTGGGGTCTGGCCCCTCGGCGTAGTTTGGCGTGCCAAAGAGGAAGCCCGCGAGGCTGTCGTCGGGCCTGCGCGCAAAGAAGATCAGCTCTGGTTTGAGCATCGGCACAAGCGGCATATACATCGCAAGGAACGCTGCGCGGCTGATCGGTTTATAAAACGCGTTCTTGGCGAATGCGGTGGTCGAGAGGTCAAAGACCTGCCCGAAAAGTCGCTCTGGATCAGTGCCGTCCCATGTCTCGATCGTGAAATCGTCGGTGTCGTTTGGCCGTGTCAGCCCCGCCTGATCAAGCGGCACGCGGGCCGAAAAGTAGCTGCTGATCTCTGTGAAGCCCGCAGATTTGAAAGCCGCCAGCGCCTCTGGTGTGGTCGCGGGTTCGAGGAGGAATGCGGGGCTGTTGTCTGACTTGGTCACAAACCGGTAGCTGTGCCACGTATCGCCGTCCATCGGGCCGATAACCTGCGCGATATGATTGGCGCGGATGAAGGCCAGCGCCTCTTCAAGGACGACTGCGCCCGCAGCCTCGGTCTTGGCGGTGAATGCGCCCAGTGTCGCGGTGGCTGCGTCGTCCCAAGACGGTCCGTCGAGAAAGACAGAGATCTTCGCCCCGTCCGTTTTGAAAACCTGCGCTGTCATGTCCAAAGCCCCGTAATGTCGATTGCGAAAATGTATGCGGCCAGCGGGATTGCAAGCGCGAGTAGCGTCACCTTGGTCATCCGCCCGTTGCCGAAAATGGCGGGCGCAAGGGACGGGATGAGGGCCGTGAGCGCAAGGCAGCCAAGGACGGCGGGCCACATTGGGCCGTTCCAGTTTTGCGCGTCAGGGTTCATCGCCACGATCACAGCGCGCAAGACGCAGGCGACCCCGACGACAACCCCAAGCCCCGCCACCCGCATGGCGATTGACTGCGCGCTGAGTGCAAGTGCGCAAAGTGCGGTTGCCATGCCCATAGCGGTGATCCCGTAAAACGAGATCGCGTTTGCTTCGGTTGCATTGCCAAGCGTGAGCCAGCCGAGGCTGATCAAAGCGATGCTTGCCACCACGTCGAGGTCAGGGAATTTGTCGTGTGATGGTGTGCTGATCCTGCTCCATGTGTGGGCGGCCAGAACGAGGATAGAGAACACGGCGTTCTGGATTTCGGTGACGGCGAGCAGCACAAAGATGACGGTGACATAGACCCGTGCGGCGTGATTTGTCAGCCCGAATTTTGGCGCAATCCCTCTGAACGCGATGATGCTGCCCGCGAAAAGTGCCGCGAGCCAGAGCAGATCGGGTAGCGGGCTGGCTGCGTGCATCGACAGGAAGATCAGCAGCGCGATGGGCAGGAACAGATTGTCAAACCCCCGCCAGCTCACCGCCTCGACCAATGTGCCAAATGCGGCGACCATGACCGAAATCACGATGATGTTGACGGGCGGGAACGGTGTCATGAGCATCAGGCAGATGGTCGAGATCACGAGCGTGACGGCGAAGAAAACGGTGCTTCCTTCAATGCTTTTCTCGCCCTCTTCGACGGTGAAAAACCTTGTTCCATAGCTGCGCCCGACGAGGGCGGCGGTGGCGTCCGCAAGTGTGAGGACCGCAATGGGCAACACGTAGAGGAAGAGCTGGTCTTGCGCCAGAAACAGACATGCCCCTACCGAGACCGCAAGCAGGAGATCCCCGTAGGACCGTCGCTCGACGCTATGTAGTGTTTTGCCAAGTTTCGAGTTTGGCATCCGCAGCACGAGCATGACGGCGATGGTAACCCCGACGAGGAAGTAGACGGGCCAGCGGTCGGGAAAGAGCCACGGCAAGGTGATCGCGTAGATGCCTGTGCCGATGTGCACGAGCTTGCGTTGCAGCTCTGCGCCGATGTCGTGCCTGTTTGCGAAATGGCGCACGATTGCCATGAGGGCGAGCAGCACCGCGACCGACCCGATGGCAAGCGCAAGTTGCAATCCGATGCTCATTTCTTGACCTGTTCAACGACGAAATCAGAGTAAAAGAACGCTTTGTCGATGGCCTTGAGCCTGTCTTCTACCTCTGTCAGCGTTGTGACCTGATCGGCAAATGCGGGCGGCACGCGCCGTGGCGCCATCATGTTCCAATAGACGAGCCGCGCTTCGGGTGCGGATGCTTTCAGGATTGATCCATAGACCTGCGCGAAGACATCAGGCGACATATACTCGAAAATGTCCGAGAGGTTGAACCCGTCCGCCTTTTCACCAGTCGACACGAAGGCCTCGAGGGAACCGGGTCGAATATCGAGCCTGTCGAGCCGCGCCTTGATCGTTTCAAAATGTTCGGCCCGCCATGTCATCGGCAGGGCCGCGCCGTGCGTCCCTTTGAGGATCCAGTGCAGGTAGGGGTTTTCGGCGGGGTCACAATCAACGGCTGCGTGTTTGATCCGCCGCGCGACGTGCTGTGCGGGGCTACCGTCAACGTGTTCAAAGAACGCCTTGTCGCGCCCCATCCGCCCCATCACAAACCGCGAAAAGAACGTGTTGAGTAGCAGTCGCCATCGCCATGTGTTGAACCGCTGGTCAAGGAAGGTTTGGCGCGCGGGTTTGGGCCGCGAAACGAAGGTGTCGTCAAGCGTCTTTCTGGAATGCACGAGGGGCAGGAGGCGGGTGCGGAATATGCGGAAGTAGCGTTCGAATTTGCCGACCCCGCCTGCGCCGTGTGCGATGACGTTAGGCGCGAGGCCTTGCCAGAATGCGCGGGTTTGGGCATCCAGCGCGCTGGTCGCCTTGTCCAAAAGCGCGCCGCGCTCTGTGCTGGGGCGTGCGCCCATAAGCGCGAGAAACTCGGGATGGGTCAGGTTTTGAAATGCCCCGATCCGCAGCTTGAGGCAGGCGATTTGGGCGTCCGACAGGTCGACAACAACGACCTTTGCGGGGTCAAGGGTGAGCATCGCAAGCGCATTGTCGCCCGCCGCGCAGATCGACACCAAAGTGCCGCCCTGACAGTCGCCAAGTGCTGCCGTAAGCACATCCGCATCCTCCCAAAGCTGGGCATAGCGGATATGTTCAAAGTTCGCTTTGCCAGCGATTTCAGCGTTCTGCATCGACCCTCACTACGTGTCCTGTTGCACCGTCAACGGTGATCATTTCGGCATCTTTGATCCACTGTGTCGCACCCTTCAGCCCGACAACGCAAGGGATGCCCAATTCGCGCGCGACGATTGCGGAGTGCGACAAAAGCGAGCCGCGCTCTACGACGATTGCGGAAGCGTTGCAGAATACGGCGATCCACCCGGGGTCTGTGTGGCTTGCGACAAGGATGTCACCAGCGGCAAGCGATTGAGTGCGCGGGTCACGAATAACGCGCGCGCGCGCCGTGACAACGCCCGCCGAGCACCCTGTTGCGGATTGCGCGGCGGCGGTGTCTTGCGCGGTAGTCTTAGTGTCCCAGACGGGCGCGATTGCGGGGCCGCGCAACTCGATCCGTTCGGGTGGGTCGGGTCGTTTCGCGCCCGCCTCATCCTCGGCTTTCCGGATCGCCACAAGCGCCTTGAGGTCGGGTGACAGCCCGTAGCCCTCTACCGCGCCAAGCACCTCTTGTGTCGTTAGATAAAACACATCGCGCGGCGCCGCGAGCAGACCACGGGCCGCAAACTCGCGCCCGAGTGCGCGGAAAACACGGCGGGTGTAGCCAAAGATACGCGTTCGCTCGAAGCGCAGGTTTTCACGGTCGCGCACCCGCGATTTTGTCCAAGTGATCAGCCATGTTGCGACCATGCGCTTGATCGGCTGCTTGGGAAAATAGCTGTGCCAGTCAATGTCGGCGCGGCTATGTTCGGGGGCTGTGCCACGGGTCGCGCTTGCGGCAATCGCTTGCAGCAGGCTGGATGGATCATCGCTTAGCGGGATGCTCTCGAGCTTAAGCTCCTGAGTGCAGCGATCACCGAATTTATCGAGGTAGGATTGCACCTCGGCGGCAATATCGGGGTGACTTTCAAGTGCGGACAGCCCGTGATTACGCAAGGCGTCAGCCAGCCCTGCCTGCGCCACAAGCCGCCCCATTTTACCGATCCGCTGCGCGGGTTCTGCCGAGACGATATCGCCTTGCCCGATCATGACGGTGTTGTGCAATTGCAGCCCGTCTTCCCCGAGCCATTTTTCCATCAAATTGCGCGATGCCCCAAAGGCGATCATGCAAAGAAAGTCGTTGACCAGCGGCGCATCCCAACGGTCAAGCAGGGTGCTTTCGATCCTGCGGTATTCAGCGGCGAGGGCGGTCGGCGTGGCTGTATTCGTGTCAAACCCGCTATAGAGTGCCGCATTGAGGCGGTCGTAAAACCGCGCCCGCGTGCGGGGCAATTTGATCGCCTGATAGAGCAGCCCACCGCCCACGCGCACAAGCTTGAGGTATTCTTTGATGCGCCCCAGCCCCTTTGCTGGCGGCGGCCCGATTGTATCGGTCACCTCTGCGGGCATGGGCGTGTCGACCCCCATCATGGTTTCCATATAGGTCCGGTTCAGCGAAAATCCGGGCAAGAGCGCGAGCGCGCGATACCAGTTTACCAAGTTGTAATAGACCCGCCCGTCGATCCGCCCGAGCATGTTGCCAAACACGGCTGCATTCGCGTCAATGGTCGTGTCGGGCACGCCAAGCAGCGCGACAAATGCGCGGTAGACGCGGGTATAGACATGCACGGCGAACGAATAGGTCAGGGGGCTGACCATGCCCGGATAGCTTTCGACGATATTGGAGTTGTCAAAGATTGTCAGGGCGCTGTCGGGCTGTGCAGCGGGCAAGAGCGGCGTGGTGATCGGGCGGGATTGCAAGACATGCAGCCCATCGCCGTCAATCGCCCACTCGATGTCTTGTGGCGCACCGAATGCGGTCTCTACTTTGCGGGCAAGGGCGGCGATATCTTCCGCTTGGGCTTTGGTCAAAACTTGCGGCTTTGCGGGGCCAGTGGTGGTTGCGTCAACGGCCCAGTCTTCTCCGTCGTCTTCGCCAGAAACCAGCCGCTCCCCAAGCCCGTTGATCGCCGAGATCACGACCCGCCCGCGCTGTCCTGTTACGGGGTCTGCGGAGAATGCGACCCCTGCACATGTGGCGTCGATCATGCATTGCACGATGACGGCTGGCCCTTCGGCCTCCCCGCCGGATTTGACCGCGCGGTAGGTCGCGACCGTCTCGGAAAACCCTGATTGATAGACCTGCTTTGCGGCTTTCCAGACGTCGTTTGCGCGGACGTTCAAGAGGGTATCGAACTGGCCTGCGTGGCTATGTTCTGCCCCGTCTTCTTGGCGCGCGGAACTTCGCACCGCGAATGGGCCTGCGCCAAGTGTTGCCAGCGCGGCCTTGAGGTCGCTCGGCGCTTTGGCTTGCGCAAAGGCATCAACGCCGATCACAAAGAAGCGTGGCGGATGAAAGCCCGCGCCCGCAAGTCGCGCAAGCGCGGCTGCTTTGCCGCCGACAATTTGCACGTTGGTTGCATCGGATTGCATGACGATAAAGGACATCAGATTACTCTCGAAATTACGGGCACGAACCCGGCGATGCCGTAGCATGCAAAGACCCAAAGCCCTGCGATCGTGTCCATCTGCTTTTCGGCTTTTGGCGTTGGGGCGTTGTGGTAATCACGTGCCCGCTTGAGGCAGGCTGCCGCTCCGATCCCGCCAAGGATCACGCTCCACCAGAGCGCGCCAGTTGCGAACCCGACCCCGATCAACAGCCCATAGGACAGGCCGACGCAGCCCACCCAGATGCGCGCCGCCTTTTGTGGCCCCCATAGTGCGGAATAGGTATCGACCCCCGCGATTTCGCTGTCTGGCGCCCAGAGCTTGCGCCCGATTTCAAGGACGCAACCGTTGACGAACGAGAGTGCCAGAAACAGGCCAAGCCCAGCCGCCGCGCCGCTATAGGGCATCCATTCGATGCCTGTCAGGAGAAGGTCGATCAGCGGCATGATCGCCATGTGGCTCAACAGATAGAGGATCGGACGCGCCTTGAGCCAGTCGGGCGCGCCGAATTCGAGGGTCATTGCCGCGAGCCAGATCCAGACCAGCGCAAGCAGCCAGAGCACAGGCGGATGCCACCCCCACGCAATGATCACCGTGAGGGGCATCGAGATGATCCCAAGCGTGATGATCTGGCGCAGGCTGACGAGGCCGCGCGGGATTGGCCGCTCGGGGCGATATCGCCTGTCGTCGTCGTGATCTTTGTATTCGTCACACACGCGCATCTGGAAGAAGAGCAGCATCGCAATGGCGAAGCCCGCGACAAACCCGCCAAATGCCGGCAATGGACGGTCCGCAAGAATCGCCGATACGCAGATGCTTGCGGAAGAGAACACCGCCAAAAGCGGCCCCGTCTTTGCAAGCGGAAACCGTTCTTTCTGATAGGTCCAGAGGGCAGTGAGGGTCATCGGTGGCGCGCCAGATTTTCGTGGGCGCGGGTAAAGTGACCTGCGGCGATGGCGGCGACAATCGAGATTTCCCCGCAGAGGCAAGTGGCGGCAGCGACCTCGGCGAGCGCGGATGCCTTGCCCGCCCCCTTCAGCCCCAGAATGTTGAGCCCAGCGGACTGGCTTGGCAGGGACGTGCCCCCGCCAACGGACCCAACAAGGATGTTTGGCATGGTGACCGAGCAGTAAAGATCGTCGCCGCGTGCCTCCATGCGGGTGATGCCGATCGCGCTTTCGGCCACGCAGGCGGCGTCTTGTCCTGTGGCGATGTAGAACGCGGCGAGCCCGTTGGCGAAATGCGCCTGCGCCCCGAGTTGCCCTGACAAATGCGAACCAAGGTTGGCGACTTGCCCATAGTCAAGCATGGCCTGCACCGATGTGCCGAGTGTTTTCTCGACAACGGCGGCGGGCAGGGTGACGGAGGCGCTTACCTTGCGGCCCCGTCCGGTGACAAGCCCGAGGAACGATGCCTTTTTGTCGCCCGAAAAGTTACCCTCGATATACCAAGCCTGAAAGCGCACGGTGCAGCGGGCCACGATGTCCTCGCACAGCGCATTGGTGGCGATGGTCACCATGTTTTGCCCCGCCGCATCGCCCGTGGTGTAGCGACAGATCAGAAACACCACGTTGTTGTCGATGATCGGTTCAACCGAAGCCAGTTTGCCGAAGCGCGTTGTCGCCTCTGCGGCGGTTTTCAGGGCGTCGATCTCGGTGACGACCCACTCTACGAACCGCCCCGCGTCAAGCAGGCTGTCAAAGACAAAAGCGGGTGTGCGGATCACGCCTTCATACAAAAGCGCGGTGCTGATGCCGCCCGACTTGGTGGCCGCATATGCCCCCCGCGCGTAAGACGCCACAAGCGCGGCCTCGGTTGTGGCCATTGGCACGTGATAGTCGCCCTGCGCATTAAGCCCGTTGATCCGTAGGGGTCCGATGATCCCGACCGGCATTTTCACAGTGCCGATAAAGTTCTCGATATTGGCGCTAAACTGGTCGGGGTTTTCCATGGTGATCGGATCGGCGAGCGCGTCTTGATCAGCCCGCGAGGCGGTTTCTGTCAGCCGCGCCCAGTATTTTGCAACCGAGGATTTCGTGGCATTCCGCACGGGGCGCAATGTGGTGAAATCGGCGTCACTTGGCAACATCCGCGCCGCTGGTGTCTCGCCCTCGAACCGCGCGCGCGCTTTCTTGAGCATTTCGATGACGTGCATGGGAATAATCAATTCAGGACTCCGGCTTTACTTTTTACGCGCTACCCCCACAACATGTCCAAACTAAGCCAAAGCGCAAGGAAAACCGATGGCCCCGAAATTGAAACATCGCTGGAGTGTCGGGCATAACTACCTGACGGGCATCACTTTTGGCGCGTGGTGCAAGCTGCTGGCCCAGAACAGGTTTCGCATTTCGCCTGCCTATTTCCACCGCGCGGCGTTTATCACGGTGGCCAGTGTGATGAATTCGGTCTTTGCGGGGATCGAGACCATGCGGTTTGGCAAGGCGATCACGCAGTCGCAAATCACCCGCCCTCCGCTCTTTGTGTTGGGGCATTGGCGCAGTGGAACCACGTTTTTACACGAGTTGCTGGCCCAAGACACCGCGCAGTTTCAGTTTCCCAATACCTATCAGGTCGTGAACCCCTATACGTTTTTGACGACCGAGGCCGTGTCGACGCGGGCGTTCAAATGGATGCTGCCGCAGACCCGCCCGATGGATAACATGGCGTTGAAATTCACCTCTCCGCAAGAGGACGAATTTGCGCCGCTCTTGATGACGCTGAAGTCGGTTTACCTAGGTGTCAGCTTTCCCGAGGCCACCGCGCATTACGACCGCTACATGACGTTTCGCGATGTGGATCGCGTTGAGGTCGAGACATGGAAGGCCGCATTCCTGCGGTTCTGCAAGAAGCTGTCGCTGCATGACAAGCGGGCGTTGTTGATAAAATCACCGCCCCATACCGCGCGTATCCGCACCATCCTCGAGATGTTTCCTGATGCCCGCTTTGTCCATATCCACCGCGATCCTTATGCCGTTTTCCAATCGCAGCGCCATTTCTTTGATACGGCGGGCTGGTATACCTATTTGCAAAAGCCTGATCTGGCGGCCGTCGAGGAGGGAATGATCAACCGCCATGAAACCATGTATGATGCGTTTTACGAAGACCTGCCGTTGATCCCGAAGGGGCGCATCCACGAGGTCCGATATGATGATCTCAAGGCCGATCCTGCGGGTGAGATCGCCAAGATATATGACCAGTTATCCCTTGATGGCTATGCGCAGTTTGCGCCGGTTCTGGAAGGTTATGTCGATAGCTTGCGCGGCTATCAGGTAAACAGGTTTTCGACGCTTGATGATCCGACAAAGGCGATGGTTGCCGCACGCTGGGCGCGCAGCTTTGAAAAAGGTGGCTATCGGAAATGACCCGCGCACCGGGCCCAAGGGGCGGATTGATTTGGGGGTCACTGGGTGCGTTCCAAGCTGATCCGTTAGGGTTTTTGGCGCAAGCGGCGCAAGAGCACGGCGACATTGTCAGGCTCCGGTTTGGACCTGTCACAGCCCATTTGCTCAATAGTCCTGCGGCGATCGAACATGTGTTATCGCGCAATGCGTCAAATTACGACAAGGCCACGCGCAGTGCCGACCGTATCGCAGCGACAACTGGCGATAGTCTTTTGTCGGCAAATGCCCACGCGTGGGAGCGGCATCGCCGCTTGATCCAACCCGTCTTTCAGCCAAAGTGCTTTGACGGGATTAAACCCGTTTTGGATAGCCTGCTTGATCCGATGCTGGCGCGGTGGCGCAAGGCGGGGCGTATCGATATTGTTGACGAGATGATGCAACTGGTGATCGCCGCCGTGATCAAGGTTTTGTTCACGTCCGACATCGACCCTATGCGTATCAGTGCCCCGCTTGAGGTCATTCTGGCGGATACATGGCGGCGCATCGAGGCGCCACTTAACGCGGCGATGCTGTCGCCCAAGCTACACCGTCCCGCGTTTAAAGCGGCCGTGCGCGCGGTGAACGATGTTGTTTTCGACCTGATCCGGCAGCGGCGTAAATGCACGCAATGGCCTGATGATGTGCTGACGCGGCTGCTGCGCGCCCATGAGGCCGAGGGCGAGGCACAGTTGAGCGACACGGAATTGCGCGATGCGGCTGTCACCCTTTTGCTGGCGGGTCACGAGACCACTGCGAATGCGCTGTCATGGGCGTTTATCCATCTTTTGGACGCGCCCGAGATAGGTGATCCTGCCCGAATATTTGCCGAGGCGATCCGCCTTTATCCGTCGATCTGGGTGATCGAGCGGCGTGCGATTGCGGCGGATGTGATCGACGGGTTCGATATCCCGCGCGGCAGTTCGGTGCTGATCTCGCCGTATCTGCTGCATCGTCATCCGGCGTTCTGGCCACATGCAAGCGCCTTTGATCCAACCCGCTTTGCGCAGGGCACACCCCGCCCGAGCGCGGGATATATGCCGTTTGGCTTAGGGCAGCATCGTTGCGTCGGGTTGTATCTTGCCAACAAGATGGCCACCCATATCATCGCCCGCGTCAGTCACACCGTCCGCCTGACGCTGCTACCTGATCAGCAACCCAAAACGCTGGCGGGTATCACCTTGCGCCACGAAGGACCGGTCTTGATGCGGGTGACGGCGGATTAGACTGGCGTAAAGATCGCCGTTGCCGGATCAAATGCATATGCGGCGACGTGATCGCCCGCCGTTTCCGCAAGCTCGCGCACCGCGTTCAAGATCGTATCGACGTCGTTGTCGCTGGCCAGAAAGCTAAAGTTCAGGCGCACAAATCCTGGCTTGACGATCTCGTTCCCTGCGAGGATCGCACTGCGCATTGCGGCAGATTGCGCGTCATCAATGCCCAACACACGGTGCACATATGGCCCCGCACAGGCGCAGCCACCGCGCGCCTGAATGCCGTAGCAATCTGACAAAAGGCGCGTAATCAACTGCTGATGCACATAGCCGCCCTTGCCGTCGCGCACCCGAAACGAAAAGATCGGCAGACGATCACACGCAAGGTTGCCGAGCAGTTCGATATGGGGGTGGTCGCCCCATGCCTGCATCCCTTTTTCGAATGTCTCGCGGTTGCGTTTCGTGATGTAGTCTTGGGTGATCGCCCCCTTCACAAGAAAGCAAAGCGCGGCGCGGATGTCACCGATCACATTGGGCGTGCCTGCTTCTTCGCGGGCTTCGACGTTGGTGGAATAGTCGTGCCCGTTGGGGGACACAAACCGCACCGTGCCACCACCGGGAAGGGTCGGGGTATCGGCCTGCACATGGTCGTGGCGCATGATCAGGACGCCAGAGGCCTGCGGCCCACCCACAAACTTGTGGGGCGACAAGACCACGGCGTCGATCATCGCATCGTCTGCGGGGCAAAGGTCGATTGCGAGGTAAGGCGCTCCACCCGCATAATCCCAGATCACGGTTGCGCCCGCGCCCTTGAGCAGGCGGGTCACCGCAAGCACATCGGTGACGATGCCAGTCACATTGGATGCAGCCGAAAACGCGCCAATAATCGGGCGGCCCTGATGCGTTGCAAGGGTGTCGGCAAGGGCGGTCATGCAGGGGCCACCACATGCGGCCTCGGGCACGGTGATCACCTCTGCGCCGCTTTCGCGCCACGGCAAGATGTTGGAGTGATGCTCATAAGGGCCGATGAGGACCACAGGGGATTTCCCATCTGCAACCATCTGCTTGAGGCCGAGCAAATGGACCAACCGGTTGATCCCTGTTGTCGCGCCAGACCCTGTGAAAATAACGGCATGTTCGCGCGACCCATTGCAATGGGCGCGGATCACGTCACGGGCCTCGCGGCGCATACGGGTCATGAAGCCGCCCACATAGGAGGCCTCTGTGTGGCTGTTGGCGTAAAAGGGGAGCAACTCGGTTAGCACGAAATCTTCGATCTGGCGAAGCGCGCGCCCCGAGGCAACGTAGTCGGCATAGATCAGGGGCTTCTTGCCCAGCGGGCCGTCGATGACCGCGCTATGGCCGATCAGACCAGCGGAGAGGTCAGCAACGGTTGTGTCCGAAACGAGTGAATCGCTGAACTTTTGGAACAGGGTCTGGCTGGTTGTTTGGGTCATTTGCGCTCTCCATCGGTGTTGGAGCATAATTACCCCCATCTAAGCGAGAAAACATTACTTGATTTTGCGCAGATTTACCTAATATTGGGTCATATGATTGAAATTGATAACATAGACCGCAAAATTCTTGCCGTTTTGCAAAAGAATGGGGCGCTGTCCCAGCGTGACGTTGCCGCAGAGGTGGGTTTGTCCCAGAACGCATGTTGGCGGCGTATTCGGCGGCTGACCGAGGCTGGCGTTATCGAGGGGTTTCACGCCCGCATAAATGCCGATCTGGTCGGGCTGGACCTGACTGTTTTTATGATGATCCGCACCCGCCAGCATAGCGAGGGGTGGATGCGCGACTTTCGCAAGCATGTGGCGACGATCCCCGAGATTGTGGATGTGCACAGGATCGGCGGTGACTGGGATTACCTGATCAAGGTGGTGACCACGTCAATGGCGGGCTACGATCAGGTCTATCAGGCGCTGACGGCCAAGGTGGACCTTGAAACCGTCACGGGCCTGTTTGCGATGGAGACGATTCTGGAGAACCAGCCGCTACATCTGCCGCGCGTTTAGCCCCCGATTGACGGGGGCTAGCGCAATTAGCTGACGGCAAGCCAAGGTGAAACCTCTGGCAGATCAAGGAACGCTTTGACGCGTGCCTCTGCGTCCGCGACTTTTGCTGTCATCGGGGCGCGGGTAGGGCCGCAGTCGATGCCAATGACGCGGAATGCTGCTTTCATGCCCGGCAAAACGCCCGTTTCAAGCAAGACCTCTACGAACCGCTGCGAGATGTCTTGCAATTCGCGCGCCCGTGCAAGGTTGCCCGCGTTGACGGCCTCGTCGAGGGCCACGTAAAGTTTGCCAAGCAGGTTGTAGGTCGTGCCGATGCCGCCATCGACCCCAAGGCCTGCTGCCGCAAGAAATATCTCGTCAAACCCGAAGAAATAGGTGCTATCGGGGCGGCGGCGCTGCAACATCGACAGCTTGAAGATATCGGCAGAGGTAAACTTGATGCCCGCGACATTGGGCAGGTCAAGCAAGCGCACGAGCAAATCAAGCGGCAACGGGCGGTTGGTGCGAATAGGAATTTCATAGACGATCAACGGCAGATCAGTCGCCTGAGACAACGCCTGATAGTAGCTGAAAATCTCTTCGTCTGAGAACGGGTAAGAGTGCGGGGGCAGGGCAGACAATGCGTCATAGCCCAACGTCTTGGCATTCTTGGCAAGGCGGATTGCATCGGCAAGCGCGGGTGTGCCGACATGGGCCATCAAGGTCTGGCCCGTCCCCTTGGCGCAGGCGGCTGCAACGGCCTGCTGCTCTAGCAGGGCGGGGGTTTCAAGCAGACCGGATTCGCCGCTGCTCCCGCCAACATATAGTCCGCGCAGCCCTTGGTTGAGGACGTATTTGGTGAGGTTCGTTTGGCGCTCGGCGTCAAATTCACCCTGATCATTCAGGCCCGTCATAAGCGCGGCATACATACCAGAAAGCGGTTTGGTCATCGAATTTCCCCGTGGAAAGTTTCTATTCTACTGCTGTTTGAATACATCTTTTCATTTTTGTTTGACAAGAATTATCTCTGGTATTACCAAAATGAACATATCGTTAAGTTGGAGGACTTGCGAATGGGGGGATTTATGGAAGACCATCACGAGCCAACGCGGGCGGCAGACGCCATTGCTGTTGCATTGATTGCTGGCATTCGCGGCGAGGAGATCGCCGTTGACGAGCCGCTTCCCACAGAACGAGAGCTTTGCGAGCGGTTCGGAGCCTCCCGGCCAACCGTTCGCGAGGCGCTCGCACAGATGCAGATGCGCGGCTACGCGATTGCAGGTGCGGGCAAACGACCACGCGCCGCCCGCCCGTCACTGACGAATGTATTGCGCGGCGCTGGCGGGCATATCCGCGAAATTCTGGGTGATGCCGAAAGCGGCGCGCACCTCGAACAGATGCGCCAGTTCATCGAAACGGGTGCGGTGCGCGAGGCGGCAACACGCGCTGGCAACATCCAGATTGCGATGATCCAGTCAGCCCTCGAGCGCAATTTCGAAGCCATCGGCACGCCGGATTTTCCCGCGACCGACATCGCCTTTCATCGCGCGCTTGTCTCGATTGTGGGCAACCCCGTTATCTTGACGCTGCACGACATGTTCGTGTCCGACATGCTTAACCATCGCCCGAGCGTCGATGACCGCACGGCCTATGACCGCATTGCATACGGCGAACACCTTGCCATCTATCAAGCCATTCTTGACGGCGATAGCATCAAGGCGACCGACGTGATGGGCAAACATCTAGAGCGTTCCTACCGGTCCCGCTTGCGGGCCCCGAAATCCGTCTCAGGCGGACCTAATCAGGATCAATAGTCCTGGACCACTTGCAGGAAAGCCCTGCACTCACATGAAATCGGAGTAAGAAATGACTTTCTACAAACATCTTTTTGCGGGCGCCGCCACTCTGGCCCTGACCGTTGGTGCAGCGAACGCGCGCGAGTTGACCTTTGGCCTGCAAGACAACGAAGTGTCCAACATCTATCAAGGCGCGCAGGCGTTTGCCGAAAAGCTCGAAGCGCTTTCTGATGGTGAATTGACAGTGAACCTGTTCCCCAACGCGTCCCTTGGCGATTTCAAGGCGATGGTTTCGCAAGTGCAGGCTGGCGAATTGGACATGGTCCTGACGGGCTATCCGGATATGTCCTATATCATCCCCGAGCTGAAGCTTGTCGGCGCGCCTTATGTTGTTGACGACTTTGCACACCTTGAGAGCATCGTTGCTGGTCCTTGGGGTCAAGAGATCGACGCAAAGATGCAAGAAAAAGATATCAAGCTGCTTGACGTTTGGTATTACGGCACACGCCAGACTTCTTCGAACCGCGCGATCAATTCGCTCGAGGATATGGCTGGCCTGCGTCTGCGCACGCCCAACGTGCCGTTCCTGATTGCCTTTGCTGAAAACACAGGCGCGACAGCTGCGCCCGTTGCGTTCCAAGAGGTTTATCTTGCGCTGCAAACCAATCAGGTTGATGCGGAAGAAAACCCGTTGCCAACGATTGACGCAATGAAGTTCTACGAAGTGCAAAGCCACATCGCGATGACGAACCACTTTATCGCATCGGGTGCGGTGCAGATGGGCACGTCGACATGGGACGCCTTGAGCGACGAAGAAAAGGGCTGGGTCAACGAAGCACTGCAAGCTGGCGGCGACGTCAGTGACGGGCTGACTGTCAAAGCAGAAGAAGACCTGATCGCGACATTCCAAGAGCGTGGCTTGACCATCACACGCCCTGACACCGCACCGTTCCGCGCGGCGATGGAGCCATATTACACCGAGCTGGAAGCCGAATTCGGTGAAGGCGCAATCGCAAACGTGCGCGGCGAATAATCGACAAACCGGCAGGGGCGTTCGCGCCCTTGCCACCATTTTCAAGGGGGCAAAATGTTTCGCAAGTATAGCTTTGAGGGATGTATTGCGGCGGCGCTCTTTATCGCGCTGTTCTTTGTCATTCTGATCCAGATTTTCGGACGCACATCGCTGTTCACCGGCCCGATCTGGACCGAAGAACTGGCCCGATGGCTCTGGGTCTGGATGGCGCTCATCGGGATTGGCGCGGTCGAACGCGACAATGCGCAATTGCGGATGAGTTTCCTTGTCGAGATGCTCCCAAGCCGCGTCCAGACGGGCCTCGCGATTGCTTTTGACACGCTTTATTTCGCGGTGGTCTGCAAGTTGATCGTGGTCGGCTATGGCGCAATCATGCGCACATGGGACAATGAAACCGTGTCGCTGCCCACGACGGACGCCGTTCTCTATGCTTCAACATTCGTCGCGTTGATCCTGATCTTGCACAGGATCGCCCGCCGCTTGTTCACCACCATATTTGGCAGGCCCACGCTTGCGGAGGACGCGCAATGATCCTTGCATCAGTTGTTTTCGGTTGGCTGTTTCTCATCCTGTTGAACGTGCCAATCGGCCTTGGCATGATCTTTGTTTCGATGGGGTATTTCTATTACTCGGGCCTTGGCATGAGCTTTGCCACACAGCGCATGGTTGACGGGCTTAACAGCTTTCCCATGCTGGCTGTGCCCCTGTTTATTCTGGCTGCGGCGATTTTGAATTCGGCAGGGATCACCAACCATCTGTTCGGGTTTGCACGTGCCCTTGTCGGGCACATCACTGGCGGCTTGGGGCATGTCAACGTGCTCGCCTCGCTGTTTTTCTCGGGGATGTCAGGGTCGGCGATGGCGGATGCGGGCGGCCTTGGAAAGATGGAAATCGAGGCGATGCGCAAGGCGGGATATGACGACGAATTCGCGGGCTCTGTGACGGCGGCCTCCTCGATGATCGGCCCGCTGGTTCCGCCATCTATCACGATGGTCCTTTACGGCGTGATCTCGAATACATCCATCGGCAAGCTGTTCCTTGGCGGCATCGTGCCAGGTGTGATGTGCGCAGGGGCGCTGATGGTGATGGTCTATTTCATCGCCCGCAAGCGCAACTATCCAGTTGATCCGATCAGCCGCCCGACCGAAATCGCGAGCCTGTTCGTGAAGTCGCTGCCCGCGCTTTTGACGCCCGTTGTTATCGTTGGCGGGATCTTTTCTGGCTACTTCTCTCCGACCGAGGCGGCCGCGATTACCGTGCTCTACGCGATCCTGATTGACGTGCTGTTTTACCGCGAGTTGACCCTGCAAAAGCTGTGGAGTGCGATTTATGAAACCACGGTCACATCCTCGGGCATCGCCACGATCATCGCGGGTGTCGGGCTGCTTGGCTGGGTTCTTGCGCGCGAGCAAGCGCCCCAGCAGATTGCTCAACTGTTTCTAAACATTGCAGACGGGCCAATCAGCTTTCTGATTGCGGTCAACCTGATGATCTTTGTGCTTGGCGCGTTCATCGAGTCGCTGGTGATCTTGCTGATCGTCGTGCCGATCCTTGTGCCTGTCGCGCTCGGGTTCGGGATCGACCCTGTGCATTTCGGGATTATCGTTGTGCTGAATTTGATGATCTCGATTTTGACACCGCCGATGGGCATGGCACTTTTTGTCGTGGCTCAAGTTGGCGGTATCCCTTACCAAAGACTTGCGCGGGCAATTCTGCCTTGGCTTGTGCCGCCAATCGTTGTGCTGATCCTTGTTTGCACGTTTCCGATTTTGGCCACTGGCCTGCCGAGTTTGATGGACTGACGACATGACACTACTAGAGACGTTGCGGGGCGGATTGGTCGTATCGTGCCAACCCGTTGATGACGGCCCGATGGACGATCCTGCAATCGTTGCCGCCCTTGCGCAAGCCGCCCTTGCAGGGGGTGCGGCTGGTGTGCGCATCGAGGGGGCGGCCAATGTCGCCGCTGTGCGCGCAAAGGTAAGCGCCCCGATTATCGGCCTTATCAAGCGTGATCTGTCCGACAGCCCCGTGCGGATTACGCCGTTCCTTGACGATGTGCGCGCCCTTGCACAGGCAGGCGCAGATGTGATCGCCTATGACGGCACGGCGCGTGTGCGCCCGACGGCTTGCGCTGATCTTGTGAACGAAATTGTCGGGGCGGGCGCAATTGCGATGGCCGATTGCGCGACCCTTGCTGATGCGAAGTCCGCCCTTGCGGATGGGGCGTTGATTGTCGGCACGACCTTGTCTGGCTACACCGCTGAAACCGCCACTGCGCATGATCGCCCTGATCTGGAATTTATCGTTGCGTGCGCGGGGCTTGGCGGGTTTGTCATGGCGGAGGGGCGGTTCAATACGCCGACCCTTGCGGCGATTGCGCACAGTGTTGGCGCCGATTGTGTGACCGTGGGCAGTGCGATTACCCGCACCGAACATGTGACGCAGTGGTTCAATGATGCCGTGCAACAGGCCGACCCCAATAACCTCAACGGATATGCCGTTGATGTGGGCGGGACCAAAACCGCAGCTGCACGGATCGCGGGGGGTGTCGTCGTGAACAGTCGCGAGATTCCCACGAATGCGGCGGGTGATCTTGACACACAGATCGACCAGATTGCGGTGCTGCTGTCAGAGCTTGGCCATGTCAAAGGCGATCCTGTCGGGGTCGCGGTGACGGGGCGGCTGGATCTGGAGGGCCGTTGGCATACCGTGAATGCGGGGACATTGCCGTCGATCAATGGCGTGCCACTACAACAGGATTTGCGGGCCCGTTTGGGGCATGTCGGTTGCTACAACGACGCTGCGGCGACCGCCTTTGCGGAAGCGACGTTCGGGGCGGGAAGGGGTGTTGAACGCTTTGTTTACATTACAGTTTCTACGGGTGTCGGCGGCGGAATCGTATTGAACGGACGCCTTGTGCGCGGCGATGCGGGGCTTGCGGGCCATATCGGTTTTACATCAAGCGGCGTGCAGCAAACCACCTGTGAAAGCGGGCGCAACAACACCGTCGAGAGTATCGCCGCTGGTCGCGCCATCGCCAAAAGTGCAGTTGAAGCAGGGTTTGCGAATACCGACGCGCGCATGGTCTTTGCCGCTGCCAATGCGGGCGAGGCATGGGCCGAAACAATCGTTGACCGCTCGGCCAAGGCGATTGCCGTTTTATGCGCCGACCTTGCTGCAATGATCGAGCCAGAGCGCATCGCTATTGGCGGCAGCATCGGGTTGGCAGACGGATATCTGGCGCGTGTGAACGCGCATTTGCAAAGCGAGCCAGCGCTCTACCGCACGTCAATTGTGCCTGCGACACTGGCGGCAGACGGGCCACTTTTGGGCGCCTTGGCGTTGAGCAAAAAGACGCAATAAAAACCGCGATTTTCCATGTCACAAGGCGTGCACCACGCGTGCACAGGGCGTGCACCGTCATTTTGGCGGCGCGGGGCTTGCGTGCCACGCTTTCGCGGATTAGTTATAGGTATATAACCAATTTCGAAATGTGAGTAACACATGGCCCGCCACACACCCGCAACCCGCCTGTCCCGCCTGCGCAGGCTCGTCGCGACCCTTGCGATTATCTTTGGCGCGATGACCTTGGTGTCGGGCGGGGCCGTCCTTTTTGGCCCCGAGCAAGCGCGCGACATGGCGGGGCGCTATATCGACTTTGTCGTTTGGTTCAACTTTATCGCGGGCGGCTTTTATATTCTGGCGGGGGTCGGGGTGTGGCTTGACCAGATGTGGGCGGCGCGGTTGGCCACATTCATCGCGGTAGCCACAACGCTTACGGCTCTCGGGTTTGCGATTGTCGTCTTTCAGGGGCATCCGTTCGAGATGCGCACCGTGGGCGCGCTCGCGTTTCGCGCTGCGTTCTGGGTCGTGGCGGCGATGGTTGCGCGGGTGCGCCCGTGAGCGCGCGCAAGCCATCCGATGACCGCAAGGCCGAGATCGTTCTGATCACGCTCGACCTTGCGTTCGAGGTCGGCCCTGATCACGTTACAACGGGGATGATCGCCAAGCGCTTGGGCGTATCCCAGCCCGCAATCTACAAACACTTCCCCAAAAAGGAAGATATCTGGCAGGCGGTCACAGATACGCTATGTGCCCGCATTGCGGCAAATACCGCGCGTGCGCGCAGCCCCGAGGAGGGGCCGTTTGACCAAGTGCGCACGCTTGTTCTGGGTCATCTTGCGATTATCCACGCGACCCCTGCGCTCCCTGAAATTATGGTGACGCGTGATCCGACCGGCAATTTGACCAAGACCCGCGCCCGCATTCACACCGCGATGGGCGCCTTTCGCGCGGCCTTGGTGACCAGCCTTGACGCGGCACATGAGGCGGGGCGTTTGCCTGCGGGGGTCACTGTGGAGGACGCTGTGAAGCTGATGTTCGGTCTCATTCAAGGTCTTGTGCTACGGCTGATTGTCGGGCGCGATATTGCGGTGCTCGAGAGTGATGGTGCGCGGCTCCTTGATCTACAACTCGCGCTGCTTGGCAATACAGGAGACAAGCTATGAAAACCGTTTTGAAGCGGGCCTTGAGCGCGCTCCCGTTCATTGCCATTGGTGTTGGAATTCTCGCCTATGTGATCGCAAATAGCCCGCCGCCCGCGCGAATGGCGCTAAGTGAACGGGCAACGGCGGTGCGTGTCGTGACGGCCAAACCGCAGGACATTGTGCCCACTGTCACAGGCTACGGCGTGGTTGCGCCCGCCCGCACATTCGAGGCGATTGCCGAAGTGGGGGGCCGCGTTGACTATGTGAACCCCGCCCTGCAAAGCGGTCAGATTTTGCCCGCTGGTGCGGTGCTTTTGCGGCTGTCGCCTGTTGATTTCAACCTTGCGATTGCACAGGCCGAGGCCAATATGCGCATCGCGCAGGCCCGCCTTGAGGAACTGGCCGTTTCAGAGGAAAGCCAGCGCACAGCCCTCGCAATCGAGCACGATGTTCTTGCGGTGAAGCTCTCTGATCTGGACCGCGCGCAAGCCTTGTTTGAGGCGGGCACGATGGCCAAAGGGGCGCGTGACGCCGCCCGCGCCGCCCATCTGGCGCAGCGCCAGAAAGTGCAGGGGATCGAGGGCGCGCTGGCCCTGTTCCCGACCCAGCGCGCGGTGCAAACCGAGCAGGTCGCCGTCTATGCGACGACGCTGGAAACCGCGCGCCTTAACCTTGCGCGCAGCGAGTTTATCCTGCCCTTTACGGCCCGTGTCGCGGCCCGTTCTGTTGAGGCGGGGCAGTATCTGCGCGCGACCCAATCGGCGGCGACACTTGACGGAATTGATCGTGCTGAAATCGAGGTGCAGCTGGCGATGGACGCTTTTCGCACCCTGATCCGCACGGCCCAGCCCGATGCGCCCGTTCTCCCGTTTGACCCCGCCCGGATGAGCGATGTTTTGCATGGGCTTGCCCTGACGGCGCAGGTGCGTTTGCGGCTTGGCGACGAGGTGGTGACATGGCCTGCAATCGTGGATCGCCTCGCGGACGGGATTGACCAGCGGGCTGGCACGCTTGGCGTTGTCGTTGTGGTCGAGGATGCCTACGCGCAAACGGCCCAAGGCGGTCGCCCCCCGTTAACCAAGGGCATGTTTGTTGATGTCGTGTTGAGTGGCGCGCCCGTGCGCGGTGTTGCGCTGCCGCGCAGTGCGGTGCGTGCGGGGCAGGTTTTTGTCGCGGACGCCGACAACCGGTTGCGCGCAGTTCCCGCAAAGCCGCAGTTTGTGCAGGGCGAAGTGGCCGTGTTTACCACGGCGATTGATGCGGGTGCGCGTGTGCTGGTTGCGCCGCCCGTGCCGCCTGTCGCGGGGCAGTTGCTGATCCCGCATGAGGACGCTGACCTTGTTGCGCGCCTGCTTGCTGTGGGTGGCGCGAAGTGATCCGGTTTTTCGCGGCCCATCCCACGATCGGCAATCTGCTGATGATCCTGTTCCTTGCGGCGGGTCTGATTGTTGCGCCGACACTCTTGCGCGAGACGTTCCCGCGCAAGGACCTTAGCGAGGTCGAGATTAGTGTGCCCTATCCAGGTGCGCGCCCCGAAGAGGTCGAGACCGCGATTTGCGAGCGTATCGAGAGCGCGCTTGATGCGGTCACGGGGCTGGATCGTCATGCGTGTGAGGCGCGTGAGAACCTTGGACGTGCGGTTGTGAAAATGCGCGAAGGCGATGATTTTCAGACGTTTGTGAATGACGTCAAAACCGAGATTGACGCCATCGCCGATTTCCCCGCGCGCGCCGAAGCGGCAACGGTGCGCCCCTTGGGCCGCACTGATTTTGTGGCCTCTGTTGCGATAACGGGCCCGCAAGTCCGCACCGACCTGAACGCCTATGCAGAGCAAATCCGCACGCGGATGTTGCGCTGGGGTGGTATCCCCAAGGTGGACATCCGTGGCTTTTCGACCCGCGAATTCCAGATTGATCTGCGCCCGCGGGACTTGCAGAAATTTGGTGTTTCCGTGGCCGATATTGCGCGCGCTGTGCAGCTTGCCAGTCTGGATTTACCAGCTGGCAACATCGAAACCGCCACCGAGACATTGTTGGTGCGCGTCGCCGAAGAGCGGCAGGATATCGCCGCGCTGGCCGATCTGACGGTGCGGTCGTCCGCGCTTGGCGGGCAGGTCAGATTGGGACAAATCGCGGATATTTCGGACAGTTTCGCCCGCGATGATGACGTGATCCTGTTTGATGGCAAACCCGCCGCGATCCTTGATATTACCAAGACCCCAGCCGAGGACAGTCTGCGCACGCTTGATGCTTTGCAGGCGTTTCTTGCGGCCGAGCGCGCGCAAGCCCCGCCGAACCTGACGCTTGCGATCACGGCGGACGGTGTGTCGGTGGTGCGCGAGCGTCTGTCGCTGGTTGTGGTCAACGGGTTGCAAGGGCTGGCGTTGGTGTTCGCGGTGCTCTGGCTCTTTTTCGGACTGCGGTTTTCGTTCTGGGTCACGATGGGATTACCCGTGTCATTCATGGGCGGCGTGGCCCTCATGGGGGTGTTCGGCTATTCGCTTAACCTGATGACATCGCTCGGATTATTGATCGTGATCGGCCTGTTGATGGACGATGCGATTGTGATTGCGGAGAACATCTCGCGGCTGCGCGAAAAGGGGCTAAGCGCGTTGGATGCGGCTGTCGAGGGCGCGGCTCAGGTGTTCCCCAACGTGCTTGCATCATTCGGAACCACGGCAATGATCTTTGGCTCGCTGGCGTTTCTGGAAGGTGATTTGGGCGCGGTGCTGCGGGTCGTGCCTGCGGTGATGTTGTTCGTTTTGATGGTCTCGTTGATCGAGGCATTTTTGATTTTGCCCCATCACCTGATCCATGCGCTAGAGGTTGCGCAATACGACAGTGGCCTGCGTGCTCGCGTCGAGCGCGGCGTTGACTGGACGCGCGCGCGCCTTGTCGGGCCACTTGTCGATCTGACGATCCGCTGGCGCTATGCAACGGCGGGGATCAGTATTGCGGTGCTTCTGATTTCGATCAGTATGCTGGCGGGCGGCTACCTGAAGTTCACCGCATTTCCCGAGTTGGACGGCGATACGATTGTGGCGCGTGTGCTGCTGCCGCAAGGCACGCCTCTTGCCTATACGGACGAGGTCATTGACGCCCTTGAAGACGGTCTGTCACAGGTCAATGCCACGCTCACCCCGCGCCAGCCAAATGGCGCGGCGCTGGTCGCGCATGTTTCGGTGTTTCACGGTGTGAACAAGGATGCCTTTGAAACGGGCGCGCATGTTGTCACGGTCAGCGTGGACCTGTTGCCGTCAGCCGAACGGGTAAGCAGCCCCGACGAGATCATGGAAATGTGGCGCGATGTCGTTGGCCCTTTGCCTGATGTAGTCAGTTTGAAATATGCCGAAAGCACGATCGGCCCTGCGGGGATCGCGATTGATCTGCGGCTGAAGGGCGATGACCTAGACGCGCTCAAGGCGGCGGCGACAGAGTTACAAGACTGGCTGTTGCAATATCGCGGGGTCACCTCTGTGCTTGATGATCTGCGCCCCGGAAAACGGGAGTTGCAGGTCACGTTGACCGATGCTGCGGGTCCGCTGGACGTCACCGCGGCGATGATCGCGGACCAGCTGCGCGCGGCCTATATCGGCACGACCATCAGCGAGATGCAGATTGGTGGCAATCTGGTCGAGTTGACGGCCCAGTTTGGCCAGCGTGACCGCGCCAGCCTTGACCAGTTTGACGACTTTATCATCACGCGGCCCGATGGGAGCACCCTGCCGCTTGCCAGTGTTGCGCAAGTAAATACGGGGCAGGGATATAGCCGCATTAACCATCAAGACGGGATGCGCACCGTGACCGTGCAAGGTGCGATCGACACGCGGATCGCCAATGCAAATGCGATTGTGAGCGATACGCTGACCCGCTTTGTGCCGCGCCTTTTGGAGGCGCATCCAAGTGTTGCGGTCGACGTCGAAGGGCAGAACGCGGAGGCGGGAAAAACCCAGAAATCCATGCTTAAGGGGTTTGTCATTGGCCTGCTCGGGGTGTTCCTGCTTTTGAGTTTTCTGTTTCGGTCCTACATCGAGCCGATTGTCGTGATGCTCGTTATTCCGCTCTCGCTCCCCGGTGCGATCTTTGGCCATATGGCGATGGGGCTCGATTTCTCGATGCCAAGCATGTTGGGGTTCGTCGCGCTTGCGGGGGTTGTGGTGAACAACTCGATCCTGCTTGTTGATTTTGTCAAACACGAGCACGCGGACGCAGCCAATGTGGCCGTTGCCGCCGCCCGTGCCGCGCGCGCAAGATTTCGCGCGATTTTGCTGACGACGACCACAACAACAGTCGGATTGCTGCCGATCCTGACCGAGACCAGCCTGCAAGCACAAATCCTGATCCCGCTTGTGGCCAGCCTTGTTTTCGGCCTGCTCACGGCGAGTGCCGTGGTGCTATTCGTGCTGCCTGCGATCTACGCGATCCTGGATGATCTGGGGTTAAGCAGCCTTGCGAAGGGGCAGCGGTAAATGTGGCGTTTGGGGGTAATACATGAGTAAAATAACGGGTTTTGTAGCTGGGACATAATGCCGCGATGTGTTCTGTTTGTTTGACAAAATCCTCGACTAATCGGGTGGATATGCATAAGTTAACTTTAGGACAACAATAGTCCTGTGAGTTCGCTTTTCGACGATCTCTGATTTACCGAATGTTGGGGGGCATAGGTGCGTAAATCGCAATGAGAGCAACCAATGCCTTTGCACGCTGATGCTTGGCTTGCGTGATCCGATCACTTCATTCGGCTTTGGACGCGAACGTCACTCTAAATATTTTATCAATGACCCGAGCTATTTGGCTCTGATATCCTCTCTGCGAAAAACGAGAGGTTTCGCGCAACAAGTCGATCGGAGGAAGCCCTGAAGTGGTTTCCTTTTCAAGACGCGCAGATCGGCATCGCCAGAGCAGGCGGCTTATAAGAATTCGTTTGCTCTATTTTTGAAAGACTTAGTTTTAGAAAGGTAAACTAATGGGACTTTATGAACAGTATGCAAAAGCGAAAAGCGCCAGTGTTGCCGTCTCTGGCACAGATGAAACTGTGCAATTGCAAAGCAATGCCGCGTTAGTCGGGACGCAGGATTCCGATCCAGTGGTCCGCGCCGAACTTATCAACGGCCTTGGCGGGGACGCCGGGTTTGGTGAGCAGGTTTTGACGGCCAATGATGACCGCTCGACGGGCGAGATTGATGTTTCCGAGATTTTCGAGGACGGTCTCAACTTTTTCGGTCGCGAATTTACCAGCCTTTGGATCAACAACAACGGCGGTGTGACGTTCAACGGGCCGCGGGGCGCTTTCACGCCAACGGTCATCACCGAGAACAACAACAACCCTGAAATCACGCCATTCTTTGCCGATGTGGATACCCGTGGCGGGGCGATTGAACCGTCACCGGGCGGCACGTCAACGGGGTCGAACCTCGTTTACTATGATTTCGATACGGTCTCTGACAGCTTTATCGTGACATGGGATGACGTAGGTTATTACTCGGGCCAGACTGGTCTAATCAACTCGTTCCAGTTGATCCTGAGCGATGTTGGCGGCGGTGATTTTGATATCGAATTCCGTTACGAGAACATCGAATGGACCACGGGCAACGCCAGTGGCGGGTCCGGTGGTTTGGGTGGCACACCTGCGCGGGCTGGCTTTACCGCAAGCACGGGCAATCCGAATGCGTATTTCGAGCTACCTGCTTCGGGTGATGAAGCCGCGATCCTTTTGCTTGACGAAACTGTTGGCAACACGGGCCAAACGGGCATCTGGGAATTCTCGGTGCGCTCTGGCGAGATCAACAGTGGCGACATTCCCGAACTGCCAGATTTCACCCTGACGGGTGCAACATCGGGTGACCCGCATCTGGTTACGCTTGACGGTGTTGCCTATGATTTCCATGCAGCGGGTGAATACGTTTTGCTGCGCGCCACCAATGGTGCGGATTTCGAGGTTCAGTCGCGCATGACCCCTGTTGAAGGGTCCGAAAACCTGACTGTGAACTCTGCGATTGCCCTGCGTGCAGGCGGTAGCGATGTCTTGATCGACTCCACGGATGACAATCCGTTTAGCGTTGATGGTGTTGAAATCGCGATCGACAACTTTGGCTTTGTTGATGTGGGCACAGATCGCGTGTTCCGGTCCAACAACGTCTATACCGTCATCCTGTCTGGCGACGACAACATCGTGAATGACGGCGACAGCCAGATTGAGATCACCGTTTATGATGGCCGCGTCGATCTGGTGCTGTCGCTGAACGACGATCTTGCTGGCAACCTTGAAGGCCTGCTTGGCGATGCTGACGGCGACCCGACCAATGATGTTGCCCTTGCCAATGGCACGCCGCTGTTGCGTCCGTTCGCGTTTGAAGACGTTTATGGCCAATATCGTGATGACTGGCGCGTTGATGCGATTGCCGACAGCCTGTTCACCTATGACGAGGGTGAAACGCTTGAGGGCTTCTATCTTGAGGATCACCCCGCAGCGATTGCCGATCTCAGCGCCTATACAGACGAAGAAATCGCGATTGCTGCTGCTGCGCTCGTTGCGGCTGGTTTGGTCGAGGGCACGGTGAACTACAACAACGCCCTGCTTGATTATCTGGCAACGGACGATACCACGTTTATTGACGCGGCGGGTGATTTGCCTGAACTGACTATTGATCCCGACACAATCGTTCAGACGGCTGCCGAACTGGGTCGCCCGACGAACGACGACGATGTGGTCGTGGGCACAGCCGAAGCAGACGTGATTGACGGGCTTGACGGCAATGACGTGATCAGTGGCCTTGGCGGTAACGACGACATCTCTGGTAGCGCAGGTGGTGACACCATCACAGGCGGCACTGGCAACGATGTGCTGCGCGGCGGCACGGGCAACGACAAGCTCAAGGGCGGCACTGGTGACGACAAAATCAAAGGCGGTAGCGGCGACGATATCCTGAAAGGGAACGGCGGCGATGACATCCTGAAAGGTGGCACAGGCGACGACCTTATCAACGGTGGCGGCGGCAATGACCTTCTCAAGGGGCAGGGCGGCAATGACATCCTTAAGGGCGGCACTGGCGACGACCTGCTGAAAGGTGGCGCAGGTGACGACACCCTGAAAGGCGGCTCTGGCGCTGACAAGCTCAAGGGTGGCACGGGCGCTGATTTGCTGAAGGGTGGCGGCGGTGCTGACATTCTCAACGGTGGTGGTGGCAATGACATCATCAACGGCGGAAATGGCGCGGACAAGCTGACGGGTGGTACTGGTGCGGACAAGTTTGTGTTTGCCGAAAACCACGGCACAGACCGCATCGTTGACTTCGACATCAACCACGACACCCTGTCTTTGGATGCGGATCTTGTCGGTGGCATGATGAGCGGCAGCGCCGTTTTGGCGGACTACGCCGATGTGACGTCAAATGGTGTCGAGCTTGATTTTGGTGGTGGCAATGTCATCACGCTCGAGAACCTGACATCGCTGTCGGGCCTCGCTGACAATATCAACATCTTCTAAAAAAACGCGCGCCACTCCGGTCCTTGATGATCGGGGTGGTGACGACCTTGGCTAAGGTCGAAACGCAGGCAAGATCGTTGCCCGTTTCAAGCAGCCGCATTCAAATTTTCAAGAGGTGGATTTGGTGGAGCCTAGGGGAGTCGAACCCCTGACCTCTTGCATGCCATGCAAGCGCTCTCCCAACTGAGCTAAGGCCCC
>CAKZNT010000092.1 GCA_937132065.1 uncultured Loktanella sp.
TCAGGAATAAGGGGCTGCAATCCAAGCCAACAGGTGACTTCAAGCCCACCATCGATACCAGTCCGCGTGGCGATGATCCTGATTTCTTCGTCCGTCACCATTGCAGCGCGTGTGAAGGCCCCCACGAATGAGCCTGCCGTATCTGGCGTCAACGTCGCTGGGACGCCGCCAGCATAGAGACGCCCTTGATCAGTGGTGGCTCCGAGGCCGCCGGTTCCGATGACCGCCTTAAGGTCATCAAACGACAAACCTTGAAGCGCAGCCTCGCCCAGCGCCCAGTCATTCAAACTGAGATTGTCAAATGCATCAAAAAACGCGGCATCGATCGCACGGCCCATGCCTTGAATAAGTGGCCACAGCAACTGGACCGCTAAACGCTCGGGACGCAGATCTTTGATTTCGCGACGGGACAAGCGGAAGGCGACGCCATATTGCTGAAATGCATCTAGGTCCACTTCTGAGGTAGAGAACGGTACCGGCGATATCCCCAGCTCGGCATCGGGATCCGCATCAAAGTCCTTGTGTTCAAACGCAATCGCTTGGAATGTCGAAAAACTGATTGCGCTTCGTGCGGCGATGGTGCCTCCGCCGGTGACCGGCAAGTTTTGGTGCATTTCTGCGCCCTGAATGAGCATTGCACCCGCTGACAGCACCCGAGAACTTTGCGACATAGCGGCCTCAACCGTAATCGATTGACCAGCGTCCTGATAAGGTGGGTCGATCGACACGTGTCCGTCTTCATCGAGCAGGCTGGTCAGCTCCGCACCGAAGGACAGAAAGTCCGTCATGCCTGCGAGTGCACTCATCGTCTTGTTGATCAGAATGCGATCTTCTCCATGTGGCCCACCAGGGCGGACAACGAAGTTGGCAGGCATGGCCTGCTGCGCGTGGTTGAACATAGAGAGCATGCGTTGGTTTGCTGTCTGAGGCGCTGGGCGGCGATTGGGCATTGTCGGGATCCTTATGAGGTTTGCCCCTTATTGACCCTCAACAAGTCGGATTCCTCTGGCGGTTCCCCCCAACATGCCGGTGAGACTAGCCCATAACCAGACTGGCAATTCCAGTGAGGTGGGTACCCAACCGACTAGAGCTTTTGATGTCAAAAGTTGCCTTCAACCAGAGCATTTCGGTTTGATCGCGAGGGCATTTCGTTTTGGACAGGATCAATTCAGTTCGAAAAAACTGTCCAACCTATTGAATATAGGAGAATGTCCACTCGTATCAGCTGCCTCCAAAACGAAACGAAACGGAAAAACGGGGGCACGCACAAGTTATTTTATGCGACATTACCCACCCACCGAGCATCCCCCCGCCGGAAGGACCCGTTTTTCTGAGGATGTCTATGCGATAGATTAGAGAAGGTTCATTTGCCTAGCACCAGGCCGGTAATCAATGACCTCTTCGACGAACACTGTCTTGATTAGGTTAGACGTGGATAAGGACTGCTCTTCCCGCAATCTGCATCTGATTGTGTCGTTTGCATTCATCGCGACCAATCCTTCTTGGACTTGGTTCAGAAACGTTTGGTCTTCCACTTCGGCAGTAAACGGACGCTCGCCACCGTCAGAAAACCGCCATTTGTATCCATCACGGAAATGCACAGACACGATCTTGAGCCACGCCTCACGGTTCGTCACTTCAACGTCAGGCTCGTCCGGCTCCGGAGGCACTTTCAAAGACGGGAGATCAGCTTGTGAAAGACGGACAGCTTCTATGGCATCAGTATCGACCCCAAGCCGAAGGTTTTCGAGCCCTTCGACTCGAGCGGCCTTGCGACCCAGGTCTTCTATGGCTTCGCGAGTTGGAAGATCCTGAAGCAATTGAACAGTTTTATCACTGACAACAATGGTAGTTTGGTTAACCGTGATCTCAGTACTTCCGTCACCTTGAGGTTCAACCTTTTCAGGCCTTTTACCTTTCAGAAACTTGATAGCTGCGAACAAGCCACCACCAATCGCGCCACCTTTCAGTAATAGCTCCATCAGCTGGTCCGCCGCAACCACTCGCTGGGGGTGAGCTGCAACGACATCAAGCATGTCGGTCACCCAACTCACGTCCATCGTGAGGGCTGCTTCGAAGCAAGCTTGTTCAGTAGCAGCGACTTTAAGCCGTGCATCGGCTCGATCACCGTTTAGAGATTTGTTGGCGGCTTGCACCACATTTCCGAACGCCAAAAGTGTTGGCGCTAGATCACGAACATCTATCTCGCCACCTTCAAACGGTTCGCCTTCAAATGCGATCTTAAAACGGACTTTTGTCAAAGTTACTGCTTACCCTCACCAATTATCAATGCCTCAGCATCGACAACAAATTTTGCGCTTTTCTTTGTTGATAGCCTGAGCCGCACCTCATGGCAAACTGCCCTATTGCTGGTCATAGCGAAATCCCAGCATCGCGACACTGGGCCTCGGTAACCAAAGACTGAGCGATCAGCTCACGGGCGGTCGGAACTGAACAATGACGGGCAAGAGCTTGATGGCCGGTCTTGATCGCTTTGACCCAACGCTCGGTGATCTTATCGGCATAGACAGGGTCGGCGGTATTGGACACCGGAGCACCGCGCAGCGCATCCTCGTAACCGCGCCGTGCAAGCCAAGCGTCCGAACCAGCTTTGAAGCGATAAGGCTGATCTTTTTGCTGCTCGGCGTAAATCTGCGCTGCCTTGAGTAAATCGGAGACAGGCATTCCAGATGCAATCACAGCATCGAACAACCTCCGGCTTTGGGCTGGGTCTTTTGGTCGAGGGTGAGCGTTTAGAAAATTCTCAAAATCCAAATCACTTGTGGAGGCGGCGGCTGCCGCATTTGTTTCGTTTAAGTGTTCCCTTAAGTGTTCGTCTCCACTGCCGTGGAGTTTGATAGGCGATTTTGTGGAGTTTGAAGGGCCAGAAAGTGGAGTTTGTTCTTTAACTGGCTCCACTGTTGTGGAGTTTGTACAGGCCAGCCCATTTGGCGTTTGAAGCGACATATCGCAGCCAAGCAGAAAGTATGTGCGCGGTGTTTTTGTGCCAGGCTTCGTACTGTTACGACGGCTGATCAATCCTGCCTCCTCGAGCTCGTTAAGTGCCTTGTTGAGCCCACCATTTGATAACTTTGCATGTTCCCTCAAACCCGCCTGCGACGGGTATGTCGCGACGGCAGGATCCTTGCTTTGATTGTGATGAACACACAGGCGAAATAGTACTTTGTAGGCGGCATATTTGATATTTGAGACGTCAAGTTCTGCGAACCAATCGGTTGCTCTATTACTCATGACAGCACCCTCGGAAAGGCGATGCCCCTTGATTTCAGTGCTGATTTTGTGCTAGATTTTGACCATAGTTCGAGGTCTTTCCAGATTTCATAAACCGCCGTTTTGCTTGCATCGCAAACGGCGGTTTTTCGTTTCCCAGGCGGTGGCCAAATCAGCCCAGCGCCACATGAAAAGCCCATTGAGGGGTGAGAGTTTTGAGCGCGACGGCTTACCCGCGCAGCTTCACAACCTTGGCTGTGGTTTGACCGGTCACGAACCGCGCCCACGCGTCCATCACAAGCTGACGTCGATCGAGCAGATCGGACCGCGCATAGGAACGCGCCACCGTGCTGTGGATCCTGTGATCCAGAATTGTCTCGGCTACATCGTAATCGCAAGCGTGAGTGTCCTGCACCCATGTTCGAAAGCTGGTACGAAAGCCGTGAGGCCGTCCTGTCTCTTTGAGACCATCCAAGTGCTTCTCCATACCCCTCGACGTCACCGGCTTTCCGCGTGGGCCCGTGAATAGCAGTGAGCCGTGGATTTCGGATTGTTGTGCAACGATCGACAGCGTCTCTGCGGACAGGGGCACACGAAACTCCTGAACTTGATTGCGCGTTCCCTTCACCCGATCCGCTGGGACCGTCCACACATTGCCCTCGATCTCGCCCAACGAAGCGCCACGCGCTGCGTCCGAACGAACTAGGGTCAGAATAATAAACCGCAGGCACTGCGCGATGTCCCCACCGGTTTGCAGCCTCGCATACAGGTCTGGAATGTCCTGCCAGCGTGTCGCCGCGATATGCTCCGGTTGATGATCGACAACGCCGAGAAACTCCTTTGCAGATTCGACCGTGAACGGGTCGCAGTCGTACCCCATCAATTTTGCCTTGCTGAACACGATGTGCGTTCGCTGGTACGCCTTGATCGCTGTGGGGTGCTTTGTGCGCCAAATCGGAGAGAGCGCGTCTTGCACGTCCCTGGTCGTGATCTTTGAAACGGGCTTGCGGCCCATGCTCGGAATAATGTGGCGATCCAGAGGGCTGCGCCACCGACCACGTGTACCGTCCCCGCGCAGGGTGGCTTTCCGCGCTTCGAATACCAATGTCACCAGCTCCGCAAAAGTGGGATCGGCTTGGTTCGCCGCAGCGGTCGCGGTTTCCTTCTGGCTCTGCCTGACTGAAATGGGGTCGCGGCCCTGGCGCAGCTCGGCTGCCCAGACGTCGCGGGCCTTCCGCGCATCCGACAACGTCACTTCTGGCCATGATCCCAAGCCCATCTCTGGACGCCTGCCGTAGATCGAATAACGGAAGACCCATTTTCCAGAGCTGCCGCGCTTTATCAGCATCAGGCCATTGCCGTCCCGCAGCTTGCCGTCCGGTGCGTTCTTGATCCCGATTGCAGTCAACGCCATGGCAGTCCCCCAGGTAGTCCCCCAGATCAGGGTGCGTTTCACAGAACCTACCAGCGACGCTATGCGTCAGTAGAGAACTTTGGTCCCCTTCAACGTAAAGGGAAAGTGCATCACCATGCAACGCCGTGCGACGGCTTTGCGAGTCCGTGTGGGGGCACCATTTTCTCATCCAAAATCATCCGATGACACCTGATTAATCCTTGTCTATAAGGGTTTTACGTTACCTCGTTGTCCGATGCTGTTTAATAGCATCCGATACGATACCCCCAGATTGGGGGTGTTTGTGGGGGTATCGAGAAGACGGTCAAAAGGTGATACCCCCAGCTATGCCATTGTCAGACATTCAGGTTCGCAACCTCAAACCCCGCGACAAAGCCTACAAAGTATCTGATTTTGAGGGGTTGTTTGTGTTGGTCAAAGCGAACGGGTCCAAGCTTTGGCAATTCAAGTATCGTATTTATGGCAAGGAACGCCTG
The DNA here is from genome assembly GCA_937132065.1 of uncultured Loktanella sp. Classification (GTDB taxonomy): domain Bacteria; phylum Pseudomonadota; class Alphaproteobacteria; order Rhodobacterales; family Rhodobacteraceae; genus Yoonia. The sequence goes on from CAKZNT010000092.1 coordinate 5,122, forward strand.
CTTTCGATTGGTGTTTATCCCGATGTCACTTTAGCGCAGGCAAGGAAGGCCAAGGCGGATGCGCGAGCCAAAGTCGCTGCTGGCGTTGACCCAAGCGAAGCGAAACAGACCGAAAAACGCATCAAGCGTGAAGAGGCTGGTCAGACGTTCGAACAGATTGGGGCGCTGTTCCTTGAGAAGCAGCGCAAGGAGGGCAAGTCAAAGGCAACTTTGGACAAGACCGAATATCACCTCAAGCTGGCTAACAACGACTTTGGCCGCAGACCCATCACCGACATCAACGCCCCGCTGATCCTCAAAACGCTAAAAAAGTCGAAGCCAAGGGCAACTATGAGACCGCGCACCGCCTGCGCGCCCGCATCGGCTCGGTGTTTCGCTATGCTGTTGCAAGTGGCATGGCCGAAACCGATCCCACCTACGCTCTGCGTGACGCGCTGATCCGCCCTACCCGCATCCATCGCGCTGCAATCACTGATCCCAAAGCACTTGGCCAGCTCATGCGCGAGGTCGACGGCTTCGACGGACAGGCAACAACGCGCATAGGGCTAAAGCTATTAGCAATTCTCGCCCAGCGCCCCGGCGAAATAAGAAATGCGAAGTGGGCCGAAATCGACTTTGCGAACAAGGTTGGGCCATTCCAGCCGAAAAGATGAAGATGCGACGCGATCACATTGTTCCTCTCCCTGATCAAGCCATCGTTGTTTTGGATGAATTAAGACGGTTTAACGGAAACGGCGAATACTTGTTTCCATCTATGCGCACATGGAAACGGCCAATGTCTGAAAACACGCTCAACGCCGCATTACGGCGCAAGGGCTATTTTTGGTGAGGAAATGACCGCCCACGGGTTTCGCGCATCTTTCTCAACCTTGGCAAATGAAAGTGGGCTTTGGCACCCCGATGCAATCGAACGCGCTTTGGCTCATGTCGAAAAAAACGAGGCGCGACGCGCCTATGCAAGAGGAGAGCATTGGGAAGAGCGCGTAAAACTTGCCGATTGGTGGGCTGGATTTTTGGATCAACTAAAAGCAGAGTAATCGAAACCGAATTGGAAACCGATTATTCAGATGGCAAAATTTGATCGAAAAGTTATAACAGGCGTTTACGAAGAAATATTGCGCAAGAAATTCGAGAAGGCCTTTGACTGGGAAAAGCCTGAGATAGTTGAAACAGTTGGACCTTTTACCCCTGAGGTTTTTGAAGTCTATGAAGAGCTGCTACTTACGCTCTTACATGGTTGCTGCGAGCAATTCAAAAGGCAATTTGTTATTTTTAGTGACTACGACAAGATCAAGTCAGGAGATTTGCTGCAGTGGGTGAAACATGTGGATCTCGACATCCATCCGAAAGCCCTGAGCACGCTGGAACGTTTCCATGGTGAGCCTACTAAATCCCTAGAACTTCAAACAAGGGAAGCACCCGGCAAGCGCCCAGATAAGCGAGAATTGGACTCGATCGCATCGCTATTCACTGCGGTGGCAATTGAACAATTTGGGTATGATCCGACTGCAAAGCGCAGCCCGACGATAAAAGAAATTCAGAATCTAGCCGCAAGTCTTGGTATTGAAATGTCCGACGACACCATTCGAAGTTACTTACGACACGGGACAAAGTTCATTGATCCAGACTGGAAGCCGCACGAAAGATAATCGGTAAACGAATATGTTCCGAAGTTATTAATTAAATCAACGCATTAAATTTTTATCGGCCACCACATTCCCCGTTCCCGTACCGATCAAACAATCCTTGGCAAACCAATCTGCATTACATCAATGCAAGGAAAACCAAGATGGCCCATACTGAATTCCCTAAGACTGGTTTTGTTCGACTTTCGCAAATTCTGCCCCCTCAAGGCCCTATCCCTGTTTCCAAATCAACTTGGTGGCAAGGCGTGAAAGAAGGCCGCTTCCCACAGGCGCAAAAGCTTGGCCCCCGTACGACCGTTTGGCGGGTCGAAGACATCCGCGCATTGTTCGAGGAGCCATCAAATGGGTAAGCGAGCAAACCCAATGGCAGTCAAAGCGGCGCTGTCTTACGAAATCGGAGAGGCCGCACGTATGCTGGACAAGTCCCCCGCCACAATCCGCAACTGGGTCAAGGACGGTTTGCCCATCATGGCCCAGCGCAGGCCCTACCTAATATCAGGCGCAGCTATTCGCGACTATCTACGCACAAAATATGCAAACTCGAAATCCCAACTCGCGTTCAATGAATTACTATGCATGGCATGTCGGCAAGGTCGTAAGCCATTCAATATGGAAGTCGAACGAATTCCAAATAATGCAAAGACATATCGCTTGAAAGGCACCTGCGGCCACTGCGGCGCATCCGCAGCCCGCATCATATCAATTGATCGCGCGCCTGAGTTCGCCCAAACATTCCGCTTCAAGAAAGGCGGAGACAGCGACGCCTATTAGATACGGCCACCCCCCACTTAAATTGACACTTACACAGGAGCGCCAAGCCATGCGCAAACTCAATGAAGAAAACGAACGGATCAAACGTCGCTATCTGCAATATCTCAAGGCTGCAAAGCGCAAAGACGCCAGCACCGTTCTCAAAGCCGCCGAGGGCATACTGCGCTTTGAGGCATCCACTGGTTATGCGAGCTTTAAGAAGTTCCGCATTGAACAGGTGATCAAGTTTCAAGACCGCCTCAATGATGCAACAAACAAGGCCACGGGCAAACCGCTGTCAAAATCGACCATTCGCAGCATCCTATCTGCCAACAAGGGCTTTGTGTTTTGGCTGGCAGATCAGACTGGATACAAGAGCCGTATTCGCCATTCCGACGCCGATTACTTCAATATGGATGCGAAAGGAGCGCGTGTTGCCAGTGCTGTGCGCGAAACGCCCTACCCTTCCATCGAAATGGCCCGCCATGCTTTTTCTTACATGCCCGATGGCACTGAGACAGAGCGCCGCAACAAAGCCCTCTTTGCATTCTTCATGCTCACAGGCGCGCGCGATGGTGCTGTGACGTCTCTACGTGTTAAGCACATCAACATGATCGACAGTTGCGTTTATCAGGACGCGCGCGAGGTGAAGACCAAGAACTCCAAGACGATCACCACGTTCTTCTTACCCGTCGATACAGAATATCTCGCGTGTTTCACTGATTGGGGCACGTTTCTGCGCAAAGACAAACTCTTTGGCCCTGACGATGCGCTCTTCCCGCCCCCGCGTTTTGCACAAATTGACGGCTCGTTCACTGTCACGGGACTCAAGAGGGAGACCTACAAAAACGCCAACGCTATTCGCGCGGCGATCAAAGAAGCCTTCACCCGCGCCGACCTGCCCGCTTTCACGCCACATGCATTCCGCAAGACACTCGTGAAATGGGCCGATATCGCTTACCCAACGCGCCAAGCCTTCAAGGCATTCTCGCAAAACATTGGGCATTCGAGTGTGATCACGACAGTTAGCGCCTACTGCCCCGTTTCGACGGAGGAACAGGGCGCATTGATCAAAAAACCCGTGCAAGCCTAGTTCGACGTTGTTCATCCCCTGCCCTGAAACTACTCTGTAGAAAATTACAGGACATCCCATGTTTGAAAACGCCTTTAACAGCATCGACCGCGAGCTTCGCAATGAAGAGGGGCTTGCGTCCGAGTTGGACTACGCCGAGCAAACCTCCTGGATTTTGTTCCTCAAGTATCTCGACGATATCGAACAGGAACGACAAGATGAGGCCGAGTTGGAGGGGACCGACTACACCCCTACTCTGCCAGCGGCGATGCGCTGGAAGACATGGGCCTCGCCGCGGGATGAAAACGGGGTTGAGCGCAAAGACCTTCTGACAGGCGAGGACCTGATCAGTTTTATCAACCAGACCCTCTTTCCGACCCTCAAGAAATACCGCGAGGATGCGACCAGCCCTGACACGATTGAATATAAGATCGGCGAAATCTTTTCCGAGATCACCAACAAATTCCGCTCGGGCTACTCCCTGCGTGACGTGCTGGAAATCGTGGACCAGCTTGAATTCAACACCCAAGAGGCAAAGCACGAGCTATCCGACCTCTACGAGAGCCGTATCAAACGCATGGGCAACGCGGGGCGCAATGGCGGCGAATACTACACGCCGCGCCCGCTGATCCGCGCCATGCTACAGGTGATCGACCCCAAGATCGGCGAGACGGTCTATGACGGGGCGTGCGGCTCTGCGGGGTTCTTGTGCGAGGCCTATACCCACATGCTGACCCCTGATATTTCGGCGACCGACTTTAACACCCTGCAAACCAGAACCTTCTACGGGCAGGAAAAGAAATCGCTCGCCTATATCATTGCGATTATGAACATGATCCTGCACGGGATCACCGCCCCCAATATCCTCCGCACCAATACGCTGAACGAAAATGTGATGGATATTCAGGAGAAGGACCGCCACGACGTGATCCTTGCCAATCCGCCGTTTGGATCGGGCGAGCGGGCCGAGGTGCAGCAGAACTTCCCGATCAAATCGGGCGAGATGGGGTATCTGTTCATCCAGCACTTTATTCGCAAGCTGAAGGCGGGCGGGCGCGCGGCTGTGGTCATCAAAAACACGTTTCTCTCCAATGGCGACGCGGCGGCGCTGCGGCGCGAACTGCTCGAGACCTGTGATCTGCACACGGTGCTCGACTGCCCAGCCAAGGTGTTCCAAGGGGCGGGCGTGAAAACCGTGGTGCTGTTCTTTGAAAAGGGGCGCAAGACCCATAAAACATGGTTCTACGCGCTGGACCCTGAGCGGTCCTTGGGTAAATCATCCCCCCTGCGCGATGACGAGTTGGCCGAGTTTGTGACCCTGCAAAAGACCAAAGCGGACAGCGCGAAAAGCTGGACGGTGCAGCGCACCGATATCGACGCTGAGACGGTGGATATGTCCGTCAAAAACCCCTTCGCCCCCGAGGAAGCCCCCCTGCGCGACCCGTCCGAGATTATCGCGGATATGTTAGAGCGCGACGCCGAGACCGCCGCGATCTTGGAAGAGATCAGGGGGATGCTGTGAAGGCGGGGTGGGAGGTTAAGCCGCTTGGAGAGGTTTGCGCTGTCCAGAACGGCGGCACACCGAAATCAAATATCGCCGACTATTGGGGTAACGAAGTGCCGTGGCTCACGCCAAAGGATATGGGGCAACAAGGGACGGCCTATGTTGGTGATACGCCGCGAAAGATAACTCAACTTGGATTGTCCAAGTGTTCTGCAAAATTAGTGCCTATTGGATCGGTCATAATGTCGACTCGGGCACCGATTGGGCATTTGTCGATCAACACAGTTCCGATGGCCTTTAATCAGGGCTGTCGCGGCCTAACGCCGAGCGAAAACGTTGACCTGAAATTTCTATTCTATTTTTTGTTGGGCAACGTTGAGCCACTGCAAGAGCTAGGAACTGGCGCAACTTTCAAGGAGCTTTCAGCAGGTGCGCTAAAAGGCTTTCAAATGCCAATCCCGCCCCTCGCAGAACAAAAACAAATCGTGGCGGTTTTGGATGCGGCGTTTGAGGGGCTGACCCGCGCCAAAGAGAACGCCGAAGCCAACCTCCAAAACGCGCGGGAGTTGTTTGAGAGCCTAGCAAAACAGCACTTCATGGAAATCGACGGCGAATTCGTTTCTTTGGGCGAATGTTGCGAAATATATCAACCGAAAACGATTTCTAAGAAAGAAATGAGAGAGGACGGCGAATTTATCGTCTTCGGTGCTAATGGGCCGATTGGTCGGTACCACACTTATAATCATAAAGAACCTCAATTACTTGTTACATGTCGAGGCGCAACTTGTGGGTTCATTAATACGTCTGAACCATTTTCGTGGATAACCGGAAACGCAATGGTCGTTATGCCAAAGCAAGCTGGCCTTGAGCGCAAGTATCTGGAAGCTATTTTCAAGGGTTTTGTGGATTTTAGTCAGGTTATTACGGGCGCTGCGCAGCCGCAAATCACACGTGCCAGCTTGTCACCGCTCAAGATTCCTGTCCCGGATCTACAGACACAGCACACAATCATAAATGCACTTAGCGCGGCTAGGTTATGCATTGACGATCTCGAGGCTCAATACACCACCAAACTCACCGACATCGCGGACTTGCGCCAGTCGCTCTTGCAAAAAGCCTTTGCGGGGGACCTCACGTGACGCTAACCTCAACCCATGATTGATCAATCTCCCCTTTCCCGCGAGACCGAGGCCGATACCCGCGCCATGCGGATCGACCCTGATCTGGCCGCAAACGGCTGGGAAGGCCCCGCCAAAATCGAAGGCGCGCGGGTGCATCGCGAAGAAATGCTTTGGCCCGGTCGCATTATGTCCGGGGGGCAGACGAACGCCCCCAAGCCTGCGGATTACGTCCTGCGCATGAATGGTCACGTCATGGCCGTAATGGAGGCCAAAAAGGCCAGCCTATCCTATACCGACGGACGCAGCCAAGCCTATGATTATGCCACCCGCATCGGTGCGCGCTTTGCCTATTGCACCAACGGGCTACGCTATCACGAGATTGATATGCACACGGGCGCGGAAAAAGAGGTGGCCGCCGTGCCGCCCCCATCCGAACTGTGGGACCGCTGTTACCCCACAGGCAACACATGGCGCGACCGTTTCGGCCAAGTCCCGTTCGAGACTGATGGCGGCAAATGGCAACCGCGCTATTACCAAGCAGGCGCAGTCAATGCGGTGCTAGAGGCGATGTCAGACGGTAAGCGTCGTATCCTGCTGACGTTGGCCACAGGAACGGGCAAAACATCCATCGCGTTCCAGATCGCGTGGAAGCTGTTCCAATCGCGCTGGAGCCTATCGGGCGAGCCAACCCGCCGCCCGCGCATTCTGTTTCTAGCTGATCGCAATATTCTGGCCGATCAAGCCTATAACTCATTCTCCGCGTTTGAACCTGACGCATTGAGCCGCATCAACCCCAAAGAGATCAGCAAAAAGGGCAAGATGCCGCGCAATGCCTCGGTGTTCTTTACGATCTTCCAGACCTTCATGACCGAGGGGAAAAGCGGCGAAGACGAGTTTAACTTCCACGCCTACGAGCCTGATTTCTTTGATTTTATCATCATTGATGAATGCCACAGGGGCGGCGCGAAGGATGAAAGCACATGGCGCAAAATTCTAGAGCATTTCGAGCCTGCCGTGCAGCTAGGCCTGACCGCCACGCCCAAACGCAAGACCAACGCGGATACTTACGCCTATTTCGGCGAACCCGTTTACACCTACGCCCTGCGCAGCGGCATCGAGGACGGCTTTTTGACCCCGTTCAAAGTCCGCCAAATGGCCAGCACGATTGATAGCTACGTTTTTGACCCCGATGATGAAGTCGTCAGCGGCGAGATTGATCCCGACCATGTTTACACCGAGGCCGAGATCAACGCGAAAATCGTGATCCCCGAGCGCGAACAAAGCCGCATTCACGAGTTCATGGACCAGATCAACCCGCGCCACAAAACGCTGGTTTTCTGCGCCACCCAAGACCACGCCGCCGCCGTGCGCGACTACATCAACCAGATCAAAGACATCGATGATCCGCACTACTGCGAACGCGTCACTGCCAATGACGGCGCGCTCGGCGAACAGCATTTGCGCGAGTTCCAAGACAACGAAAAGAGCATTCCGACGATCCTGACGACCTCGCAGAAGCTCTCCACTGGCGTCGATGCCCGAAATGTCCGCAACATCATCCTGATGCGCCCCGTGAAGTCGATGATCGAGTTCAAACAGATCGTTGGGCGTGGTACGCGGACCTTCGAAGGCAAGGACTTTTTCACGGTCTTTGACTTCGTTGAAGCCTATAAACACTTCAAAGATCCTGAGTGGGACGGCGAACCCCTTCCCCCAGATGATCCGAAGCCAAAGCCTGCCAATCCGACCCCCACTGGCCCGGGACCTGATGGTCCCCCTGAACCCGGGTCTGAACCTGATGCAAAAATCATTATTAAGCTAGCAGACGGTAAAGAACGAAAGATCAAATATATCGCAACCACCACATACTTTTCCAATGACGGAAGGATGATTACGGGCCAAGAGTTTATGGACCAGCTGTTCGGTGATCTTGGGGATCTGGTCAAAAACGAAGACCACCTGCGCGAAATCTGGAGCAACCCCGAAACACGGGTGCAGTTCTTCAAAATGTTAGCAGATCGCGGCTATGACGGTGAACGCTTGGAAGATATGAAGCTTCTGATTGATGCGCCAAATAGCGATGTATTTGACGTGCTTGCTTATGTCCGATTCACACTAGAGCCATTGGCACGCTCACAAAGGGTCAAAAAAGCCAAAGATATTGGACTTTCTGAAATTGAAGGCGAGATGCGTTCATTCCTAGAAGCGGTTTTGTCGGCATACGAAATACACGGGGTCGAAGAGCTGGCATTGTCAAAGATCGGTGATTTCCTACGAGTAAGGTATGGTGGGACAAACGGGGCAAAAACTGCCTTAGGTACCATTCCCGATATCAGGCAAGCGTTCATGGAAATTCAAACTCACATTTACGCGCCATAGTCACTGCAAATCGGCGCTGACGATTGCTTTTGGGGGTACTATTGGGGGTATCAACTCAAGGTCAAAATGTATTTCCGTTATATATCAATTTAATAAAGTCCAAATGTGGGGGCGTACTGGACCATTTCAAGCAACGAACTGAGTATTGGGTGCAGGCATGAGCCGTTTGCCAGTCGGCTTGTGATCTTCGCCACTCAAACCGGAGCTCAAGGGGCCCCTGCTCTAGCTAAGCACGCAAGTCACCGTAGGAACCGCACTGACTTAAGAAGCCATTCAAATATTCAACTGGAACGTTATACACATAGGCATAGCGAAGCTGCGGTCGCCATTTTTGAGATTGTCAGCTCCTCGGTCACCCGAGCCAACTCACGCTTCAGCCGTCTGATCTCAGCGACCTGCACCGCAACCTCTGATCTAACACGTGGCGGCAAGCAAATTGCATCACAATTCCGCCTATTTGCGCCAACATGGGCGCTGCCCTTTCGCCCCGCGCGCCGCCTCCCCCTTTACGCATCAACGGGCAAAACACCCGATACTTTCATCTGCCTGAGAATAAATGTGGTCGTCGTCGAGCGCACCACGCCAAGTCGCAAGATGTTGTGCATAATGAACTGCTCGAGCGCTTCGGGATCGGTGGCTGCAACCTTCATGATGTAGTCAAAGTCACCCGTGATTGACGCGCACTCCAGCACCTGATCGTTGGTTTCAACAAAGCGGTGAAATTTGTCTATTGAGGCAATATCGTGATCAACAAGCGAAACCTGAACATGTGCTAGCGCATGCAGGCCCAGCTTTTTACCATCCAGAATTGCCGCGTAACGCGTGATATACCCATCCTCCTCGAGCCTTTTCACACGCCGCCAACACGGAGATGGCGACAATCCAACCGCGTCAGAAAGCGCTTGGGTGCTGGCGCGGCCATCGCGTTGCAGGACTTTTAGAATGAGCTTCTCAAAGGAATCGAGCATAAATAGTTCCCAAAACTACGCTTTCGCGGAAAAATTCACCTCTCTAGGACAAAATGAGGCATATTTGGATACTATATACTTCGGCACTCCAGATAACATACCTCAAATGATCGAAATCTGCGAACGGGACCGCTTTGGGCAATCCCGCGCACAAACATACGCCGTTGGAGGCCATCTGGATGAGCAAGAAGAGCCACGTTTTCAAATCTATTGCCCGCGCGACACATGACCACGGCGTTCATACGCTCTTTGGTCTCATGGGGGATGCCAATCTTTTCATGGTGGATAGTTTTGTGCGCGATTGCGGCGGCTCATTTGTGCCCGCAGCCCACGAGGGCAGCACCATCCTGATGGCATCGGCCTATGCCAAGGTGACGGGCAAGGTGGGCGTTGCCACAGTGACCCACGGGCCTGCCCTGACAAATTGTGTGACATCTCTGACCGAAGCGGCCCGTGGCCAAGTCCCGCTTGTTATTCTGGCAGGTGACACCCCCACAGAAAATCCGCGCCACCTGCAAAGCATCGACCAACGCGAGCTGGTCAAGGTCACGGGTGCAGGCTTTGAGCAGCTGCGCACCCCTGAAACCGTTGGCAAAGACGTGGCGCGCGCGTTTTACCGCGCTCAGGTCGAACGCCGCCCCATCGTGCTCAACATGCCTGCCGATTTCATGTGGCAGGAGGCCGAATACGACATGCAAGTGCTCGACGTTTTCACCACGCCGGGCGGGGTTGCAGAGGGCGATGCGCTTGACAATGCCATCGGCATGATCGCAGCTGCGAGGCGGCCCCTGATCCTGGCTGGGGGCGGCGCGATAGCGGCACGCGATCAATTGGTGCGACTGGCCGACCGCCTCGAAGCCCCTCTCGCCACGACCCTGCAAGCCAAGGGGCTATTCAACGCGCACCCCTATAATATGGACATTTTTGGCACGCTCTCGACTCCGGCGGCCTATGATCTCATGCAGCAATCCGACTGTATCATCTGCTTTGGCTCTGCCTTGCATGATTTCACCACGGATCGCGGCAAGCTTATGCAAAGCAAGCGGATCATCCAGATCGACGTGAACCCTGCGGCGATCGGGGGCGGCGTTCACCCTGATGCTGCACTGGTTGCGGATGCGGGACTGGCTGCCGCGCAAATACTGTATTGGCTCGACGAAGCCGAGATCCCCGCCAGCGGTTTTACACGGGAACTCGATCCGGAAACGCTTACGCTGCACCCTGTCGGGTCTGACAAGATTGCAGAAGGGGCCGTCAATTACGTGCACGCCCTTGAACGGCTCGAAGTGGCCTTGCCAAAGGACCGCTTGCTGGTCACGGATGGCGGGCGCTTTATGACAGAAGTCTGGTGTCGCCTCTCCGTTCCCAACCCGCAAAGCTTTGTTGGCACAGTCAATTTCGGATCAATCGGATTGGGGCTACAAACCGCAATTGGCGCAGGCGTTGCCGCGCCCGATCGCCCTGTTGTCCTTTTCACGGGGGATGGTGGTTTTATGATGGGTGGCATCAACGAGTTTAACACCGCCGTGCGGCTGGGGCTCGACCTGATCGTCATCGTTGCCAATGATTCCGCCTATGGCGCAGAGCATATCCAGTTCGTCGACCGACAAATGGACCCAAGCCTGACCGAATTTCAATGGCCCTCCTTCGCCCAGATCGCGCGGTCACTTGGCGCTGATGGTATCGAGGTGCGCTCTAAGGACGAACTCGAAACTGCGCTCGACGCCCTTGCAAAGCGCAAAGGCCCGATCCTGATCGAATTGCACCTTGATCCCGACGACGTGCCGCGCATGCGCATCTAAACGCGCCGCAACTTCACCGATCATTAAGCCCCTTGCCGATCAAAATATCGGCAGTGCATTTTGCGATCCGTGAATGGCGTGTTTTGGACTGCTTTGCCCCGTTGAAAAACAGGTTGTAACCGCGCTGACGCCCGGGTGTCAGCGCATCAAACGCGGCTTTTAAATCGGGGTCTTTATCAAAAGCATCCACAAGTTCGTCTGCAAACACCAGATTTTTGCTGTCTTTAAAATCGACTTTCAATCCCGCCTTTTGCGCGGCGACAGCCTCTAATACATAGGCGCGAAGAAGGTCGGCATTTGCGGTCACGTCAGCCGCGCGCGTGAATGGCACGATCCGCATCGACCGCGAGTTTTCCCCTGCTTTCTCAAGGATTTGCGCGGGGTCTTTCAACAGAGCGCCCTTGAAAAACATGATCCAGCATCGCTCCTTGAGGCGGGCAATTGCAATGAGGTTCCCCCCCTCGCACGTATAGCAAGGCTTGCCCCACTTGAAATCTTCCGACAGCCCGCAGGCCAGAACAATCTCGCGCAGTGCCACAAGAACATCCTGCCAGTCGTCCGACTTTGCAATATAGGCGTCAACTTTCGGGTTTAGATCAGTCATGGGACCTCCGCTCGCAAGTATGATCGCGCTTTTGGCGTGGGTCAATCTAGCGATTTGCGCGCGCAAGCAAGGCCACCGCGACCAGTCCGATCAACGAGATCATAAGCGCCGCGGGCGCGGCCTCTGCGATATTTTCAAGCGATGCTTTGGCATGCACGCGTGTGGCGAGCGTATCAAAATTAAACGGTCGCAACAGCAGTGTCGCAGGGAGTTCCTTGACCGCATCAACAAAAACCAAGAGCAACGCCGAACCAATCGAGGCGCGCACCAGCGGCAATTGCACCGCACGCAATGTGCCAACTTTTGAGCGCCCCAAGGATCGCGCCGCCATCGGCAAACTTGGTGAAATCCGGCCAAGCGCGCCATCTGCCGTGCCCTGCGCAATCGCGAAAAAGCGCACGACATAAGCAAGGATCAAGGCGGCTGACGTGCCCGTCAATAACAACCCGGGATCATAGCCCGTGACGGACAGGATTGCATCTGCGAGCGCATTGTCGAATGTCGCCAGCGGCACGAGTATCCCCAAAGCAAGAACCGCGCCCGGCGCCGCATATCCGATCGCGGTGATCGGCATGAGCAGTGCGGGCAGTCGCTTTTGGCTTAGGCGCACCCCGTAAACCATAAAGACGCCACCCATCACGGTTAAAACGGCCGCAATACTTGCAACGAAAACGGTGCGGGTAATGGCAAGATGTAACCCTTTGGCTGACCATTCGGCGGCGTCCATCGCATGCGACAACAACACCCCGACAGGCAGGAAAAAACCGACACTTAGCGGGATCAGGCAGAGGCATGTCACGACCCATCCGCGCACCCCCTTAAGAGGTGTCGGCGTCACGGGGCGTGTATGGCGGGCAGATGCGAAAAAGCGGCTTTTGCGGCGGCTGAGTTTCTCAAGCGTTACCAACATGACAATGATCGTCAGCACACAAACCGCAAGCTGCGCCGCACCACCCAAGTTACCGCCCTGCAACCAAACCGAGAAAATGCCCGTGGTCAGGGTTTGCACCGCAAAATAATCAACCGTGCCAAAGTCGTTGACCGTTTCCATCATGACGACCGCCACCCCGGCCGCAATCGCAGGCCGTGCAAGCGGCAAGCCCACCCGCCAAAATCGGGCGAACGGCCCTGCTCCCAAGGCGCGTGCTACCTCGAAACCCGCGCCAGACTGCTCGCGAAATGCGGCACGCGCGAGGATGTAGACATAGGGGTAAAGTGCGGCAGAAAGCACAAAAACGGCGGCCCCACGGGTTCTGATTGCGGGGAACATGTAATCTTGGGCATTGGTCCAACCGAACATCGCGCGCATCCCTGTTTGCACGGGGCCCGCATATTCGAAAAAATCGACCAATGCATAAGCGCCCACATAGGCAGGCACAGCAAGCGGCATCAAAAGCGCCCATTGCAACCAGCGCCGCCCCGGAAACTTATACATCACGACAAACCACGCCGCCCCCGTGCCCGTCGCCGCCGCAATCGCGCCAACGCTGAACATCAAGACGCCAGTATTGGCCAGATAGCGCGGCAATGTCGTGGACATCAGATGCGGCCAGATATTGTCCGTGGGGTGAAACGCAAACCAGATGATTGCGAAAATCGGCATCAAAACGGCCAATGCAATAATCGCCGCCCCAATAGACCAAGGGTCTAAGGTGCTGCGTTTACGCGCCAATTCGCTATTCTGACAAGTTTGCTCGGACATTTCAAAACTCGACCTAACCGAAAGCGGTTTATCTGTCCAGAAATCCGACTATGATAGAGGCAACAAAACTCAAAAAACGGCCAGAGCATATGCAAATTGCGTTTCATATCGGGGCGAACTGCACCGACGACGATAGAATCCTGAAATCTCTCCTCAAGAATGCAGGCGATTTATCAGATGCGGGCATCAAAGTGCCTGGTCCCGGGAAATACCGCCGCCTGATCCGCGAAACCATTCAGAACCTGAACGGCGCGCCCCCTGCCCCTAACACGCGCACGATCCTGCTCGACGCGATCATCGAGGATGATAACGCACAGCGGCTGGTCATGAGCAACACCAATTTCATCTGCGTGGCAAATCGCATCTTTGACGGCGGCGTTTTCTACCAGCAAGCCGAGGCAAAAATTCAGGCGCTGCACCAGCTGTTTGCCGAGGACGAAATCGAGCTGTTCCTGTCGTTGCGCAATCCGGCGACATTCTTGCCCGTTGCCCTCGCGGAATCCAAATCAGGCGCGCCTGACGCCTACCTCAAAGGGCTGCACCCCACGCAAATCCGCTGGTCCGATCTGGTGCGGCGCATCCAGCACAACTTCCCCATGACCAAGCTCACGGTTTGGTGCAATGAAGATACGCCGCTGATCTGGGCGGAAATCCTGCGCAATATCTCGGGCGTCGATCACGATACGCGGATCACGGGCGGCTTTGACCTGCTAGCCTCGATCATGTCGGCAGAAGGGATGAACAGGTTCCTGAATTACCTGCGCGCCCATCCGCCCAAGACCGACATGCAGAAACGGCGGGTCATCGCGGCGTTTCTCGATAAATATGCGGTTGAAGACAAAATCGAAGAGACCGTCGAATGGCCGGGCATGACCGAAGACATGGTCGAAGAGTTGTCGCAGCTATATGAAAACGATGTGGCGTTCATCGAACAACTGCCCGGCATCAATTTCATCGCGCCCTAAGGCGTGGCAACTGGCGCGGGCTCGTCCGCGCCACGCCAGACTTACATGCCCAAAGCGGCCATATACATTTCCATGACGGCTTCTTCTTCGGCCAGATCATTCGCATCGCGCTTGCGCAGCGCCATGATCTTGCGCAACACCTTGGTGTCGTAACCACGGCCCTTGGCCTCGGCCATGATCTCTTTTTGACCGTCAGCGATGTCTTTCTTTTCAGCCTCAAGGCGCTCGTAGCGCTCGATGAACTGGCGCAATTCCTGGCCTGCGACTGAAGATACGGTGTCGGTTACTGCGTCATCCATGAGGAGCTCCTTTTACTGGCGTCCCCTTCCCTAGCTTGCGATTTGCGCGCCCGCAACCCTTGCGAAGCGAGGGCGAACTCGATAGGCGGGATCAGAGCAAACGAGAAGGTAGAATGATGTTAATTTGGATCGGGGCAACACTGTCCGTCATAGGTTTGGTCGGGATCATCTATAGCATCGTGGCCGTGACGCGCGCCAAACGGGCAAAGCTGGAAGACGCAGAATTGCGGGCACGGTTGGGCCGCGTTTTGCCAATTAACCTTGGCGCCCTTCTTGTTTCCGTCATCGGGCTGATGTGCGTGATCGTAGGGATCGTCCTCGCCTAAGCGGGGCAAAATACCTCATATAGGCGCTCTAGTATGGGGCGCACACGGGCGTCCGACAGGCTATAACGCATGATGCGGCCATCGCGTTCGCACGCAACCAGCCCCTCGCCGCGCAGACGCAGCAATTGACCCGAAACATAAGACTGGCTCGCGCCAAGCGCCTGCTCAAGCTCGCTCACCGTCATGTCGCCCGGAACCAGCGCACATAAAATGCGCAACCGGCCAGGATTAGAAAGCGCCTTTAGAACAGCGGCGGCTTCATCCGCAGCGGCATCCATTGGTTCGGGCTGAAAGATTGGTTCATTTTGCATATTTGAAATATATCTCACATTAAAACACATTTCAACATTGAAATGTTTCTCCAAGCCACTATTCTCTCTGCAAAGGAGATTCGACATGACACCTATCGTAAACGCTTTTTTCGACCCAGCAACATTCACTGTCTCTTATGTGGCGCGCGAGCCCAATGGCAGCAACTGCGCAATCATCGACTCCGTGCTTGATTATGACGCGGCTTCGGGGCGCACCGACACGACCTCTGCTGATGCAATTGTTGCATTTGTGAAAGCCGAGAACCTGACCGTTGCATGGATTCTTGAAAGCCACGTGCACGCGGATCACCTTTCAGCGGCCCCCTACCTGCAAGAACGGCTTGGCGGCAAAATCGGTATCGGTGACCAGATTACGGTTGTGCAAGACACATTTGGCAAAGTGTTTAACGAAGGCACTGCATTCCAGCGGGACGGCTCCCAGTTTGACGGGCTTTTCAAAGACGGCGACAGCCTCAACATCGGGCAAATGCGCATCGACGTGATGCACACACCGGGTCACACGCCTGCCTGCCTGACCTATGTCGCGGGTGATGCGGCGTTTGTTGGTGACACATTGTTCATGCCCGATTTTGGCACTGCGCGCTGTGATTTCCCAGGTGGATCCGCCGAAGACCTCTTCAATTCCATCCAGAAAATCCTCACGCTGCCAGACGAAACGCGTATTTTCGTCGGCCACGACTACAAGGCGCCGGGGCGCGATGATTTCGCATGGGAAACGACAGTCGGCGAGCAAAAGGCGCTCAACGTGCATATCGGTGCGGGCCGGCCAATGGAAGAATTCGTTTCAATGCGCTCCGAGCGGGACGCAAGCCTTGGAATGCCAAAGCTGATTTTGCCTTCCATCCAGACCAACATGCGGGCAGGACAAATGCCAGAACCCGAAGACAATGGGATCAGCTACCTGAAAATCCCCGTGAACACTCTTTAATTCAAAGGAAAAACAATGAACCACGATTGGTTAATGGGCCTGCTTGGTGGCGGACTCATTGGAACGTCCGCCGCTATTTTCTTGCTGATGAACGGCAAAATTATGGGCGCCTCGGGCTTGATTGGCGGCTTGGTTGATAAATCAGGCATGGGAAACTGGCTGGAACGGTCGGCATGGATCGCGGGCCTGTTCCTCGTTCCTGCGATCATGACGCTGATTTGGGGCGTGAAGCCGACCAACATCACGAGCAATATCCCCGTGATTATCGTCGCGGGCCTGTTCGTCGGGATCGGCACACGGATCGCAAACGGGTGCACATCAGGGCACGGCATTTGCGGTATCTCACGCCTTTCGTTTCGCGGGATCGTCGCGACTGTCTTTTATATCGGTGCTGGCGGCCTGACCGTTGTCATCTTTAAACATGCTTTGGGGATCATCTAATGCGCGCACTTATGGCACTTATCGCTGGCGGCATGTTTGGCGCTGGTCTCTTGATTTCCGGCATGACCAATACGCTAAAAGTTCAAGGCTGGCTTGACGTCTTTGGCGACTGGGATCCAACACTCGCCTTTGTTATGGGCGGCGGGATCATCCCGATGGCGCTCGCTTGGGCCTATACCAAGGGGCGCAAACCCGCATTAGGCGGTGAATTCCCTGCACCAACCAATCCCGAAGCGGATAAAAAGCTTGTCATCGGCTCTGTGATGTTTGGCATCGGCTGGGGGCTTTCCGGTCTTTGCCCCGGTCCGTCGGTTGCGTCACTGTCCTTTGGTGGGATAGGTGGTGTTGCGTTCTTGCTTGCGATGCTTGCAGGCATGTTCGTTGCGCCAAGATTTCGCGCTATGATCGACTGACCAGATTGAAGGATTTGTTTTGATGGATATTCGTCACCTTACACCAACCTATGCGGTTTCGCCTCAAATTGATCCCTCCGATCTTGAGGCGATTGCAGCGGCGGGCTTTAAAACCGTGATCTCGAACCGGCCTGATGGTGAAATTCCGTCAAGCCATCATGCCGCTATGATGGAATCCGCGGCCAAGGCTGCGGGTCTGGCCTTCGTCTTTATCCCGGTGACGCATCAGTCCCTGAATATGGATATGGTCAATGGTCAAGCGGCAGCAATGGCCAGCGCGGGCGGCCCCGTCTTGGCATATTGTGCGTCAGGCACGCGGTCGTCCATCGTTTGGTCGTTGTCACAAGCTGGCGAAATGCCAACCGACGAGATCATCGCAGCCACGACTGCGGCGGGTTATGCGCTTGATGGCATGAGAGGCCAAATCGACATGTTGGCGCAACAGGCCTAACTTGCTTGCGTGACCTCCTGCGTCTTTGGCGCGGGCAGGTCACGCATCGCCAAATCTGGCGGACGTTCAACGCGGATTGCGCGTTTGCCGTTTGACTGGCCCAAGCGGGCCTCGACAACCATTGTGCCCCCTGCGCTAAATAGTTGCACCGTGCCAACAGAGGCGCCGCGCAGTGGCAGCACCTGCCCCGCCTCCAACTGCTCTACCATACCAAGCGGTAGCGCCATTTTATGCAGAACTGCGGTCAAACATGCGGGCGCCGCCGACACAGAGGCATGCAACCGTTCACCCCAGGATTTATCAAGCGGCTTTACCTCGGGTGGCAGAAATACTGTCTGATGATTAGGAAGCGCAACAAAGATTTCTCCATGGCGATCCGCAACATTGAGATCAATCGACAAGCGCACTAACCGGAACTCCGCGTCTTCCATCGCAAGGCTCGCGGCGCGCAGCGACTCGAACACAGCCCCGAACGTGATGTCATTGATCCACCCGTCCAGCTCCGATCCTGTTGTCGTTTCGGCCATTTCCTTGAGTAAAGCACGACAAAGCGGCGCCACAAGCATCACATCGGTCTTGGTCGGGGGGCGGTCGGAATGCGTGCCTTTAGCCAAAGTGCCCATCGTTTGCATCTCGATAGCGGCCGCGCGAATTTGCCCGTCAATCCCGAGCAGTCCCACGACCTCGCCCCCCCTCTCGAGGGCGGTATACATGACTTCCGCAGGCAAGGCCTCCACCAGCCCGTCAAGCGGCAAAAACTCCTCCCCCACACTTTGCACAGTAAGCGACAGACCGAGCGCCGTATCTGCCGCCCGTGTCATTGCAACACGCAGCGCGCGTGAGGACGTCAGCGGCACGTCAGCCACAGGCTCGACCTTGCGCGCCGTCATACGTGTTAAAATGGAAGTGTCGATTGTCACGTGGTTGCCAGTATTGCCAATGTTCCAAACAACTTTAGCGCAATATGTCTTACCGAATTGCTAAGATTGCCGCAGGTGGCAGCACAACACGAAACGCCGCGCCGCCTTGTCCGGGCAGATAGCTGATTTGCCCGCCAAGGCGCTGCATGATCTCGCGACAGATCGCTAGCCCTAGCCCCGCGCTTCCTGCTTTCTGTTCATCAGACACACGGGCGAATTTTTCAAAGATAAGCGCTTGATTTTCGGCCAGAATACCTGACCCGTTGTCAATGAAATCAATGCAGTAATGCCCCGAAACACGCCCGACCTTGATCCGCAATTGCGGCGCGTCAGCGTCACAATATTTGCGCGCATTCGTGATCAGGTTGATAAAAACCTGCCCAAGACGATCCAGATCGGTGCGCACCCCTAACGCCTCACTTGATGGATTGCGTAGAATGCGCAAACCCTCGGTGTCGCCGCCCGCAACGCTGACCGCCCGATCAATCAACCCCTTCAGGTCGCCACTTTGGTCTTGCAATGTCACCTGACCATTCGCGAGCACCGAAAGATCAAGCAGGTCATCCAGCAATCGGGTCAACCGCAAGGTTTCGTCGTGGATAATGCCCGCATAGCGCTCTTGTTCGGCTGGCGTCATCTCACCGTCGCGCAAGATTTCCGAGAACGAGCGGATCGACGTCATCGGCGTGCGCAATTCGTGGCTGATCTGGCTAAGAAACGCATCTTTCTGCACAGAAAGCACCGTCAGCTTTTCATTGGCTGTGCGCAAGGCGCGTGCGGTGTGTTCCTGCTCGGCGGACTTGGCTTCGAGCTGGTTTGAATACTCCAAGATCTGCGCCGCCTCATCGGCAACCGCGATCAGGTCTTCCACTGACATGCCGTGTCCGTCCGTCAACGGCCCCATCATCGCATGGGCCGTGGCCGCACCGACCGACCCCGCCAGTTCCCGCTCTAGCCGCTCGATAAAATGTGATGTGACATCAGGCAAATACCCGCTCTTTCCCTGGCTCATCGCCTCGGCTTGGAAAAACGCTTGGGCCTCCGTGCCCCCCATGATCCGCTGGGACATAATAAGCAAATCTTCCGCGTCAGCCGCATCGGTGTGGCGCGAAGCCGAGCCCGTCGAATAGTCGAACACATTGACGAACTGGGCGCCTTGCAAACGCTCCATCGGGGTTGGAAAACTAAACACAGAGCCTAGGAAAAACATCAATGCATTCAAGAGCATCGACCACACGATGCCATGCACAAGCGCATCCATGCCGTCTATGCCGAATAGCGCGGTCGGGCGAAGCCAGTAAATGCTAAACGGCCCCTGCGCCATGACGGTCTCGCTGATAAATGCGCCTGCGCCAAAGCTTGGCAAAAACAGGGTCCAGCCCCACACAAGAAACCCCGTGATAAGGCCCATCGCCGCGCCGATCCGCGTGGCCCCACGCCAGAACACGCCGCCGATCAAGACGGGCAGCACCTGCACAGCCCCCGAGAATGACACAAGGCCAATCGCCGCCAAGGCCGTGCCGCCGCCAGACACGCGAAAGTAGAGATACCCAAGGGCCAAAATCCCGCCAATCGACAACCTGCGCGCCAACAAGATCACAGAGCGCACATCGCCCGACATCTTCGCCCCAGCCCCCGCTTGCACTCGTAGCCAGATCGGCACGACGATGTGGTTTGACACCATCGTCGCCAAGGCAATCGTCGAGACAATCACCATTGAGGTCGCCGACGAGAACCCGCCCAGGAACGAGAACATCGCCAGCCCGTCACGCCCTTGGCTCAAAGGAACCGTCAGAACAAACAAGTCGGGATTGGCCCCTTCGGGCAGGATCGCCAATCCAACCACGGCAATCGGAACCACAAACAGGCTCATTAGCATCAGATAGGTTGGAAACGCCCAGCCCGCTATGTTGAGATGGCGCTCGTCAACATTCTCGACCACGAGCACCTGAAACATGCGCGGCAGACAGATAAACGCAGCCCCCGACACAAAGATCAGCCCGACCCAGCGCGCGCCGTCCTGCTCCCACTGCGAGATCGGTGACGCATCAATCTGCGCGAGTATCTGGCTCGGCCCGCCCGCAATGCCCCATACAACAAATGCACCAACGGCCAGCAACGCGAATAATTTGACCACCGCCTCGACCGCAATCGCCATAACGATCCCGTGGTGGCGCTCGTTTGCATCCAGATTGCGTGTGCCAAAGAACACCGTAAAGATGGCAAGCCCGATGGCGACAGCGATCGCCCCGCCATTGAGCTTGTCTGCGCCCCAAGGCTGGCCACCCGCTTCGGCAAAAACTGCAAATGACAGAGTAACTGATTGTAATTGCAAGGCAATGTAAGGGGTTGCGGCGACCACCGCGAGGATCGTGACGATCACCCCGAGCGACTTTGACTTACCGAACCGCGATGAAATCAAATCGGCAATCGAGGTGATCCGCTGCGCGCGCCCGATGCGCACCAACCTGCGCAAGACCCACCACCAGCCGACCAAGACGATTGTCGGCCCAAGGTAAATCGTCACGAATTCCAAGCCGGAGCGGGCCGCATACCCAACCGCGCCATAAAACGTCCAAGCCGTGCAATAGATCGACAATGAAAGGGTATAAACGATAGGCGAGTAAAGCCACGCGCCACGCCCCTGATCGGCCTTGCGCTCTGCGTAAAAAGCCACACTAAACAGGAGCGCGACATAAGAAAGCGCCACCGCGACAAGGATATTGAACGAAACCATCAGCCGTTCTTCACATCAGGTGGTTGTTCGCGATCTGACCTGACCGCGCGCGAAATAAGCGCAGCCAAAACGATCAAAATGATCCAGACAACAAAGATGTAGACGACAGCCGCACTATTTTGCGTCCCCTGCCCGCCAGCATCACCCTGTTGCCATAACAGCGGAATACTCCAGAGCACCGCCCCGAAAACCGGCACACCGCGCGCAAGATCACGCATACGGCGTTTTTGATAGGCGCGCCGCTCCAGAAAAACGGCTGACTTGTGAGGGGGGCTCATGCCTCCATAAGGGCGCGGACGTTGTCACGCACCTCGGCATTCGAAAAGGGCTTGGTCATAAAGTGGTTCGCGCCCAAGCGCAGCGCAAGTTCACGATCCTTGCTCTGGCCGCGTGCAGTCAACATCATAACAGGGGTCTGCGCCGTTTCGTCGTCGCCGCGCAAATCGCGTAGGATGTCAAAGCCGCTGCGACCAGGCAACATCACATCGAGAATGATCAGATCAGGCGGAAACGCGCGGACCTTCGTCATGGCGGTCTCGCCGTTTTCATGGGTGTGCACTGTCCAGCCATCGCGCGATAGAATGAAACTGATGGCCTCAATGATATTTGGCTCATCCTCGATCAGTAGCACACGTTTCGCCATCTATTGCCTCCCCAAGCATCCGTCTTATGCGTGACTATCAACGCTATTTTCCACACTGTCAAAGCGACTTGTGGTCACACGATGGTTGTCGGTTCGCGCCGCGCCAGACAAGTGGTGCGAGTGCAGATGCGACAGGCCACGCCCACATGTGTTTCTTTGGCGATCCCGGCAGGCTGGTCGGACACCACAAGCATCGTTGCACGCAAGACCTGCGGGGCATCAAAACCGACACTGCCAAACGGGCTGGCAATTGCGTAGCACAAGAAGCGGGGCGCGTTTGCGCCTGGTAATCTGGCTTCTGCACGGATCGGCTGGCCCGGTGTCGAAAATGCACTGAACACAGGCCAAAGCGGACACCCCGCCCCCGCCCGCGGCATCGCAAACCCGTCAATCGGCTTTAGAAATAGCAACGCGCCCGAGGCATCAGCCACAGCCAGCCCCATTTCAGGATGCGAAGCGTCAGATGGCAGGGTCGCCAAGCGGCGCAACACCTGCGGGAGAGCGGCGCCAAACCGGGCGGCAAGCGCAATTGGATCATAGGCACAGGCGCGCGCCGCTGTCGCGAACGCGTCCAACGGCATCAGGGCGGCATCCGCCTGATAATTCTCGAGGTATTGCGCGAAAAGCGCCCGCGCCGCAGGACTGCGCAATTTTGCCTGAGCGACAAGAGCGGCGCTTTCAGCGGGGCCAGTCCCTTCCGCATCGGCCAAATGGAAGTGTGTCTCGGACAGATAGCTCTCGACCTCGTCCATCGGCGCAAAATGGGCAGGACCATCGGCATCGGGGGCATCAAGATACCCGATTAACGCCTCGCTGCTCGCGGCAAGGCGGATACTGTCGTCGTAGATGTTCTTGTGAAAACGGCCCTGCCAGTCGGCGTCGAGAGTCTCACCACCCACCAGAATGGACGCCGCAGAGCGGATGGCCGTCACGGCAGAAATGACTTCATGCAGCGACCCCGCCAGCTCTGGATCATAGGTGATACGGTCGGTCAGGATCTGCACGCGCTCCTCAAGCGATGACAGGCGATGGGCTTGGGCGGCAATCAGATTGCTCCAGCCAGGATAACGGCCCGCCATTTCCTCGGTGCGCGACATCTCGACAGTGGCCTGCATATCAGCCGCGGCCGTGCGCAACCGGTCAAGAAGGGCGCTATCGGCGCCGCGCGACAACTGGTCGGCGCTGACCTCAAGGCACTGGGCAATCTGCGACAACAACTTACCCGCGATTCTGCGGCGGTTGTGTTCGATCAGATTGAGGTATGAGGGCGAAATGCCCACGCTCTTGGCCAAATCGGCCTGCCGCAGCCCGACATCCAACCGCCGTTCGCGAATGCGTGACCCTGTTAAACCGACATTTGCCAAAGCGAATTCCTTGAGTGTTTTCAGCGCGTTTCTGCGGATGCGAGAAAACTGATTTACACATCACGCAGCGCCGTTGTTGATAACTTTACTAATTCGTTAAGCAAACGCAATGGCTTGTTGCCCGATTTACCCAAAAACACGGATGCTGGAAGAGCACTGTAAAGTGTAGGCCGTGCGAGCGAGGAGGCTCAATCGGCACTGAAACTTAAGGGAGGATAATAATGTCCAAGTCTAATTTCACACGTCGTGGCGTGCTGAAGACAAGCGCTATCACTGGCGCTGGTCTCATGTTGCCAACGTATCTGCGCGCTGAAAACCACACTGGCTTCACCAACGCCCCAACAGGCAACACGGTCAAGTTCGGTTTCAACGTGCCACAAACTGGCCCCTACGCTGAAGAAGGCCTCGACGAGCTGCGCGCACAAGAGCTGGCTGTTGAGCACCTCAACGGTATCGGCGATGGCGGCATGCTCAACACCTTCTCGTCCAAAACACTGGACGGCACAGGTATCCTTGGCAAGAAAGTCGAATTCGTCACGGGTGACACACAGACCAAATCTGACGTGGCACGTGCATCCGCACAGTCCATGATCCAGAAAGACGGCTGCGTGATGATCAACGGCGGCTCGTCGTCGGGTGTTGCGATTGCGGTTCAAGGTCTTTGCCAAGAAGCAGGCGTTGTCTTCATGGCTGGCTTGACTCACTCCAACGACACAACTGGTAAAGACAAGAAAGCCAACGGCTTCCGTCACTTCTTTAACGGTTACATGTCCGGTGCGGCTCTTGGTCCAGTGCTTGAGAAAGCATACGGCAACGAGCGTCAGGCTTACCACCTCACAGCTGACTACACATGGGGCTGGACACAGCAAGAATCCATCGCGGCGTCCACAGAAGCACTCGGCTGGACAACTGTTCAGAACGTTCTTACGCCAGTTGGCGCAGGTGACTTCTCGTCCTATATTGCTCCGATCCTGAACTCTGGCGCAGATACATTGATCCTGAACCACTACGGTGGGGATATGGTTAACTCTCTGACACAAGCTGTTCAGTTTGGCCTGCGCGACAAGCAAGTCAACGGCAAGAACTTCGAAATCATCGTGCCGCTCTACTCCGAGCTTATGGCCGCTGGTGCGGGTTCCAACATTCAGGGCGTTTATGGCTCCATGAACTGGAACTGGCAGTTGTCTGACGCTGGCACGGCTGCTTTCGTTAAGTCGTTTGGCGAGAAGTATGGCTTCCCACCATCCAACGCAGCACACACATGCTACGTGCAAACACTGCTCTATGCAGATGCCGTAACTCGTGCGGGTTCGTTCAACCCATGCGCAGTAGCCGAAGCTCTCGAAGACTTCGAGTTCGACGGCATGGGCAACGGTCCAACCACATACCGTGGCGCGGATCACCAGTGCTTCAAGGACGTGCTTGTTATGAAGGGTGCTGACAACCCGACCAACCAGTACGACACACTTGAAATCGTTGAAGTGACACCACGTGCACAGGTCGAGTATGACCCGGAGCACCCAATGTTCGCTGGCGGTAACTTGGGCGAATGTAACCCGGGCGCATAAGCGTAAGTCACACATCGGACCGGCTGCCGCACCTTGCGCGCGTGGCCGGTCCACTCCGCCCCCGATCATGACGGGGCTTTTCCAGCAGACAAGATGGGGCTAGTCCGATGGACGCATTTATTCTTCAAATTCTCAACGGTTTGGACAAGGGGTCGGCTTATGCCTTGATCGCCCTCGGCCTGACCTTGATTTTCGGCACTTTGGGTGTCGTTAACTTCGCGCATGGCGCGTTGTTCATGATCGGCGCATTTGTGGCCGTGACGATGCAAAAACTCTTTAGCCTCAGCTTCTTAACGGTCGATGATACGCAAAAAGACTTCCTCGGGAACCCGCTCAAGGTGGAAACCCCTTATGTGGAAGCATGGTTTGGCGAAAACGTGGGGAACTGGTTGCAAGACTGGTCCGTGCCACTCGCGATCCTCGTTGTCATCCCGTTCATGTTCTTCTTGGGGTTTGTCCTCGAACGCGGCCTGATCAAGCACTTCTACAAGCGGCCCCACGCGGACCAAATCCTTGTGACGTTCGGCCTTGCCATTGTCATCGGCGAGCTGATCAAGGCGTTCTACGGCGCCAACCCGATCCAGACCCCTCCCCCGTCCACATTCATCGGCACGGTCGACGTTGGTAGCTGGCTTGGCTTTGAGGCCAATACAATTGCCTACCCGACGTGGCGGATCGTCTACTTTGCCTTCTCTGCGCTGATCATCGCTGGTGTGTTTGCCTTCTTGCAGTTCACCACCTTCGGGATGGTTGTGCGGGCTGGTATGGCCGACCGCGAAACGGTCGGGATGCTTGGGATCGACATCGACAAGCGGTTTACCTTCATGTTCGGCCTCGCGGCTGCCGTGGCTGGTATGGCGGGCGTGATGTATGCGCCGATCCTGTCGCCCCACTATAACATCGGCATGGACTTCCTTGTGCTGTCATTCGTTGTGGTTGTTGTCGGCGGCATGGGCTCTCTGCCCGGTGCGGTTCTGGCGGGCTTCATGCTCGGCATCCTGCAATCATTCGCTTCCATGAACGAGGTGAAGGCTCTGCTTCCGGGCATTGACCAGATCATCATCTACCTCGTTGCAATTATCATTTTGCTGACCCGTCCTCGTGGCCTTATGGGTCGCAAAGGCGTGATGGAGGAATAATCATGCTCGGTCTCAATTCCCGCGACTTCAAACTCTTCATTATCGTCTGCATCATGGCACTTGCTGCACCGATCCTTCTGAACCCCTTCCCGACGGCCTCGGCCTTGGGCGAGAGCTTTAACGCAGGCTATCCTGCGCTGATGCAACGGTTTGTAATCTTTGGCATTCTCGCCATCGGCTTTAACATTCTGTTCGGGCTGACAGGGTATCTTTCCTTCGGGCATGCCGCCTTCTTGGGCATAGGCTCTTACGCGGCTGTCTGGATGTTCAAGCTACTCTCTTACAACGTGGTTCCTGCAATCATCCTTGCAGTTATCGTGGCAGGCCTGTTCTCGGTTGTCATCGGCTACGTAAGCTTGCGCCGCTCCGGGATCTACTTCTCGATCCTTACACTGGCCTTCGCGCAGATGGCCTATCAACTGGCCTACTCGGTCTTCACCCCCCTCACAAACGGTGAAACAGGGCTACAAGTCTATAACGACGACCCGCAAATCCTGATGGGCGCAGGCGATCCAACCGTGCCCCACTTCTTCGGGATCACCATGAACGGGCAAACGCAGATCGACGTGAGCGGCTGGTCATTCGTGTTCCAGAACGGCTACTATCTTGCTGCGATCTTCCTGATTGCATCGTTCTACCTGTCGATCCGCATTTTCCGCTCCCCTATGGGCTTGATGCTGCGGGCGATCAAATCGAACCAGACACGGATGTCCTATGTCGGGCTCAACACCAAACCCTACATGCTTGCGGCCTTCGTGATCTCCGGAATGTATGCGGGGCTTGCTGGCGGGCTTCTGGCGGCAATGGACCCACTGACAGGTGCAGAGCGCATGTTCTGGACGGCTTCGGGCGAAATCGTTGTGATGTCGGTCTTGGGCGGCGTCGGAACACTGATCGGCCCTGTGCTTGGCGCTGGCTTGATCAAGTATCTCGAAAACATCGTGTCCAAGATCAACGACTCGGTGCTGCATAACTGGTTCTCGTTCATGCCCGACTTTATGGACAACTTCATGGTGACGCTGATCCACCCGTTCATCGGTAAAGGCTGGCATTTGACACTTGGCCTGCTGTTCATGGCTGTGATCATCTTCCTGCCTGGCGGGCTTGTGCAAGGTGGTCAGAAGATCATGGCAAAGTTTGGCCGCAACAAAAACACTGACGCCAAAGACGGCGCAGATACACCTGCTGAATAAGGAGACAGGACTATGAGTATCCTTGAAGTTAAAGGCGTCAACAAACGCTTTGGTGGTCTGCAAGCCTTGGGTGACGTGAACCTGAGCGTGCAAGAAAACACCGTCCACGCAATTATCGGCCCGAACGGGGCCGGTAAATCCACCCTCCTCAACGTGCTGGTAGGGAAACTGATCCCCGACTCTGGCTCGGTCATGTTTGACGGGCAGTCCGTCTTGGGGCGCAAACCCCACGAGATCGCACAGATGGGCATCAGCCGCGTGTTCCAAACGCCTGAAATCTTTGCCGATTTGTCGGTCATGGAAAACGTGCTGATCCCCTGCTTTGCCAAACGCGACGGGGCGTTCAAACTGCACGGGATCGAAAGCGTCTCAACCGAAGCAGGGATCGTCGAGCAAGCCGAAAAGATGCTTGACGAAGTCAACATGCTCGACAAGCGCAACATGACCGCCTCTGCGATGTCACGCGGCGACAAGCGGCGCTTGGAAATGGCGATGTGTCTGGTGCAAGAACCACGGCTCCTCCTCCTCGACGAGCCAACCGCAGGCATGGCGCGGGCGGATACGGAAAACACGATCCAGCTGCTCAAAGATATCCGCACCCAGCGCGGCATCACCATGGCCATCATCGAGCACGACATGAACGTTGTGTTTAGCCTCGCCGAGCGGATCACCGTTCTGGCACAAGGCACACCCCTCGTTGAGGACACTCCCGACAAGATTAAGGACCACCCGAAGGTTCGTGAAGCCTACCTCGGCGAAGCACAGGTGTAAGGAACAATACTATGACCGAACCATTCAACAAACACGCCAATAACGCAGCCACCCACCCCGCTTACCTTAGCGTCTGGGAAATCGAGGCGTATTACGGCGAAAGCTACATCGTGCAAAACGTAAGCTTCAACATTCACGAAGGCGAAATCCTCGCGCTTTTGGGGCGCAACGGGGCGGGTAAAACATCGACCCTGCGCACCATTGCGCGGATGGGTAACCCGGAACTGCGCCACGGCGAAATCTGGCTCGATCACAAGCCACTGCACCAGATGAAAAACCATCAGGCTGCTGCGGCCGGGATCGCGCTTGTGCCAGAGGATCGGTGCATCATCCAAGGGCTTACGGTCGAAGAGAACCTGCAACTGGCACAGATTGCGCCGCCAATCGGTTGGTCACTGGAGCGGATTTACGAACTCTTCCCGCGCCTTGGCGAACGTCGCAAGCAAGAGGGCACAACCCTGTCGGGCGGCGAACAACAGATGCTTGCAATCGCGCGTGCGCTTGCCCGCGACATCAAGGTGTTGTTGCTTGATGAACCCTACGAAGGGCTGGCGCCCGTCATCGTGCAGGAAATCGCCAAAACGCTCGAGATCATTCGCGATCAGGGGATCACGACCGTGATCGTCGAGCAGAACGCTGTGGCAGCGCTTAAGCTTGCCGACCGCGCGGTGATTCTCGACACAGGGTCCGTGGTTTTTGACGGCTCCGCCAAAGAAGTGCTCGATAATGCAGAATTACGCGCACAATACCTGGCAATTTAACGGGATTTTCTTAACCCAATCGTAAAGGATTGGGTCCACCATCGCTCGGGCTATAGATTTTAATTTAACCGGAGCACTCAAATGGACATCCCGCTTCACCAAATGCGCACCGCGCCTGCCCTGCCTGTTGTGAACAACATGCAAGGCGCGGTCACCGCAGTTAAACAACAGAATTCTCAAATTCACGCCGCCGCAACGATTCCGGCACAGGGTGGCGGCGTTGGGCCCGTCAATGAGGCGCGTATATCTGGCCAAAACCCTGTTTTACCTGACGCGAGCGAGGCAGAGCGCCTGCTCAAACCCTACGGTTTGACGATGCTGCCGCGCAACGAAACCAGCGATAAACTCGCCCATCACACGGGTTGACGCCGCCGCCTAGCTGACTTGAGGTCACTTTCCTCGTTCTCGCGACTTCCCACCCGCGTGCACGTAGCCTATAACTCTTTCAATACCTGCGGCATTTTGATGCCACGGAACACAGATTGGGCAATGGGCCGAGGAAAATATGACTAAAAAGACCTCCCACGAAAGCGACGTAAGCTTCATTCAGGCGCTCGCAGAACTGCTGCGCGAAAATGACCTCACAGAACTACAAGTGAAACGGCACTATGGCGAAGACGATAGCCTGAACGTGCGGGTGAGCCGTCAGACGCAAGTTGTGATGCAGGCCACTGCCGCCGCGCCAGCCGCCGCTGCTGCCCCCGCACCTGCACCCGCTGCTGCCGCCGCGCCAGCCGCAACGCCCGACGCAGACCCCGCCGCGCATCCGGGCGCTGTGACCTCACCAATGGTTGGCACAGTCTATATGGCAGGCGAACCGGGTGCTGCCCCCTTCATCGCAGTCGGCGCCTCCGTAAAAGAGGGCGACACGCTCTTGATCATCGAAGCGATGAAAACGATGAACCACATCCCCGCGCCACGTGCAGGGACGGTAAAACGCATTCTGGTCGAAGACGGCGGGCCGGTTGAATTCGGCGCCCCTCTTGTGATCCTCGAATAAGGGCGCTGGTTCATGTTCGATAAAATCCTCATTGCGAACCGTGGCGAAATTGCGCTGCGGGTCGTGCGCGCATGCCGTGAAATGGGCGTCAAATCCGTGGCTGTTCACTCCACAGCCGACAGTGACGCGATGCATGTGCGCATGGCTGACGAGGCGATCTGCATTGGGCCGCCCTCCTCCACACAGTCCTACCTGAGCTTTCCCGCACTGATCTCGGCGTGCGAAATTACGGGCGCGCAGGCGATCCATCCGGGCTACGGTTTCCTGTCGGAGAACGCGGCATTCGTGCAGGCCTGCGAAGACCATGACATCACTTTTATCGGTCCAACAGCCGAGCACATTCGGATCATGGGCGATAAAATTAGCGCTAAAGACACCATGAAAGAACTCGGCGTGCCATGCGTGCCGGGATCGGACGGCGGCGTGCCCACCCTTGAGGACGCGTTGAAAGTCGGCGAAGACATCGGATATCCGGTCATCATCAAGGCGACAGCAGGCGGCGGCGGTAAGGGCATGAAAGTGGCCCAAAACGCTGGCGAAATGGAACGTGCGTTTCAATCTGCACGCGCCGAGGGCAAGTCGAACTTCGGCAATGACGAAGTTTACATCGAGAAATACCTGACCACGCCCCGCCACATCGAAATTCAGGTTTTCGGTGACGGTAAAGGCAATGCGGTGCACCTCGGGGAGCGTGATTGCTCGTTGCAACGGCGTCACCAAAAGGTCTTTGAAGAGGCGCCCGGCCCATCGATCACACCCGAACTGCGCGCACGGATCGGCAAGGTATGTGCGGACGCGGTTGCGCGCATTAACTACATCGGCGCGGGCACGATCGAGTTCCTGTTCGAGAACGACGAGTTCTACTTTATCGAGATGAACACACGCTTGCAGGTCGAGCATCCCGTCACCGAAGGTATCTTCGGCGTCGATCTGGTGCGCGAACAGTTGCAGGTCGCGGCAGGCATGCCGATGTCGTTCACCCAAGACGATCTGAAGATCAATGGCCATGCCATTGAAGTGCGGATCAACGCGGAACGGCTACCGAACTTTGCGCCCTGCCCCGGTCAAATCACGCAATATCACGCGCCCGGCGGCCTTGGTGTGCGCATGGATTCGGCGCTGTATGACGGCTACCGCATTCCACCTTACTACGACAGTTTGATCGGCAAACTCATCGTGCACGGGCGCGACCGACCAGAGGCGCTCGCGCGACTTGGCCGTGCCTTGGGCGAGCTGATCGTGGACGGGGTCGACACAACCATCCCGCTTTTCCACGCGCTTCTCGCTGAGGAAGACGTGCAAACGGGCAACTATAACATCCATTGGCTCGAACATTGGCTCGAGCAAAACCTCGCATAAACCATGCGTGATGACGCCCCGGACCTCACGCCTGACCTATTGATTCAGGCCTATCGCTGGGGCGTTTTCCCAATGTCCGAAAGCCGCGACGACCCCGAGATTTTCTGGGTCGATCCGCGGCAACGGGGCATCCTCCCGCTCGAAAGTTTACGTATTTCACGTAGCCTCGCGCGGACCATGCGCCGCGGCCATTTTCGCGTAACTTTTAACCAGGATTTCCAAGCCGTCGTGCAAGGGTGTGCCGATCGCAGCGAAACATGGATAAACGATACAATCTTCGCGCTTTACCTCGCGCTATTCGAACGCGGCGAGGCGCAATCCGTCGAAGTGTGGCACGACAATACCCTCGTCGGCGGGGCTTATGGGGTCACGGTTGGCGGGGCGTTCTTTGGCGAAAGCATGTTCAGCACCGCCACTGACGCGTCAAAGGTCGCGCTGACATATCTCGTGGACCATCTTAATCAATGCGGTTTCTCCCTGCTTGATACGCAGTTCATTACCGACCACTTGGCCAGCCTCGGCGCGATTGAAATCAGCCGGGACGCCTATCACGCACGGTTAGAAACGGCGCTAGCACTGACACCAAATTTCAGAAATCTAACAGAAATACCAACAGCTTATGATGTTTTACAGCGCAACGCCCAAACGTCATAGCGCGGGTGATCCATGGCGTTAAGCGCTGGCGCAGACGCAATCAGCCATCCTGCAAAAACAGGGGCCGCCTCGTTGCGGTAGATCACGGTGACCTTCGCAAACGCATCGCCACTTGGGTTGGACGCAGGAAAACGGCATTCGTTCAGCGTCACATTCAAATGGCCAAGCGCGCCCGTCTCGCCCGACGCCAGCGTCAAATCCGTAACAGCACCAGTCACCTTATCCAAAACGCGCAAGACGCCACCCGTGGCCTCGCCCGCTTGTTGGGCAAGTGAAGGCGTTGCCAAGGCAAACACGGTCACAATGCTTAACAACTTGAAAGGTGTCATTAACATATGCAGCGCCCCTATTCTGGGGACCATGCCTCGTAATCGCTGCGGTCAGCGGGTGTTGCACGGCGCAATGAACCAGCAGGCGCATAGGCAGCCATCGTGCCTGTCATATTCTCGATATGTGGTTTTTCCCATGTTTTATGGGTCAGCGGCTTGTCCTTTGGGGTCTCGTCCCATGTGTGATGCAGCCAGCCGTGCCAGTCGGGGTCAATGCGGCTCGCCTCAATATCACCGTTGTAGATCACCCAGCGGCGGGATTTATCGGCAGTTGTATAAAACACATTGCCCTGTGCATCTTCACCAACCTTAACGCCCTTGCGCCACGTCCACAGCTGCGTGCCATACGTCTGACCACTCCACCACGTGAAAATGCGCTTAATTCCATTCCAAAGGCCCATCGGACTCTCCTTACCGCTGTTAGTCACCTCTTGCCCGAAATCGGGGTAAAGGTCCAGTCCGCTAAGTGTTTGGCACAAGCGCGGTCAGTTCAATTTCAATCTTATACTTCGGGTCGATCAAATCACACGAAATCATCGTGGCCGCCGGTGGGTTTTCGCCGAATGTTGCGGACAATACGGGCCAGCAAGCCTCAAAATCGGCAGCGTCAGGCAGCATATAGGTCACGCGCACCGCATCGGCAAAGCTTGCACCCGCCTCTGCCAGCGCCGCCGCGATGATACCAAGCGCCGACTTGCACTGGTCGACAACATCCGCGGACCCATCTGCGCCAACTGTGCCCGCGACATGCACGAACCCGCCCGCGACGACCGCGCGGCAATAGCCAATCTTTGGCTCGAACGCGCCGCCCGAATGAATACGCTTGATCGCCATTAACTTGCCGTCGCTGGCGCTTTTTCTTTCTTGGATTTCTTCTTGCTTTCGTCGTGGATCATCAATGGTTGCGCATCGCTATTGACCGCCTCCTCATTCACCACAACTTCCGTGACAGTTTCCTGACCGGGCAAGTCGAACATCGTATCAAGCAAGATATCTTCCATAATAGAGCGCAGACCGCGCGCGCCAGTTTTGCGTTCAATCGCACGTTTGGCAATTGCGCGCAGGGCGTCTTCGGTGAACGTCAGCTTGGTTTCTTCCAACTCGAACAGGCGCTGATACTGCTTGACCAGCGCGTTTTTCGGCTCCGAAAGGATTGTGACAAGCGCATCCTCATCCAGATCCGTGAGTGTCGCAAGCACAGGCAAGCGGCCCACAAATTCAGGGATAAGTCCATATTTCAACAGATCTTCCGGCTCCAGTTCGGTAAAGATTTCACCGATGCCGCGGTCGTCATTGTTGCGCACATCCGCGCCAAAGCCCATGCCAGTGCCCTTGTTGCGTTGGCCGATGATCTTATCAAGACCCGCAAATGCACCGCCACAGATGAACAGAATATTGGTCGTGTCCACTTGCAGGAATTCCTGCTGGGGATGCTTGCGACCACCTTGCGGCGGAACGGATGCAACCGTGCCTTCCATGATTTTCAAAAGCGCCTGCTGCACGCCCTCGCCCGACACGTCGCGCGTGATAGACGGGTTGTCAGATTTGCGCGTGATTTTATCAACTTCGTCGATGTAAACGATGCCGCGCTGCGCCTTCTCAACATTGTATTCAGCGGCTTGCAGCAATTTGAGGATGATGTTCTCGACATCTTCACCCACATAACCCGCCTCGGTCAGGGTCGTTGCATCCGCCATCGTGAACGGCACATCCAGCACACGCGCCAGCGTCTGCGCCAGCAATGTCTTACCACAGCCCGTTGGACCGATCAGCATGATGTTGGATTTGGCCAGTTCGATATCGGATTTATCGGCATGGTTCAGGCGCTTGTAGTGATTGTGAACAGCCACCGACAGCACCCGCTTGGCATGCACCTGACCGATCACATAATCATCAAGAATATCGCGGATTTCGGTCGGCGTCGGCACGCCCTCACCCGCCTTCAGGCTCGCGGATTTTGTCTCTTCGCGGATGATATCCATGCAAAGTTCAACACATTCGTCACAAATAAACACAGTTGGGCCGGCAATCAGCTTGCGCACTTCATGCTGACTTTTGCCGCAAAAACTACAGTAAAGTGTGTTTTTGCTGTCGTTGCCGGTAGTTGTCGCCATGTTTCAAACCCTTTGGCACTAGGCCGTATGTAAATGTGTTCGGACTGTCCGCGGCGCTAACCTAGGACAGCCCGCAAGGAGCCACAATGTCAAAATGACCCATCGCACGGTCACGTTAACAAGGTGTTTACCTTAGTCTTCCAATTTCTCGCGGCTTGCCACGATTTCGTCGATGTGGCCCCACTCTTTGGCCTCTTCTGCCGTCATCCATGTGTCGCGATCCAACGCCTTCTCGACGTTCTTGCGCGACTGGCCAGTGTGGTGCTGGTATAGCTTGTAAAGCTGCTCGCGCGTGCGCTCGATATGGTTGGCGCGGATCAGGATATCGGATGCCATGCCCTGCGCGCCACCAGACGGCTGGTGCACCATCACTTCAGAGTTCGGCAGCGAGAACCGCATGCCCTTTTCGCCGCCAACCGCAATGACCGACCCCATCGAGGCCGCCATACCGCAGATCAGCGTCGACACCTTCGGGCGGATATACTGCATCGTATCGTAGATGCTCATGCCGGAATGCACCGCGCCACCAGGGCTGTTGATATACATGCTGATCTCTTTCTTGGGGTTTTCGGCCTCAAGGTGCAGCAACTGGGCTACGATCAACTGGCTCATGCCGTCATGGATCGGGCCATTCACAAAAACGATCCGCTCCTTGAGCAAACGCGAGAAAATGTCATAGGCACGTTCGCCACGGGCTGTCTGCTCAACAACCATTGGGACAAGGTTCATGTAGGTTTCGACGGGATCTTGCATTTTGTCTGCCTCACTGTTGGACATCTACGTCCTATACGGAAATTCCTGACAGAGTCTTAGTGGTCCAAGTCAGGGGCTTCAAGGTCGCAAAGGGCACTAAGGTGTTTTCCATTCTCACCCCGCGCCGATTTGCGCAGCCCCTTTGGGCGCATCAGGCAAGCGCGAAACAAGCAAAAGCGCCAAAACCTTTAGCACACAAGGGAACACCGCATATAGCAGGTTAAGCGCTTCAAGCGCAGGCGCATCATTCACGCCCGCAGGTTCGAACCCCGCCACTTGTAGCAAGGGCAACACGATCGCCGCCGAAACGGCCAGCGAAATCTTGGCCGCAAACGACCACACGCCAAACGCAATTCCCGTCGAAACCCCCTCGCGCATCAGCGCAGTCGCAAACAATGCAGGCAAAATCACCATATCCGCGCCCAGCGCCGCGCCCGACACCGCAGAAATCAGGCCAAACCGCCACGCCGCCCCCACAGGCAGGGCATACGCCCCGATGAACGCCATAATCGACAGGGACATCGCCACGACAAGCACCCGCCTTGCGCCAAACCGCGCAGCAAGGCGCGACCACATCCGCGCGGTGATCCCCGCCGTGAGGAAAAACAGCACAAGAAACAGGCCCGCGAAATCAGGCAACTGCAACCGATCCTCGACAAAGAACAGGAATAGCGTCGATGTAACCGCAACAGGCATGGCATTCAGCAAGGCAATCAACAGCAACTGCACGATCTCGGGGCGCAAAAGCTGGCGCAATGGCTGGCTATCTTGCACTTGCGCGACCACTGGCGTCCAGAATGCGCGGCTGCCCCACCAGATCAAAATTGACGCGACGACCAACATCAAACCAAACAGGGCATAGCCCTGCAAGGGGCCAAACATCGCGCCCAAGACACCCGGAGCAATCGCCGCAATCACAATCCCGACCAATGCCCCCGTCTCGCGCAGCCCCGCAAACGCCAGATGGGCAGTCGTGTCATCGCTACCGACAACAGCCGCCCCTTGGCCATAAAACAGGATCGTGCCTAGGCTATAGGCGGTGAAAACAAGCACCAATCCGATGACCAATCCCAAGGCCGTCGGCTGCAACACAAACGCAATCAGAAACCCGAGGCCCATCCCCGCAAACGCAATCAGCGCAAAGAACCTGCGCTTTTGAGGGAAACGGTCAATCAAACGACCGAGCAGCGGATCTTGCACAAAGTCGAGCATGCGCAGGCCAAGCAAAATCGCACCAATCGTGCCAAGGCCGATCCCCAATTCGGCAGCATAACGTGGCAAATGAATATAAATCGGGACACCAGCCGAAGCCAGAAATGCCGCAATCGCGGGAACGGCCAGCTTGTGACGCATGATACCTCCAGTGTTTTGCCTATTACGGGCAACGCAGCGCTTTGGATCACTCTCATGACTTCCGCCACGGCTTGATTGCGCTGAACGCGCAGCTAGGTCACCATATACCAAACAGCTATAAAGGTGCGCGCATGTCCACGACCCTCTCCGTAAACGGTAAATCCCATACAATTGACCTTCCCGATGATGTGCCCCTGCTTTGGGTGCTGCGTGACGCGGTGGGGCTGACGGGAACCAAGTTCGGCTGCGGCATCGCCGCCTGTGGCGCCTGCACGGTGCATATCGACGGCGAGGCTGTGCGCTCTTGCCAAGTGGCGCTTGCGGATGTCTGGGGGGACGTGACCACCATCGAAGGGCTGGGAACACCCGACAATCTGGCAATTATCCAGCAGGCTTGGATCGACAACCAAGTGGCGCAATGTGGCTACTGCCAGTCAGGGCAGATTATGCAAGCGGCTGATCTCTTGGCCAACAACCCCGCGCCCACGGACCTCGATATTGATGACGCCATGCAAGGGAACCTGTGCCGTTGTGGGACTTATCCCAAAATTCGGGCCGCTATTCACGCCGCCGCAACCAAAATGCAGGAGGGTTAAATCATGGCCAACATTGGTAAAATTGCCCGCCGCTCGTTTCTGATCGGCTCTGTCGCAATCGTTGGGGGGGTGGCCTTCGGGGTCTATAAAATTAACGCGGATGCACCCAACCCGCTTCGGCCGAAAGACGGCGAAGCCACACTAAACCCGTTCATCCTGATCAACGCAGACGGGGTCACGATCATCACACCGCGCGCCGAAATGGGCCAAGGGGTGCACACAACTCTCGCCGCACTCGTCGCCGAAGAACTTGACCTCGCATGGGAAGCCGTGCGCGTCATGCACGGCCCCCCCGCGCAGGCCTACTACAACTCCGCCCTCCTTGGCATGGCCCTGCCCTTCAAGCACTACGCCGACACCGATTTCAAACACGGGTTGCGCCAGTCCATCGGTAAAGCAGGCAAACTGCTGTCCCTGCAAGTCACAGGCGGTTCAACCTCGATGAAAGACGGCTACGAGCGGATGCGCCACGCAGGGGCGTCTGCCCGTGAAGCGCTGAAACTCGCAGGCGCAGAGCGGCTTGGCATAGACGCCAACGACGTGACCACCAAAGACGGCTTTGTGCATGGGTTAGACGGCGCGAAATTCTCCTATGTGGAACTGGCCGAAGCCGCCGCAAAGTTCAAAGCGCCCGATCCGGAGCTGCGGCCCAGCGCCGACTGGAAACTCTTGGGGAAATCGCAGCCACGGGTCGATATGCTTGGCAAATCCACGGGCACTGCCGCTTATGCGATCGACACCATACTGCCCAACATGAAATTCGCGACCGTGCGGATGAACCCGCGGCGCAGCGGCATGGTCTCCTTTGATGCCACAGCCGCGCTCGCAATGGACGGGGTCGAACAGGTCGTGGACCTTGGCACAGGGATCGGCGTGATCGCAACAAACACATGGCTGGCCTTCCAAGGGGCACAAGCCGTTGAAATCGAATGGGAAAGCGCCAGCTACCCCGAGACATCAACCGACCTCATGGGCAAAATCATCGGCTCGCTTGACAGCAAGGCGAACTCGACCGTGCGCGATGACGGGGACGTCAGCGCCGACATTGAAGGCACAGAAGTCAAGGCAACCTACACCGTGCCTTGGCTCGCGCACGCCACAATGGAACCGATGAACGCCACCGCAGTGCTAACAGGCGGGCATCTGACCGTCTGGTCAGGCAACCAAGCCCCCGTGATCACACGCGATAAATGCGCCGAGGCGGTCGGGCTAACGGGCGACGATGTGACCGTGCATACGACCCTAATGGGGGGCGGCTTCGGACGGCGCTCCGAAAGCGACTTCTCGGTGCAAGCGGCACGGCTCGCCGCCGCCCTGCCCGACACGCCCATCAAGATGACGTGGACGCGCGAAGAGGACATGCAGCAGGACTTCTATCGGCCCGCCGCCACCGCGCGGTTCCGCGGGATCGTGCGTGACGGGCGCGCGCAACTGCTCGACGGCGCCATCGCCGCACCTTCGGTCTCCCACCAGTCCATGATGCGGATGACAGGCAACGCCGCGCCGGGGCCGGATCGGGCACACGTCGAAGCCGCAGCCGATCAACCCTACGCCATAGAGAACTACAGGATCACAGGGCATCTGACCGACATCGACGTGCCAATCGGGTTCTGGCGATCCGTTGCCTCCTCCTTCAATGGGTTCTTCTTTGACACATTCATCGACGAAATGGCACACGCCGCGCAAACCGACCCGCTCGAATTCAGGCTCGACCTTGCGCGAAACGAACATGAACCATCCGCATTAACCATTGAAAAGGTTAAACAAATGTCTGGCTGGACGGGGCAAACACCCGACGGGATCGGACGGGGGATCGGCTTTAGCCACACCTTCGGCACAGCCGTTGCAGTCGTCGTCGAAGTGCAGGAACAAGACGGTCAGATCCACATCAACAAGGTCTGGATGGCCTGTGACGTGGGCACAGCACTCGACCCGGCGATCATCGAGGCACAGATGATCTCGGGGGCGATTTACGGCATGTCAGCGGCGATGATGGGCGAAATCAGCTTCGAGGACGGGCAAGTGCAGCAAGGGAACTTCCCCGACTATGACGCGATTCGCATGCATACCGTGCCAGCGTTCGAGGTCGCGATCCTGGAAAACGCGCCACACTTGGGCGGCGTGGGCGAACCGGGCACACCGCCGTCAATGCCCGCCCTCGGGAACGCGCTTTTTGACCTCACGGGGGTGCGGGCGCGCAACCTTCCGTTCATAAAAACTTACGACTTGGCGACCTGAAGGGCGAGCCTGCGGGCGCTCTACACGCAATGATTGAGAATGCGGCGGAACTTGGGCAAACCTGTCCGTTCCGCCGCATTTCGTTAAAATTGCCTTCAAATTACCCTTAGATTCTTACGAAAAACACGAACGTTCCCCAATCCGAACACCACATTTCTTTACATCTTTCCTCAATAGTCCGGGTGCGAGCAGTTCGCTGACCATAAGGGCAACTTTGAAAAGTCGTTGAGGAATGTGTGAGATGCAGTTTTTTGCTGAAGTCAAAATCAGAACGTTTGGACAATCGCTGGCAGGCGATCTGGCCAACACAAGCATTTCCATCAACGGAACATTTATTGCGTGGGGTAATGTATAATGCCAGATCATAACGTCGTCTTTTATGACTTCTCGACCAACAACTCGTTCTCGACAACGGTTGGCGGCTTTTATAATTACGCTGGCCCCGCAACCGCGACAGGCACCGCGACGATTACCGACAACGAAGCAGGCGTTGGCGGACAGCACCTTGACGACGACAGCAACGGCGGCGAGCTGGCAACAGCAAACGTCACAGTTGGCGGGCAGACCTCGACCAACTCTACCGTCGATGCTGAGCTCGCATGGACTGTGCGCGATACCGTCACTGGCGAAGTATTTCAGGTTGTCCAGTTCGACGTAGAGCAAGGCGATGCGACAGGCCAATACATGATGTCGGAGATCCCGTTGGTTCCGGGGCGCTCTTACGAAACAATCGCATATGACAGCAATCCTGATGCTGATACCAATGCGCCTGCGTTCAATTACGCAGACCACGCAGCCTCCAGCTTCTTTGCTGACGGCACAGTAAGCGGCACAACTGGCAACGACACGATCAACAGTAATTACACCGGTGATGCTGACGGGGATCAGGTCACTCAAGGCAACGACACAATCGAATCCAACGCGGGCAATGACACGGTCTACGCCGAGGGTGGCGACGATTCGATTGCGGGCGGCACAGGTAATGACACGCTTTATGGCGACTCCGCGACGACTGGCACATCCGAAACCACGACCTTCACATGGTCAACGCAGGGCATTGCAGACGGCGCTGATGTCGCGGGCGGCATCACGGGCTTATCCACAAACGGCGACGTGCAAGTGCAGATGTCCGTCTCGCAAGAGGCTGGATTTTCCTCTGCGACAATGGAAACAACAGACCCGCTCTATGACTACAATGGTCTTAGCGACTCTTCGTCCATTTCGATCCTTGGTGGCGTAAACGCAGGCGCTGGCTCTGACGCGGCGACCGTGACATTGGACTTCTCCTCCGTCACTTCGGGCATTTCAAACGAAGTAAGCAACGTCACCTTCGGTATCTTTGATATTGATGAACTCGACGGCCAGTTCGCCGATCAGGTGATCGTGACGGCATACGACGCGGACAACAATCCTATTCCGGTGACCCTGTCACCAGGCAGCACAACAACGCTGACCACGACATCCAACCCGAATGGGTCTGGCACTTCAACCTCCGTGACCAACTCTGGCGGCGCAGGGAACACCGATTCCCAGACCGGTTTCTTGCAAGTAAGCGTCGCTGGCCCCGTGTCCTACATCACAATCGACTATAACAACGTCGATACGGCCTATGGGCAGCACGCGATCCGTATCGGTGACATCGAGATGACCACCCTGCCCGATCAAGGCGGCGACGATACAATCGACGGTGAAGCTGGCGATGACGTCCTTTACGGTCAGGGCGGCAACGACAGCCTGCAAGGCGGCGCTGGAACCGATAGCCTTTATGGCGGCACTGGCAACGACACCCTCAATGACAACGGGTCAACTGCCGACTACTTTGATGCAGGCACAGGCAACGACACCGTAAACGCAGGCGCTGCCGCTGACACTGTCTACGGGCAGGACGGCGACGACCGTTTGTTCGGCCAATCTGGCAACGACCGCATGTATGGTGGCGCTGGCAACGATACCGTTGACGGCGACGGCGGCCGCGACACGCTTTACGGCGATGCAGGCAATGACGTGATCATCGGTGACGATGGCAACGACAGCATGTATGGCGGCACAGGCGACGATGGCATCTATGCCTCCTCTGGCAACAACTATGTCGAAGGCGGCGACGGCAACGACTCTATCTATATGGGCACTGGCAACGACACCGTCTTTGGCGGCAACAACAACGACAGCATCTTCGGTGGCGCTGGCAATGACGTGTTGAACGGCGATGCAGGCAATGACCGCCTTGAAGGCGGGGACGGCGCAGACACGCTTACTGGCGGCGCTGGCAACGACAGCATCATCGGCGGCCTTGGCAACGATACGGTCGTTCTGGGCAACGGCTTTGGCGTCGACACCATCAATGGCTCCGAAGACGGCGGCAACGGTGACGTGGACGTGCTTGACGCATCCGCCATGACCACAGCAACAACGCTGACCATGAACGCCACCGACAACGAACAAGGCACACTGACCTCGGGCGCCAACACCGCAACCTTCGACAACATCGAAGGCGTTGTGCTTGGCGCGGGCAACGACAGCGTGACCGGCTCAAGCGGCAACGACACCGTCACCACAGGCACAGGCGCTGACCGCGTCAACATGGGCGCAGGCGACGACACCGTGAACTTAGGCGCAGGC
Source organism: uncultured Loktanella sp. (assembly GCA_937132065.1). Taxonomy (GTDB): domain Bacteria; phylum Pseudomonadota; class Alphaproteobacteria; order Rhodobacterales; family Rhodobacteraceae; genus Yoonia. Next base: position 46,936 of record CAKZNT010000092.1, read on the forward strand.
ACAGCGACCGATGGCGCAGCAGACGTCATCGTCTTGCAGGACGGTTTCGGCAACGACACAATCAACGGCTTTGACGCACCAACACCCGTTGGGGACGGCACATTCACGGGCGTCGACACACTCGACGTAACCGCTCTTTACGACCTGCCAGCAGGCAACCCTGCCCGCACACCCGTGCGCACCAACGATGTAACCGTGACCGACAACGGATCAGGCTCCGCGCTTCTGACATTCCCCAACGGTGAAACCATCACGCTTGTGGGCATCTCGCCCGCAGCGGCCAACAACCCGTTCTACCTCAACGCAATCGGCATCCCCCTGCCCGATGGCACGGTCGAAGGCACGGCTGGCGACGACCTGATCAACAACGGCTACACTGGCGACCCTGACGGCGACATGGTCGACGGCAATGATGCGATCCTTGCGGGTGACACTGGCAACGACGACCTGATCTACGGCTACGATGGCAACGACGAAATCATCGCAGGCACAGGCAACGACGAAGTCTACGGCGGCGCAGACAACGACAGCATCGCAGCCGGCGCGGGCAACGACACCGTTTACGGCGGGACAGGCAACGACACGCTCAACGGCGGCGACAACAACGACACGCTCTACGGCGAAGCGGGCGACGACACACTCGAAGGTGATCTCGGGAACGACACGCTCTTTGGCGGCACGGGCAACGATAGTGCAGCGGGTGGCGCTGGCACGGACACCGTTTACGGCGATGCAGGCGACGACACGCTGCAAGGCGGCGACGATGCAGACTCCCTTTATGGGGGCGCAGATAACGATACGCTCTTCGGGGACACTGGCAACGATCTTGTTGACGGCGGCACAGGCGACGACAGCGTTTACGGCGGCGCAGGCAACGATAGCCTTATCGGTGGCGACGGCAATGACCTGCTCGACGGCGGTAACGACAACGACACCGTGTCTGGTGGGGCTGGCGACGATATCCTCTATGGCGGGGCTGGCGACGACCGTTTAGTTGGCGGCGCAAACAATGACACGCTGCACGCGGGTGCTGGCGATGACACGCTGATCGGCAGCAGCGGCGACGACACATTTGTTGTCACCGACGGCTTCGGGAACGACCACATCAAGGGCGACGAAACCCTTGAAACCAACGGCGACACGCTTGACCTGTCCGGCACGACAAACGACCTGACAGTGAACCTGACCAACGGGAACAGCGAAGCAGGCAGCTTTACAGACGGGCTCGGCAACGCATCCACTTTCGAAGAAATCGAGAACATCATCCTTGGCGGGGGCAACGACACGATCGTCCTCAACAACGCGACTGGGGACTACACAGTTGCGCAGTTCACCGCGCCAACACCAAATGGTGACGGCACATTCACAGGGTCCGATGTCCTGAACGTAACAGGGCTCGACGACTTGGGCGGTGATCCGGTCAACGTCAATGATGTAACCGTCACAGACGACGGAAACGGCAACGCTGTGCTGAACTTCCCGGGCGGGCAAAGCCTGACACTGGACGGGATTGCACCTGCGGACGCAGACAACATCTTCTACCTGAACGCCATTGGCATCCCGATGGCAGACGGCACAGTGTCGGGAACCGCAGGCGATGACCTGATCGACGACAATTACCTTGGCGACCCTGACGGGGACATCGTTGATAGCAATGACGCAATTCTTGCAGGGCATAGCGGCAACGACGACCTGATCGAAGCGGGTGCAGGCAACGACAGCATCCTGTCGGGCGCAGGCAACGACACGATCTACGCAGGTAGCGGCGACGATAATGTTTCAACAGGGTCTGGCGACCAAACTGTCTACGGTGAAGCAGGTAACGACACAATCGCGACCTTGGGTGGTGACGACATCATCGACGGCGGCGTGGGCAACGACCTGATTTACGCAGGCGGCGGCGTTGACACCGTCACTGGCGGCACAGGCAACGACATCATCAATGGTGGCGCTGGCGCTGATACGCTGGCAGGTGGCGACGATGCTGACCGGTTCGTGCTCGAGGCCAATTTTGGCGACGACACCATCACTGGTGGCGAAGGCGGGCTGGACAATGACACGATCTGGTCCACGCAAGGGATCGACACCACAACCGTCCTGACTGGCGACGAAGCTGGCACAATCACTGACGGCACATCCACCGCGACATTCTCCGAAATCGAGGTGCTGAACCTTGGCAACGGCAACGACAGCGTTGACGCCTCTGCGGCCAACGCGGCGATCACCGTTTACGGCAATGACGGCGCTGACGCGATCACAGGCAGCAGCGCAAACGACGAACTCTATGGCGGTGCTGACGGCGATACGCTGATCGGCGGCGCTGGTGACGACACCATCGAAGGTGGCTCTGGCGACGACGACTTCATCCTGACGGACGGTTTCGGCAACGACACCATCACCGGCGGCGAAGCTGGCGAATTGCGCGGCGACTATCTGGTCGGCGCAGGGCTTACTGGCGATGCGACCGTTGATCTGTCTGCGGTCTCGGCAAGCGACTCTGAATCAGGCACGCTGACAATGGGCGGCGATACCGTCACATTCACCGAAATCGAGGCCGTGATCCTTGGTGCGGGCAACGATAGCGTCATCGGCTCTTCGGGTGATGACATGGTCGCAACTGGCGGCGGTGCTGACACGATCAACACTGGCGGCGGCGACGACATGATCGACATGGGCTTTGGCGACGGCGCAGCCGACGTGATTGTCCTGCAAGACGGCTCTGGCAATGACACGCTTTATAGCTTTGAAGCGCCTACGCCAAACGGTGACGGCACATTCACAGGCACAGATGCGCTTGACGTAACGGCTCTGTTCGACCTGCCACTGGGCAACCCTGCCCGCACACCTGTGATGACCAACGATGTGACCGTCACAGATGACGGGTTTGGCAATGCGGTGCTGAACTTCCCGAATGGCGAAAGCGTCACCCTCAATGGCATCAGCCCTGCGGACGCCGACAACCCGTTCTACCTCAACGCAATCGGCATCCCGATGCCAGACGGCACAGTGTCGGGAACCGCAGGCGATGACGTTATCGACGGCACCTATACTGGCGATAACGATGGCGACATGGTTGACGGCGACGATGCGATCCTTGCAGGCGATACAGCCAACGACGACCTGATCTACGGCTACGCAGGCAACGACACAATCGTTGCAGGCGATGGCAATGACGAAATCTACGGTGGCACGGGCAACGATACATTCGTGCTCGATGAAAACAGCGATAGCGACACCATCACAGGCGGCGAGAACGCAGGCGACAACGACACACTCGACTTCAGCACAACCGCTGGCGGCGAAGGCGTTGACGTGGCCTTCTCGGCAAATGAAGACGGCACATTTACAATCGGCACAAGCGGCGCGACAGGCACATTTGAGGAAATCGAATCCGTCAGCGGCACGCAGTATGGCGATACCCTCGACGCAAGCGCAACCAACGGCGGCGGTCAAACGCTCTCGGGCAACGGTGGCGACGATACCATCCTTGGCGGTCTGGGTGCAGACGCACTTTACGGCGGCGCTGGCAACGACACCATCGACCACCGCGCCGAGGACACAACCGTTTCTGGCGGCACAGGCGACGACCGGATCACCAACGTCAATGGCACAAATGTCGCAAGCCCGACCACCATCGACGGTGGCACAGGAACCGACACCTATGTGCTCGACGGCAACCAGGGAACGTTCACTGGCAACCACCATGTCAACCTTGGCGGGAATGCGGTCGAGTTCAACGCAGGCGGCAACGATGAAATCTACAACATCGAAAACGTCGAAATCATCAACAGCGACGCAAACGTCACGGGCGATGCAGGCGACAACGTCATCACAGGGATCGGCGCTGGCGACAACGCGTTCGACGGCGGGGCTGGCAACGACACGCTGATCGGCGGGGCTGGCAACGACGACCTGACTGGCGGCGCTGGCGAAGACAGCATCAACGGCGGCACTGGCGACGACACAATCACGCTTGGTGACGGGTTCGGCACTGATACAATCGACGCTGGCGAAGACGGCGGCGATACCGACACAGACGTGCTTGATGCATCCGGCATGACCACGAATGCAGTGGTTGACCTCTCCGCAGTCTCGGCAAGCGACAGCGAAAGCGGCACGCTGACTTCGGGCGCAAATACCGCGACCTTCGACAACGTCGAAAACATCATCCTTGGGGCTGGCGACGATAGCGTCACAGGCTCGACTGGCGACGATACAATCACTGGCGGCACTGGCGCTGATACGTTCAACATGGGCGCTGGCAACGATACAGTCGACCTCGGGGCTGGCGCGCCAGACGGCGATGCAGACGTGATCGTGCTGCAAGACAACTTTGGCGACGACACTGTCACCAACTTTGATGCGCCAACTGCAAACGGTGACGGCACGTTCACAGGGATCGACACGCTTGACGTAAGCGACCTTTATGACCTGCCAACAGGGAACCCTGCCCGCCTGCCCGTTAACACAAACGATGTGACCGTCACCGATGACGGGTCAGGCAATGCGGTTCTGACCTTCCCGAACGGCGAGAGCATCACCTTGGACGGGATCACACCAGCCGAGGCTGACGATCCATTCTACCTCAACGCGATCGGCATTCCGCTGCCCGATGGCACCGTTGAAGGAACCGCTGGCGATGACATCATCAACAACGCCTACACTGGCGATCCGGACGGCGACATGGTCGACGGCAATGATGCGATCCTTGCGGGTGACACTGGCAACGACGACCTGATCTACGGCTACGATGGCAACGACAGCATCTATGCAGGTGACGGCAACGACGAAATCTACGGCGGCACAGGCAATGACCGGCTGGTGGCCTCGTCTGGCGACGACACGGTCTATGGCGGCGCTGGCAACGACCTCGTCTTCACAGGGTCAGGCAACGACGTCGTTGACCTTGGCGAAGGGGACGACGAAGTCATCCTCGCAGGCGGCGACGAAACAGCATACGGCGGCACAGGGCAAGACAGCTTCCACGTTCACCAGAACGAGGGCCACGATGTGGTCGTTGGTGGCGAGGGCGGCGAAGGCACAATCGGCGATTGGCTCGACATCGCAACCGACAGCGTGCCTGCAACCGTAATCGCAACTGGCGACGAAGCCGGCGTTGCGACATACGGCAGCAGCTCGACAACATTCTCCGAAATCGAGCGGATCCACACCGACGATGGCAACGACACAATCGACCTGTCCGCATCCAACGCTGGCATGATCGTGCGCTCGGGTGACGGCGACGATACCGTCATCGGCACAGGCGGCGACGATAATATCATTGCAGGCAATGGCAACGATACCGTCAACGGCGGGCTTGGCGATGACTTCATCGACACAGGCGCTGGCGACGACATCATCGAAATCAGCGACAGCTTTGGCAATGACATCATCCGTGGCGGTGAAACCACCGAAACGACTGGCGACAAAATCGACGGGTCTGGCCTGACAGAAGCCGTGACTGTGACCTTCACAGGGGCCGAAGCGGGGTCCATCAACAACGGCACTGACACCACGACCTTTAGCGAAATCGAACAGGTCGAAACCGGTGCGGGCGCTGATACAATCACAGGTGCGGCAGGCGATCAGGACGTGATCACAGGCGCTGGCAATGACACCGTCACAACAACTGGCACTGGCGCTGACACCATCTCAACAGGTGCTGGCAACGACACAATCACCTTCTCTGAGGGCGATAGCGTTGACGGTGGCGCTGGTGACGATCTGTTCATCGCAGAAGATCTGGGCGAGCCAACCAACGGCGCAATCACCATCACTGGTGGAAACGGCGACGAAACGCTTGGCACAGGCGATACGCTCCAGCTCGGCAATGCGGCTGACCTCTCGACACTTGTGCAGATCAGCGACGGGATCAACGCTGACGGCAACGAGACATTCCACGGCTCCGTCACAATGGACGATGGCACGATCATCAACTTCTCCGAGATCGAGAACATCATCTGCTTCACACCGGGGACACGGATTGCAACACCACAAGGCGCACGCGACATCGCAACGCTGAAAGTGGGCGATATGGTTGTGACACGCGACCACGGGCTTCAGCCAATCCGCTGGATCCAGCAGCGCACCGTGCCGGCAATTGACCGTTTCGCGCCGATCCGCATCCGTCCGGGTGTGGTCACAGGTCAGGAACGCGATCTGCTTGTGTCACCACAGCACCGCATGATGTTCCAAGGCTACCGCGCCGAACTCCTGTTTGGCGAAAGCGAAGTCTTGGTTGCGGCCAAGCACCTTGTCGACGGCAAGCACGTCACCCAAGATCAGGGCGGCGATGTGACCTACATCCACATGATGTTTGACGAACACGAAGTGGTTTACGCCGAAGGCGCTGCCACCGAGAGCTTCCACCCGGGTGATGTCGGCCTGACTGCCATCAGCGACCCTGCCCGTGATGAACTCTTTGCACTCTTCCCAGAGCTGCGGACCAATGCGAATGGCTACGGCCAGACCGCACGCCGCTGCCTCAAGAAGCACGAATGCGAATTGCTCATCTTGTGAAGACTGCCACCGAAGCGGGGTCTGCTCCCTCGCTTCGGTGCACGCACTGTGCACGCGCGGTGCACGCAAATCACACCCTGAATTCAGGCAGTTTTACGCAGCCCTAACCGCTCTTGGCGAAACGCGACGCAAGCCGCGCCAAACGCTCGGAATAACGGCTGGGACACAGGGTCGGATTGCGCGTTAAACTCTGGATGCCATTGAACTGAAAGGGTAAATCCAGCGGCATCCTTGATGTAAATCGCCTCGGGCGTGCCATCTGGGGCAAAGCCGTCAATCGCGACACGTGGACCTGCATCCTTGATGCCCTGCCCGTGCAACGAATTGACCATAACATCCTGAGAACCAACAACTTTTCCGAATGGTCCATCTTCTTGAAAGCGGATTGTATGACGCAATGCGAACTTTTCTTCCAGCGTGCCATCTGGGGGCATACGGTGATTATCGCGCCCCTCAAGCTCGCGTATCTCGGGATGAAGCGTCGCCCCCATCGCCACCGCAACCTCTTGAAATCCCCGACAAATTCCGATTATCGGCTGGCCTGCGGCAACACACTCGCGGATCAAAGGTAGTGTTAAACCATCACGCGCGCGGTCAAACGCGCCATGCGCCGCAGTTTCCACTTCCCCGTATTCCTCGGGATGCACATTCGGACGCCCGCCCGTAAACAGGAAACCGTCGCAAATCTCCATCAGTTCGCATACCCGTGATAACGCCGGATTTGCGGGGATAATCAAGGGGATAGCGTCACACACATGGGCGACCGCATCCGTGTTCATCATCCCTGTCGTATGCGCTGGATAGCTACCGTCCAACAGATCGTTATTCCCGATAATGCCAATAACTGGACGCGACATAGCGACCTCCCGTTTCTTCATTTCGAGAACTCTAGACCGCCGTTTTCCATAAGAAAAGCCCAAGGCTTGCGCCTCATTCATCCGAAGTTCACCCCACCTAAAAAGGTTGGGAAAACGCCAGATGCGGTTAATGGTTTCGCTGCGCCTTTAGCTCCAACCGACGGCGGTGCAAAACCGGTTCGGTGTAGCCAGAAGGTTGAATGCGTCCTTGAAACACCAAGTCGCAAGCCGCTTGAAAAGCGATACCATCAAAATTCGGCGCCATCGGGCGATAAAACGGATCGTCCGCATTCTGGGCATCAACGACAACAGCCATTTTCTGCATCGCATCCATGACTTCGGCTTCGGTCACAACATCGTGGTGCAGCCAGTTGGCAAGCGCTTGACTCGAAATCCGGCAGGTCGCGCGGTCTTCCATAAGCCCCACATCGTGCACGTCAGGCACTTTGGAACAGCCCACGCCTTGATCAATCCAGCGCACAACATACCCCAGAATACCCTGCGCGTTATTCTCGACTTCGGTTGTGATAACCTCTTGAGACCATTGAGGGTTTACCGCAACAGGGATCGTCAGCAAATCATCCAGCGAGCCGCGTGCGCCGCCCGCCTTGATCTCGTTCTGAAGGGTCAGAACGTCAACCTTGTGGTAATGGGTTGCATGTAGTGTGGCCGCAGTCGGGCTTGGAACCCACGCGCAATTTGCGCCTGACTTTGGATGGGCGATTTTTGCCACCAGCATATCCGCCATCAGATCAGGCATCGCCCACATCCCTTTGCCGATCTGCGCCTTGCCCTGCAAACCACAGGCCAGACCGATATCCACATTGCGATCCTCATAAGACGTGATCCAGGGAAGACCCTTCATCTCGCCCTTGGGGACCATCGGCCCCGCTTCCATGCTTGTATGGATTTCATCGCCAGTGCGATCAAGGAAACCGGTGTTAATAAACGCAACCCGTGACTTCGCGGCGCGAATGCACTCTTTGAGATTGGCAGAGGTGCGGCGCTCCTCGTCCATGATGCCAAGTTTGACGGTGTTGCGCGGCAGGCCCAGCGCATCCTCGACCATGTCGAAAATTTCAACGGCAAAGGCCACTTCTTCGGGGCCGTGCATCTTTGGTTTCACAACATACATAGAGCCATGCACCGAGTTGCCGCCCTCGCGCGCCAGATCGTGCATCGAAATCAGGGTTGTCACAATCGCGTCCATGATCCCCTCACCCACTTCGTTGCCATCACGATCAAGCACCGCAGGGTTCGTCATCAGATGGCCAACATTGCGCACAAGCATCAATGAACGCCCCTTAGCCGTCAGCGGACCATCCGCCGTGTCATAGCTGCGATCACCCTTGAGCGTGCGGGTAAATGTCTTGCCGCCCTTGGTCACCTCTTGGGCGAGGTCACCCTTCATCAGGCCAAGCCAGTTGCCGTAGGCTTCGACCTTATCTTCGGCATCCACGGCCGCGACGCTGTCTTCGCAATCCATAATCGCGGACATCGCGGATTCAAGGACGATGTCGGAAATGCCTGCACTATCCTGCCCTGCAATCTGGCTGCTCGGGTCAACGTGGATCTCAACCAAAAGGCCATTTACGCGCAGCAATGTGATCTTGGCCGCACCGCGGGTGGCATGGCCGACCAGTTGTGCGGGATCCTTAAGGGCAAGAGCGTCCATATCGACATCGGTCCAAGACCCGTTGGCCAGTGGTGCAACCGCATCAAGATGCGCACGCCCCCATGCGATAACCTGAGCGCCACGATCAGGATCATACCCCTTGCCAGCCGCCACAGAGCCGAGCGCATCCGTGCCATAAAGGGCATCATAGAGGCTCCCCCAACGGGCATTTGCCGCGTTCAGCGCAAAGCGCGCGTTGTTGATCGGCACAACCAGTTGTGGACCCGGAATAAGCGCGATTTCGGGGTCAACATTGGTGGTCTCGATCTCAAAGTCCGGCCCTTCGGGGACAAGATAACCGATGTCACGCAAAAACGCCTGATATGCGTCAGCATCGGCGGTGCGGTTGGCCAGATGCCATGCATCAACCTGATCCTGTATCTCTTCCCGCTTTTTCAAAAGCGCGACATTGCGCGGGCCCATCGTATGCACAAGATTTGCAAATGATTTCCAGAAATGATCTGCCGAAATGCCCGTATCCGGTAGCGCCTTGTTTTCAAGAAAATCGACAAGACGGTGATCGACCTGCAATTCATGTTTGTTGATACGTTCAGCCATGTCGTAGTCCTTTAGGGCGGTACACCGTTGTGCACATATTCTGGATATGCCTGACTGCTACGACAAAAGCCGCTAAGAGGCAACATTTCGGGCAGCAGGAACCCTGAACTATTTTACCTGCGTTTGATGACCGAACCACCCGTCTTGCAGCCTGTTTGCACAGCGCCTAATGTCCCATCAATCCCACATTGCAAGGACATCCCCGATGCAAGACGCAAGTCCCCAGACGATCTATTTGGCCGATTATACCCCCCCCGCTTATCTCGTTGAAACGGTTCACCTGACCTTTAAGCTTGATCCCGATGCGACCCGTGTGATCTCGAAGGTCGCGTTTCGCCCCAATCCGGATGCGCAAAGCGACCGGTTTTTCCTGCATGGTGAAGACCTGACGCTGATCTCGGCGAAGATCGACGGGCAGGTTGTCACGCCTGAAGTGACCGACAAAGGGCTGACCTGCGCTGTGCCAGACAAGCCGTTTATCTGGGAAGCCGAAGTCGAAATCGCGCCCGCCAGCAATACCGCCCTTGAGGGGCTTTATATGTCTGGCGGCATGTATTGCACCCAGTGCGAGGCCGAAGGGTTCCGCAAAATTACCTATTACCCTGACCGCCCCGATGTCATGGCCGTGTTCACGGTCGAGATCGAAAGCGCGCTGCCTGTGCTATTGTCCAACGGCAACCCTGTGTCGCGCGGCGCATGGCATGACCCGTGGCCAAAGCCCGCCTACCTCTTCGCGCTTGTTGCGGGTGATCTGCTCGCCCACGCGGACAGCTTTACGACAATGTCGGGCAAGGATGTTGATCTCAATATCTATGTGCGCCGCGGCGACGAGGACAAATGCGCCTTTGGCATGGAAGCCCTCAAGGCGTCGATGCAATGGGATGAAGACGTTTACGGGCGTGAATACGACTTGGACATTTTCAACATTGTTGCCGTCGATGACTTTAATATGGGCGCAATGGAGAACAAGGGCTTGAACATTTTCAACTCGTCCTGTGTTTTGGCCTCCCCCGAGACGGCATCAGACGCAAACTTCGAGCGCATCGAAGCGATCATCGCACATGAGTATTTTCACAACTGGACAGGCAACAGGATTACCTGCCGTGACTGGTTCCAGCTGTGTCTGAAAGAAGGGCTGACCGTATTTCGCGATGCGCAGTTCACGGGCGATATGCGTGGCCATGCCGTCAAGCGGATCGACGATGCACTGATGATGCGCGGCCATCAATTCCCCGAGGATCGCGGGCCGCTTGCGCATCCTGTGCGCCCTGCCAGCTTTGTCGAGATCAACAACTTTTACACCGCCACCGTCTATGAAAAAGGCGCAGAAGTCATCGGCATGCTCAAGCGGCTGGTTGGTGACGCGGCCTACGCCGCCGCTTGCACGCTCTACTTTGACCGCCACGACGGGGACGCCGCGACAATCGAAGACTGGCTGGCCGCCTTTGAAGATACAACGGGCCGTGACTTGACCCAGTTTGCGCGCTGGTATTCGCAAGCAGGCACACCGCATCTGCATGTGAGCGAAGCTTTCGAGGGCGACACCTACACCCTGACCCTGCGCCAAGAGCTACCTGAAACCCCCGACAAAAGTCCGAAAGAGGCGCAGGTTATTCCTGTTTCGATGGGCTTGCTTGCGCAGGACGGGCGCGAACTACTGGCGACACAAACGCTTGAACTTACCACATTCGAGGAAAGCTATACATTTGCGGGCATCACCGAGCGGCCCATCCTGTCGGTGTTGCGCGATTTTTCTGCGCCCGTTGTTTTGCATCACGCGCAGTCCTCTACGGATCGCGCGGTTTTGCTTGCCCATGACACCGATCCGTTCAACCGCTGGGACGCAGGGCGGATGTTGGCTGGCGAGGTCCTTGCCGATATGATCGACACGGGTGCAAGCCCGAGCCGCGCATTTCTTGACGGGATGCTCGCGGTCTTGCGCGATGACAGCCTTGATCCGCAGTTTCGCGCGCTTGCGCTGTCGCTGCCCTCACAAGCCGACACCGCGCAAGCCATTGTCGATGCAGGCGGCGTGCCTGACCCCCACGACATCCACCTCGCCCACGAGGCGCTGCGACTGCAAGTTTCCCAACATCTTCAAGATGTTATACCACGTATTTACGCCGAAATGACAGTCACTGGCCCATATAATCCCTGCGCCAAGGATGTCGGGAAGCGCGCGCTTGGTAACGCCATGCTCAGCTATATGAGCCTCACGGACGGCGGACATCAGGCCGCTATCCAATACGAGCAGGCCGACAATATGACACAGCAGCAGGCGGCACTTGGCGTCCTTCTGAGAATTGATGCAGGCCAAGATCAACTGGCCGCCTTCGAGGCGCAATGGGGCGATGACCGGCTTGTCATGGACAAGTGGTTCGGGATGCAGGTTGCTTGCGCAAGCCCCGCTGACGCCGTGGAAGTTGCGCGCAAGCTGATTGCACACCCCAAGTTCGACTGGCGCAATCCAAACCGCTTTCGTGCAGTGTTGGGCGCGCTTACGGGCAATCAGGCCGGCTTTCATGCCGCCGACGGATCGGGCTATGACCTTCTCGCTGATTGCCTGATCAAGCTTGATCCCATCAATCCGCAAACAACCGCACGGGTCGCCACGGCCTTCAAGACATGGAAGCGGTATAGCCCCGAGCGCCAAGCGCAAATGCGCAGCGCTCTCCAGCGGATCAAGGACACCCCGAACCTGAGCGGCGATACGCTCGAGATCGTCAGCCGAATCTTGGGCTAGCCCTTGGTTGAAATGGTTTCCGTCCAAGCCGCAGTGTTTGGGCGGGCCTGCGGGCGGGTGCTTTCGAGGGGTTGGCAATAGGTTTGCCGCCGCGTCCAGTTCGCCATTTCGGCAATCTTTGACGGCTTGGTCATAGGGCCCCAATCCGCCGCAACGCCGCGCCAGCGACTATCGCGCAGCGCCACCGCCTGATCGCGTTTGACGGTCACGGCCATAATGCGCGCGGCACAGGACAGGTTATCGACGGGGTTCTTCAATGCCTCGCCCGTGGTCGCACGGCAGCCATATCTGCGGGCGGTATCGGGGTAAATCTGGAGCAGACCGAACCAAAGCCCGCCGCCCCCAACCGCGCGCGGATTATAGGTGCTTTCGTGTTTGGACAGAGCCGACATCATACCCACCCAGAACGCGCTGCGGAGCGTGGGGGAATTCTGCGCATATGCGGGACACCAGCGCTCGATGTCGCGCGGGATGACCGAATCGAGCTGCGCGCCATCGGGTCCAACAGCGGCCATCGCGGTGCGGGTCCATATCTTTGACCCGCCATTTGTATCCCAACGGGTGCGGGGCACAAAACGGGTGCGCGCAACGGGGCGGATCGTCGGCGGGGACGTTTCAATGGTGACGGGATACCGTATCAGGTAGGCAGGCCGTTCCTTGGCACGAAATGAAGCAAGCGCCAGCGTCGCCGCCGCAACACGCGCAGCAGCTGCATCATCGCGCGAAAATGGCCGCACCGCGGGATCTGCACACACAGAGCCCGCGATTGCCAAGGCCATAATCCCCCCCAGGAATGTCTTGAGCATCATCATAATGCGCAATCTGCCCGCAAATGGCCCCTAGGGGCAAGTAAAACGAATGCAGCGCGCCTTGCCGCGCCCGCGCGACTGGCATAGAACCGCCATTGAGATAACGCGCGCGGAGTTTGCCCAATGCTAGACCTGACCTACACAGCCCCTACCCCAAAAGTGATCGCAGGCGCCCAGAATGACTGGGAGTTGGTCATCGGGCTTGAGGTCCACGCGCAGGTCGCCACCAAGGCAAAGCTGTTCTCGGGCGCATCGACGCAGTTTGGCGCCGAGCCAAACAGCAACGTGGCCTTTGTGGATGCGGGCATGCCCGGCATGTTGCCTGTCATCAACGAAGAGTGTGTGGCCTACGCGGTGCGCACGGGGCTTGGCCTTAAGGCCGAAATTAACTTGCACTCGGCATTTGACCGCAAGAACTATTTCTATCCTGACTTGCCGCAGGGCTACCAGATTTCCCAGCTTTACCACCCGATTGTCGGGGAAGGTGAGGTCTTGGTCGAAATGGGCAACGGTGAGGCGCGCACGGTGCGCATCGAACGCATTCATCTAGAGCAGGACGCAGGTAAATCCATTCACGACATGGACCCGAACATGTCGTTTGTTGACCTGAACCGCACGGGCGTGGCGTTGATGGAAATCGTCTCCAAGCCCGACATCCGTGGCCCCGAAGAGGCCGCCGCCTATGTCGCCAAACTGCGCCAGATTCTGCGCTATCTGGGGACGTGTGACGGCAACATGCAAAACGGCAACCTGCGGGCCGATGTCAACGTGTCGATCTGCAAGCCGGGTCAATACGAAAAGTATCAGGAAACGCAGGATTTCAGCCACCTCGGCACGCGCTGCGAAATCAAGAACATGAACTCGATGCGCTTTATTCAGGCGGCAATCGACGTGGAGGCTCGTCGCCAGATCGCACTGATTGAGGACGGTAAAGAGGTTGTGCAGGAAACCCGCCTTTATGATCCTGACAAGAACGAGACCCGCTCAATGCGCTCCAAAGAAGAAGCGCATGATTATCGGTATTTCCCCGACCCCGATTTGCTGCCGCTCGAGATCGAGCAAGCGTGGGTTGACGACATTGAAGCCAACCTTCCCGAATTGCCTGACGCTAAGAAGGCGCGGTTTATCAATGACTTCGGGCTTTCGGACTATGATGCCTCGGTGCTGACGGCAGACGTCGAAAACGCGGTTTTCTTTGAGGCCGTGGCCGCTGGCGCTGACGGAAAACTGGCCGCGAACTGGGTGATCAACGAGCTATTCGGACGTCTCAAGAAGGACGAGAAAGACATCACAGACAGCCCGATCTCGGCGGCACGGATCGGCCAGATTGTGGCGTTGATCAAATCCGACGCCATCTCTGGCAAGATCGCCAAGGACGTCTTTGAAATCGCCTATACCCAAGATCGCGACCCCGCAGAAATCGTCGAGACCGAAGGCATGAAGCAGGTCACCGACACTGGCGCAATCGAAGCCGCGGTAGACGAGATCATTGCAGCCAACCCCGCCCAAGTGGAAAAGGCGAAAGCCAATCCAAAGCTGGCAGGCTGGTTCGTGGGTCAGGTGATGAAATCGACAGGCGGCAAAGCCAACCCAGCGATGGTCAATCAGTTGATTGCGCAGAAACTCGGGCTGTAAAGGCACATGGGTTAAAACCCATCCTACGCGCAGGCTGACCAAAACACGGGGGAGGTGCGAGTAGTGAGCAAGCCAACCATCACGCCCGTCTGCGCGTTTGATATTGCCGCGAATGGCACAGCGCAGGCTGTCACGGACGACTGGCCTGATATTGAACCCGTGGACGGAGGTTACCGCTGGCTGCACTTTAACCGCACTGAGGCAGAGTTTGAGGCTTGGGCCAACGCGCTGCCATTGATGCAGGCGACGCCCCACGCTCCATCAGCGGCTTCATCGCCGCCCTCGCATTCGGACTGACGAAACGGATTGAAACCGTGTCACTCGGGCCTTTGACCCCAAAGCGACACCCCTTTCTTGCGGCAAGGGCTGCAACCGCACTTGGGCGCAACACCTATGTGCTGTCGATCATCGCGGCGGCTTTCTTGCCGCTGGGCTTTTTGACGGGGCTCTTCGGGATCAATGTTGGCGGCATGCCATTGATCGACTCGCAGGCAGGGTGTGTGATTATTGCGGGTGGATGTGTTGCGATTGGGGCACTTGTGATCCTGGCGTTCAGCTATTTGCGTTGGCTCTGATCCAGCCATAGCGGTGCGCACGTTCGCCAACCACAACCCCTAGCGGTTCGGAAAATATCCAGCGAAACCTTGGATTTGCGGGCCGTTCTTGATACAAACAGCAAGTGGAAATTAAAGGGTGGCCCTATGTCGTCATACGAATACAAGATTGTTCCAGCACCAAAAACGGGGCTGAAAGCGAAAGGCTTGAAGACCGCTGAAGACCGGTTTGCCAATGCGCTTGAGACGACAATGAACACACTTGGCGCGCAAGGCTGGGAATATCAACGCACCGACACCCTGCCTTGTGAAGAGCGGTCCGGCCTGACAAAACGGGTCACGACATTTCAAAACATGCTTGTTTTCCGGCGCACAATTGCCGCCGAAACAAATGTTGAAACACCCCAAGAGCGGGTCGCCACAACTATCGCTCCTGTCGTCGCATCGCCAAAAATCGAGGCAAAGCCGCTGGAGGCCGATCCTGCGCGCACAGAGCCGCAGGTCGCCGCCGAATAATCACGACACGTCGAGTGCAAGGGCGTGGATACGCCCGATAATCGCGGGGCCAAGGGCTGTGTGAATAGCGCGGTGGCGCGCAATACGTGACATGGATGCAAATTCAGGGGCGCTCATCACGATACGCCAGTGGCTTTCGCCCGACCCGTCATCACCCGCGTGACCGCTATGCAGGCTGCTTTCGTTGATCACCGACAGGGTGTTCGTTGCAAAGGCGTTTTCCAACGCCGCTTTTATCTCAATGTCCAGCCCCATTATTTTCACCTAGCCCCCTTCAATCTGACAGTCAGAGGCTTAAAGTCTATTGGCCGAGTCGGAAAGGTTTGAGTAGCGTTATGAAGAAAAATGACCCCTTTGGTTTTGACATGTCCGTGTCATCCTCCAAAAAGAAGAATCCACGCGGACGGCGTGGGATGTCGGGTGCATCCGAAACCTCACAGCGGGTCTGTGATCATGCGGGCTGTGAAGAGGCGGGCCAGTATCGTGCGCCACGCTCGCCAGACGTGCTTGATGATTATATCTGGTTCTGCCAGCAGCACGTGCGCGAGTATAACCTCAAGTGGAATTTCTTTGACACCACCTCAGAGGCAGAGCTGGCCGCGCAGATGGATCAGGACCGTGTCTGGGAACGCCCGACCAAGCCGTTTGGCAAGCGCTCCGAAGAGCAACGCGCATGGGCGCGCCTTGGCGTGGACGACCCCCATCAGGTGCTTGGTGCAAATGCGACCCAGAACCCCGGAAAAGGACCAGCCGCAGGCCGCCGCCTGCCCGCAACCGAGCGGCGCGCGATCGAAATTCTGGAAGCCAAAGACAACTGGACAAAGCCCGAAATTCGCAAGCAATATAAGTCGCTTATCAAGGTGCTTCACCCTGATATGAACGGCGGTGATCGCAGTCAGGAAGACCAGTTGAACGAGGTTGTTTGGGCGTGGGACCAGATCAAGACAAGCCGCAGCTTTAAAGACTAAAAGTAGCTGCTGTCGTTGCGCGGCAGGTCAACATAAAGAATGCTATCGTATTCGGCGCGCTGCACCTTGAACATCAAGTGCGCCGAAAACAACGCGCAGGCCCAAACGAGGGCCAGTAGCGGCGCTCCGAACAGCGTGACCACCAAGGTGAACGGCCCAAACATTGTGCCGTATAGCGGTAGCGCAAGCGTCCCACCGATCACCGCGCCAACCAAGCTGATCCAGACCGCGCCAATTGCCGCGCGCATCGCGCCGCGTGACCCTGCATGGCCCATCCAGTCGCGGCCAATATATAGCCCGGCACAGCCGCCGATCGCACTCGAAAGCATTATCCAGTAGTTATAGGTGGTGAATGGCGTGATCCAGGCGGCAGCACCGCCCAACGTTAGCACAACATTTAGCCCAAGCATCGCTCCGAAAATGGCCACGCCAAGGTAGGCCATAAACAGGCTCCGCTCGCCCTGCGTGCGTCGTTCGCGCTGAAATGGGCGCAAAAAGGGTGTAATCTGGTTCAACATGTTCCCATACAGTTAACATGGAAGCTGCAAATCGCCCTATATTGATTGGGAAATGGACTGTTTCTGGTTTCGCGCCAGTCGCGCCGCGAAAATCAATAACAGACAGCAAAAAGCCCCCACAGTTTGCGAGGGCTTTGGGCGTGATATAAGCGGGAGCACTTAGGCTGCGTTAAACACCAGACTTGCACCATTCAGGCAGTGGCGTTTGCCCGTTGGTTTTGGCCCATCATCAAAGATATGCCCCAAGTGGCTGCCACAACGGCGGCAATGCACCTCAGTGCGGGTCGAAAACAACGTATTGTCCTCTTTTGTGCCAACAGCGTTCTGAAGGCTTGCGTAAAAGCTTGGCCAGCCCGTGCCGCTATCGAACTTTGTTTCGCTTGAATACAACGCAAGATCGCAGCCACGGCAGCTATATGTGCCTGCGCTGTAATTGGCATCCAGCGGGCTTGTCCCTGCCCGCTCGGTCGCCTCGTGGCGCATGACCTGATACTGCAAGTCGGTTAACATTGCCTTCCACTGTGCATCGGTGCGGGTAATTTCAAAGGTTTCTGCGCGCAGTGCGACAGGTGCAACCGCACCCATCAGGGCTGTCAGGGTAAAGGTTCGGCGATTCATCATCTCATCTCTCCATTTTGCGTGTTGCATTGATATGTAAGGGTGGCGCTGCTCTGAAAACACACATTTCAGAGCAGCGCACGATCATGTGAGCCCGCGTGACCTTATTGGGGAAGGCAATTCGCGCTCGCACGGCTACAGGACCTCATTAACAACAACACTTGGTCCAACCCCTGCAACGCTGAAGTCACGCAGCAGGGGGTGAAAAAGTTTCAAGAAATATGTCGTTTTATAAAAGGGTTACAGGTCCAGCACCCAACAGATCACCCGTTGGACCACCCGTCGGTGACCCGCCCAACGGCTCGTCGGTAATCGCAAGAACACCCATAGCCATCTGCGCCGCAAGCGCCTCGGGCACTTGTAGCGTGGCCTCGGCTTGGCCTTGTGGCCAGACACCCAATGACACGGGCGCATTTTCACCCACGATCAACCAAAGCTCTTGGCTGCGGCCCGCAAGTGGCGTGCCTGCCTCGCGCGTCATATGCAGCGCGCCCTCGGCGGGGTCAAAACTTGCCAAGACAACAAGGCTCGCATCCTCGGCGGCGATTTCGGCCACATAAGTCGGCCCCGTTTCGCGCAGAAAACTGGTTTGGCTCATCACAACAAGGACCACAGCAGCGGCAGCAAGCCCTGCGAACACAGGGATAAACCTGCTAAGGCTTGCAAATACCGACGGCTTTTTCTCTTCAGCCCCGAACAAGGCCGCGGTGATACGGGCCTCAAGGGCGGGCGGTGGTGCAACTGGCGCAATATCATCGGTAAAGGATGCAAAACTGGTGGCCCAAGCGGCATATTGATCACGCATTTCGGGATCAACCGAGAGCACATCCTCAAAGGCAACGGCTTCGCCCGGGGTCAAAAGACCCAGCGTGTATTCCGCAGCCAGCGCAATGTTGTCATCTGTGTCGTTGTCATCGGTCATCGCGACAAACACTCTTTCAATTTGATCAGACTGCGGCGAAGCCACGTCCGGACGGTGTTAAGCGGCACGCTATAGCGCTCCGCAAGTTCCTGATACGTCTCCCCTTCCAGATAGGCGCGGCGCACCGCATCTGATCTGTCTGGTTCCAACTCGGCCATACAGGCCACGATTTGCCCCCGATCCGACGCAGCAATCGCAAGCGCCTCTGGCCCCGGTGCGGAACTTGGCAATTCTTCTGCCTCGTCCAGTCCAGCGCCACGCGCGGTCTTACGGGCACGCAATTTGTCAATCGACAGATTGCGTGCAATCGTAATCAGCCACGTCATCGGGCTTAAGCCGTTGACTTGATAGCGATCCGCATTGTGCCAGATTTTGACAAATACATCCTGCAAAGCGTCTTCTGCTTCGGCCCGATTACCTAACACACGCAGGCAAATGCCAAATAGTTTCGCAGAGGTCGCAGAATAAAGAGAAGAAAACGCTTCGCGGTCGCCCAAGGCGCATTTCGCAATGAAGGTTTCGATGTCAGCAAGTTCGGCCATAGCACCCCAAACAATAAAGTTGGGTCGAGTTTGACAGGATCGCCGCAAAACGCAACGGTTCCCTGCTATGTGCGCCATTTCATGCGAATAAATAATGCCAGTTTGGCCTCGCCCCTTCCCCTTGCAGCGTCTTGCGATATGTTGCATCCAAACAGCATCACATTAGACACGCGATCCGCGACGCAGGAAGGCACTATCATGGCCGAAGATATGACAGACATGAACGCAAAACCAACCGAAGACATCTCAGTCCGCGAGGTCTTTGGCATCGACAGCGATATGAAGATCAAAGGCTTTGCCGAGCGTAGTGACCGCGTCCCCGAGATTGACAGCACCTACAAGTTTGATCCGGATACGACACTCGCGATCCTTGCGGGCTTTGGCTACAACCGCCGCGTTATGATCCAAGGGTATCACGGCACAGGTAAATCGACCCACATCGAACAGGTCGCAGCGCGCCTTAACTGGCCCGCCGTGCGTGTGAACCTCGACAGCCACATCAGCCGTATCGACCTGATCGGGAAAGACGCGATCAAGCTGAAAGACGGCGTGCAAGTCACCGAATTCCACGAGGGCATCCTGCCGTGGGCGCTGCGCAACCCTGTTGCAATCGTGTTCGACGAATACGACGCAGGCCGTGCAGACGTGATGTTCGTCATCCAGCGCGTGCTGGAGGCTGACGGTAAACTGACGCTGATGGACCAGAACCAGATCATCACACCGCACAAATATTTCCGCCTGTTTGCGACCGCGAACACCGTGGGCCTTGGTGACACGACTGGTCTTTACCACGGCACACAGCAGATCAATCAAGCGCAGATGGACCGCTGGTCCCTTGTCGCGACATTGAACTACCTGAGCCATGACGCCGAAGCGGCTATCGTTCTGTCCAAGTCGCCGCATTTCAACACAGAAAGCGGGCGCAAGATCATCAGCCAGATGGTCACTGTCGCCGACCTGACACGGACCGCGTTCATGAACGGCGATCTGTCGACCGTGATGTCACCGCGCACCGTGCTGGCATGGGCCGAAAACGCGCGCATCTTCAACGACGTCGGCTACGCCTTCCGCCTCTCGTTCCTGAACAAATGCGACGAGCTAGAGCGTCAAACAGTCGCCGAATTCTTCCAGCGGTGTTTTGACATGGAACTGCCAGAATCTGCTGCAAGCTTGAGCTTGGGATGAATTGGACTGAATGGAGTATAGCGCAGGTTGCGTTGGTCTTCAGTGCGGCAGCCTTGGCGATTTCCGCCGCAAGTTTATTTTGGTCCATCCGTTCAAAATTCCTTCATCCCAAACCAAAGCTAAGCGTTCGCTTGATTGTTAATACAGGAGCTTGGGTAGAGATGGGTGTGGCACATATTGGGGAGTTGGAGATTGTCAATCTTGGACCAACAGATTGTGTTGTAGTTTCTATTGTTTATTCTACCTCCCCCAAAAGGCACTTCAGCAATAAAAAGTCATGGTGGAGTGTTACTGGAAGTTCTCATAGTCCAACTGGTGGTCGAGCTATTTCAAATGAAAAGGCTTGGCCACGCTTACTAAAGGCTGGCGAGCTGTGCTCGACTATAATTCCGATCCAGAATAAGCTTCCCGACGATCGCCCAGTTTATGGAATGGGCGTAATTGACGCATTTGAGCGAACTCATTTGATATCGGCGAAGGAGTTCAAGAAATTGGAAACAGCGCGAGCGAAACTGGTATGACCAAACCATCAGACAACCCAGCCGATCCGTTTAAAAAGGCTCTCGCAGAGGCAACCAAAGTCATGGCTGACGACCCCGAGTTGTCAGTCAGCTTTACCGTTGACCCTGCGGGCCAGACCGCTGACACGATCCGCCTGCCCCAAGTGACCCGCCGCATGACCCGCGACGAGGTGCTGCTTGCGCGTGGCACAGCGGATGCCTTTGCGCTGCGCCACAAGTTTCACAACGCCAAAACCGCCGCCCGCTACATGCCTCAGGGCCAAATGGCCAAAGACCTCTACGAGGCAATGGAAACCGCGCGTATCGAGGCCGTTGGCGCACAGCATATGCCGGGCACAGCGGGCAACATCGACGCCAAAATCTACGACGAGGCACGCCGCAAGGGCTACGATCAAATCACCCAAGCCGCCGATGCGCCGCTTGCGGTTGCCGCAGGCTACCTGATCCGCAATCTCGCCACTGGCCGCGCCCTCCCACAGGGCGCCGAAAACGTCATGGAACTGTGGCGCGGCTTCATCGAGGATCACGCCGGCGATACGCTAAACAACCTGCAAGACCTGCTTGGTGACCAACAGGCATTTGCCAAATTCGCGCGCCAAATGATCGCTGATCTCGGCTACGCTGACCAACTTGGCGATGACCCAGATAGCGCCGACGAAGATCAGGATAACGAGGCCGAAGAAGGGTCCGACGAGGAAGAACAGCCAGATAGCACAGGCGACGATGAGGGGGACGGCGAAGACGCTGACGCCTCGCCCGAGCAAAGTCAGGAAGAGCAACAAGACGCCTCCGAGGCGCAAGTCTCGATGGACGATCAGGCAGACGCCGAAATGGGCGAAGAAACCGACATGCCAGAAGGGGAAGCACCGCTCGACCCGCCTGCGCCGATGCCGATTTCGGACGCCGATCCGAATTATAAGGTCTATACGACTGATTTTGACGAGGAAGTGCGCGCCGAAGATCTGGCCGAAGCCGCCGAACTGGAACGGCTGCGCGCCTACCTCGACCAACAGCTTGAACCGCTCAAAGGGGCGGTGTCACGTCTTGCCAACAAACTGCAACGGCGCCTGCAAGCCCAGCAAAACCGCTCTTGGGAATTCGACCTCGAAGAGGGCATTCTTGACGCGGGCCGCCTTGCGCGGATCGTGGCGTCTCCCACAACGCCCCTGTCGTTCAAGATGGAAAAAGACACAGATTTTCGCGACACGGTTGTGACGCTCCTGCTCGACAATTCGGGCTCGATGCGCGGACGCCCCATCTCGATCGCAGCCATTTGCGCTGACGTCATGGCGCGCACGCTCGAGCGCTGCTCGGTCAAAGTCGAGATTTTGGGCTTCACCACAAAAGCGTGGAAAGGCGGGCAATGCCGTGAACAGTGGCTGGCCGAAGGCCGCCCCGTCACCCCTGGCCGCCTCAACGACCTGCGCCACATCGTCTATAAATCCGCTGATGCGCCTTGGCGTCGCGTGCGCCCGAACCTCGGGCTGATGATGAAAGAAGGGCTGCTCAAAGAGAATATCGACGGCGAAGCGCTTGAATGGGCGCACCGCCGCGTGGTCAACCGCCCCGAACAGCGCAAGGTGTTGATGGTCATTTCAGACGGCGCGCCCGTTGATGACAGCACCCTGTCGGTCAACCCTGCCAACTACCTCGAAAAACATCTGCGCGATGTGATTGCGATGGTTGAAAAGCGGCGCGCGGTTGAACTCGTCGCGATCGGGATCGGCCATGATGTGACGCGCTATTACGACCGCGCGGTCACGATTACCGATGTCGAGCAATTGGCGGGTGCGATGACCGAACAACTTGCCTCTCTCTTTGACACCGATCCACGTAAACGGGCGCGGGTCATGGGTATGCGAAAGTCGGGATAAGCACGCCCGCCCGTGCCCCCGCACAAGTAATTTGACATATAAAAAGGGCACGCGCGCCATGTTTCAAACCTTTGAATGTAGCTCAAACCCTGAACAGGGGCCGTCACGCCTTGCCGCCTTGCGCGACCAGATGCGCAGCCATCAAATCGATGCATTCTTTGTGCCGCGCGCAGATGCCCACCAAGGGGAATATGTCGCCGCGCGTGATGCCCGCCTCTCTTGGCTGACGGGGTTCACGGGCTCCGCCGGGTTCTGCATCGCAACGGCGCAAACTGCTGGCGTCTTCATTGACGGGCGCTACCGTGTGCAGGTGCGCGAACAGGTCGCCAGTGACTTTACGCCCGTGCATTGGCCCGAAACCAGCGCCGCCGCATGGCTCAAAGAGACACTCGCCGCACAAAGCATCATCGGGTTTGATCCGTGGCTGCATACAGTGGACGAAATCAAGGCACTGCGCGACGAACTTGTGAACATGACTGTAAAGCCAGTCGCCAATCTCGTTGATGCAATCTGGGCTGATCAACCTGCGGCCCCGACCGCGAAATTCTTTGCGCAAGACCTGACGCTTGCAGGGGAAAGCAGTGCAGACAAGCGCGCCCGCCTTGCCGCGACCCTTGGGGCCGACTGCACCATCATCACCCTGCCCGACAGCATCGCATGGCTGCTCAACATCCGTGGCGCGGACATCGAGCGCAATCCCGTGCCGCAAGCCTTCGCAATTCTTCACAACACTGGTGCGGTTGATCTGTTTGCGGGTGCTGGCAAAACTGCCGACATTGGCGCGCATCTGGGCGACGACATCCATGTGCATGACATCGAAACATTCGAACCCGCTCTCAACGGCCTGACGGGCAAGGTGCAGATCGACCCGAAATATTGCCCCGAGGCGCTTTTGCTTGCACTCGCAAACGCCACCGTTCGCCACGCACCCGATCCATGTCTTTTGCCCAAGGCGATCAAGAACCCCACCGAGATTGCAGGCGCAAAGGATGCAGCGCAACGGGACGGCGTGGCAATGGTCCGCTTTTTGGCATGGCTTGATGACCAAGCCCCAAAGGGAACCCTGACCGAAATTGACGTCGTTCAAAAACTCGAAGGGTTTCGGCGCGATACCAATGCGCTACGCGACATCAGCTTCGAGACGATCTGCGGCGCGGGACCCCACGGCGCCATCGTGCATTACCGCGTGACAGAAGAAACAAATCGGGCAGTGAAGCGCGACGAACTGCTGCTTGTCGATAGCGGCGGGCAATATGTTGACGGCACAACCGATATTACGCGCACAATCATCGTCGGCACACCGTCAGCCGAGCACCGGAAATGTTATACGCTTGTGCTGCAAGGGTTGATCGCGCTCAGTCGCGCGCGCTTCCCGCAAGGGGTCGCAGGCCAGCACCTTGATACGCTCGCCCGCTTCCCGCTCTGGACGGCGGGGCTGGACTATGATCATGGCACAGGGCACGGGATCGGCAGCTACCTGAGCGTGCACGAAGGACCACAAGGCATCTCGCGCCGCTCTGCCATTCCGCTTGAGGCGGGCATGATCGTATCAAATGAACCCGGGTATTACCGCGAAGGCGCATTCGGGATTCGCATCGAAAACCTGATTGCAGTTGTGAGCGCCGCGCCCATCAAGGGGGGCGACGATCGGGACATGCTCGCCTTTGAAAACCTGACCTATGTGCCGCTTGACCGCCGCCTGATTGAGACGAAATTGCTATCACAAGCAGAACGGGACTGGATTGACGGCTATCATGCGGCTACGTTGCACCGTCTAGGCCCGGATTTGGACAAAGACGCGCGCGTTTGGCTTGATCAGGCCTGTGCCCCGCTTTGACCCTCACGCATAAGGAACGCACAAATGGCGACTGAAATCACAATTAGACCTGCAACAGGGACATGGGTAATTCGGGCAGCAGGTGCAGTGATCGGCGAAAGCGTTAATGCTCTCGAGTTGACCGAGGGTGACTATCCGCCCGTGATCTACTTCCCGCGCGGCGACATTGCGATGGCATTTCTCGATCAATCCGACCTGACCTCAAGCTGCCCCCTGAAAGGGGCCGCCACCTACTTTACGATCATCGCGAAAAGCGGGCCGATCAAAAACGCAGGCTGGTCATACGAGACGCCAAACGACGCGGCATCAGGGATCAAAGATCACATCGCATTCCGCCACGATAAAGTGGCCGTCGAACAGGTCTAGGAATGCTCTTCCTTGGCGGTTTCTGCCAAGGCCTTGTTCATCTGACGCAGCGCATCCACCTGAAATAGCGCGCCCCACAACTCGGGCGGGCTATCGTCCCCGCCGAGGGTAACCACAGGGATAAAGCCGTAATTCCCTTGCTCGAACAAGGGCATCGCCTGTTCCAACGTGGCATTGCCATCAATATAGATCCCGTCTTTGACAAGCTCCCAACACTGATCCTCTGGCGCGGCCCGTTTTGCATCCTTGGCGCGCATAATCGTGGCCACACGAAATGTCGCCAGCAGATAGGCTTGCGGTCCCGCTGCCAGATGCACGTTACGCCGCTCCAACTGCGTCAGGAAAAACGAGCGATCAACCAAGCTTGACGCAAGCGCGGTCGAAAGAGAGACCGATACCATGACGGCCATCGCGGTCTGCCAGTCACCCGTCAACTCGAACACAATCAATGTGGTCGAAATGGGCGCACCAAGCACCGCCGCCGCAACCGCCCCCATCCCCGCCAAGGCATAAAGGGTGGCCGCCCCCGAATTGCTCGGAAATAGCCCCGTTGCGACCATGCCAAACGCCAGCCCCGTCAGCGCGCCAACCATCAACGAAGGCGAGAATATCCCCCCGCCCATGCGCCCGCCCAAGGTTATCGCCACGGCCAGCACCTTGAGACAGGCGAAAACTAGCGCCTCATGAAACAACAGCCCGCCCGTCAATGCCGCCGAGGTGGTCTCGTAGCCAACTCCGATGATATGGGGCCAGAAAATCGCCAAGCCACCCAGCATCGCACCCGCAATCACAGGGCGCACAAAGCGCGGGATATTAAGACCGGTCTGGATCGACGTGCCCAGATCGTCCGCCCAGAAAACGGCGCGCATCAATATGAACGACACAAACCCGCAAAGCAGACCCAAAAGCAGGAAAGCAGGCAACTCGACGTAGAACGTCAGCGCATTTTGGATGGGCAAAACAAACTCGGTCACATCGCCAAAGGCCAAGCGGTTGATCACCGTGCCCGCCACGCTCGCGATCACAATCGGGGCAAACGCATGCACGGCGAAATGGCGCAGCACCACCTCTAGGGCAAACAGGGCGCCGGCCAGTGGCGCATTAAAGCTGGCGGAAACCGCCGCCGCCACCGCGCACCCTAACAGGTCACGCCCCGTAATACCGTTCGCGCGGATGAGGCGGCTCACCATCGTCGATAGGACCGCGGCGAGATGCACAACCGGACCTTCACGGCCCGACGACCCGCCCGTCGAAAGGGTGATCAAACTCGCCGCCGTCGAGGCAAGGCCACGGCGCACCGTCACCCGCCCCTCATTCAGCGCCGCGCCCTCGATCACATCGCTCACCGATAACGCCCGCCCGTCACGCGTAAACCGATCCAAAATCAGGCCGACAGCAAGGCCACCCAAAATCGGGATCATCAAAATCTGATACCAATGAAGCTGGGACACAGCCGTCTGCAATCGCATTGCGCCGTGCCTGCCATATAGCGCGCCCTCGAGCCACTCGATGCCAAGGCGGAAAAACAGGGCGGCAAACCCTGCGGCAATCCCGATGGCCAAGGCAATAAACCAGAACTGGAACTGGGACGGGCCGTGGGTCTTGATGACCTGCAATCCGCGACGACATGACGCCTTAAAGTCAGCAATCGCTTGGCCGATAAACCTTGATGTGGGCTCTGCCAATCCAGTCTCCGTCTCTGGTATCACACGCGCCGCCGCGCTAGGGTTTCCCCATGAGTATTTCATCTGCAATAGACGCGTTAACGGCCAGTCTAGGGGATCGGGTCTCGCGGTCCAAGTCTGATCTGGCCCTGCACGGGCAATCAGAGTCGCATTTCCCTGCCATGCCGCCTGACGCGGTGATTTACGCGACCAGCACCGAAGACGTCGCCGCGATCGTGTCCACCTGTGCCAAGCATGACTGCCCAATCATCCCTTGGGGCACGGGCACGTCGCTTGAGGGGCATAGCCTTGCGCCACGTGGCGGCGTCACGATTGATCTGTCGCGGATGGACAAAATCCTGACCGTCAATCCCGCCGACATGGATGCAACCGTGCAGGCAGGTGTGACTCGCGAGGCGCTCAATACCCATCTGCGCGCGACTGGCCTGTTCTTTCCCGTTGATCCAGGGGCGAACGCCTCCCTTGGTGGCATGACGGCCACGCGCGCCTCTGGCACAACGGCCGTGCGCTACGGGACAATGCGCGACAATGTGCTGGGGCTCACTGTCGTGCTCGCCTCGGGTGAAATCATTCACACTGGCACGCGGGCGCGCAAATCATCGGCAGGCTACGACCTCACCGCACTGATGGTCGGCTCCGAAGGCACGCTCGGGATCATCACCGAAATCACCCTCAAACTTCAGGGGCAACCCCAAGCGATCTCGTCGGCAATCTGTGCATTCGAGACCGTGGCAGGCGCGGTGGACGCGGTGATCGCGACCATTCAAATGGGCATCCAAATCGCGCGGATCGAGCTGGTTGATGCGGCCTCTGCTTTGGCCGTGAACGCGCATTCAGGGGCAAATTTTCGCGCATGCCCGCATCTTTTGCTCGAATTCCACGGCTCCGACAGCGGCGTGGCCGAAGACGCGGCAACATTCGGTGAAATCGCCGCCGATCATGGCGGCGCGGGCTTTGAATGGTCCGCCAAACCCGAAGACCGCAACCGCTTGTGGAAAATGCGGCACGACGCCTATTACGCCATCCTCGCCTCGCGCAAGGGGGCGCGCGCTATTGTCACGGACGTCTGCGTGCCGATCTCGCGGCTGGCAGAGGCACTGCTTGAAACCCAAGACGACATTGCGCGATCAGGGATCACAGGTCCGATTTTGGGCCATGTCGGGGACGGCAACTTTCACGCAATCCTGCTCATTGATCCCGACAGCGCGCTTGAGCGGGCAACCGCACAGGCGCTCGCCGCCCGCATGGCCAAACGCGCCCTTTCAATGGGCGGCACGATTACAGGCGAACACGGTGTGGGCATGGGCAAGCTGGATTACATGCAAGCCGAACACGGGCATGGCTGGGCGGTCATGGGGGCGATAAAGTCCGCGCTTGATCCCCAAAACATCATGAACCCTGACAAGCTTGTGCCCAAGCGGAATTAGGACGGCATCAATGAGCGCGCCGCCGCGCGGGCCGCTTGCGTAATGGTGTCGCCTGACAACATCCGCGCGATCTCGTCAACACGGGCCTCTGCATCCAAAGGCGTCACCGTCGACAAGGTTTCGGTCTTTGTCTGGCGCTTTTCAACCCGCCAGTGATGCCCGCCAAGTGCGGCAACCTGCGGCGAATGCGTCACGACCAACACCTGCCCGCCCGCGGCCAGCTCTGCCAAACGGCGACCGACCGCATCAGCCGTCGCACCGCCAACACCGCGGTCAATCTCGTCGAAAATCATCGTCAAGCCGGCATCCGTTGACGTCAAACAAACCTTGAGCGCCAAAAGGAAACGGGACAACTCGCCACCAGATGCGATCTTGTTAATCGGCCCTGCTGGCGCACCTGGGTTCGTGGCCACCGTAAACGCAACAGCATCGCGGCCCTCCGGCCCCGCCTCCGCATCAACGACCTCGGTCACAAAAACCGCGCGCTCCATCTTGAGCGGGGCAAGCTCGGCGGCCATCGCCTTGTCGAGCGCCTTTGCAGCCTTCGTGCGGGCCGCCGTCAAACGGGTCGCGCCAGCATCATAAGCCGCCTGCGCCGTCATAAGATCGCCCTGTAAGGCCTTCAAATCCTTGGCGCTTCCGTCAAGCAAGGCCAAACGACCGCGCAACTCGTCTGCAAACGGACCCAGCTCGTCAGGCAACACATTATGCTTGCGGGCAAGGCCACGGATCGCAAACAAGCGCTCCTCGACATCGTCCAGTTCTGACGGGTTAAACGACAGCTGATCAAGGCAACCCTCAACCCCCTGCTGGGCCTCGTCTAGCGCCAGTGCCGCGCGCTCTAACGCCGCCAGCGCACTATCCAAACCACCCTCGGCCTTGTCAGACACGCCCCCCAACCAACGGGTCGCATCCGAAACAGCACCCTCTGCCCCTTGCAAGCCAAGGATATCACGGGCGCGCACAATATCTGCACGGATCTTTTCGGCGGCCTGCATCATGCGGCGCTGCGTATCCAACGCCGCCTCCTCACCCGCCTCGGGCATCAGGGCATCCAGCTCGGACACGGCATGGCGCAAATACTCTTCCTCTGCGCGGGCCTCTGCGACACGGGCCTCGGCTGCGGTCAACGCCTTTTGCGCCGCCGACAAGGCACGCCAAGCACCACGGGTTTTCTCGATCGCAGGGGCAAGCTGGGCAAAGTCATCCAACATCTGACGATGGCCGCGCGGGTTCAAGAGGCCGCGATCATCATGCTGGCCATGTAGCTCGACCAGCGTATCGGAAAGGTTGCGCAGCACTTCGCCGCTGACACGGCGGTCATTGATCCATGCGGTCTTGCGACCATCGCGGGTGTTGATGCGGCGCAAAATGACCTCGCCATCCTCAACCTCGATGCCCGCCTCCGATAATACAGCACGCCCCGCATGACCCAGCGGTAAATCGAACGCGGCCGTCACCTCGCCCTGCTCTGCGCCCGCGCGCACCAATTCGGCGCGGCCCCGCCAGCCAAGCACAAAGCCAAGGCTATCAAGCAAAATCGACTTGCCCGCACCAGTCTCGCCCGTCAACACGTTCAGACCCGGCTGGAACGAAAGCTCCAACCGGTCAATAATCAGCATATCTCGGATATCTATATGGCGTAGCATGTTCGCGTCAGATGGGTGTCACCCCATCGCCCCATCACAACCATTCACCACGCACAACTTGGCGGTAAATTGATGACAACCAGTTGTTGCCCGAAGACGTCGCCGACAAGCCCTGCCCAGTCAAAAGCGCAAAACTATCCTGATACCATTCGGTCGACTGATAGTTATGGCCCAGAATTGCGCCCGCGGTCTGCGCCTCGTCCGTCAAACCAAGTGACAGGTAAGACTCGACCAAGCGGTGCAAGGCTTCGGCGGTATGCGATGTCGTCTGGAAGTCTTCAACCACAATGCGGAAACGGTTGACCGCTGCGGCGTAATGCTTGCGCTTCAGGTAATAGCGCCCGATTTCCATCTCTTTGGCGGCAAGATGATCAAACGCGAGATCAAACTTCAACACCGACGAACGGGCGTATTCGGTGTCAGGATACTGCTCGATAACGGCACGCAAGGCCTGCAAGGCTTGGAACGTCAAACCTTGGTCGCGGCCAATCTCGTCGATCTGGTCATAATAGGACAACGCCAACAGATATTGCGCATAGGCTGCATCTTCATCCGTTGGGTAAAAGTCGATGAACCGCTGGGCCGCGCCACGGCTATTGGGGTAATCGCGATCCTTATGGTAGGCGAAAACCTGCATAATCAATGCACGTTTGGCAAAGTCGGAATAGGGATAAAGCCGCTCGATCTCACCAAAGTAAAGCGCCGCATCATCCGGCTTGCCGCGCTCCAGCTCATACTCGCCGCGCTCGAAAATTTCGGCAGCGGTGTATTGCTCCATCGCAGCGGGGTTTGCGATCGGGTCAAACGAACCGCTACAGCCGACAAGCAGACCTAGCGCCAAAACGCCACCCAAACGGGTCGCTTTGGTTCCAAACTGAGACTTGGCTTCTGACATCAACGGCCCTCGCACCTCAAACGTCGCTTTGAGGCAACTTGCCCCAGCGTATTGGGTAACGGTCTAGCATAGAAAAATCGGGTGCAAAATGCCTTTTGACAGCTTGTTGAACAACTCTGCCAATTGAAGCCTATGCGACGGCAAAAAGATCCGCTTTGCTGACGCCCACACCGGGCAAACGCGCGGCGATATTTGCGTCACAGCGGGTCATGCGCCACGCCGTCGGATCAGCAAACAAGGCTTGCAACAAACGGTTCGTCATTGCGTGACCCGCACGCGATCCCGTGTAGCGGCCCAAAATCGGTGCGCCCGCCGTATATAGATCACCAAGCGCATCAAGCATCTTGTGACGCACAGCCTCGTCAGCGTGGCGCAAACCACCCGGACTTAGGACTTGATCACCATCCACAACCACCGCGTTTTCAAGCGTGCCACCCAGCGCAAGGCCATTGGCGCGCATCGCATCCACATCCGAATTGCGGCAGAACGTGCGGCTATCGCATAGCTCACGCACGAATGTGCCATTGGCCATATTCAGCGTCTTTTCCTGATGGCCGATAGCGGCGTCCGTAAAATCAATGCCAAATTCGATTTGCAGGCTCGTCGCAGGTGACAGACGCGCAAACGCCTCCCCTTCGACAACTTCCACATCACGCAGGATTTCAATCGCATAAAGCGGCGCGCCGTGACGGGTCAGACCAGCCTCGACAATGCCGCGCACAAAGGCAGCCGCGCTTCCGTCCATAATCGGGACTTCGGGGCCATCAATATCAATCAGCACGTTGTGAACGCCCGTGCCAGACAGGGCCGCCATCAGATGTTCGATCGTCGAAACAGTCAGGCCGGCTTCGTTGGTCAAACGGGTATTGAGCGGCGATACAATCACCTGATCCCACTTCGCAGGGAGCAGATTGTCACCATCAATCACGTCAACGCGGCGAAACACGATGCCCGTGTTCGCACCCGCAGGATGCAGCGTCAACGTTGCAGGACGACCGGTATGCAAACCAGTGCCCTCAAAGGATACGACATCGCGAATTGTAGTTTGCACAGTCCTGCGCCTCAAAGTGATTCATTTGTTCTTGACCATTAAGTAATTGGGCACGGCGCGCATCTCAACTCACGCTTTGCAACGGTCTGAAACACCCCTGTAGCAATCAGGACAAACCCCTGATTTCAAACAAAAAAGGCCACTCAAACGAGCGGCCTTTCTGTATTTTACCCTACGTCACGATGGACGTAGAAAGCGTTAATTTGCCTGACGGCGCAGGAACGCAGGGATCTCGATGCGCTCTTGCTCTGGGTCAACATCCTGTGCTGGCTCTTCGCGAAGGGCCGTTACCTGTGGCTGCGCACGGCTTGGCTGCTGTGCTTCAGCGCCCGACCCTGTCATGCGGTTGATCAGCGAATTGATTCCGAAACGCGGACGCTCACCCTCGGCAGTTGTCGGCGCGGCTGGTGCGCGCTGCTGCTGGGACGGTGCCTTGGTGACAGCGGCCTGCAAGCGGGCCAATGCCTCAGGGGACGGCGTGCCTGCGGATGGGGCGCGCGGTGCAACAAAGGCTTCTGGCGCTTCCATCTTTGGCTCTGCGCGTGGCGTATATGCTGGCGGCGGCAGATCGTCGCTATCGTCAGCAAGTGCCTCGTGGATATCAGCAAAATCGTCTTCCGCTGTCTCGACATAACGCTCGTCGTCCATGCCTTCAAACAATGTGCGCGAAGGCGTAGGTTCGGCCACTTGCGCAGCAACCGGTGCTGGGCGTGGTGCAGCTTGCTGAACAGGCGCTGGGGTCGGTGCAACACGGGCTGCAACCGGGGCTTCTTCTACACGTGTTTCTTCAACTTGCGCCTGTGGCTTCAATGGTGCTGCCATCGAACGGCGTGGCAACGGCAGGTCCGCAGAACGAACAACCGCGTCAATACCAGTGGCAACCACGGAAACGCGCATCTTGCCTTCCATGCCAGTGTCGAGCGTCGAACCAACAATGATGTTTGCTTCCGGATCGACCTTTTCGCGGATTTTGTTGGCCGCTTCGTCAAGTTCGAACAACGTCAGGTCGTAGCCGCCTGTGATGTTGATCAGAACGCCGCGTGCGCCTTCGAGCGAAATCTCGTCGAGCAACGGGTTGGCAATCGCCTTCTCGGCAGCCTGAATAGCGCGGTTCTCGCCTTCGGCTTCGCCTGTGCCCATCATCGCCTTGCCCATCTCGTCCATGACGGCGCGAACATCAGCAAAGTCGAGGTTGATCAGACCAGGACGAACCATAAGATCGGTCACACCCTTCACACCTTGGTAAAGCACATCGTCAGCAAGCTGGAATGCTTCGGTAAAGGTGGTGTTTTCATTGGCCAGACGGAACAAGTTCTGGTTTGGAATGATGATCAGCGTATCAACAACCTTTTGCAGGGCTTCGATCCCCTCTTCGGCTTGCTTCATGCGCTTGCCGCCCTCGAACTGGAACGGCTTGGTCACAACACCAACTGTCAGAACACCAAGCTCGCGTGCGGCTTGTGCGATGATCGGAGCAGCGCCCGTGCCCGTGCCACCGCCCATACCAGCAGTGATGAAGCACATGTGCGCACCAGCTAGGTGGTCAACAATCTGCTCGATGCTTTCTTCGGCTGCGGCTGCACCAACTGTCGCACGCGCACCAGCACCAAGACCCTCGGTCACTTTGATGCCCATCTGAATGCGGGCAGATGCTTTTGCGTGTTGCAAGGCTTGCGCGTCAGTGTTCGCAACGACGAACTCGACCCCGTCCAGCTCTTTTTCGATCATGTTGTTGACCGCGTTACCGCCAGCACCACCAACGCCAAAGACTGTAATCCGTGGCTTCAGTTCGTCCTGTCCGGGAATGGAGAGGTTCAATGTCATTGCTCAGTCCGCCTATGTTTTTTAGGCCCGTCCCACCGGGCGTTCGTCTGTATTTGGACCGACTTTAGACACATCAGCCCCGCAGGTCACGCAAAAATCACAGAATTGCCACCAAATATGGGGCTTTTTTGACGATTTTCCGCCGTATTTGGACGACTAGGCAAGATATCGCGTATTACCAGTTGTCCTTAAACCATTTCACAGCCTTCTTAAGAGACCGCCCCGAGTAATTGTCGGCAGGAATCTCGAAGTCCCACCATTCGTCTTGTGGATGCGCTGCAAACAACGTCAGGCCCACAGCAGAGGAAAACGCAGGGCCAATCGCGGCCTGCGGCAAGCCTTGCACGCGTAGTGGACGCCCAAGGCGCACCTGCTGGCCAAGGATCTTGCTCGCCAATCCGTCAAGGCCCGGTATCTGGCTTGCGCCCCCGGTCAGCACAATCTGCTGGGATGGCAAATGCTCGAAGCCTGCCGCGTCCAGACGCACACGCACCTCTTCCAGAATTTCTTCGACCCGTGGACGCATGATGCCGATCAATTCGGCACGAGACACCGTGCGGCGGTCGTGCTCGTAATCGCCCGTGTCGCCGCCAATCTCGATCATCTCGCGGTCATCCATGCCCGTGGCCACAACGCCGCCGTAGAATGTCTTGATCCGCTCCGCAGTCGCCATCGGAACCGACAGACCCATCGAAATATCGCTGGTCACGTGGTCCCCGCCCATGCGCACTGCATCAGCGTAAATCATGTGCTTTTTCATAAAGACCGAAATGCCCGTCGAGCCGCCACCCAGATCAATACAAGCCGCGCCAAGCTCTTGCTCGTCTTCAACAAGCGACGAAATCCCCGAGGCATAAGCGCTCGACGCGATCCCCGCCAGTTCAAGATCACAGCGCTTGATACAGAAAAAGATGTTCTGCAAAGCGGTGCTATCCACCGTCAGCATGTGCATATCGGTGGTCAACTGGTTGCCGATCTGGCCACGCGGGTCGGCCATACCAGTGCGGTGATCGAGGGCAAAGTTGACAGGCTGGGCATGCAGCACGTCGCGCTCCGCACCATAGTCGGGCACATCACAGGCCGCCATCACACGGCCAATATCGCCGTCAGTGACAAGGCCGTTCTCGATATCAACCGCGCCATCAAGCCCGTATGATTTCGGACGTCCACCCGCAACACAGGCAATCACATGGTCGACACGCACATTCGCCATCTTCTGGGCCGCTTGCACGGCTGTGCGGATCGCGCGCTCTGTCTCTTGCATTGCGTCGATCTCGCCAAACTTCACACCGCGCGAGCGGGTCGTTGCCGCACCAATCACACGAAACGAGGACTGCCCCGCCAGCGAGCCAACACCGTCAGCGCCACGAAATGTCTCGGGGCCATCAAAGCGCAAAACGAGGCAAGCAATCTTGCTCGTGCCAATGTCCAAAATCGCGATCACACCGCGTTGCATGGCCGCTTTGCGCATGTTGCGCATCGCGCGTTGGCTATCGTATAGATCACCCATTAGTTGTCTGCCTCTGTTTGTCCTGCACGATGCAACGCACCTGCGGCTTCTTTATTTACTCTTATTGTTGGTCGGTCGGCGTTGCGCATATCCACAACGGCCACATCACGGTCCAGCAAATCGCGGGCCTGATGCAAAACAATTACGCGATCAAGGGCGGCCACAGCGCCCTCGGCTGGAAGCAAAATGCGCTGGTCACGATCCAGCACAATATCCCAACGGCGCTCGCCCATCCGAACAAGGCCACGCATCCGCGCTTGTAGCGGCTTGGCATCACGGAACAGGGCCAGAGCCTCAGCAATATTCGCCTGCGCCCCGTCCCCCGCAATCAGCGGTAAATCCAAACGATCCGAGCGGGTCTCAACGAAACCCGCAAAAACGCCCTCTTCGTCGATCAGGCGCAGCAGGTCACCATCGCGCCACAAGGCGACAGGGGCACGCTGGGTGATATCGACAATCAGCTTGCCCGCATCACCGACACGGACCCGCGCCGAGCGCACACCGTCAAGCGCCTCAACACGCTTGCGCATGTTCTCAAGGTCCAGCTCGAACGAGGACACAGGGAAAGACATCGGCAGCACATTGGCAACAGAGGCAGCAAGATCTTCCTCAACGCCAATGACGTCCATCTCTGAGATCATAAACTCCGGGCGTTGCTGCACCGCAGCCTTGGCATCGGCAATCTTGGCCGCAACCATGTCGCGGTTTTCATCATGGCTATACCAGCTCACCGCGATGATCCCGACAAGGGCAATCGGCACGCCCACACGCAACAGGCCACGCACACCAGGGGTGAGCATCCAGCGCTGATAGCGATACTTCCACTTTGACGGGGCAGGATCGCGGGGCAATGCACGAGGGCGGCGCGCGCTTAGCGGTTGCATGACGCGTCCTCCACCATCCAGCGGCACAATTCAGGGAACGACATGCCCGCATGGGCCACCTGCTCGGGGGCCAACGACGTCGGGGTCATACCGGGCTGGGTGTTTGTCTCCAGCAAGATCAGGCCAGCCAGCCCCTTGCTCTCGTCCCAGCGAAAATCGGTGCGGCTCACGCCACGACAGCCAAGAACAGTGTGCGCACGCAGCGCATAATCCTGACAAGCGTCGAAAATCTCTTGCGGAATATCGGCAGGGATCACATGACGCGAGCCGCCGACCTTATACTTGGCATCATAGTCATACCAACCGTCAACGATAATATCGGTGACGCCCATCGGGCGCGCGCCAACAACCGTCGTGGTCAACTCGCGGCCCGCAGCATAGGCCTCGACCATGACCATTTCGGGCATATCTTCGGCCATCTCGGGCGGGCGGTTCGCGTCTGCGGCCACCAGATAAATGCCGACACTAGAGCCCTCGTTATTTGGCTTCACAACATATGGGGGGGTCATGACATGGGCCTTGGCCACGTCACCCTTGGGCACAATCACGCTCTCGACCACAGGCAAACCAGCGGCAACATAAGCGGCCTTTGTGCGCTGCTTATCAAGGGCAAGCGACGAGGCCAGAACACCAGAATGGGTATAAGGAATTTGCATCCACTCGAGCAAACCCTGCACACAGCCATCTTCGCCCCAACGACCGTGCAGCGCATTGAAAACAACATCAGGGGCAAGCTCTGTTAAACGCATAGCAAGATCGCGGCCAGCATCGACCTCGATCACATCACACCCTGTTTCCCGCAAAGCTGCCGCGCATTCGGCGCCCGAACTCAACGAAACCTCGCGTTCCGCTGATGGGCCACCCATCAAAACAACAACTCTCGGGTTTGCCCTGCTCGACATACCCACCACCTTATAACGCGGACCTTTGCGGCCCGTCATTTGTTTTCGCCACCCCTGCCTTGGGGCAATATTTAGTTAGCTTGCGGCTGGCGCACCCAATCGGTTGCCTATCCGCATAATTTCCCACTCTAACGTGATCGCACTGGAATCGTAAACCTTTTTCCGAACCAACTCGCCTAAATCCTCAAGATCTGCGGCAGTTGCATCACCCGCATTGGTCAAAAAGTTGGAATGTTTGGTGTTCATTACAGCGCCGCCAAGGGTTGCACCGCGCATTCCGGCATCGTCAATGACCTTCCACGCCTTCAAATCATGCACATCGTCAGCGCGCCCTGTGCTCGAAAATCCAGCGGGGTTGCGAAACGTCGAGCCTGCGGTGCGATCTTTTGTCGGCTGGCTCTCGTCACGCTTGGCAAGCTGGTCAACCATGCGCGCCTCAAGCGCTGCGGCATCCGCCTTTGGCGCCACCATCTTGGCCGCCACAATCACTGCACCTTCAGGCAGAACCGAACTGCGATAGGCTAATTGCAGCTCGTCCAGAGGCACATCAACAACCTGACCATCACGCTTCACAACCGTCACGCTTTGCAAAACGTCCGCCGTGTAACTGCCGTAACAGCCCGCATTCATGCGGACCGCACCGCCAATTGTGCCCGGAATTGTGCGCAAAAACGTCAGATCCAGCCCAAGCGCCGCCGCCTTGCGCGCCACATGCGCATCCAGCGCCGCAGCGCCAGCCGTCACAACATCGCCGTCAAACGCAATACCGTTAAAGCCACGCCCCAAGCGGATCACCACACCCGAAATGCCGCCATCGCGCACAATCAGGTTCGACCCGACACCCATCGGAAACACAGGCACATCTTTATCAAGCGCCGCTAGAAACGCCGACAGATCATCAACATCGGCAGGCTGAAACAGCACTTCAGCAGGGCCGCCCACACGCATCCACGTCAGGTCGGCAAGGCTACGTTTCGGGGTCAATGTGCCACGCACTTCGGGTAAATTCATCATTGTGGTCCTTTATCAGCGGCCAACCGTGCGGCGCAACCAACGGCTTAGATATATAACAGGCCAGCGCAAAACAGACGCGCCCGCGGCCAGTGCAAACAAGCCGACCCAAGGGCCGTTTTCCAGCGTGACCCACCCCAACAGCGGCACACCAATCGCAATCATGGCGTAAGCCAGCTTCCAGTGGTTGTCCTTGGACGGGAACATGGCCGCGACATTGGCAAGCAACAGCCACAGCGCAACAGCAATTAGCGAAGGGGTCATCATCGGGGTAACTCCGGACGGTCGCCCTTGGCGCGGGCATAGAAATAGCGCAACGGATTGCGGAACATCGAGACAAACGCAGCCGCCGCCAGCACACCGACAAACCAGCTAAAGTCATGGCCGATCCATAAGATCAGGACAGGCGCCGCAACCAGCAAGGCAACCCCGAGCGGATATTGGCGGCGCATCGGTAAAAACGCGGTAAATGTCGCAACCAAGACCCAAAGGCAGCCTATGATTATCGCGCCGCTCACGCCTTCAGGCGCGCAGGCAAGCCGTTCGCCCAAGCTGAAATGGTCCCTGCCCCAAGGCAAACAACCATGTCGCCGTCCTTAGCGTGTTCACGCACAAGGCGCTCCAGATCGTCCTCGCCTGTGACTGCGCGGGCGTGGCGGTGGCCGTGACGCACAAGGCCCGCCACCAGATCATCGCGGTTCGCGCCCTCGATTGGCTCTTCGCCAGCGGCATAAACATCCGCGATGCCCACAACGTCAGCGTCATTAAAACAGGCGCAGAATTCATCAAAATGATGATGCAAACGGCTAAAACGGTGCGGTTGGTGCACCGCAATCACACGGCCCTCGGTCGCTTGGCGCGCCGCCTTGAGCACTGCGGTGATCTCGACAGGATGGTGGCCGTAGTCGTCGATAATCGTGACGCCATTCACGACACCAACCTTTGTAAAGCGGCGGTTCACCCCGCCAAACCCTTTTAATGCAGCGCGGATCTCGTCCATCTTCATTCCAAGGTGACGGGCCACAGCCACAGCCGAAAGGGCATTGGACACGTTGTGGTCACCCGGCATGGGCAATTCACAGCCCTCAATCACCAGACCCTCCGCCTGCAAAGCCACGTCAAAATGGGCAACGCCCGCTTTGTAATGCAGATTGATCGCGCGCACATCCGCTTGGGCGTTAAAGCCATAAGTTACAACGCGGCGGTCCGTCAATCGGCCCACAAGCGCCTGCACTTCCGCATTGTCGGTGCAACACACAGCCAGCCCGTAAAACGGAATCCCCGACACGAATTCATAAAACCCCTGACGCAGGTTCTCGATCGTGTGCCAGTGCTCCATGTGCTCGGGGTCGATATTGGTCACAATCGCAATCGTCGCAGGCAGTCGGTTAAACGTGCCGTCGCTCTCGTCGGCCTCGACCACCATCCACTCGCCCTTGCCCATGCGGGCATTTGAGCCATAAGCGTGAATAATCCCGCCATTGATCACAGTCGGGTCAAGCCCGCCCTCGTCCAGCAAAGCAGACACCATCGTCGTAGTCGTCGTCTTGCCATGCGTGCCGGCAACGGCCACATTCGACTTCAACCGCATCAACTCGGCAAGCATCTCGGCGCGGCGCACAATCGGCAAGCCACGCAAACGGGCCTCGTCCAACTCGGGGTTGCCCGGCTTGATCGCAGAAGAGATCACAACGACCTCGGCGTTCTCAAGGTTCGCGGCGGCCTGCCCCTCGAATACAGTAGCCCCCAACCCGACAAGGCGCTCGGTAATCGGGGTCGCCTTCAGGTCAGAGCCTTGCACAGTATAGCCGTGGTTCAACAGCACCTCGGCAATGCCCGACATCCCGATGCCGCCAATCCCGACAAAATGGATAGGGCCGACATCAAGGGGAAGTTTCGTAGCACTCGCGTTCATCAATTCGTTCTTTCACTAGGTTATTTCTGGGCGGCCAATGCATCGACCAACGTCACAAGACGGTCGGTGGCATCTGGAACGCCACAAGCCAGAGCAGCCTGCGACATCTGCAAAGCGCCCTTTTCATTGCTCAGCACAGTTTCGATCTGGGCGGCCAGTGTGGCCACCTCGAACTGGCTCTCGGGGATCAAAATCGCAGCGCCCGCCTCGACAAGCTGGCGGGCGTTTGCAGTCTGATGATCCGCCGTCGCGGCAGCAAACGGGACAAAAATCGCAGGGCGACCTATGACGCTGACATCCGCAATTGTTGACGCACCTGAACGGGTGATCACCAACTGGGCTTCGGACATGCGGATCGGGACATCGTCAAAGAACGGCATGACATCCGCCGAAATCATCGCATCTGCATAATATGTGGCAACACGGTCCATATCTTCACCGCGGGCCTGATGGGCGACACGGACATTGCGGCGGATATGATCCGGCAAGGCATCAATCGCAGGCGGGACAATATCGGACAAAATGCGCGAGCCTTGCGAGCCGCCCATCACCAGAATCGACATCGGGTAATCACCGGGGGGAATATAGCCCGCACCTGCGCGCTCCAAAACTGCGGCGCGAACAGGGTTGCCAACATGCACACCCTCAACACCCTCGGGCAAGGCCGTTGGCCAAATGCCACACGCCACCTTGTCGACGCGCTTTGCAAACACGCGGTTGGTGCGGCCAAGCACGCCGTTTTGCTCGTGGATCATACGCGGAATGCGCAGCACCCACGCCGCCGCCATCGCAGGGATCGCGGGGTAACCGCCAAAGCCGACAACAACGTCAGGCTTGTCACGGAACATGCGCCACTTTGCGCCACCAATGCCCGCAAGGATACGAAACGGCACGGCCAGTTTGGCCAGAATACCACCGCGGGCAAATGTCGCGGACTTCACAACATTGATCTCGACAGCGTCAGGAAAGCCACCAGCATAACGCGCACCGCGATCATCCGTGGACAGCTTGACACGCCAGCCCTTCGCCAGCATCGCCTCGGCCAAAGCCTGCGCAGGGAACATGTGCCCACCCGTGCCACCAGCCGCAATAATGATGAGTTTTGTCACCGTGTTCTCCGCATCAGAATATCGCCAATTTCGCCCTGTGGTCGGGTGCGGGTCAGCGCCAGCAACATGCCCATCGCGATGCCCCCCGCAATCAGGGACGACCCGCCATAAGAAACGAACGGCAATGTCATGCCCTTTGCAGGCAACAATCGCACCGCAACGCCCATGTTGATCATCGCCTGCACGCCAAACGCGCAAGCCAACCCCGTGCCCGCCAAACGAATGAACGGATCACGCTCTTTCATCAGGCGCATCAGGGACCGCACAACAATGACGGTATAAAGCAGGATAATCGCGATAACGCAGATCAACCCGTATTCTTCAGCAGCAACAGCAATGATAAAATCGGTGTGCGCATCAGGCAGGGACCACTTCACCTGCCCCTCGCCCACGCCCACGCCAAAGAACCCGCCTTCACGAATGGCGTTTGTCGCATAGCCAAGCTGGGTCGTCGGGTCGACTTCTGGGTTCAAAAAGCCGTCAATGCGGCGGGCAAAGTGCTCTGAATTGGAATAGGCAAACATGCCTGCCAACACCACAAGCCCCGCAATGCCCAACAGCAAAAACATCGGCGCCCCTGCGATGAAATACATCACGCCCCATGAGAACAAGACCAGACAGGCTTGGCCAAAGTCGGGCTGCAACGCCAGAAGCAAACAGATAACGGCCGTCAAAATGAAGGAATACATGCGCCCCGGAGGGCCACCAACTTCAAAGCTGGAGGCCATCAGCCACGCGGCCATCACCACAAATCCGGGCTTTAGAAACTCGGATGGCTGGAACGAGGCAAAGCCAAGCGAATACCAGCGCATCGCACCCTTGCCAAAATCGGTTCCGAAAAACGGCAGGCCCATCAGCGCGATGAACGACGCCAGAAAGCCGATGACTGCCAAGCGGCGCACCATCTGCGGCGGCATCATCGAAAACGCCAGCATCACGATCATCGCGACACCGCCGAAAAACGCCTGACGCGTTACATAATGGAAAGGCTCAAGGCCGTTCTTGCTCGCCAAAGGCGGCGAAGACGCAAGGCCAAGCAAAAGGCCCAGCCCGAACAGCAGCAAAACACAGGACATCGTCCATTTATCAATTGTCCGCCACCACCGTGGAAGAATAGGGTCACCAGAATAAACTGGAACCGTGCCATAGACCATTTCTGTCATGGATCACCGCCAATACTGCCTCAATTCGCCCGATTTTTCGGGTCTGACACCACCCTTAGCCCATATAGGCAAGGATTTCCACAACAATTAGCGGGTCAGCGCAATCTTGCCATTGGCGGCTACAACCGCTCTCCCGGTAGCTGAACAGCCTGCCTTACCCAGTCTGCAATCTGCGCTTCATCAATCTCGTCGCCCTCGCAGATATGAAAATACCTGACCTGCGGTTGCTTGGATGTGACGGGGGGCACAGGCGATAAATCCGCACCATCAAACCACGTGAACTTTACGTATTTGGTGAAGCAATGGAACGACAGGAACCAGCGATCTTTCTCGACGCCATAAAACGGTGAATTCCATTTCACGGCCTTCTCGACATCACGGCAAACGGCGGTGACAATCGCATCGACACGCGCGCCCACATCGCGCTTCCAGTCAGGCATCGCGGCAATATAACTTTGCACAACCGCGTCACCATAGCCCTTGGCAATCTGCGGATTCCCACCCGACAACAACTTAACATCCGACATAAGGAACCCCTCCTAGTTGCCTGTAATCACATGACAATCCATCAAGAGATCAACTTCTTCAGCCGTGTGGTCCGCCGCAAGAAATGTCAGAAATCCAGTGTCCCCCTTGGACCACCAGCGATAGCCGAGCTCTTCGTCGAACGAAGCATATTTCGCACCCGACGCGCTCACAAACTGGCGCATGGCAACCTGTCGCCCCTCGACCTGCATCACAGCCACGGACTCAAAACCACCGGCATTGATATAGGTGACGGGCAAGCGCACATCACGGTCGCACTGGTAAATCACCGACACAACATCGGGCAACCCATCCGCCGCCGCAGTCGACCCCAGCCCCATCATCATCACATAAAGAAGTTTGCGCATTTTACCCTCGCTTTTGACCCGATCATAACAAAGCGGCGCCAGCCCCTTCAAGCCAGCCCTTGCATTGTGGGCGAATTCACGTCACCCCCACACCATGCAAGTAAACACCCTCATTATCGGCGCTGGCGCCGCTGGCATGATGTGCGCCGCCCATGCAGGCGACAGCGTGCTTATCGTTGATCACGCGAAAACCGCAGGCGAGAA
The DNA here is from genome assembly GCA_937132065.1 of uncultured Loktanella sp. Classification (GTDB taxonomy): domain Bacteria; phylum Pseudomonadota; class Alphaproteobacteria; order Rhodobacterales; family Rhodobacteraceae; genus Yoonia. The sequence goes on from CAKZNT010000092.1 coordinate 90,275, forward strand.
AATCCGCATTTCTGGCGGCGGGCGCTGCAATTTCACCAACATGAACACCACCGCCGCGAACTTCCTGAGCCAGAATCCGCATTTCGCCAAATCCGCTCTCAAACGCTACACCCAGTGGGATTTCGTCAGCCTCGTGGCCTCCTACGGGATCAGCTACCACGAAAAATCCTTGGGGCAACTATTCTGCGACGACACCGCCAAAGACATCGTCGCCATGCTCCTGTCCGAGATGAAGCAGGCGCAACTCTGGCTCAAAACCGAGGTCGGCGAGATCAGCCACGATGGCAGCCACTTCCACGTGACCCTCACCCGCGACGGGCAAGCCACACAAGTCACCGCGACCAACCTCGTGATGGCCTCGGGCGGCAAATCCATCCCCAAGATGGGGGCGACAGGGCTGGCTTATCAAATCGCCACCCAGTTCGGCCTCAACGTGATCGAAACGCGCCCCGCCCTTGTGCCGCTCACCTTCACCGACGAACGGTTCAAGCCGCTGACGGGCACGGCATTGCCCACGCGGATCACCGCGAACGGGACCAGCTTTGACGAGGCCATGCTTTTCACCCACCGCGGCCTCTCCGGGCCCGCGATCCTGCAAGTGTCCTCCTATTGGAAGGACGGCGACGCGATCAGCACAAACCTGATCCCGCAGATCGACCTCTATTCGATCCTGCGCGATGCGCGCCACACCGACGGGCGCAAGGCCGTGACCACCATCATCGGGCAACACCTGCCCGCCAAGCTGGTCAGCTACCTCGCGGACGAAATCGACATGTCAGGCACGATCGCCGATCAGTCGGACGCCAAACTGCAAACGCTGTGTGAAAACCTGCAAAACTGGGTGCAAACGCCGACTGGCTCTGAGGGGTATCGCACCGCCGAAGTCACCTTGGGCGGGATCGACACCAACGATCTGGACAGCAAGACCATGGCCGCCAAATCCATGCCGAACCTCTACTTCATCGGCGAAGCGGTCGACGTGACAGGCTGGCTCGGGGGCTACAACTTCCAATGGGCTTGGTCGTCAGGCTGGGCAGCAGGGCAAGCGATTACCGCCCGATAATCGCCTTCACCTGCGCCATGAAATCATCGCCGCGCTGCTCGAAGTTATCATACTGGTCAAAGCTGGCACAGGCGGGGGCCAATAGGACAACCTCGCCGCTCTCCGCATCCGCCGCCGCCGCCGCAACCGCCGCCGCCATCGTCGTGCAAACAACCGTTTCGCAGCCGACCAACTGGCGGGCAAAGGCATCCGCCTCGCGGCCAATCACATAGGCTTTCGCGACATGGGCAAGATGCGGCAACACCCCGTCCAAGCCGCCCTCTTTCTGCAAACCGCCGCAAATCCAGCGGACCTTGGGAAACGCTTGCAATGCCTTGGCTGCACTATCAACATTCGTGGCCTTGCTGTCGTTCACAAACGTCACACCATCCCGCTCGCCCACCAGTTGCGAGCGATGCGGCAAACCGCCAAACGAATGCATCGCCGCCTCGATCCCCTTGGGGCTAAAGCCAAGCGTGCGACAGGCGGCGTAAGCGGCACAGGCATTCTGATGGTTATGCGCACCCGGCAGGCCAGCCACCGCGCGCAGGTCAATCGAGGCGACCTGACGACCCTTGCGGTATTCGCTCAAGAACCCCTTGCGCGCGAAAACGGTCCAGCCCTCGGTCTCCAGCTTTTGACCGGACGAGACACGGATCACACGGTCATCCGCCGCGCCCTCGGCCAGTTGATTGGCCAGAAACTGCCCCTCGATCTCGTCGACGCCGACCACACAGCGATCAGGCCCGCCCTCCGCAAACAAGCGGCGCTTGGCTGCGAAATAGCCACCCAAGCCTGCGTGACGGTCCAGATGATCAGGGCTGATATTGGTCAAAACCGCGACATCAGGCGTCAGACTGCGCGCAAGGTCCGTCTGATACGACGACAGCTCAAGCACGACAACTTCGCCGTCATGGGCAGGTTCGATATCCAGCACGCCACGGCCAATATTGCCCGCCAATTGCGCAGCGCGGCCATTCTCGATGCAGATGTGATGGATCAATGCCGAGGTCGTGGATTTGCCGTTTGATCCCGTGACCGCAATCACCTTCGGGATCGTGTGAAAGCCGCCCCAGTCCTGCGTTGCATAAGACTGAAAGAATAGACCAATGTCATTATCAACAGGCACACCCGCCGCCCAAGCAAGGGCAATGACCGCATTCGGAGTGGGGTAAAGATGGGGGATACCCGGTGACACGATCAGACGATCAATCCCGTCAAACCCGCCCTGCTTTGTCAAATCGCGCAGCGTAAAGCCGTCAGCTTCGGCCGCCTCGCGCGCCGCCGCGCCGTCATCCCAAACAACCGCATGCGCGCCGCCCGCGCCCAATGCCAAAGCCGCCGCACGGCCAGACCGCCCCAGCCCCAAAACAGCAATCGTCTTGCCCGCATATCCTTGCACTGGAATCATCTGCTCTTCGCCCCGTCTTGCTTTCAATCCGCATTCTTTTGCACCGCTTTAACGGTGCACGCCCTGTGCACGCGTGGTGCACAGGGCGTGACATCTGTTTTCTTCACGCGTCAGCCCGAAATAGGTTAACGCACCTTCAGTGTCGCGAGGCCGATCATCGCGAGAATAAGCGAGATAATCCAGAAGCGGATCACAATTTGCGGCTCCGCCCAGCCCTTCTTTTCATAGTGGTGATGGATCGGGGCCATCAGGAAAACCCGCTTGCCCGTGCGCTTGAAATACAAGACCTGCACGATCACCGAAAGCGCTTCTACCACGAACAAGCCGCCGACAATCGCCAGCACGATCTCATGCTTGGTCGCCACCGCAATCGCGCCCAAAGCACCGCCCAAAGCGAGCGAACCTGTGTCACCCATAAACACCGCCGCGGGCGGGGCGTTATACCAAAGGAAGCCCAAACCGCCACCAATCAGCGCCATGCAAAAGATCAGGATTTCGCCCGAGTCTGGCACATAGTGCAAACCAAGCTCCTCGGAAAAGTCAACGCGACCAACAACATAGGCGATAATGCCAAAAGTGGCCGCAGCGATCATAACGGGCATAATCGCAAGGCCATCAAGCCCGTCCGTCAGGTTGACGGCATTGGCCGAGCCAACGATCACGATCACCGAGAACGGGATAAAGAAAAAGCCGAGATTGATCAGAACATCTTTGAAGATCGGCACAGCAAGCTGGTTCTCAAGACCCGCAGGATGGTATTGCGCGGACCAGTATCCCGCGATTGCCGCGATCAAAAGGCCAAGCAACAACCGCACCTTACCAGACACACCTGCCGTATTTTGCTTTGACACCTTGGCGTAGTCATCCGCAAATCCGATTGCAGCAAACGACAATGTGACAAACAGGACAAGCCAGACAAACGGGTTATCAAGGCGCGCCCAAAGCAACGTCGAAAACGTTAACGCCCCCACAATGAGCAGCCCGCCCATCGTCGGCGTCCCCGCCTTCACAAAATGCCCCTCAGGCCCGTCCGAACGGATCGGCTGACCCTTGCCTTGGGTGCGGCGCAACACGTTGATCAGTGGCGGCCCAAAGATAAACCCGAACACCAAAGCAGTGATGAACGCACCGCCTGCACGAAACGTGATGTAGCGAAAGAGGTTAAAAAAATCGCCACCGTCTGACAGTGCGGTTAACCAATAGAGCATATTAATACCTTTTTAAGCGTTCGAAACCTTAGGCTCTGCGATGCCCCAATTTACGAATAGCGTCAACGACTGAGCTGACCTTACTTCCCTTGGAGCCTTTGACCAAAACAACATCGCCCGCATCAATCAGGCGGCGGATTTCCACGGCCATTTCACTGGCCTGCGCGACCCATTCGCCCTTTTGCGCTTCGGGCAGGGCATCAAAGAGATGCTGCATGCGTGGCCCGACACAGTGAATAATATCAAGGGCTTGCAGATGCGGATCATGGGCAATTGCGCGGTGCATCTCGAACTCTGCGGGGCCAAGCTCAAGCATATCGCCCAAAATCGCAATGCGGCGGCCCTTAACAATGCGGCCCACGTCATCACGCGGTTTGGCCGCTGCGAGAATTTCAAGCGAAGCCGTCATCGACGTCGGATTTGCATTAAACGCGTCATCAATCAGATCAATCGTGTCATCTGCAACCGCAGGGTCAAGGACCACAATCTCGCGCGTGCCCCGCCCACCCGGGGGAACCCAATTCGCAAGGTCCATCGCCGCTTGCATCGGATCTGCGCCCAATGCGCCCACGACCGCCAGAACGCCAACTGCGTTCATCGCAAAATGTCGCCCCGGAACCGCGAGTTTAAACAGGTAGTCGACACCGTCATGCGCCACGCTCACAACCGTCACTTGATCGGTGAGACGCACATCCTTTGCCGTCCAGTCATCGCCATGCGCGCCAAACATGATCGCGTCTGCGCGCCTTTCCTTGGCGGCATCGCGCAAAATCTGGACAGTCGGGATATCAGCATTCAGCACCGCAATCCCGCCAGCGACCAGCCCGTCAAGGATCGCGGCCTTTTCAACGGCAATCTGCGCGACACTCTCAAAGGCCTCGAGATGGGCGGCGGCTACCGTGGTGATCATCGCGACATGGGGGGCGGCCAACCGCGCCAACGGGCCAATCTCGCCCGGATGGTTCATCCCGATCTCGATAACGGCAAATTCGGTATCCGCAGGCATCCGCGCAAGCGTCAGCGGCACACCCCAGTGGTTGTTATAAGAGGCCTCGGCCACATGCGTGCGCCCTTGCGGGGCGAGCACGGTGCGTAGCATTTCTTTGGTTGACGTCTTGCCGACCGACCCCGTGACGCCAACCACCTTGGCCTGCGTGCGTGCGCGGGCTGCAACCGCGAGTTTCTCCAATGCGTCCAGCACGTTATCAACAACAAGCAGTGGCGCGTCATCTGCCACCCCGTCAGGGCGATGTGTGACAAGGGCAGCCGCTGCGCCCTTTTCCAAGGCAAGTTTCACAAAGTCATGGCCATCACGCACGTCCTTGAGGGCAACGAACAAATCACCAGCCTTGATCGTGCGGGTGTCAATGGACACGCCCATCGCGGACCAGTTCGCACTGCTCTGCCCGCCCGTGGCGGCAACCGCCGCGTCAGAAGTCCAAAGTGCGCTCATATCCGCCCCTCCAATGCGGCCACGGCCACACTTGCCTGCTCGACATCATCAAACGGAAGGGTGACGTCACCGACAACCTGCCCGCTCTCGTGCCCCTTGCCCGAAATCAAAAGTGCATCACCCGCACCAAGCGCATCAATGCCACGCAAAATTGCTTCGGCGCGATCACCGACCTCGGTGACGCTCGGCGTGCCAACACCGTTCAACGCGCCAGCCATCACAGCCGCGCGGATCGACGCAGGGTCTTCAGAGCGCGGATTGTCATCGGTCACAATGACCACATCGGCAAATTCTGCCGCCGCCGCCCCCATCAAGGGGCGTTTGCCGACATCGCGGTCACCCCCTGCCCCGACAATCGCAACCAATCGGCCCATCACATGTGGGCGCATCGCCTTGAGCGCCGTCGCAATCGCCGCTGGGGTATGGGCGTAATCGACAAAGACAGACGCGCCATTCTCGCGGCGCGCCGCTAGTTCCATACGGCCCCGCACCGTCGAAAGATGTGGCAGGGTCTCGAATACATCATGCGCATCAGCGCCCGCCGCAATCACAAGGCCAGCGGCCAGCAGGATGTTATCGGCCTGAAAGCCGCCAATCAGGTTCAGGCGGGCCTGATGGGGCTTGCCTTGCCATGTGAATAAAATGTCTTGGCCCGTTGCATCGAACCGCTGCCCTGTCAGGCGCAACCGCGCATCCGCGTGGCGGCCAACGCCAATCACCTCTTGGCCACGATCCGTGCAAATGCTGGCAACCTGCGGCCCTTTCGGGTCATCAAGATTAACAACCGCCACCGCATCGTCAGCAAGGACACGGGTGAAAAGCCCCATCTTTGCGGCAAAATACGCCTCGAAGGTTTCGTGATAATCAAGGTGGTCTTGGGTGAAATTGGTAAACGCCGCCGCCGTCAAAAGCGCACCATCAAGCCTGCGTTGATCCAGCCCGTGCGACGAGGCCTCCATTGCAACATGTGTCACGCCCTCGGCCTTTGCTTGGGCCATGACGCGGTGCAATGTGATCGGTTCTGGCGTTGTATGCTTTAGGGGATGGGTCCACGCCCCCTCGACACCCGTTGTGCCCAGGTTCACGCCAGCGATTTGCATTTCCTCCCAGATCTGGCGGGCAAATGTGCTCACGGAGGTTTTGCCATTTGTGCCTGTGACCGCAACAACCGTGCTCGGGTGAGGACCAAACCAAAGGCTCGCGGTCTGGGCAAGCGCTTGACGGGGGTCTTGGGCGACGATCAACGCCGCATTCGCCGCCGCGATCTCGTCTGCGGCGAGCGCCGCGCCTTGTGCATCCGTCAAAATTGCTGTCGCACCTTGGGCCAATGCCTTGCCAATGAACGCAGCGCCATGCACCGCCACACCAGGAAGGGCGGCAAAGAGCATGCCCTCTTTCACCGCGCGGCTATCAACCGTCAGCCCCGAAATCTGTGCCTCGCGGCCCCCTGCAGCCCGCAGGCCCAACTCGGTCAGTGTCATTGTCATTTGGCCCATATCACCCATACGTATCAGTTTGAGGTGAGTGTTACACCGATCGGCTCTTGGGTGTCCACTTGTGGTCGCAATCCCAAGAGAGGCGCGACGCGGCGGATCATCTCTGCGGCCACAGGCACAGCCGTCCAGCCCGCGGTGCGGCGGGGCCGTGCGCCCGAGTTCTCGGATGGCTCGTCGAAGGTCACGATCAACACATACTTGGGGTCATTGGCCGGGAACACAGAGGCAAATGTCGCGATGACCTTGTCCTTGTAATAGCCGCCGCCGTTCTCCTTTGGCTTGTCAGCCGAGCCAGTCTTGCCGCCAACCTCATAGCCCGCGACCTCGCCAAACGAGGCCGTGCCGCGTTCAACAACTTGGCGCAGCATCGAGCGGGAACGGGCACTGATTTCAGAGCGGATGATACGCGGTCCATTCTGGGGTGTTTCACGCTTGAGCAAGGTCGGATAAACCCGCGTGCCACCATTCAAGATCGACGAATAAGCCGCCGCAAGGTGCAGCGGGGACGACGAAAGACCATGGCCGTAAGAGATTGTCATTGTTGACAATTCTGACCAATTTCGCGGCAAAAGCGGCGCGCCGGACGGGGCCTCTTGCAACTCAACTGGGGTCGCTTCCATAAAGCCGAGTTCACGCAAAAACGACTGCTGGCGCTCCGCGCCGATTTCCATCGCAATGCGGGCCGTGCCGATGTTGGACGACTTCACGATCACGTCCGTGGCCGAAAGCTGCGGACCATAATCATGGAAATCACGAATGCGGAATTTGCCCCATTGCAGCGGGCCACGCGTATTGATCAGCGTATCGGGATTGATCAGACCCAGCTCCATCGACTGCGCGACGGCAAAAATCTTGAAGGTCGAACCAAGCTCGTAAACCCCCTGCACCGCGCGGTTAAACAACGGGCTGTCGGACTGATCCCCCGTTAGCAAAACCTGCGGGCGGTCATTGGGGTCAAAGTCGGGCAAAGACGCCATCGAAATGATTTCACCCGTGTGCAAATCCATCAAGACAGAGGCCGCGCCCTTGGCGTTCATAATCGACATGCCGCCCGCCAATACCTCTTCGGCGGCGGCTTGAATCGTCAGGTCAATCGACAGCTCCAGCGGTGCACCCTCATTGGCAGGGTCACGCAGATAATCATCAAACTTGCGCTCGATCCCTGCAACCCCAATCACTTCGGCGCTCGCAACACCCTCGCGGCCATAAGAGGCGCCGCCAAGAATATGAGAGGCAATCGCGCCATTAGGATAGAGGCGCATTTCGCGCGGGCCAAACACCAAACCGGGGCTACCGATATCATGCACCGCCTGCATCTGCTCGGGGCTTAACTGCCTCCGAATCCACACAAATTTACGCGATCCCGTGAAATCCTTGATCAGGTCATCCGCGTCCAACTCAGGAAAGATGACCGCCAGTTCACGCGCCGCGCGGGTCGGATCAACCATATCGCGAGGATGCGCATAAAGCGAATGCGTCTCGAGGTTCGTTGCCAGAATACGACCGTTGCGGTCGGTAATGTCGGCGCGCTGGCCAATGATCGGGCTGCCAATGGACGCGGCTTGCGGCTCCTCGGGGGCACTGCCCGCAAGCGCACCCATGCGCACACCAATCGCGCCATAGGCAATCGCAAACGCAGCCCCCATCACAAGAAGACGACCCTCGGCGCGCAGGCGCGAACGGTCGCGCACATCCTCACGGCGCAAACGAACGTTTTCGGCCTCGATCGCATCAGGGTTCTCGCCCTTTTCACGGGCCTTCAGAATGCGGGCAAGCGGGCGCAGGGGCGTGCGGATCATAGCGAATCCTCCCCTGCTGGCACGGGCGCACTATCCACCTCGATGGGCACGATAATCGGCAAAATGTCGGGGATCGGATAGATGATCTGGTCCACACGACCAAATGCATCAGGCATCAACGGCAACAAGCCAAGACGTTCAAAGTTCAACTCGGCCAGATCAGACAGACGGTCGGGACGGTTCAAATACGCCCACTCGGCACGCAACATGCCCAAGCGTTCGTGATTAGCGCCGATTTGGGCATGCAGGCTACGCACTTCGGACAGGGTATCGCGGGTTTTGTAGTTTTCCTGATAGGACCAGAACGCGAGCGCCATCACAGCAAGGCCCGCCAATACAAAAAGAATACTGCGCATCTATTTGCTCCCCTTATTCATCATCGGCATGCCCAGCTTGGCGGGATCAATCGCCTGTGCGGGGGCATCCGTGCGGATCGCCACGCGCAACTTCGCTGAGCGAGAGCGCGGGTTTTCATCCAGTTCTTGTGCGTCGGGGCCAATCGCCTTGCGCTTTTTAACCTCGAATGCGGCCACCTCTTGCACCACTTCGGGGGCATAACGGTTGGCATTGGCCATGCCGCCAGAGCGGGCCTGCAAAAACCGCTTTACCATGCGGTCTTCGACCGAATGAAACGTCACAACAGCCAACTGACCACCGGGTTTCAAGGCGCGCTCAGCGGCCATCAGCCCCTCGGCAAGCTCGCCATATTCGTTGTTTACCGCAATGCGCAGCGCTTGGAATGTGCGGGTCGCGGGGTGGGACTGGTTCGGCTTGGCGCGGGGCAAACAGCCCGCAACAATTGATGCCAACTGCAAGGTCGTTGTGAGCGGGCGATTGGCAACAATGGCCTTGGCGATGCGACGCGACGCACGTTCCTCGCCGTAAAGATAAATGATCGACGCAATCTCGGCCTCATCCGCCTCATTGCAAATATCAGCTGCCGAGCGCCCCTCTTGCGACATGCGCATATCCAGCGGGCCGTCACGCATAAACGAAAAGCCACGTTCGGCAATATCAAGCTGCATCGAGGATACGCCCAGATCAAGCACAACGCCGTCCAAGTCACTGGCATATTGATCTAATTTCGAAAATTCGCCCTGCACCGTTTCAATGCGGTCGCCAAATCCGGCAATCCAGTCTGCCGCCATTTCAAACGCCAATGGGTCACGATCAACGCCGATCACCTTGTCCGCGCCCGCCGCCAGAAGTTCGCGGGTATAGCCGCCATTGCCGAATGTGCCATCAAGCCAAACACCCGTGACAGGGGCAACCGCCGCAATAAGCGGGCGGATCAGAACGGGAATGTGGGGGGATGTTTCAGTGGCAGCTGACATCAGATTTCCCTACCCTGCATCCAAAAGTGAAAGAGGGTCAAAGTCTTCGCCCTGCGCATCCAGCCACGATGACATGTCATCCGCGACAGTCTCGGTAAAGGTCTCGGCCTTCCAGATTTCAAAGTGGTCGCCAACACCGCGGAAATACAATTCACCATCCTTGAGACCCAGCTTTTCGCGCTGGCGGATCGGCATGACCGTGCGCCCGTCCTTGTCGATCTCCATCTTCATGGATTGACCGATATAAAGGTGGGATAATTTCTTCTTTGCAGGGGAGCCCTTTGGCATCGCGTTGATCGATGCGACCAGTGTGCCAAATTCCGCGACCGTATAGACGTGCAACTCGTTCTTGAGGTGGTCGCCATAAAGCAAATACATGCGGGGGTTCAGGCCTTCGGTCCACTCGGGGTCTTGGGATTCGAGCACGCGACGAAAATCGGCAGGGATCGACATGCGCCCCTTACCGTCCACCTTTTGGGTGTGTTCGCCTGTAAAACTCAG